>CANKHA010000043.1 GCA_947481685.1 Bradyrhizobiaceae bacterium
CGTGCTGTACGAGAAGCAGCCCTATCCGCTCCCGGTCAGCCTGGAGATCGGGGACAAGCTGCTGATCGAAGGCACCGGCGCCTATACCTCGACCTACTCAGCGGTCGCCTTCAACGGGTTCAATCCCCTGAAGACGTTCCACATCTGAGAAGGCCTGCGCGGAAGCATTTCAAAGGGCGGCGCAAGTTTACGCGCCGCCCTTTTTCTTTTGCGCGTTTAGAGCGATTTGTTTTGGACCAAATCGCCACTCGCCGCAGCTCTTCACCTCTCCCCGGCGGGGAGAGGGAGCACAGCTCGCCCGTGGCTACGCTTCAGTTAATAAAACAAAGACGCTCTAGCTGGTCAGCGCGCTGCTGAGCTGGTGGATGTTGTTGCGCATCATGTCGATGTAGCTTGGCGCCGGACCTTTGTCGTCCGACAGCGCATCGGAGAACAGACGCCCGCCGACCTTCGCTCCGCTTTCCTTGGCGATCTGCTCCATCATCCTTGGATCGGCGATGTTTTCCATGAACACCGCCGGGATCTTCTGCTTCCTGATCTGCACAATGATCCTGGCGACATCCTTGGCCGACACCTGTGCTTCCGTTGAAACGCCGGTCGGGGCGATGAACTCGATGCCATAAGCTGCGCCGAAATAACCGAAGGCGTCATGGCTCGTGATGATGCGGCGGCGGTCGGCCGGGATTTTACCGAGCGCGTCCTTCACTTCCGTCTCTAGCGCGTCGAGTTTTGCGAGATAGGCGCGCGCATTGGCTTCATAAACGCCTTTGCCCGCCGGGTCGGCCGCGATGAGGCCGTCGCGGATATTGGTCACATAGATTTTCGTGTTGGCGACAGACTGCCAGGCATGGGGGTCGGTGACCTGACGGCCGTCCTCTTCCATCCTGCGTGTTTTGATTCCGTTGGTCGCGATGACAGTCGCCGCCCTGGTGCCGGACGCCTTCACCAGCCGGGTGATCCAGCCTTCCAGACCGAGGCCGTTGATGAACACCGCCTTGGCGGCTGCTACGCGCTTCGCGTCAGCGGGCGCCGGAGAATAAACGTGGGAATCTGAATTCGGTCCCACCAGCGTGCCGACCTCGACCCGGTCGCCGCCGACGTTTTTCACCAGATCGCCGAGGATTGAGAAACTCGCGATCACCGGCATCTTCTCCTGTGCCGGGGCGGCTGTGTTGATACTCATCGCGATAACGGCGACAAGCGCGGCAGCAATCGTCTGCTTCAGGGACATGGGACGCTCCTCAGGCTTCAAGGTGACGCATCGGCACAAGCCGCCAGACCAGGCCACCGACAGGGCCGACGATCACCGAGACAATGTAAATGCCGCCCGCGACCAGGATCACCGCAGGGCCGGACGGCAGACTGGCGTGGAAGGACAACAGCAGTCCGGCGTAGCCCGACACTGCGGCGGAGCCGATGGCGATGACGATCATCCGGCTGATATCGCGCGCCCAGAAGCGGGAAATCACCGCCGGCAGCATCATGATGCCGACCGCAAGCAAGGTCCCCAGGGCCTGAAAGCCGCCGATCAGGTTCATCACCACCAGCAGCAGGAAGGCGATGTGCGTGGGACCGCCGGCGCGGCTGACTGAGCGCAGGAATCCGGGATCGACGCATTCCAACACCAGCGGTCGCCAGATCAGCGCCAACAGAATGGTCGAGACGCTGCTGAGGGAAACAATCAGCAGCAATGTCGGGTCGTCCACCGCCAGCACCGTGCCGAACAGGAAATGCAGCAGATCGACATTGGTGCCCTTGAGCGAAACAATGGTGACGCCGAGCGCGAGCGAGATCAGGAAGAAAGCCGCGAGCGACGCATCTTCCTTGAGCTCGGTTGCGCGCGCGATCAGTCCTGCCCCCACCGCAATGGCGAAGCCCGCGATCAGGCCGCCGCCCGCCATGGCGAACAGGTTCAGGCCGGCGAAGATGAATCCGATCGCTGCACCGGGCAGAATCGCATGCGCCATGGCGTCGCCGATCAGGCTCATCCGGCGCAGCATGAGGAAAACACCGATAGGAGCGGCGCCAACCGACAGCGCAAAGGTGGCGACCAGCGCGCGGCGCATGAATTCGAATTCGAGAAAAGGTGCAATCAGGAAATCGTACAGCATGGGGTTACGCTGCCGTCAGTGGCGCGGCGCAGGCCGCGGCATCGTCGTGGAACGCTTCGCACATGCGGCGCGCGGTGAGCAGGTTTTCCGGCGTCAGCACTTCGGCGGTGTCGCCCCAGGCCACCGACTGACGCGCAAGCAGCAGGGTCTGCGGGAAATTCGCCTTCACCAGTTGGATGTCGTGCAGCGCCGCGATCACCGTACGCTTTTCCTGGTGCCAGCGCCGCACCACGTCGAGCAGGTCGGCCATGGTCTTCGCGTCGATGGCATTGAACGGCTCGTCGAGCACGATCATGCGCGCATCCTGCAACAACAGCCGCGCGAACAGCATGCGCTGGGTCTGGCCGCCGGACAGTGTCGCAATCGGCCGCCCCTCGAAACCATTGAGCCCTACAGCAGCAATGGCACGCTCAATCTCGTGCCGCGCTTTGCGATCGATTCCACCGAACAGCCCGGTGCGATGCCACAGTCCCATCGCGACCATGTCGTAGACGCTGATCGGAAAGCTGCGGTCGATCTCCGCGGCCTGGGGCAGATAGGCGATCTCGCGCGCCTGCAAGCCGCCGAGATCGATTTGCCCGGACAACGGCTTGATCACACCGACGATGCCCTTGAACAGCGTCGATTTGCCCGCGCCGTTCGGGCCGACCACCGCGACCAGCGCACCGGTTTCGACGGTGCCGCTGAGGTGATGCACCGCCGGGTGGCGGTCATAGCCGAGGGTGAGGTTCTTGAGCTGCAGGGCGGCGCTCATGGTCAGCTCATCGCCCAAAAGACCGCCGACCAGATCACCGCGACCACCGCGCCGGCGACTGCAAGCCGCTGCAACGCCGACATCCGCAAGATCGAGGCGGAAACCACGACCGGATGGGGATGATGATGGGTGTGGGAAGGAGCCTCAGCCATTGAAATACCTTATCTTTTAACATGAATGTTATAATATAACATATGGTTTTTGGCAACGGCAAGTGAATTCCTTAGCATTTGCCAAGGCGCACCCGCACATCCATCTTGGCTTTCATGAGCGAGCAACGTCCGCGCATCATTTCCGTTGGCGAAGTCATGATTGAAATGTCGCGTCAGGCCGACGGCCGCTTCACGGTCGGATGCAGCGGCGACACCTTCAACACCGCTGTTTATCTCGCGCGGGCCGGCATGAACGTTGCCTATGCCACAGCGCTTGGCGACGACCGATACTCCGACGACATCATCGCACTAGCCAAAGCCGAAAACATGGCAACGGATCTGATGTTGCGCGCGCCGGCACGCATGACCGGGCTTTGTCTGGTCGAGACGGACTCCAAAGGCGAGCGCCACGCGTCCTGCTGGCGCGATACATCTCCTGCGCGCGATCTGTTCGAATTGCCGGATTGGGGAAAGATCGCCGAAGCCATGATGGGCGCGCAGCTGATTTATTTCTCCGGCATCACGCTGTCGCTTTATTCCAACACCGGCCTCGGCCGTTTCCTTGCAGTGGTCGAGCTCGCGCGCAAGAATGGCGTGAAGATCGCCTTCGATGGAAATTTTCGGCCGCATGGATGGAAAGGCGACCTGCCCCGCACGCGCACGGTGTTCGCGGAAGCGCTCAAGCGCGCCGATCTCGCATTGCCGGCCTACGACGATGAAGCCGTGCTGTGGGGAGATCCAAGTCCGGAAGCCACCATCGAACGCATGCAGGCTTTCGGCATCAACGAGATCGTGGTGAAGAACGGACCGAACAGCGCGCTGGTTTCCGCCGATGGCCGGACGGAAACAGTACCGGTGCCTGAAGTGGTCGTTCCCGTCGATACCGTGGCTGCCGGTGACAGCTTCAATGCCGGTTATCTCGCCGCCCGCTTATCCGGCGCAGATCCGGTTGCGGCTGTGACAGCTGCACATCGTCTGGCGGGGGAAAAAGTGAAGCACCGCGGCGCCATCATGCCGCGCAACGCCATGGCGGTTCATTAAACGCTACGGCTTGCCGAGAAACATAGCCGCGCCGGCCACCAGAAACGGGAGCGGCAGCGACGCGAGAGCGCGAATCCATACCAGGCGGGCGGGCATGATCGGCAATTCCCACAGGAAGAAACGCTGCACGGCAAACAGCGCCCAGGCGGTGACATAAGCCATCACCTGCGGTGCGCCCGCGCCGCTCTTGATGGCAGCGGCGCCGATGGAAAAACCCACCACAGGTCCGCCCGGCGTGAAAGCACCTGCCAGAATCGCAATGCCAACGCCGAGAAATCCCGAGTCGGGCCCGAGATACTGAGCGGTGATATCCGCCGGCATGACAGCCGCCACGTAACCGGAGCCGACAACACCGAGAAGCACCTTCGGCAGCAGCCTTAAAAAATCTGTAATCCCTTCGCGCGCACCTTCGCGAAACAGGATGCGTCCCTTCACCGCCGCGGCGAGGCCAAGGCCGGCGACGAGAATCCAGAGCAGCGCTTCAACGATATAGACCGTCACGGCGCCTCTCCCCATCGTTTAGTGACGATAGGAGCGATCACACGCGCAAGAACGCCGGCGAGAACAGGCAGCGGCAGAGAGAGGATTGTCCTCCACATCACGTAGTCGATACCGAAGAATGGAATCTCCCACACCAGCGCGCGCGTATAACCGAGCAGCGTCCAGCTCGTAATGAAGGCGACGGTTGCGCCGATGTCAGCGCCAACGAACAGCAGCGCACTGGCGACCGGATAAATCGTGATCGGTCCACCTGGCAAAATCGCGCCAAGAATGGTTGCAATGAAGAGACCCAGCACGCCGGATTCAGCGCCGATCCATTTCCCCACCATTTCCCGCGGCAACAAGCGCGCAAGAAAAGCGCCGATCAGACAACCGGCCGCCACCTTGAGCAACACGTCCAGGAACAGCCGCAGATCGTGATAAAAAATATCAAAGAAACGCTCGCTGCCGTCGCGCAAATAAACCGTCGTCGCCGCCGCAACCACCATGATGCCGATGCCAGCCGTCGACCAGTCGAGCGGCTTGCGCTTGCGGCGCTTCACGCCTGTGGGAACTGGCGCTGGCGGCGGGGCTGGTTCGGGATCGGACGGCATGCGTCCTATTTGCGGCCTGGCGCGGCGGGTGGCAAGGCCGCAGTTTTTGCTGTTAATTGGCAACAGAATGGAGTCGGCAGCGATGGGCTATGCAATTGTTTTCCTCGGCGGCGGCCTGGGCGCCGCCTTGCGCCATGGCATGAATCTCGGCGTAGCCCGCTGGCTCGGCACGGCCTTCCCATACGGAACGCTCGTCATCAACGTGACGGGTTCCCTGATCATGGGGCTGGTCGCCGGCTACTTCGCCTTCAGGGGTGACGCGTCGCAGAGCTGGCGCCTGTTCCTGACCACCGGCATTCTCGGCGGCTACACTACGTTCTCGGCCTTTTCGCTCGACGCCGCCCTGCTCTATCAGCGCGGTGAAATCTCCGCGGCGGCGATCTATGTCGTCGCGTCGGTGGCGCTGTCGATTGGTGGATTGTTCGCCGGGTTGGCGCTGGCGCGAAGCTTTGCCTAAGACGCCGCTAACCTGACACTAGCATTGTTAGGTGACGCGTTTTCTACGGCGAACCGGTTCCCACTTCGCCAGAAAACGCTATGCAGGCACCATACCCAACCGGTCGAGCAGTTGCATGTCCTTGTCATGCGCGCGGTTGGGCGTGGTAAGCAGCTTCGGCCCGTAGAAAATCGAATTGGCGCCGGCGACGAAACACAAGGCCTGCGCTTCGTCGGTCATGTCCTCGCGGCCGGCAGACAGCCGGACCATCGATTTCGGCATGGTGATGCGCGCGGCGGCAATGGTGCGCACGAAGTCGATCGCGTCGATGGTCTCGCCGCCGGACAACGGCGTGCCTTCCACCTGCACCAGCATATTGATCGGCACGCTTTCGGGATGCGACGGCAGGCTCGCCAGCGTTGCAATCATGCTGATGCGGTCGGTCTCCCCCTCGCCCAGCCCGACGATGCCGCCACAGCAGACATTGATGCCGGCCTCGCGCACATGCGCCAGCGTATCGAGGCGATCCTGGTAGGTGCGCGTCGTGATGATGTTGCCGTAATGCTCCGGCGAGGTGTCGAGGTTGTGGTTGTAATAGTCGAGGCCGGAGTCTTTCAGACGCAGCGCTTGCGAACCGGTGAGCATGCCGAGCGTGACGCAGGTCTCCATGCCGAGCGCTTTCACGCCCTCAACCATGGCGCAGACCTGCTCGAGATCGCGGTCCTTGGGCGAGCGCCAGGCGGCGCCCATGCAAAAGCGGCTGGCCCCTGCCGCCTTCGCAGCACGCGCATCGGCCAGCACGGCGTCCAGCGCCATCAGCTTCTCCGCCTTCACGCCGGTGTCGTATTTCACGCTTTGCGCACAATAGCCGCAGTCTTCCGGGCAGCCGCCGGTCTTGATCGACAGCAGCGTCGAGATCTGCACTTCGCGCGGATCGAAATTCTCCCGATGGATGCGCTGGGCCTCGAAGATCAGATCGGAGAACGGCAGCGCAAACAACGCCGCCACCTCTTCGCGTGTCCAGTCATGACGGACGGCGCCGAGGGCAGGCGTTGTTACGGGCGAGAGCGATTCAGCAAGGGACATGCGGCATTCTCCGTTCGCGCAACAGCATAAAGAGTGTCGCAAGTGGGGTAAACCCGAGTTGCGATCACAGTCCCGCCGCGACGATTTGTTCTTATTTGAAGGTCTTACCCGCGCTTCTTGTGATAGGCGTGGATTTCCACCCCGTCGGTCTCCCACACGCCGTTGACGTGATAGGGATCGCTATCGACGAAAGCCTTGATGGCGGCGCGATCCTTGGCCTCGACAATGAACAGGCTGCCAATCGGCGTCTCGTTGTCGTCGGCGACGAACGGACCCGCTGTGATGACGGCGACGCCATATTTCATGCTGTCGTCGAGATGCTGCCGGTGTTCCCGGTAATGCCTGGCCCGGGTGTTGATCGCATCCTTCTTGTCCATGGCATGAATCACAAAAAGCATGACGGAACTCCTGCTTGCCTACCTTGGCTATGCTAACCTGCTACGATATCCCTGTCAGGCCGAAAGAGGAATGCCTTCGCAATGAGTGATACCCCGCCCGACCGCCTCAGCAACAACCCCAAAAGCCCCCATTACGACGAAGCCGTGCTCGCACGCGACGTGGGAATTCGCTTTGCGGGCAAGGAAAAGACCAATGTGGAAGAATATTGCGTGAGCGAGGGCTGGATCCGCGTCGCCGCGGGCAACGCGCGGGACCGCTTCGGCAATCCGCTGACCATCAAATTGAGCGGGCCGGTGGAGCCTTATTTCAAGAAGAAAGAGTGATCTCTGACGGCAAGCTCCAAACGAAACCGGGACCCATCGGGTCCCGGTTTTTGCTTTTGTGATCGGCCGTAACCTAAAGTCCGATCCGATTAGATTGAATCTGATCGGACGTTAGATTCGTTGATTTGTCGCGCAATCTTGCGGCGAACCGGTTCCCACTTCGCCGGATTGCGCTCTATTGCATCACCGGTTTCAGCTTGTCGTAGTTTTTCGCGACCAGTTCCGCATTGACCGGAAATTTTAGCTTGGGCGCAGACGTCAGCGCCTTTTGTAGATCCGCCAGGGCTTTCTTCTTCTGCGCTGCCGGCATTTTGGCGTCGGCATTCACCTTGTCGATTTCCTGCTTGATCTGCATTTCCGGCTCAACAAACTTTTTGGTATTCGGGTCGATGCCGCCGAATACGAAGCCGATATTGGACCCGACGTTGCCGAATTCCTCAAAGTCCTTGAAGCCGGCTTCTTTCGAAATCCCTTCCATTTGGGCCATCATCTGCTTGCTCGGCTGCGCGTTGCCTTTGAGCTTGGCAGTGATCGGAGTGATTTTCGTTTGCGCGGTCACAAACCCGTCGATTTGGGCCTGCGTTAGTTCCACCTGATCGATTTCTTCTTCCTCGGGCGCAGCCTGCTGTTGTTGCTGTTGCTGCTTCTTTTGCGCGATGACTGGCGCTGCCGTAAATGCCAGGGCAGCAGCGGTGAAAACCGCTCCCGCAAATAAACGTCCAAACAATGTGGTGTGATGTGTCGTGAGCATTGAGGCTCCTCCGCCGCTTTGCGGCATTCCGCCGCCGGTTCGATATCGCGCTGCAGCCTATTGGATTCGGCGGCTTTCCAAAACGGGTCTTTCGGCTGGTTATACATAGAAAACTTCTATCGACTTGAGCCTCATCACGTCTTATTTTGGGATCAATTCAAGCGCAGCTTGAATCTTATAAGTCATTGATTTTGCTTTTAAATGATCGATAAACTCGGCTTCATATTGGCGCTCGCACGCGAGCACCATTTCGGACGGGCCGCCGAATCCTGCGGTGTGACCCAGCCAACGCTCTCGGCCGGCCTGAAGCAGCTGGAAGAGCAGATGGGCGTGCTGTTGGTCAACCGCGGCTCTCGCTTCCAGGGTTTCACGCCGGAAGGCGAGCGGGTTCTGGAATGGGCTCGCCGCATCGTCAGCGACACCCGCACCATGCGCGAGGAGATCAACGCGCTGCGTCACGGACTGACGGGCCGGCTGCGCATCGCGGCGATCCCGACAGCACTGGCCATGGTCGCCGCGCTGACAACGCCCTACCGCGAACGGCACCCCAATGTGCAGTTCACCATCTGGTCGCGCACCTCTATCCAGATCCTCGATCTGCTCGACAATCTCGAGATCGACGCCGGCATCACTTATCTCGGCAACGAACCGGTGGGACGCGTGAACACCGTGCCGCTGTATCGCGAACGTTATCGTCTGCTGACCTCATCCGATGCGCCGCTGGGCAATCGCGACACCGTGACCTGGGCGGAGGTGGCGGATGTGCCGCTCTGCCTGTTGACCCCGGACATGCAGAACCGCCGTATTATTGACGGCCTGTTGAAGAGCGCAGGCAAGGAATCAAAACCGACGCTGGAATCGGATTCGATGATCCTGCTGTTCGCCCATGTCCGCACAGGACGCTGGGCGAGCGTGATGCCGGCCAAGCTTGCCGAAACGCTCGGCCTCACCATTCCGATCCGTGCCATTCCGATCACCGACCCGGAAGCGGTACAGACCATCGGGCTGGTGGTGCCGGCGCGCGAGCCGATGATGCCGATCACGTCCGCGCTAGTGGTTGAAGCCAAACGGATCGCACCGCAGCTGGACGCGGTGTGAGGCCGGTGTCGCGCTATCCGTCAGCGCAGCTTGGCAACTGCGCTGGGATCGATCGGATAAGGCTCGGTCCACCATTCCGCCGCCGCTTTGCCGTTGTTCTTGGCCATCGACTGCACCCACAAACGCGAGCTCGACCGGCTCGGACCGGGCACGAAGATGACGCCGCGCCGGATGGCCTCTACATAGCGGACCTCCTTCAGAGTCGTCCCGCCGGCAAAGTTCACGTCGGGGCCGAACGTCCTGACCGCCCAGAGGCGATGGCAGTTCCTTGCCTCGAACGACATCTGGTTGGCGATCTCGATGTAGACGTTCTCCGGCCCGACTTCATTGATGATCTGGCGTACCTGCAGCTCGCCCTTTTCCTTCTCGCCGTAATCCCCGATGGCGTGGCGCACGACGCGGCTCTCGAGGAAGACCTTTTCGCAACCGCCCGCCAGCAGCTCCTTCATTTCGGCGACAATGCCCTTGACGTTGACCTCACCAGCGCCAGCGCGGGCGGTGTCGCCTTCTTCCTGCTTCTGGCCGACCTCGCCCCAGATCTTGAGGCCCATCTCCTTTGCGAGCGCGGTGAACTTGACGTGGTCGTCGTCCGCCTTTTTGGTCCGGGCCGGGTCGTTGAGCTTTACATGATGGGTGTCGATCTGGCAGTGCGTGAAACCAATGTCGCGGACCGCACCCAGCAACTGCTCGACCTTGCCCTGGTAGTAGGCGATGGCGAAAATCGGATCGTCGAGCGCGACGCTCATGCCGTGGTCGCGGTAAAGCTTCACGCGCTCCTCGACCACGCGCGCCGGCATCATCAGCAGCGCCGGGACGAATTTCACGCCGTCGACGTATTCGCCCCAGCACTCCAGCATATCCCTCACCCACGGGGTCGGGTCGCCATCGTCGCCGATGCAGGTGAGGCCCTGCTGGCGGGGCTTCTTGCTGCGTTGTGCGAGCGCGAGGAAGTCGAGGAAGTGCCGGGTGTCGTTCATGTCGTTCATTCTGCTGCAGCCCTTTCTAATCCAGTCATCGCGCCGATTTATTTCACGGCCTGATATTTGACCAGCTCTTTCACGTTCTCCAGGATGTTCTTCGGCGTCGCCGCAAGCTCGGCGATCATCGCCTGCATCTCCTTGCCGGAAATCGGTTCGACCGGTCGACCCATTTTCTTCACATCAGCGATGAAGTCTGGGTCGGCCGCCAGTGCCATGAATGCCTTTCGAAGGGCCTCGACGCGCTCAGCCGGAACGCCGGGCCCGACAACGAATGGCCGCGCAAGCTGATCGCCGGTGAGCATCAGCTTGAAATAGCTCTGCGCTTCCTCGACGGTGTATTTCGGGAGAACGTGTTCGCGGGTGACGAAATCCATGATCATCGGCACGCCCATCTTCTTCAGCTCCTCGTCGGGCTTCAGCGCGATCTGGGCGAGCACGCTGATCTTGCCTTCGGCAATCCACTGGGGCGTGGTCGACTTGACGCTGTCCCAGGTCTGCGCCTGTCCCTCTACTTCGCCGCCCTCCATCGCGAGCCGGACGTTCGGACCTGACTTGTAACCCTGGATGACCTTGAACTTGGTGCCGAGCACGTTGTTGGCTAGCGCCGGATAGATCTCGCTGACATTGGGCCCGTGGCTGCCTAGGATCGCGGGATTGGTGAATGCGTCCTTGAAGGTTTTCACCTTCGCCGTATTCCACACATAGAAGGCGCCGGTATCGGACGCGACGCTGCCCAACCACTGGAATTTCGTGCTGTCGAATTGCGGGCCACTCTCTCCCATGATCTGGAGCAGCGGTGCGCTGCCGGAAATGGCGGCGATGACGGTGCCGTCCTGCGGGGCGACGCTGTAGACGTAGTTGGCCGCATTGATGGTGCCGGCGCCGGGCCGGTTCTGCACGATGATCTGCGGGCTGCCTGGAAGATGCCGCGGGAAATGCCGCGCTGCAGCGCGCGCATAGACATCGAACCCGCCACCTTCGGCGGCGCCGACAATGATGCTGACGGTCTTGCCCTTGTAGAAATCAGCCACCGGGTCCGCCGCGGCAGCCGGCGGGCCGAGCATCTGAAGAGTGGCGGCGAGCGCCACGACGGAAGGTTTCCAGATCGCAGTCACATTGGGCTCCTTATTTTCGTTGGCATGAGCAGGATGCGCGAAGAAGCCGGCGCGAGCAATGCTGCTCGCGCCGGCTTCAAGCGACAACCAGTTTCGGAAGAGCCAGCCCGCTCGCCGGCTGCGGCTAGAATAGCCCGACGATCTTGCCATCCGCGCCGACGTCGATGCTGTCCGCCGACGGCACCTTCGGCAATCCCGGCATGGTCATGATCTCACCGCAGATCGCGACCACGAATTCCGCTCCGGCGGAAAGCCGCACCTCGCGCACCGGGATCGAGAAGCCCGTCGGCGCACCCTTGGCATCGGGATTGGTCGAAAAGGAATACTGCGTCTTGGCGATGCAGACCGGCAGCTTGCCGAAGCCCATCTCTTCCCAGGTCTTGAGCTGATCCTTCACCGACTTGTCGGCGGTGGCGTCGTCAGCGCGATAGATTTCCTTGGCGATGGTGCGCACCTTTTCGAACAGCGGCATGTCATCGGGATAAAGCAGCTTGAGCTTGCCTTTGCTCTCGCCGATGGTCTTGACCACAGCGCGCGCAACATCGGCCGCCCCCTCGCCGCCCATAGCCCAGTGATCGGCCATCAGCGCCTCAACGCCGAGCGCCTTGCATTTTTCCTTCACCAGAGCGATTTCCGCATCGGTATCGGCGGAGAAGCGGTTGATCGAAACCACCGCCGGAATGCCGAATTTCTTCACGTTCTCGACATGGCGCGCGAGGTTGGCCATGCCGGCTTCCAGCGCCTTCAGGTCTTCCTTCTTCAGGTCGTCCTTCTTGACGCCGCCATGCATCTTCAGCGCGCGAATGGTGGCAACGATGACGACGCAGGACGGCTCAATGCCGGCCTTACGGCACTTGATGTCGATAAACTTTTCCGCGCCGAGATCGGCGCCGAAACCCGCTTCGGTCACCACATAGTCCGCAAGCTTCAGCGCAGTCGTGGTCGCAACCACCGAGTTACAGCCATGCGCGATGTTGGCGAAAGGGCCGCCGTGAATGAAGGCAGGCGTGCCTTCCAGCGTCTGCACCAGGTTGGGCGCGATCGCTTCCTTCAACAGCGCCGTCATGGCGCCATGGGCCTTGATATCCTTAGCGCGTATCGGCTTACGCTCGCGCGTGTACGCGACGATGATATTGCCAAGCCGCTCCTTCAGGTCGTCGAGATCCTTAGCGAGGCAGAAGATCGCCATGACCTCGGAAGCCACCGTGATATCGAAGCCGGCTTCGCGCGGGAACCCATTCGCGACACCTCCCAGCGAACAGATGATTTCGCGCAGCGCGCGGTCGTTCATGTCCATGACGCGGCGCCAGACGACGCGGCGGCTGTCGATGCCCAGCGCATTGCCCCAGTAGATGTGGTTGTCGATCGGCGCCGAGAGCAGATTGTGGGCGGACGTAATAGCGTGAAAATCGCCGGTGAAGTGGAGATTGATGTCCTCCATCGGAATGACTTGGGCATAGCCGCCGCCAGCCGCGCCACCCTTCATACCGAAGGACGGGCCGAGCGACGGTTCGCGCAGGCAGAGCATCGCCTTCTTACCGATGTGATTGAGCGCATCGGTGAGGCCGACCGTCGTGGTGGTCTTGCCCTCGCCCGCCGGCGTCGGCGAGATCGCCGTCACCAGAATGAGCTTGCCGTTCTTCTTGTCCCGCAGCGACTTGACGTAATCCATCGACACCTTGGCCTTGTAGTGGCCATAGGGATCGAGATTTTCCGCCGCGATGCCGAGCTTTTCCTTGGCAACGTCAAGAATACGCCGCTTCGTCGCGGACTGCGAAATTTCAATATCGGATTTCGGTGACTGATGCTGGGAAGCGGGCATGGCTGGCGGTCCATTAATGAGAAGAACGAAGTTGGAAATGCGGATGCGTTACCGCAGACGTGATGCGGGACTGGCTATGAGAATCTTGCTTTCGGCTGGAGATTGACACTGCTCGCCCATTCACCGGCGCCGACCTTGCCGGCATCGGCCTGCACGCGCGTGATCTTGAAACGGCCGTCGGCGCAGACGACGGTGATCCCGTCGGCTTCCACCATGGCAACTTCGCCAAGCTTGCCCGCGATCCCCTTGGGATCTTTCGCCGGCAGCGGCTTGGCTTCAAAAATCTTGATGGTCTTGCCGTCGAGCGTGGTCCAGGCGCCGGGTGCCGGACTGCAGCCGCGGATCAGCCGGTCGATCTGCTCCCACGGCTTGCCCCAATCGATCTTGGCGTTGTCGGCCTTGCACATGCCTTCATATGTGGCCTTCGACTCGTCCTGCTTGATGCGCGGCGCCTTGCCGGCCTTCACCAGATCAACCGACTCCAGCATGGCTTCGACGCCCATCGGAAACAGCCGGTCGAAATAGACGGTGCCGAGCGTGTCGGTTCCGCTGATCGGCGTTTTCTTCTGCAGCAGCACGTCACCGGTATCGAGGCCGTTGTCGGGCCAGAATATCGACAGTCCGGTTTCCTTCTCGCCCTTGATGATCGGCCAGTTGATGGCGCTCGCGCCGCGATAAGCCGGCAACAGCGACGGATGATACTGGATCGAGCCGTGGGTCGGGACGTTGAGGAATTCTTCCGGCACGAACAGCGTGACGAAAGCCATCACCTGCAGATCGGGTTTCAGGGCCTTGAACTCCTCCCAAACCTGCGGATCCTTGTAGGACGCGGGCTGATGCACCGGCAGGTTGGCGGCGAGTGCGGCTTCCTTCAGCGGGTCGGCCTTGGCGCCCGGCTTTTCCGGCGCAACATAAACTGCGACGACGTTGTCACCACGCTTGAGCATGGCTTCCAGAACCGCCTTGCCGAACGCCTGCTGCCCATGAACCACGATACGCATGCAACCTCCCCACAACTTTTCTTCTGATCGTCCCGCCTGCGCAGAGACGCATTGATCCGTTAAGCCGCTTCAGCCTTCGCAGGCTTTTCCGGCGGCGTTACCGCACCTGACGCCTTGATCTCGGCGATCTCCTTGGTGGAGTAACCAAGCTCTTTCTTCAGCACTTCGTCGGTGTGCTCACCGAGGAGTGGCGAACGTTCCACCTTGCATGGCGAATCCGACATCTTGATCGGATTTCCGACGGTCAGATACTTGCCGCGACCGGGGTGATCGACTTCGACCACCGTGCCGGTGTCCCGCAGCGACCGCTCCTCGGCGATTTCCTTCATCGACAGGATCGGCCCCACCGGAATGTCGACCGCGTTGCATTTGTCCATGACTTCGAACTTCGTCATGGTCATGGTCCATTCTTCGATGGTGCCGAAGATGGATTTGAGCTTTGGCAGCCGCGCCGGCGGCGTAGCGTATTCCGGATCGGTCTTCCATTCCGGCTTGCCGATCAGATCGCAGATCGGACCCCACACCGGCGCCTGGGTGATGAAATAAATGTAGGCGTCGGGGTCGGTCTCCCAGCCTTTGCACTTCAGAATCCAGCCGGGCTGACCGCCACCGGAGTCGTTGCCGGCGCGGGGCGCGGCTTTCCCGAAAGGCACGCCTTCGCCGTACTGGCTGTATTCGGTAAGCGCGCCGTGCGCGAGGCGCTGCTGATCGCGCAACTTGACACGCGCGAGGTTCAACACGCCGTCTTGCATGGCGGCGAGCACCTTCTGGCCGCGGCCCGTGCGATTACGCTGATAGAGGGCAGAAACAATGCCGAGCGCGAGATGCAACCCAGTGCCGCTGTCGCCGATCTGCGCGCCGGTCACGAGCGGTGGGCCGTCGCGGAAGCCGGTGGTCGAAGCCGAGCCGCCAGCGCATTGCGCGATGTTCTCGTAGACCTTGCAGTCCTCGTACGGCCCAGGGCCGAAGCCCTTCACTGAAGCAACAATCATGCGCGGGTTGAGCTTGTGGATATGCTCCCAGGTGAAGCCCATGCGGTCGAGCGCGCCGGGCGCGAAATTCTCCACCAGCACGTCGCAATGCTTGATCAGCCGGTTGATGATCTCCTTGCCCTTCGGGTTCTTCGAGTCGATCGTGATCGAGCGTTTGTTGCCGTTCAGCATGGTGAAATAGAGGCTGTCCTGGCCCTTGACGTCGCGCAGCTGTGTGCGCGTGATGTCGCCGACGCCGGGACGTTCAATCTTGATCACGTCGGCGCCCATGTAGGCGAGCAACTGGGTGCAGGTCGGGCCTGATTGAACATGGGTAAAGTCGAGAATGCGAACGCCGTCGAGCGCCTTGCCCGCCTGGCCTTGTGGCTTGCTTGAGGGGCGCGGCAGACCATTGCCGGCGGCTTTCTTCGCCACAGCCTTTTTCGCCGTCTTCCTGGCAACTTTCTTCGGGGCGGGCCTGCGGGCGACGTTCTTCGCCTTGCCCTTTGCCTTCACCGGTTTCTTCTGTTTCTTGGCCATCGTTCGTCTCCTAAGTCTCAGTTCATGTCATCCGGATCAGCGAGATATCGCTGCCGATTATTTCTTCTTCAGCGCGCTCTGCGGATTGAGGTTGCCGATGCGGCCGCTCTCGCTGCCGGCGGCAGGGTCGAGCACCGCGTTGATGAGTGTCGGCTTGCCGCTATCCATGGCGGCATTCACAGCGCGCTTGAGTTCGTCCGGCGACGTCGCGTTGACGCCAACACCGCCGAAAGCCTCGATCATCTTGTCGTAGCGTGCGCCCTTGACGAAAACGGTGGTCGCCGGATCGGAGCCAGCAGAGTTGACGTCGGTGCCGCGGTAGATGCCATCGTTGTTGAAAATGACGATGCAGACCGGCAGCTTGTACCGGCAGATCGTTTCCACCTCCATGCCGGAGAAGCCGAACGCCGAGTCGCCTTCGACGGCGAGCACGGGCTTGCCCGTTTCAATGGCCGCGGCGATGGAATAGCCCATGCCGATGCCCATGATGCCCCAGGTGCCGACGTCGAGCCGCTTGCGCGGCTTGTACATGTCGATGATGCCGCGCGCGAGATCGAGCGTGTTGGCGCCTTCGTTCACCAGAATGGCGTCCGGCCGTTCCTTGATGATCGTGCGCAGCACGCCGAGCGCGCCGTGATAATCCATCGGGGAGTTGTTGTTCATCAGACGCGGCGCCATCTTGGCGACGTTCTCGTCACGCTTCGAAGCGATGGTTTTCATCCAGTCGGCCGGCGCGGCCGGCCACTTGCTGTCCATGCCCGCGAGCAGAGCCGCGACGCATGACCCGATATCGCCCACAACCGGAGCGACGATCTCGACGTTCGAGTCCATCTCCTTAGGCTCGATGTCGATCTGGATGAATTTCTTGGGAGCTTCGCCCCAGGTCTTGCCCTTGCCGTGCGACAGCAACCAGTTCAGGCGCGCGCCGATCAGGAGGACAACGTCGGACTGCTGCAACGCCGTCGACCGTGCCGCACCGGCGCATTGCGGATGGGTGTCGGGAAGAAGACCCTTGCCCATGCTCATCGGCAGGAACGGAATGCCGCTCTTCTCCACCAGCGCCCGAATGTCGTCATCGGCCTGCGCGTAAGCCGCGCCCTTGCCGAGAATGATCAACGGGCGCTTCGCACTCTTCAACACGTCGAGCGCGCGCTTCACGGCCGAAGGAGCCGGGATCTGCGCGGGCGCAGCATCGATCACCTTGACGAGCGACTTGGCGCCCTTCTCCGCATCCATGACCTGCCCGAACAGCTTCGCCGGCAGATCGAGATAGACACCACCCGGACGGCCGGACACGGCAGCGCGGATCGCGCGGGCCACGCCAATGCCGATATCGGCGGCATGAAGGACACGGTATGCCGCCTTGCACATGGTCTTCGCGATGGCGAGCTGATCCATCTCCTCGTAGTCGCCCTGCTGGAGATCGACGACCTCGCGCTCGGACGAGCCCGAGATCAGGATCATCGGGAAACAATTGGTCGTTGCGTGGGCGAGCGCGGTGAGACCGTTGAGGAAGCCGGGCGCTGACACCGTCAGACAGACACCGGGTTTCTTGGTCAGAAAGCCGGCGATCGATGCCGCATAACCCGCGTTCTGCTCATGGCGAAACGAAATAACGCGAATGCCTTCGGCCTGCGCCATGCGGCCGAAATCCGTGATCGGAATCCCGGGCACGCCATAGATGGTTTCGACGCCGTTGAGCTTGAGCGCATCGATGATGAGATGAAAGCCATCTGTCAGCTCGCGTTCTGCTTCGGCTTTAACTGCTGCTTCAGCCATCGTGTCGTCCCCGGGTCTTTTTGTTAATCCAGATAGTCGGCGTAGCGCGCCACATGGTCGGCAAGGCCGAGGGCATGGGTGCGCACAAGTTCTTCGGCGCGGTCGGTGTCGCGCGCTTCAATCGCTTCGATGATGTGGGCGTGATCCTCGATCGAACGATCGACGCGGTCGCGTTCGACGATCGTCTTGCGGCGGATCATGCGCATATGGGTGAACAGGTTTTCAGCCAGGTTGATGAGCACGCTGTTGTGGCTCATGCGGATGATGGTCTGGTGGAATTCGATGTTCACTTCGGAATATTCGTCGAGATGCGCTGCCACCTGTCCGTCATGGAAGGTGGCGAACATCTTGCGCAGTTGGGCGATCTCTTCGTCGGTGGCGTTCTTGGTGATCAGACGCGCCGCCATGCTCTCCAGCGCGGCCCAAGCGGTGATCATCTCGATCACTTCACGCTTGGTCTTGCGCACCACATAGACGCCGCGGCGCGGCACCGAGCGGATGAAACCCTCACGTTCGAGCTGCGCCATGGCTTCGCGCACCGGCGTGCGGCTGACGCCGAAATCCTGCGCAAGCTGACGTTCGTCGAGACGGATGTCGGAGCGATTGCGATAAACATCCATGCCGGCAATGACATTCTTCAGCGCGGCATAGGCTTTATTCTTGAAGCTGTCGGAAGCGAGCGGTTCGAGCGTCAGCCGTGTGCTCGACAGCGCGTGCGCATCCTCTTCGCCTTCGGGACGAGCATTAAGCGAGCGGATATTGGTCGGGGCTGTACTCATGGCTGGTATACAATATTCCACAGTTGACGCAGGACGCAAATGGTGGACTTAAACTCATACAACAACACAGCTTTTTCCCGCCTCATGCCGAGGCCGGCCGCGACCGCACCCACGCCCAGGCGTTAGAGATAACGCCCCAGAACAGCGCGATCAGGCCAAGGGTCATGATCGTGCCAACGAGGCCGTTGGAGAAGAACACCCCAAAACTGCCCTGCGATCCCAGCAGCGTCTGGCGGAAGGATTCCTCCGCCTTGTCGCCGAGCACAATCGCCAGCACCAGCGGAGCCATCGGGTAGCTGCACTTCTTCATGAAGTAGCCGATCACGCCGAAGACCATCATCAGCATCACATCGAAGGTCGAGTTGTGCACGGTGAAGGCGCCGATGGCGCAGAACACCAGGATGACCGGCGCGATAATGCTGAACGGAATACGCAGGATCGCAGCAAACAACGGCACGCACGTCAGCACGATGATGAGGCCGACGATGTTGCCGAGATACATCGAGGCGATCAGGCCCCAAACAAAATCCTTCTGCTCGACAAAGAGCATCGGCCCCGGTTGCAGGCCCCAGATCAGCAGGCCGCCGAGCAGCACGGCTGCGGTGGGCGAGCCGGGAACGCCAAGCGCCAGCATTGGCAGCAACGCTGACGTGCCGGCAGCATGCGCAGCGGTTTCCGGCGCGATCACGCCTTCGATCTCGCCCGTGCCGAATTTGCGTCCGTTCTTCGACGTACGCTTGGCGATGCCGTAGCTCATGAAGGACGCAGGCGTCGCGCCCGCAGGCGTGATGCCCATCCAGCAGCCGATGATGCACGAGCGGAGCAGCGTCAGCCAGTAACGCGGCAGCGATTTCCAGGTCTCAAACACGACCTTGAGATTGATGTTTGCCGATCGGCCCTTGAAGGCCAGCCCTTCTTCCATCGTCAGCAGGATTTCGCCGATGCCGAACAGGCCGATCACCGCGATCAGGAAGTCGAAGCCATTGAGCAATTCGCTAAAGCCGAAAGTGAGCCGCAGCACGCCGGTCATCTGGTCGAGACCGACCGCGGCAAGCGCGAAGCCGATCATCATCGCCGCCAGCGTCTTGAACGGCGGTTCTTTGCTCATGCCAATGAAGCTGCAGAACGCGAGAAAATAAACTGCGAATTTTTCGGCCGGACCGAATTTCAATGCAAAGGAGGCAACCAGCGGGGCGACCAGGGTGATGACGACGATCGCGAAGAGCGCACCGACAAAGGAAGAGGTGAAGGCGGCCGTCAGAGCCTCCCCCGCCTGGCCCTTCTGCGCCATCGGATAGCCGTCGAAAGTCGTCGCAACCGACCAGGGCTCCCCTGGAATATTGAACAGCACCGAGGTGATGGCGCCGCCAAACAGCGCCCCCCAGTAGATGCAGGAGAGCATGATGATCGCCGAGGTTGGCGACATCGAGAATGTCAAAGGCAGCAGGATCGCGACGCCGTTAGCGCCCCCGAGCCCGGGCAGGACGCCGATGATGACGCCCAGCAGAATGCCGACAACCATCAGCAGAATGTTCTGAGGTTGCAGCACCACGGCGAAACCGTGAAAAAGATTGACCAGTTCTTCCATGTCCTTGCGCTTTCCCAGGCCGTTTTCCGGCTCCTACGTCGCGATCAGAATCCAAGCATCGTCTCAACCGGCCCCTTCGGAAGGGGGACGATGAACCATTTCTCAAACATCAGAAAAATCCCGA
>CANKHA010000044.1 GCA_947481685.1 Bradyrhizobiaceae bacterium
CGGCGGGCCCTACCATTTTTTTGTCAGAAGTTCCTTCAGCGCAGCGTTGTCGAGCATCGATTCCGCCAGCAGCTTCTTAAGCTTCCGGTTCTCGTCCTCCAGCGCCTTCAGCCGCCTCGCCTCAGACACGTCCAGGCCGCCGTACTTGGGCCCACATCAACAACAACACGCCGCCCTTTCCACGTTTTATGTTCGGTCAACCCGTCAAATATCGAAGATAGAGTCTCTTCAGCATAGGGGCTAAAAAACCGAGTTTCCGTTTTTAAAGATTCTTCAAAAGAACGCCACTGCGATTGTAAAAGCGAGATACTTACACTTGCTTCCTCATAATAGGATTCGGAATCATATTCACACTCCTCACCCATTTTTGCCATTTCGAAATCATCATAGCGGCTCTCAAGGACGCTCTGAACGTCAGAGGTTATACTCTCATCGATTTCAGCTAGATTGGATATAACGTCCTTAACCGGCTCCCCATGCCTTTCCCAATCGTAATTGCTTTCTCTGTCGCTCAACATCAGGTGTTCGAAATCCGATGGCTCGGTCGAAGTCCGTTCAAAATGCTGACTGACCGCAGCTTCTATTCGATCTGCGAGATGATCGATGGTGATGGTTTTGCCCATATTTTTGCAGTAACTACATCTCTTATTCTCGCCTTCAGAAACTATCTCTGTTCGAAGAAACGCCTCTCCGACGCAATTGGAGCAGACTCTACGTTCTGAAATATTGTCCGGATGTTTATTGGCACTCACAACGTCGTTCCCTTTTTCAATACTGGCTCAGTCAGGCTATCAGCATCAAAAGTTTAGAGATTTGAACGCTCTCGATACGCCCATCAGATAAAAAAGAGACTCCGATTAGGTCAACCGGAGTCTCAATTCATCTACGGGATCGTCAGCCGTGGTTAAATCGTCTCGGTCGAATGCACGCGCTTTCCGCCGACCATCATCGGCTCTGCCCTGCCCCGCGCCTGACGAACCATCAGCTTGTTGAGCGCGCCGAGATAGGCCTTGGCCGAAGCCACCAGCGTATCCGGGTCCGCGCCCTTAGCCGTCACCGCGCGCCCGCCTTCGGAGAGCCGCACGGAGACTTCCGCCTGCGCATCGGTGCCCTCGGTCACTGCATGAACTTGATACAGCTCGAGCGTCGCCTCGTGCGGCACCAGCACCCGGATCGCCTTGAAGATGGCGTCGATCGGGCCGTTGCCGGTTTCCTGCGCCGTGACATGCTTGCCGTCGATGTCGAGCGACAACGTGGCCGACTGCGGCCCCATGGTGCCCGCGATCACCGTCATCGACAGCACCTTGATGCGGTCGTCGGCGTGCGCGATTTCCTCATCGACCAAAGCTTCGATGTCCTCGTCGTAGACCTGCTTCTTCTTGTCGGCGAGCGCCTTGAAACGCACAAAGGCGTCTTCCAGCTGGTTGCCGGCCAATTTATAGCCGAGCTCTTCCAGCTTGTGCGCGAAGGCGTGGCGTCCGGAGTGCTTGCCCATCACCAGCGAGGTCTGTTTCACGCCCACGCTCTCGGGCGTCATGATCTCGTAGGTCTGGGTATTCTTCAGCATGCCGTCCTGGTGGATGCCGGATTCATGCGCGAAGGCATTCCGTCCGACGATCGCCTTGTTGTACTGCACCGGGAAGGACGTCACCGCCGACACGAGCTTGGAGGCACGCGTCAACATCGTGGCGTCGACATTGGTCCAGTATGGCAACACGTCGCCGCGCACCCGCATCGCCATCACGACTTCCTCGAGCGAACAGTTGCCGGCGCGCTCACCGATGCCGTTGATGGTGCATTCGATCTGGCGGATGCCGGCGTTCACTCCGGCCAGCGAATTCGCCACCGCCATGCCGAGATCGTCGTGGCAATGCGCCGAGAAACGCGCCTTGTCGGAGTTCGGCACGCGCTCGCGCAGCGTCTTGATCAGCCGGAAATATTCCTCCGGCACGGTGTAGCCCACGGTGTCGGGGACGTTGATCGTGGTCGCGCCCGCCTTGATGGCGGATTCGATGCAGCGGCAGAGAAAGTCGATTTCGCTCCGGGTGCCGTCCTCGCACGACCATTCCACGTCGTCGGTCCAGTTGCGCGCGCGCGTCACCGACGCCACGACCATTTCGTGCACCTTCTCCGGCTCCATCTGCAGCTTCCACTTCATGTGGACCGGCGAGGTCGAGAGGAAGGTATGGATGCGCTTCTTCTCTGCCGGCTTGATGGCCTCGCCGCAGCGGTCGATGTCCTTGAACCCGGCGCGGGCGAGTCCGCAGATCACCGCGTTCTTGGAACGCCTGGCAATCTCGTTGACGGCGGCGAAGTCGCCTTCCGATGCGATCGGAAAACCGGCCTCGATGATGTCCACGCCCATCTCGTCGAGCAGCGCGGCGACTTCGAGCTTCTCCTCGTGGGTCATGGTGGCGCCCGGCGATTGCTCGCCGTCGCGCAAGGTGGTGTCGAAAATAACGACGCGGTCCTTATCGGACTGGGTCTGGGTGCTCATGGGGTTAGTCCTTGAATTTCATACGCGGGATTTTTGAGGCTCTCGCGCGGCCGGACGCAAAACCGGATGCCACTTTTGCTGGCCGCGCTCGCTATCCCCTGAGTGCCCAGGCGCAAGCGCCCGGCCGGCCCTCAGGGGCAGGTAAGCAGCAGCAGCCCGGCAAGCGTGAGGGCAGCATGGGGCACCGGCCGGAAGGCCGTCCCACCGATCGCGCGAATGTCGCGGCGCATCGTCATGCTCAAAAACACCCTCATCGTCGTGACGCAGACTGCGTAAACCTGCCTGCGAAGACCCTCAGGATCGCGGATCGAAGTGAATTCCGCGTAAATGCCCAGCGTCCGAAGCCCGTATTTAGGGAAAACCCAGCCGCGGTGCAACAACGGATTAGGTCAGAAAGGCTGACTTATCTCGCTTGGCGTAACCGCACGCCCTGGTTACGCTGGTCCCATGGCTGCACGCTGAAAAGTTGGGTCAACATGGACTTATGCGCAATATTGCCGACCCCGGCTGTGATCGCTTTCAAGCTCAATATCTATGTGATGGCTGGCCTGATTGTCGGCGCCATCGTCGGGCAAGCTCTTGACCGCTATTTCGGGAACAAGGTTCTTTTCAAAATTATCGGAACCGGCGTTGTCGTCGCCGGCGCAGGCGCAGGCCATTGGATCGCGAATGCCGTTGTGTCCGCCTGCGGTTCATAGGGGACTGGCTTTCAGCGCCTTCTTCATCTCTTCCAGCGCGGCCTTGTCCTTCGGATCGAGCGGCGGGAATTGCGGGTTCAATTTCTCGACCGCATCGGCAACGGCGCCCGCCACCACCAATCGCGAGAACCAGCGGCTGTTGGACGGCACCACATACCACGGCGCATCTTTCGTGGAAGTGCTGCGTATCATGTCCTCATAGGCCCCCATGTATTTGTCCCACAGCGCGCGCTCTTTCAGGTCGCCCGCGTTGAACTTCCAGTGTTTCTCCGGATCGTCCAGGCGCTGCAGCAATTCCTTGCTCTGCTGCTCCTTCGAAATATTGAGGAAGAACTTCAGCACGATGGTGCCACTGCGCACGAGATGCTTCTCGAAGGCCACGATATCCTCGAAGCGTTCCTTCCAGATGGCGTCGGTGTTCACCGCCGCGGGCAGTTTCTGGCCGCCAAGATATTCGGGGTGCACGCGCACCACGATGACTTCCTCATAATACGAACGGTTGAACAGGCCGATGCGGCCGCGCTCCGGCAGGCGCAGCGTGGTGCGCCAGAGGAAATCATGCGCCAGCTCTTCCGAACTCGGCTGCTTGAACGAATGCACATCGACGCCGAGCGGATTCACGCCTGCCAGGACATGCTCGACGACGCCATCCTTCCCCGAAGCATCCATGCCCTGCAGGATGATCAGCACCGACCAGCGGCCCTCGGCATGCATGCGCCCCTGCAAATCGCCCAGCCGCTTGGCGTCGGCGGCAACGATATCCTTGAAGCTGTCCTTGTCCTTCGCGAGGCCGCCGGTGTCGGCGGGATCGAAATCCTTCAGCTTGAACTTTTCGGGATTGTCGATGCGGAAGCTCTTGGCGATGTCGGCTGATTTCATGATGTAAGTTTCCGGTGGTGCGCGGCAATTGGCCACCGCATGTTTAGCACACTCGTCATGCCCGGGCCTTGCCGTTCCATATTTCCGGGGTCGCCTGCTTCAGCTTTTCGAAATGCGCGTCGAGGGCCACTCAAAAGCAAAGGGCCACTCCCAGTGGGAGTGGCCCAATTCCAGCCGATCGACAGGCACGACGGAGAAGTCTGTCAGACCGCTCCCATTGTCGAGATGGCCGGGACAAGAGGGCGTTTACGCCCGTCTTCGACGGGCTATGCCCGGCCATGACGGCTTCGCCGTCAGTTCTTGCTCTTGTCGACCATCGCGCGCTGCTTGATCCACGGCATCATGCCGCGCAGCTTCTCGCCGACTTCCTCGATCGGATGCGCGGCCATCTTGGCGCGCATCGCCTTGAAGCCGGTCTGGCTGACACGGTTCTCGAGCATCCAGTTGCGTGTAAAAGTGCCCGTCTGAATGTCGTTGAGGATCCGTTTCATCTCCGCCTTGGTCTCGGCGTTGACGACGCGCGGGCCGGAGACGTATTCGCCGTATTCGGCGGTGTTGGAGACGGAGTAGTTCATGTTGGCGATGCCGCCTTCATAGATCAGGTCGACGATCAGCTTCACTTCGTGGACGCATTCGAAGTAGGCCATTTCCGGCGCGTAGCCGGCTTCCACCAGCGTCTCGAAGCCCGCCTTCATCAGCTCGACCAGGCCGCCGCACAGCACGGACTGCTCGCCGAACAGGTCGGTTTCGCATTCCTCGCGGAAGTTGGTTTCGATGATGCCGGCACGGCCGCCGCCAATCGCCGAAGCATACGACAGTGCGAGATCATGGGCATTGCCCGAGACGTCCTTGTGGACGGCCACGAGGCAAGGCACGCCCGCGCCGCGGGCGTATTCCGCACGCACCGTGTGGCCGGGACCCTTCGGCGCAATCATCATAACGTCGAGATCGGCACGCGGCTCGATCAGGTTGAAATGCACGTTCAGGCCATGTGCGAAGAGCAGCGCCGCGCCCTTCTTCATGTTGTCCTTGAGATGGTCGTTGTAGATGTCGGCCTGCAATTCGTCAGGCGTCAGCATCATGAGCACGTCGGCCCATTTGGCGGCCTCGGCGACTTCCATCACCTTGAGCCCCTCGCCCTCGGCCTTTTTCACGCCGGCGGAGGATTTGCGCAGCGCGACGGCTACGTCCTTCACCCCGGAATCCCGCAGGTTCAGCGCATGGGCATGGCCCTGGCTGCCATAGCCGATGATGGCGACTTTCTTGCCCTTGATGAGATTAATGTCGGCATCCCGGTCGTAATAAACACGCATGATTTATCCCCTACGCGGCCCTTTCGGCCGCTCTGCATTTTCCGGTGTGCTTCTAGGGTGCCCCGGCGGGCGGGGCAAGTCCCGGAAGCGGTGACTGTAGGCCTTACGGCCCTTCCTCTACGTTTTGCTACATCTCCGCCACGCCGCGGGTGATCGCGACGATGCCGCTGCGCGACACCTCAATCAGCCCCACGGGCAACAGCGCAGCAACGCAGCGCTCGATCTTTTCGGTCGCGCCGCTGATCTCGAACACGAAGCTCTCAGTGGTGTCATCGACCACGCGGGCATCGAAATCGTTGGCGATGCGCAACGCATGGGCGCGCTGGTCGCCGGTGCCCTGCACCTTGATCAGTGCCAGCTCGTGCTCGATTGCCTGCCCGGTCAGCGTGACATCGATCACGCGATGAATCGGGATCAGCCGCTCGAGCTGGTTCTTGATCTGCTCGATCACCATCGGCGTGCCGCGCGTCACGATGGTGATGCGCGAGACATGTTTCTCGTGCTCGGTTTCCGACACCGTGAGCGAGTCGATATTGTAGCCGCGGCCGGAGAACAGGCCGATGACGCGCGCCAGCACGCCCGGTTCGTTATCGACCAGCACCGAGAGCGTATGCGGCTCGCTCTTCTGTGATGCCGGCGCGGCCGGGTAGTGGCTGGTGGAGGCTGGGATCGGTGTCGTGCTCATGCGTCTTCCTACTTGTAACAGTTGTTAGTGCCGATCTTCGGGCAAGCCCGTGATCGGCTAAACCAGCATCTTTCCTTCTTCACTGATCGCATCTTCGATGTTCTCACCGGAGTCGCCGAGGATCATCTCGTTATGCGGGCGGCCCGACGGGATCATCGGATAGCAATTCTCGTTCTGGTCGACCATGCAGTCGAAGATCACCGGCTTGTCGACGTTGATCATCTCCAGGATCGCCGCATCGAGATCCGCCGGCTTCTCACAGCGGATGCCGACGCCGCGATAGGCTTCCGCGAGCTTGACGAAATCCGGCAGCGACTCGCTGTAGCTTTCCGAATAACGGCCACCATGCAGCAGTTCCTGCCACTGGCGCACCATGCCCATATACTGGTTGTTCAGGATGAAGATCTTGATCGGCAGATGATACTGCGCGGCTGTCGACATCTCCTGCATGGTCATCTGCACCGAGGCCTCGCCCGCAATGTCGATCACGAGCGAACCAGGATGCGCCATCTGCACGCCGACCGCCGCCGGCAGGCCGTAGCCCATGGTGCCGAGCCCGCCGGACGTCATCCAGCGGCGCGGGTCCTCGAACTTGAAGAACTGCGCGGCCCACATCTGGTGCTGGCCCACTTCGGTGGTGATGTAGACGTCCTTGTCCCTGGTCAGCTCATAGAGCCGCTGGATGGCGTATTGCGGCTTGATGATGTCGTCCGACTTCCGGTAGCTGAGGCTCTTGCGCGCCCGCCAGGTTTCGATCTGCTTCCACCAGCCGGCGAGCGCCGCCTTGTCGGGCTGCGCGTTCATCTGTCGCCACACCGCCAGCATGTCCGTGATGACGTTGGCGCAGTCGCCGACGATGCCGATATCGACATGCACGTTCTTGTTGATCGATGAGGCGTCGATATCGACGTGGATTTTCTTCGAGCCGGGCGAAAAGGCATCGACACGGCCGGTGATGCGGTCGTCGAAGCGCGCGCCGAGACAGATCATCACGTCGCAATCGTGCATCGCCCAGTTGGCTTCATAGGTGCCGTGCATGCCGAGCATGCCGAGCCACTGCCTGTCCGATGCCGGATAGGACCCGAGCCCCATCAGCGTCGAGGTGATCGGATAGCCGGTCAGCCGCACGAATTCGCGCAGCAGCTCGCTCGCGCCGGCATTGATGATGCCGCCGCCGGTGTAGAACACCGGGCGCTTCGCCTTGGCGATCAGCTCGACCGCGGCGCGGATCTTGTCCGGATCGCCCTTCAGGCGCGGACGATAGGTCTTGTGCTCGGCATTCTTCGGCCGCTCATACATGCCCTTGGCGAACTGAACGTCCTTCGGGATATCGACTACCACCGGGCCGGGCCGCCCATTGGCGGCAACGTAGAACGCCTCGTGCAGCACGCGCGGCAGGTCATCGACGTTCTTCACGAGGTAATTGTGCTTGGTGGCCGGACGCGTGATGCCGACGGTGTCGCATTCCTGGAAGGCGTCGTTGCCGATCAAATGCGTGGGCACCTGTCCGGTGATGCAGACGATCGGGATCGAATCCATCAGCGCGTCGGCAAGACCGGTGACCGCATTGGTGGCGCCGGGGCCCGAGGTGACGAGCACGCAGCCGACCTTCCCGGTGGAGCGCGAATAGCCTTCCGCCGCATGCACCGCGCCCTGCTCGTGGCGAACGAGGATGTGCTTGATCTGTTTCTGTTTGAAGATCTCGTCGTAGATCGGCAGCACGGCGCCGCCCGGATAGCCGAACAGATGCTCGACGCCCTGATCCTTCAGCGCCTCAAGCACCATTTCCGCGCCGGTCATTTCCATTTTCATCGTCCGCTCCAACCATCCAAAATCAGGAAATCAAAAAGGGGCCGCTGGGGCCCCTGTTTTCGCGCATCGCACTCGCGGGGATCAGCCCACGGCGATGCGCTTCCTAACTACAGGTACATTCCACTTGGTAATATTATTGCGTGAGTTCATAGCCAATACTCATTTCCTTGCGCGGCTTATATGGCACTGCGAGAGGCCGGGTCAAGCCTTTTTAGCCTATTCCCGGGCTTGGGCCAGGACTGCGTCCGCCCCCAGCCAGGGCCAGTCCGGCATCTGGTTTTTGAACCAGGTCGCCTGCCGTTTGATGTAGCGGCGGGTATCGCGCTTGCCGCCATCGGCGGCTTCGTCCAGCCCGATCTCTCCCCGCAGGTGACGGATCAGCCAGGGCACGCCATGGGCCTTCATCGCCGGCAGGAGCGGATTGAGCCCCCGCGCGGCCAGCCGCTCCACTTCCCCCAGCGCGCCACCCGCCAGCATGGCGTCGAAACGCGCAATGATCCGCCGGGTCAGTTCATCGCGGTCTACGTCGAGGAAAAACCGCGCCGCCTGGGTGTCCTCAACCGTCGGCGGCATGCCTTCCTTGTGCCAGTCGGTAAGCGAACGGCCGGTGGCGATCACCACTTCCAGCGCGCGGGAGATCCGCGAGCGGTCGCCCGGCATCAGGCGATGCGCGGTGACCGGATCGCGCTCCAGCAATTCGACATAAAGCGGCGCAACGCCTTCGCTCTCCAGCCGCCCGCGTACGGTGGCACGGATATCCGCCGGGATCGGCGGCACGGCGGCAAGCCCCTTCGTCAAGGTCATGAAATAAAGGCCCGTGCCTCCGACCACGATCGGTACCTGCCCTGCACTTCGCACCTCATCGATCGCCACGCGAGCATCGCGCAGCCATTGGCCAGTGGAATAATTCTCGGCAGCATCGACATGGCCGTAAAGGAGATGCGGCGCTTGCGCCTGCTCCTCCACGGTCGGACGCGCGGTGATCACCCGCAGGTCGCGATAGACCTGCATGGAATCCGCATTGATGACGACGCCGTCGATCATCGCGGCGAGCTTCAGCGCGAGCGCAGACTTGCCGCTCGCGGTCGGTCCCGCGAGCAATATCGTTTCGGGTTTTCTCATGCAGCCACGCGCTGCGTCAGCCAGAGCGCGCCGCGATCCCACAGGCTCCACAGCACATAGGCCGCGAGCAGCAGAACGACGCCGCGGGCGGCAAAACCTTCGATGCGGTTCACCCAGCTATCCGATGCGATGCTCGGCCGCGCGCTGCGCCAGACACCGACGGAGGCGATGAGCCAGTAGGATGCAATGAGTAGGAAGGCCACGGAAGAGCCAATGGTATGCAATTGCAGCTGATAGAAGACGAACAACACGATCGCCGCCACGAACAATGCGGCCCACATCCCGAACACGAAGAAGCCCAGGAAGGCGAGCGGCAGCGAATACGCGCCCCGCCAAAGCTTGGTTAGAACAGCCATCATAATCTCTCTTCGTCATTGCCGGGCTTGACCCGGCAATCCATCATAAGTGAATGAGTTCTTGGCTCTATATCCTAGCAAGCAAGCCTGGTGGCACCCTTTATGTTGGGGTGACAAATGATCTCCTACGGCGTGTGTGGGAACATAAAGAAGCGGCCGCGTCCAGCTTCACCAAACGTTATGGTGTAGCGAGACTTGTTTACTATGAAGAACATGCGACGGCCCCGCTAGCGATCCAGCGAGAGAAGAACATCAAGCATTGGTCGCGCGAATGGAAAATCGACCTCATCCAATCGCTCAATCCAGAGTGGCGTGACCTCTATCCGGATATTTGCGTCTGATTGATGGATTGCCGGGTCAAGCCCGGCAATGACGAGTTGCATTACCAACCCTTGCCCGCATTGCCCGGCCCTGCAATAAGCACCGCGCATAGCGGATAATCCCATGACTCACGTCGCGACCCTGATCTGCAATCCGGAAAAACCAGCCCTGTTCACGGCGCTGGTCGATGCCGCGCGCGCAGAATTGCCCGGCGCCGGCAAGCCGGAATGGCTGGCCGACAAGATCGCCGCCGACATCCCGTTTACCCTGCCGTTGGGCGTGACCGATCGCGCGGTGGCCGTCGAGCTGCGTGGACGCTTCCCCGAGAATATCGACGTGGTGGTGCAGCCAGCCGAAGGACGGCGCAAGACGCTGTTTCTCGCCGACATGGATTCCACCATGATCGGGCAGGAATGCATCGATGAACTGGCCGACTTCGCCAACCTCAAGACCTATGTCGCCGCCATCACCGAACGCGCGATGCGCGGCGAGATCGCCTTCGAGCCCGCGTTGCGCGAGCGGGTGGCCTTGCTGAAAAGTCTGCCTGTGACAGTCATTGAAGAGGTGATCCGCAACCGTATCACGTTGACGCCGGGCGGGCGCACGCTGGTGATGACGATGCGCGCCAACGGCGCTTACACCTGCCTTGTGTCTGGCGGCTTCAAGTCCTTCACCGATCGCATCGCGGCAATGGTCGGCTTCCAGGAAAACCGCTCGAATGTTCTGGAAGTGGATGCAGACGGCAAGCTCGCCGGGCTGGTGCGCGAACCGATCTTCGGGCGCGAGTCCAAGCTGCAAACCTTGCTGGAGCTGCGTCAATCACACGGCGTCGCGCGTGATGCCACCATGGCGGTGGGCGACGGCGCCAACGATCTGTCGATGATCGAGGAAGCCGGCATCGGCGTGGCCTATCGTGCCAAGCCCGCGGTGGCGGAAGCCGCCGCCGCGCGCATCGACCACGGCGACCTCACCGCGCTGTTATATCTGCAGGGCTACAAGCGGGAAGAATTCGTGGAGGGGTAGAATATTCCGTCATTCCGGGGCTTCGCAAAGCGAAGAACCCGGAATCCGGCGGCATTCTAAACAGCGATATCGGGATATAAATCCTTCCAATCAGGATTTTCTTTCTCGATAAGCGCGACCTTCCAGGCACGCCGCCATTTCTTCATTTCTTTTTCGCGCGTGATCGCCGTGACGGGATCATCGTAACATTCGAACCACACAAGCCGCCTGATATCGTAACGCGAGGTAAAACCTGGAAGGGTTTTGGCTTTGTGCTGATAGACGCGACGAACAAGGTCCTTGGTCACGCCGAGATAGAGCGTCCCCTGCTTCCTTGCCGCAAGAAGATAGACATAGAACATCGGAAACGCCCGTCGCGCTGCCGGATTCCGGGTTCGCAGCTTCGCTGCGCCCCCGGAATGACGAGCGTTTATTATTGCCGATCTTCGGGTAAACCCGTGATCGGCTACTGCAAGCTCAGCGCGACGAAGCGCGTCTCGCCTTCGGCGTTGGCGACCAGGAACAGCGCCGACTTGCGGCCTTCCTTCTTGAGATCGTCGACATACTTCTGCACGTCACCGGCGTTTGTCACCGGCTTCTGCGAAATTTCCACGATGATTTCGCCCACTTTCACGCTCTTCTCGGATGCCGGTGAATTCTGCTCCACCGCCGTGACCACCGCGCCTTTCACATTGTCCTTGATGTTGTACTTTTTGCGCAGGTCCGCATTGATGTCCGCGAGATCGAGCCCGAGCGCCTTCTTGATCGGCGTGGACTGGACCTCCGGCGCCGCCGGCTTCACCGACGCAAGCTTCTTGTCGGTGTCTTCCAGGCGACCGATCTTCACCTTTTTGATTTCTTCCTTGCCCTTGCGGATGATGACGACCTCGACCTCCTTGTCGATCGGGGTATCGGCCACCATGCGCGTCAGGTCGCGGGTTTCCTTGATGTCCTTGCCGTCGAACTTCAGGATCACGTCGCCGGTTTCAATGCCGGCGGCTTTCGCCGGCCCCTTGTCGTCAATGCCCGCGATCAGCGTGCCGCGCGCCGGCTTGATGTTGAGCGCTTCGCCGATCTCGTCGGTCACCGGCTGAATGCGCACGCCGAGCCAGCCGCGGCGGGTCTCGCCGAACTGGCGCAGCTGATCGATCACAGCCATCACGGTCTTCGACGGCACCGCAAAGCCGATGCCGATCGAGCCGCCCGAGGGTGAAATGATCGCGGTGTTCACGCCGATCACTTCGCCGTCCAGATTGAACAGCGGGCCGCCCGAATTACCGCGGTTAATCGAGGCATCGGTCTGGATGTAATTGTCGTAGGGCCCGGATTGGATGTCGCGGTTGCGCGCGGAGACGATGCCCGCCGTCACCGTGCCGCCGAGTGAGAACGGGTTGCCGATCGCGATCACCCATTCGCCGAGGCGCAGCTTCTCGCTGTCGCCGAATTTCAGCGCCTTCAGCGGCGACGTCGGCGTCACTTTCAGCACCGCAAGATCGACCTTGGTGTCGCGGCCGAGGATTTCCGCCTTCAGGCGCGTACCGTCGTTGAGAATAACGGTCACCTCATCGGCGTCGGCGATGACGTGATTGTTGGTCACCACAATGCCGGCGTCGTCGATGATGAAACCGGAACCAAGCGAGTTGACACGGCGAGGCTGGCGGTCGGGCCTGGTGCTGCCCCCGCGCTCGCCGGGACGGTTCTTGAAGAAGTCGTCGAAGAATTCCTCGAACGGCGAACCAGGGGGCACTTGCGGCGTCGGAGTGGCCGAGGATTTCTGGTCCAGCGATTGCGAGGTGGAGATGTTGACCACCGCATCGATCACCCGCTCGGCGACATCGGCAATGCCGTCCGGGCCCCGCGCGGCGGCAGGAGACAGCAAGGCCGGCAGAACGAGAGCGGCGCCCGCGAGCGCGATCACGGCGAAGCGTCCAACCTGCCGGGAAATGTCGGTCAGATGAGCAAACATGACGGTCAAATCTCCTCAAGGATTTCAACGAGACTGCCCGCGTCCATGGGCGGACGCAAGAGCAGCGGTATGTGCTTATAGTTTCAGGGAGAATGAGCCGGAAAAGAGGCTTAACCGGCAACGTTAACCGCGGATCGCCCAGATCAGGACGATTCCAACAACGGCGGAAACAATGCCGACGACGCGGAGGGAATAATCGGGGGTATTGAGCACGGAATGCATGGCGCGCTTGGCCATGGCCGGGAAGGCCGAAAACATCAGGCCTTCGATCACGAAAACCAGGCCAATCGCCACGATGAAATCAGACATGGATCACCGTGGCGACTGGCCCTTTGTTATCTAGCGCCCTGCGCCGGCGCAGCCGCCGCAGGCCCGCCCTTGCCGGACGGATCGACGAAGAAACGGAAGAATTCCGAATCCGGCTTCAGCAACATGCGCGTGTCGTTGTGCTGGAACGCATTCTCGTAAGCCTGCATCGACCGGTAGAAGGAGAAGAAGTCCTTATCCTTGTTGTAGGCGTCGGCGAAGATGCGGTTACGGGTGGCATCGCCTTCGCCGCGCGTCTTCTCGGCCGTCGATGTTGCGTCAGCGATCAGCACCGTCACGTCGCGGTCGGCCTTCGCCTTGATCTGCTGTGCCTCCTGCTGGCCCTGGGCGCGGTAACCGGCGGCTTCGCGCTGCCGTTCGGTCTGCATCCGCTGATAGACCGCCTGGCTGTTCGCCTCAGGCAAGTCGGCGCGGCGGATACGAACGTCCACAACGGAGATGCCGTAGACCTCCGCATCGCGGTCAACCTGCTCGCGAATGCGGGCCATCAGTTCTTCGCGTTTGTCGCGCACGACGTCGAGGAACGTTGCGTCGCCCAGCACGCGACGCAACGCCGAGCTCATCAGATTCTTGAGCTGCGACTCGGCGCCCTGGATCGAGCCTAGGGTCTGATAGAACTTCAGCACGTTGACGATGCGATAGCGGGCGAAGGCATCGACCGAGAGACGCTTCTGGTCGGATGCGATCAATTCCTGCGGCGGCGCCTCCAGGTCGAGGATACGGCGATCGAACGCGATGATCGTGTCCCACGGATATTTTACATGCAGACCCGGTTCCGAAACAGGTTGCAGCGGCTCGCCGAAACGCACCGGAAGCACCTGCTGAGTCTGATACACTGCGTAAAGCGATGTATAGGTGATGATCAGCGCCGCGAGCGCGACGATGAGGAAAACACCACCGGCAATACCGTTTCTCATGGCGTAGCTCCCGGCCGGCGCGGTTGCTGCTGCCCAAGTTCGCGTAGCGGCAGATAGGGCACGACACCGCTCGAGCCACCATCCATGATCACCTTGTCGGTGCCGTTGAACACGCGTTCCATGGTTTCGAGATACATGCGTTCGCGCGTTACGTCCGGCGCTTTCTGGTATTGATCGAGGATCTGCAAGAAGCGCTGTGTCTGACCGGTTGCTTCCGCCACCGTCTGCTCGCGATAGGCTTCGGCGGATTGCGTAACCTGCGCGACCTTGCCCTTTGCCTCGGGAACGACGCGGTTGGCATAAGCATCTGCCTCGTTCCTAGCGCGCTCCTGGTCGGCGCGCGCGGCCTGCACGTCACGCGCAGCGTCGATCACCTGCGCCGGATTATCGACCTTCTGCATCTGGACCTGCTGAATCTGAATGCCGGCGCCATAATAATCGAGCGTCTTCTGCATGAGATCTTGTACGGCTGTTTCGGTAACCTGCTTGCCGCCGGTGAGCAGCGGCTGGATGGTGGAACGGCCGACCACTTCGCGCATCGCGCTTTCGGCGACAGCTTTCACCGTGCCTTCGGCATTCTGTATGTTGAAAAGATAATCGCCGACGCCGTTCGGCTTCACCCGCCAGAACACCGAGAAATCGACATCGACGATATTCTCGTCGCCGGTGAGCATCAGGCTTTCTTCCGGCACGTCGCGCAGCGTGGAGCCACTGCCCCCGGTGCCGCGGCGCGTGTCTTCCATGATGCGCATGCCGATGTCGATCTTGCTGACGCGCAGAGCCTTGGGCGTCAGCGCGTCTTCGATCGGATAAGGCAGGTGATAATTCAGGCCGGGCTGAACCACCTTCACATATCGTCCAAAGCGCATCACAACGCCGAGTTCATCGGGCTGCACGCGGAAGAAACCGGACAGTCCCCAAATGACGATCGCAATCGCACCGACGATGAGGAAGCCTTTGGGGCCGAGCGAACCGCCGCCGCCGGGCAGCACGGTGCGCAGCTTGTCCTGGCCTTTGCGCAGCCAGTCTTCGAGATCCGGCGGTGTCGGGCCGGACGACTGAGGGCCTGAACCCCAAGGGCCCTTGGGCCCGGACCCCCAAGGTCCGCCACCCTGATTGCTCCAAGGCATGAAAACGTCTCCTTGCGGGCCAATGCCCGGCTAATTTCGCAATGGTTATAGGGGAGTGAACTGGCGCTTACAACGCACGTTCATAGGTGATGAAACTGATGTCTGCATCGTCCTGTGGCGCGGCTTCCTGCCGCATACGGCGGCTTTCCTGCCAGATGTGGGGATCGATTGGCGGAAAGTAAGTGTCCCCCTGGGGCGACAAATGGACCAGCGTGATCTCCAGCCGGGCGGCCAGCGCCATGGTTTCCTTGAATATGCCGGCTCCGCCGATGACGGCGATCTCATCGACTCCGCGCCGCGCCGCATCGTCGCGCGCCATTTGCATCGCTTTTTCGATACTGTTTACGATCACGACGTCGTCGGGCTCATAATCGGGATCGCGGGTGATGACGATGTTGGTGCGGTCCTTCAGCGGCTTGCCGATGGAGTCATAGGTCTTGCGGCCCATCACCACCGGGCGGCCGATGGTAATGCGCTTGAAATGCTGCAGGTCGGAACGGATATGCCACGGCAGCGCGTTGTCGCGACCGATCACGCCGTTTTCCGCCACTGCGGCGACCAACACGATTTTTGGGGTCACACCGCCACCTTCGCCTTGATGTGCGGATGCGGGTCGTAGCCTTCGAGGGTGAAGTCCTCGTAGCTGAAACCGAACAGTTCCTTCACCGCCGGGTTGAGCGTCATCACCGGCAATGCTTTCGGCCCACGCGAAAGCTGCAGCCGCGCCTGCTCGATGTGGTTCAGATAGAGATGCGCGTCGCCGAGCGTATGCACGAACTCGCCGGGCTTGTAGCCGGTGACCTGCGCCATCATCAGCGTGAGCAATGCATAAGACGCGATATTGAACGGCACGCCAAGAAACACGTCCGCCGAGCGCTGATAGAGCTGGCAGGACAGCTTGCCCTTCGCGACATAAAACTGGAACAGGCAATGGCACGGCGGCAGCGCCATCTTGTCGACTTCCGCCGGGTTCCAGGCGCTGACGATCAGGCGGCGCGAGTCCGGGCTGCGCTTGATCATGGCCACGACATTGGCGATCTGGTCGATGGTGCCGCCATCTTCCGACGGCCATGACCGCCACTGCTTGCCATAGACCGGACCGAGCTCGCCGTTTTCGTCAGCCCACTCGTTCCAGATGCTGACGCCATTGTCGTTGAGATATTTGATGTTGGTGTCGCCGCGCAGGAACCAGAGCAGCTCATAAACGATCGACTTCAGATGCAGCTTCTTGGTGGTCACCATGGGGAAGCCCTGGGCGAGGTCAAAGCGCATCTGATGCCCGAACACCGACAGGGTGCCGGTGCCGGTGCGGTCGCCCTTTTCCGCGCCGTCGGCGAGGATGCGCTCCATTAAATCGTGGTACTGCCGCATGGTCCGCTTCTTGGGATTATTGTCTTAGCCCGACTCGCTGTTGGCCTGAGATTAGCCGCGCACCGGGGCGCGCAACAGGCGCTTACATAGGCATTTCACGGCGAAAAAGCAGGGTAGACCCCCGCTGGGAACAGCTCGCCCGGCCTCCGCCACTTTCTCCCCCGATCGATGATGTATAACCACCCGAATTGACACCCGCCCTGCCGCCCAACGGTGTGGCGCAAAATCTTCCGAAACGAGAGCATCGATGACGCCGAACCTTCGTGATTTGCGGCCAGCCTTCGGCGCATTGCTATGCGCCGTGCTCCTGAATCTTGCCCTGCCCGCCGGACTTCGCGCGCAGGACGCCAATGTCACAAGCCGGGAAAATATTTTGCAGGCCCCGGAGATTCCGGCGCTCGGCAATCCCAAGGGCGATGTGACCATTGTCGAATGGTTCGATTACCACTGCCCCTATTGCAAAGCCGCGGCGCCGGAACTTGCGAAGCTCGCCCGGGAAGATGGCAATATCCGCATCGTGCTGAAGGAATGGCCGATCCTCGGGGCGGATTCCGTCAACGCATCCAGGATGGCGATCGCCGCCAAGTACCAGAACAAATATAGCGAAGCGCATGATGCTCTTATCGGCGCGCGCGGACGCCTCACGGATGACCGCATCGACGAACTGCTCGCCACCGCCGGCATCGACGTGGCGCGGGCGAAGCAAGACCTCGAAGCCAACAAAGCGGCCATCGTCGCGCTGCTCGCCCGCAACGACGCGCAGGCCACCGGCCTCGGCTTTCAGGCGTCGCCTTCCTTCGTCGTCGGCACTTACCGCTATCCCGGCGCAGCGCCCATCGAGCATCTCAAGCAGATGGTCGCGGACGTGCGTGCGGGGAAGAACAAGTAGCCGCGCGTCAGCGCCACCAGAAGCCGTAGGCCCACCAGCCGGTGGCTGCGATTGAGACGATCCAAACCAGAACAATAACCGCTGCGGCAGTTTTGCTGACTGGCCTGCCCTCCGACGCCGTCGCCGCCTGCCGATGCTCGGCCATGATGTCCGGCGGAATGAGGCGGATCACCAGCGCGATACCGAGCGGCACGATGATCAGATCGTCGAGATAACCGACGACGGGAATGAAATCGGGAATGAGATCGATCGGCGAGAAGGCATAAGCCGCCACCGCCAGCGCCAGAGCCTTGGCGTACCACGGCACGCGCGGATCGCGCGCCGCGAGCCAGAGCGCATGCGCGTCGCGCTTGATCGCCCGCGCCCAGGATTTCCAGTTGGCCAGCATGAGACTTACCCATAACAAAAAGGGCGGCCCGATGGCCGCCCCTTTCCGTTTTGTGTCTGAACTTATTTCGGCTGAGGCGCGCTCTTGATGATCGGCGTCCAGCGGTCGATCTCTTTGGTCACCAGCGAGGCGAGTGCCTCCGACGTGCGGCCGGCCTTATCCGGGATCACCGAGCCGAGCTCAAGCAACCGCTTGCGCACGTTATCGTCGTCGAGCGCCTTCACCGCCGCGGCGTTGAGCTTGTCGATAATCGGCTTCGGCGTGCCTTTCGGCGCGAACATCGCGTTCCAGGCCGAGACTTCGAACGGCACTCCCATTTCCTTCGCAGTAGGCACGTTCGGCAGCGTCTCGGCGCGCGTCTCGGTACCGATCGCATAGCCCTTGATGGTGCCGCCGTTGATCTGCGGCACCACGTTGACGATCTGGTCGCACATATAATCCACCTGGCCCCCGACCAGCGCGTTCATGGCCGGGCCCGTGCCGTTGAACGGCACCTGCACCGGGTTCACGCCCAAGATGGAATTTAGCGCGAGGCAGCTGACATGCGACACCGAGCCGACGCCGGCATGCGCCATGTTCAGCGTGTCGGCATTCGCCTTCACGTAAGCGACGAATTCCTTCATATCCTTCGGCGGAAAATCCTTGCGCGCCAGGATCACCACCGGCGTGCCGGCGAGCAGCGCGATCGGTTCGAAATCCTTCGACGGATGATAGGCGAGGTTCGGGTAGAGTGCGACCGACGCCGCGTGCGTGCCCATGTGGCCGGTGATGATCGTGTAACCATCGTTGGCGGCGTTCTTCGCCTTGGTGGCAGCGGTGGTGCCGCCGGCGCCGACCACGTTCTCGATCACGAGCTGCTGGCCGAGCGTGCGCGACATGTGCTCGCCGACGATGCGCGAGATCACGTCGGTCGGGCCGCCCGCGGCGAACGGCACGATCAGCGTGATCGGCCGCACCGGATAATCTTGCGCGAGCGCGCTCTGGCTCGTCGCGGCGATGGCAAAACCGGCCAGTGCGCCGGCAACAGTTTTCATAAGTGACATAGGTCGTCTCCTCCAGCGCGCATTTGTGGGCGCATTGGAACGTAATGTGACGTATCGGACGGCAACTGAAAAGGGCGAAAAGCGACGCACGACCAAAGACTAGGCCGGGCTTCTATTTCTTGCGCGCGACCTTTTTGGTCTTCCCGGTCTTCCTGGCCTTCGTCTTTTTCGGGGTGGCCTTGCGGGCCTTTTTGGGGCTGGCCTTCCGCGCCTTCACTTTCGTCGCCTTGACCTTCCTGGCGTTCTTTTTTGCCCGTTTGACGGCCTGCATCACAAGCTCAGGTGCGACCGCCAGAGCGGGCCGCATCGGCGCCCATTCCTCCTCGGCAAACAGCATCTCCTGCGTCACCATATCGGCGCTGGTCACGGTCTTTGCCTTTTTCGCCATCGCATGCTCCCCAAATCGATTGGTTCACCATAGCCCGCAGCATACGGTTTCTACCGGGTGTCCGCGCACTTTCCCCATATTTCACCACCGCGATGAACAATGGACAACGACCACGTTGGCCTGCGGTTCATCGGCGCGGGCGTATGCATCACGTCAACGCTTAACGTGGGAGATTGCCATGCGTGTGTTTGCACTTGCTGTCCTGACGGTAGCGGGCTTCGCTGCTGTTCCTGGCGTCGCTTCGGCGGCGGATATTCCGGTGACGGAAGCCTGCGAGGCCGGGCTTGTCTGGAACGGTTATGATTGCGTGGAAGCCCCGACCCAGCAGGCGCAGCAAGGCTACAGCGCTCCGCAGGAATACGACCCCGACCCCGGCTACGAGCCTGCTCCGGTTTACGAAGTGCCGCGCGTCTATGCGGCGCCACCGGTCTATGTCGCGCGCCCGTATTACGCGCCGCGTCCCTATTACGGCCGACCGGTCTATGTCGCGCCGGTCTATCCTCGCCGCGTGGTCCGCTACTATCCCGGGCCGCGTTACGGCTGGGGCCCTCGCCCAATCCCGCAACCTTGGCATCGCCGCACGTGGTAATGCCCCGCACGCGTTAGTCGCACTGCATCAGGCTATGGATGAAGCCGAATTTCGTCGCGGTCTGCGGTGACAGCACGAAGGGATAAAGATCTGGCTGCCCCATCGCGCGGTTGACACTGTTCAACGCCACGCTGAGCGGCAGCCAGGTCGAGAGTAATTGCTTCACGTCCGGCGCGCGATAAGGATCGAAATCGACCGCCACCTCGAA
>CANKHA010000045.1 GCA_947481685.1 Bradyrhizobiaceae bacterium
CAAGCGCCACCTTAGCCTTGAAGCCCGGTGTGTGGTTCCGGCGCGGTCGTCTGCTCATGGTCTCTCCTGATTCGCAGGCAACAGCGTGCCCGCCGTCAGGCAGAAACTCCACTTAGCGTCCTGTGCAGATTTGCGGGACCGGCTCTGTTACGGGTGGCCGCTCTCGCAAATTGCCGCGCTCAAGGAAAACAACAGTCCCTCGCCGGCGGAGCGTTGAAGGATTTTGTGAAGGCTTGCATGACTCAGGCGCCGCGCTAGCGCCCAAGCCCCTCACCGCAGGCGCCTGCCTATTACCGTGCGCGATTTTGGTTTGCAACGCGAGGGTACGAGCTATGCTCGTCTTAAATCGCTAGGGCGTGGCGGCAGCGCTTCGGATCAGTGCGCGACGTGCGGCGAAGGACGTTGGCGGCTTGTCGAGACGCGACACCACGACCATACGGTTGACCTCCCCGCGATCGAATGCCTCCAGGAATCGCGCATAATTCTTGAACGATACGCATCCGTTCGACTGGCCGTTCGGGCCAAGCATGTAGGTGTGTGCAAGGATGCCAGCACGACCGAACATGGTTGCGTCGTCAACAGGCGTCATCCGAAGAGCACGCACCCCGTGGAACAGCGATTCCCTCAGCGTGAGTTTGTAGGTGTTCGGCGGCGTTGCACCACGCATCCGCTCACGTATGTAGCGCGGGTCGTCCATCTTGCTGCCAAGCCCCGAATGCGCTTCGAGCCTGTCGCCGTTCGGCAGATAAACGGTCTGGGCAGTGATGTCGTAGATGGCGGTTTTCGCCATTCCGGAATCATTATCCGGCTTGATCCCGATTTCGTTCGCCGGCTGCAACGAGGCCAGACGCGGCCGCGCGCGCGGCAACGGCGCCGCCGGGGACTCATCACGCACTTCGGGAACGATCGAGGTGGTGATCGGCGCAGTGCTTGGAACACTGATCGGAGGAAGCAGCGCCGAGAAGATAACGGGTTTAACGGACTTCGGAGCCAAGGGCGCCAGCGAGCCGGTATAGCGCGGATCGGCGCTTTCCTGCGGGGCAGCGGCCATGGCAACAGCTTTTGCAGCGACAGTCGCGCCGGCCGTCCGGGTTACTAGAATATTGCGGGATACCGGCGGCGACAGGCTTGCAAACATCGACCGCGGCAGGCCTGGAATGCCATCAATCGAACCGATGTTCGTTGAGGGGATGGATGGCTGAGAGAGCGCAACGCTCGTTTGGATGTCCGATCGCGCTTTCAGGATGGTGGACAGTGTCCACCCTGCCCCTGCAAGGACCGTGATTGCTATTGCGCAGACGACGAAGACCGCCACGAGACCGCGCGCCAGACCCTTGACGATCCCGGTATCGTGACGTCGTGGGATGCGACGCAGTGGCGCTCTGACGCGCAACAAATCTCTGGTCGCAGACGTCATGGAACGCGTTACTCGGGCACAAGACTGATCTCCCCCATCAATGGCCGACTATGGTTAAACGGGGGTAAACACCCCGCCCCAATATGAGTGTTTCTTGTCTCAAGTGCCTGTCAAAGCTGAGAAGCCTGTTGCAGCCAAGATACGCAGCGCCATAAGGTCGCCTGTCGCCAACTACACACACCATTCAATTGAAGCCGTGAGCAACTTAAAGACAGTCGTCACCGAGATCGCCGCTGAGATGCGGGATCGAACCGACCGCGGCGTGGTCGCAAGCTATATCCCCGAACTGGCCCGCATCGACCCCAACCACTTCGGCATGGTTGTGATCGATGCGGAAGGCAACGTTGCCGCCGCCGGCGACAGCGACATACCGTTTTCGATTCAGAGCATCTCGAAGGTGTTCACGCTGACGCTCGCTTTGGGCAAAGTCGGCGACCGGCTGTGGCAGCGCGTCGGGCGCGAGCCCTCCGGTAGCCCGTTCAACTCCATCGTTCAGCTCGAGCGCGAACAGGGCATTCCGCGCAACCCCTTCATCAATGCAGGAGCGATTGCCGTCACCGACCTGATCCTGTCCGGTCACAAGCCGCGTGAAGCCTTGGGTGACATCCTCCGCTTCATGCAATTTGTTGCCGACGATCCGTCGATCTCAATCGATGAGACAGTTGCCGCGTCCGAGCAGCGGACAGGTTTCCGCAATGCCGCTCTCGCCAACTACATGAAATCTTTTGGGGTGCTCGATAACCCGGTGGATTTTACCCTGGGCGTCTATTTCCATCAGTGCGCCATTGCCATGTCGTGCCGGCAGCTTGCGATGGCCGGGCGCTTCCTCGCGCATCTCGGCCGCAATCCCTCGACCGGCTTCCGCGTTGTGCAGCCGGAGCGTGCGCAGCGCATCAACGCGCTGATGCTGACATGTGGCCACTACGACGGTTCCGGCGAATTCGCCTACCGCGTGGGCGACGTAAGCCGTGGTGAGAAGAACAGCCAAGCCGCCAGCTGAATAACGTAAAAATGCACACATTTGATGATCTCCCCCGTTTTGCAACGGTGCGCCCACAGGCGCAGGGCAAGTCGTTCGGCAGTTTAACGTGCACGGGACGTCAGGAGTTCCAGCAGGTACCCGATCAACAATCAGCGACCGACGGACAGTTGCGTTACCGGGATGGCGATCCGGCAATGCAAGCCGGCCGGGGCGAAGTCCATGGTGACTTCCGCGTCCAGAGAACGCCTAAGATTTTGTTCAATGACCATGCTGCCAAAACCACGCTGCTTCGGGGCCTTGACCTTCGGGCCGTCTGCTTCCTGCCAGCACACATCGACCCCATGGCCTTCCGTCGCGGGCATACGCTTCCACCGGATGGACACATGGCCGCCCGGAACCGACAGCGCGCCGTACTTCGCCGCGTTGGTCGCCAGCTCGTGCAGCGCCAGGCCCAGGCTCTGTGCGGCTTCCGGTTTCAAAACGACCGCCGGCCCGTCGAGGGAAACCTGCGTACCAATGCGGTCGAGATAATGTCCGAGTTGGGAGCGCACGAGTTCCGATAGTGAAACGCCGTACCAACTCTCCTGCACCAGGAGGTCGTGCGAGGTGGCTAACGCCTGCAGGCGCGCACCGAACTGAGTCAGGAAGGCGTCGATGGAGCCGACGTGGCGCGCGGTCTGCCGCGCCATCGCCTGAATGACCGCCAACAGGTTCTTCGAGCGGTGCGTCAGCTCGCGCATCAGCAGGCGAAGATGCGCCTCGCCTTCCTTGCGTTCCGTGATATCGACCGCGGCGCAGCTGAGACCAACGATAGAGCCCATGATGTCACGCAGCGGCTCAATATGCAGATCGTGCCATCGCTCGCCTGCGGCAGTCTGGACGCAGACCTCACTATCCTGCGGACTGCCGGTTTCGAGTGCTGCGCGCTTGAGAGCGATGATCGCCGGCCGGCTCGCGGCCGGCAGCACGTCTTCGTCGGTATGGCCGATGATGTCTTCAATCTTGCGATCGAACATCGGATTGCTGATCGAAGCATACCGAAGATCGCGATCCTGCGTGTAGACGGTCACGTTGGAGCCCCGCAGCGCAGTCTCATAACGCTGCAAAGTCCCGGCCAATTCCTCACTCAGATCGTGTTGTTCTTTTTGCGTTGAGTGAGAACGCGAAATATCGGTCGCTGTGGTGGTGATGCCGACGACCTGGCCGTCTGGCCCGAAATTCGGATGAATGTGCAAGGCGAAGAGTTTGCGGCCGTCCGGCAAGGCATAAGAGACCTCGCAGTCGGCGGGCCGGCCGCTTTGCAGAACGCGCTGCTTTACGGCGATGACTACTTCCCGTTCGCTGGATGGAAGCAGCTCTTCATCGGCGCGCCCCGTCAGGCTTTCACGCGCCAAGCTGGGCCCGTGGACCCACAGATAACGAAGATCCGCATCCTGGCGGAAGACATAGATATTGGCTTCCGCCAAAGCCGCTTTCAGCTGTTCAGCGGGGACATCGTGCATCGTGGAGGGATTAGCCTCCACGAGCACGGATTCAAGTTTCTTGTTGTATGGCCGCCGCCACCGGCACGCTTTCCAGATCGTCAACCGCCGGAGCGCTGGACGGCTGCGGAACGGGCGCCGGCTTATTGAGACGCTGGCGCAGCAAGCCGAGGAAACGCTCCTGCGGCATTGGCGGAGCAATCAAAACGCCCTGCCCGAAGTCGCAACCCATCACCAGCATGGCCTGCAGATCGACCTGCGATTCAATGCCTTCGGCAACTGCCGCGCTGCCGAAGCGGTGCGCGAGATCGATCGCGGTCTGGCAGATCGCGGCATTGGTCGCATCGGTCGCGCAATGCTTGACGAAGCTGGAGTCGAGCTTGAGCTCCGCGAATGACAAATCGCGCAGGCTGGAAAAGGAAGAATAGCCGGCCCCGAAATCGTCAATCGAAATGGTGATGCCGCTGCCGCGAAGCTGGGTCGCAATTTCATGCGCCTGTTTGATGTCGCGGACGATCTGGTCTTCCGTGATTTCCAGAATCAGACCCGGCCAGTGCTCCGCTTTCGGACGATGCTCGCGAACGATCGCCGCGATCGGCAGCTTAAGCAGAACGCTGACAGGAACGTTGATGGCGAGATGCAGGTTGAAGCCGGCGGCGTCGAAGGTCGACCACATCCGCAACGTCGATACGATGGCATGCTCAGCCAGGAGCTGCATGCTCTCGTCGCTGGCATAAGGCAGGAAGCTTTGGGGCAGCAGCACGCCAAAAGCAGGATGCCGGATTCGCGCCAACGCCTCCGCTCCAGCAAGACATTTGCGCTTCAGGTCGATCTTTGGCTGATACCAGATCTCAAACCAGTTGTTGCGCAGGGCGTCCGCGATCTCGATGCGAGGGCGGCCATTCGGCAACATCGAATCGACAAGAGAACGCCGCTCGATCTCGTCGATGTTATTCATGGGACCAGCCAGGCGGCGCAATTCGTCAGCGGGATCACGCAGCGTCATGACCATCCTCAGCATTGTTGCAGGGGATTTATAGGGCCGGCAGCCTTAATCAATCGTAATCCGGACACCCCGGCCGCGGGCGAAGGAATGGCAAAAGGCCGTGAAACATGAGGTTTTACGCAGGAATGGCTTCACAATGAGGTGAGCCGTCAACACACGGCAGCCCCCTTAAGTACCGGGTAAAACCCGTGGTAACCTGCACCGGCAAGACATGAGGCGACGACGTGGCTTTTCAGAAAGAAGCGCAGGAAACCGAAACGGGACGGATCTTGGCCTTTCGGCCTCGCATTTCGCTGGGCGCAACGAAGAACCCCAAGCCCAACCACTACGATGTCCCGATCGACGATCTGCAGAAATACGAACGTGACGGCGAACCGGACGACTACCGCCGCCGCATGATCATCAACGTCATCGCCTTCACGTTTATCGTAGCATTGACCTTCGCGGGGATTTGGCTGGCCGATCAGATGGCCATGCTGCGCAAGCATCAGGACTGTGCGCTATCCGGCCGCAAGAACTGCGCGGATATCGAGGCTATCGTCCAGGCCCGCTGAGTGGGCTCGCGGCTAAACCTTGTGGGCAACCACCGCGAGGACCACCGGAGCTATTCCCCAGCCAAGACCAATCTCGCGCGCCGCAGCCGGCGACAAATCGATCACGCGGCCGCGAATGAATGGTCCGCGGTCGATAATCCGCACGACCACCGATTTGCCGTTTCGGCGATTGGTGACCTTCACCTTGGTGCCGAACCGGAAGGTACGATGCGCCGCAATCAGAGTCTTGAAGTTGATGATCTCGCCACTCGCGCTCCGGCTCCGCTTTTTATAGGAATAAACGGACGCGATGCCGGACAAGGACGGCGGCGGCAAAGGCGCGCGCTTCTTGGTGACGGCTGCAGCTTTCTTCGCAGCAGGCGCTGACTTCTTGTCAATGGAAGCAGCCTGCTTCGAGCCAGGTGCTGACTTCTTGGCTTCAGGCGCAGCTTTCTTGACCTCAGCTTTCTTGACCTCAGCTTTCTTGACCTCAGCTTTCTTGACCTCAGCTTTCTTGGCTTCGGCCTGCTTGACTTCGGTTTTCTTGATTTCGGCCTTCTTGCTGTCGGGTCCTGCCTTCCCAGCAGCATGGGTCGCGTTCTTGGTATCCGGCGATGCTTTCTTATCGGCAGGCGCTACGTTCTTTGCAGCGGACGTTGCGGTCTTGGCAGCAGGCACAGCCTTCTTGTCGGAAGATGTTGTGTTCTTGGCAGCCGGTGTCGCGGCTTTGGCCGCTGTGTTCTTCGCCGCAGGCGTAGCAATCTTCGCCGGCGGCGCCGCACTCTTTGCAGCAGGCACCGTTTTTTTTTCAGCGACTGCTGTAGCGCCCGAAAGTTCTGCCGACAGCAAAAACACGCCTGCGGCCAAAAGAATGCTGAAAATTTTACGCACGGCTACTCCCCCTACTCGGGGGTTTTTATAGTCCGGCAGAATGACGCTAAGCCGTCGCGAGTCTGATGTTCGCGGGTATATCGGGCGTAAGGGTTACGCGTTAAGCCTACCGCGCCCGCCAACTTTTCTGAGTTTCGTGGTAATGACCGGAAAGCAGACGGGCAGCCTAAAGTGTCGGCTCAGGTCGGAGGCGTTTGAGGCGCTTTTTTCAGCACCCCCGGCATGTCCGCCGCGCCCGGCCTGCCATTGAACTCCGGGGGGGTCTTCGCTATACGGGCACTCGACCTCGCGGGGGATCAGCCGGTCCGGACACGTCCAGCCATATGGCGGGCGGAACGTCTGCGCTGCTTTCTCGAAACTCCTTTCTCATCAGAGATTTAGCATGTCCTCGACCTTTGACACTGTGGCCAAGATTATCGCCGAGACCTGCGATATCCCGATTGAGACGATCACCGCCGAGAGTCACGCCATCAACGATCTGGGGATTGATAGCCTGGACTTCCTCGACATCGCCTTCGCGATCGACAAGGCCTTTGGCATCAAACTGCCGCTCGAGCAGTGGACGCAGGAAGTCAACGACGGCAAGGCCACCACCGAGCAATACTTCGTCATGAAGAATCTCTGTGCACGTATCGATGAGTTGGTCGCAGCGAAGAGCGCGTGAACCAGTCGGATGCGTCTCGAATATTTCCAGCTGCTCGACCGCATTGTCGAACTGGATATTGCCAATCGCACCATTCGGACTGAATCGACGGTTCCGCAGGAAAGCACCATCTTCGAAGGTCACTTCCCCGGCTATCCCCTGATGCCCGGCGTTCTCCTGCTGGAGAATATGGCGCAGACCTCGGGATGGCTGATTATCGGGCTGACGAAATTCGACCGCATGCCGTTCCTCGCCGCATTCAAGGAAGCGAAATTGCGCACCTTCATCACGCCGGGAACCACGATCTCGACGACCGCGACAATCGAGCATGAAGGCTCCGGCTACGTGATCGCGCAGGCCGAGATCCGCGTGGACGGCAAAGTCACTTGTGACGCAGAACTCACATTCCGTGTCGTCAATTTCCCGGCGCCGGAATTGAAAGTCTATATGCAGAAAGAAGCCGAGCGCCTGCAATTTCCCCTGGGGGCAATTGCCAATGGCTGACACGCAGCGCGAGGCACTGATCACCGGCATCGGGATCGTCTCCTGCCTGGGTGAAGGAGCGGATGCGCACTGGCAGGCACTGTCGGCGGCGCAGCCGCGTGCCGATACCACGGCCTTTGCGCCCTACATCGTCCATCCAATGGCGCCGCTCGATTACGACAAGCAGATTCCGAAAAAAGGCGACCAGCGCCAGATGGAGCCGTGGCAGCGCATCGGCACCTATGCGGCCGGGCTCGCGCTGGAATCGGCCGGCGTCAAAGGTAATGCCGAACTGCTGGCGAAGATGGACATGATCGTCGCTGCCGGCGGCGGTGAACGCGATCTCGCGGTGGACAGCGCGATCCTGAGTGGACGCGGCAAGGCCCCCTCGCCTGACGCCTTCCTCAACGAGCGGATGATGAACGATCTGCGCCCCACGCTCTTCCTGGCGCAACTCTCCAATTTGTTGGCAGGCAATATCTCGATCGTCCACAACGTCACCGGATCCTCGCGCACCTTCATGGGCGAAGAATCATCGGGCATCGATGCCGTACGCATCGCGGTGTCGCGGATCAATGCCGGACAAAGCGACCTCGTGCTGGTCGGCGGCGCGCATAACGGCGAGCGCTGGGACCTGCTCATGCTCTACGAGTTCGGCCACCACAACCTGAAAGATAAATTCGCGCCGGTCTGGGAACGCGGACCGAACGGCGGATTTGCGCTCGGTTCGATGGGCGCCTTCCTGGTGCTGGAATCGCGCGCTCATGCGGAAGCTCGCGGCGCGAAAGCGCTGGCGAAAATCTCCTCTATTGCGTCCGATCGTTCGAAGCGCCAGCCGGGAACGGTCACCGCTGCGCTCAAAAAGCTGTGGGATGGCGTAGCCCAGCGTCTGAAGCCCGGCCAATTTGCCGTGGTGTCAGGAGCCAGCGGCGCCGAGCCCGCCACCAGCGAGGAACGTACATTCCTCACCGGACAGGCGAAGGCTCCCATTCGCGCCACGGGCACTTACATAGGGCATGGGATGGAGCCGCAATTTCCCATGAATATCGCGCTGGCTGCGGCAGTTGTAAGCCGTGGTAAGCTGTTCCCGCCGGGTGATAAATCCGGAGTCGAGTCGCCCACAGAGGCTGCGGTTACGCAGGTGGTCGTCACGGGCGTAGGCCATTGGCGCGGCGAAAGCCTGGCGCTGGTGGAAAACGCCGGCTGAAGGAGAGCCTAAGGATGTCAGGAAAGACCGATAAGGCCGGTAGGCCCATCGTCGTCATCACCGGTGCAGGCGTTGTGACCTCGCTCGGTCAGGGCAAGGCCGACAACTGGGCGCGCCTGACAGCGGGTGAATCCGGTATCCACAACATCACCCGCTTCGCCACTGACAACCTTAAGACCAGGATTTCCGGATCGGTCGATTTCCTGAAAGTCGATCCCTTTTCCGCACCGTCCCTCACCGAGACGCTGGCAGCCACAGCCGCCGAGGAAGCGGTCGCACAATCCAATATCGGTTCGCGCGGCGATTTTCCCGGTCCGCTGTTTCTCGCCATGCCGCCGGTGGAACTGGAATGGGCGCAGCGCATCGAGATCGCCGGCAAGCTGAACCAGGAAAACAACGGCTATGACGCGCTGTTGAGCGTCAGCGGCGCCAGCCAGTTCGCGCCCTATCACGAGCGCTTCCTGTTCGGCTCGGTCGCGGATCACCTGGCCGACCGCTTCGGCACCAAAGGCTCTCCGATCTCGCTCTCCACCGCCTGCGCCTCCGGCGCGAGCGCGATCCAGCTTGGCATCGAGGCAATCCGGCGCGGCGAAACCGATGCGGCGCTTTGCATCGCGAGCGATGGTTCGATCAACGCGGAGTCTCTGGTGCGCTTCTCGCTGCTCTCGGCGCTCTCGACGTCGAACGATAACCCACAAGGTGCAGCCAAGCCGTTCTCGAAGAACCGCGATGGTTTCGTGATGGCGGAAGGCGCCGGCGCGCTGGTGCTGGAAAGCCTGGAGTCGGCTCAAGCGCGCGGCGCGACAATCCTCGGCATCATGGAAGGCGCCGGCGAGATGGCGGACTCGTTCCACCGCACGCGCTCAAGCCCGGACGGCAAGCCGATTGTCGGTTGCATCCGCAATGCGCTGGCGGACGCAGGTCTCGTGCCAGACGACATCGACTACATCAATCCGCATGGCACAGGCACCTCCGAGAACGACAAGATGGAAGCGGTGGGCGTGATGACGGTGTTCGGCGAGCGCGCCAAACAGATACCGATGTCATCCAACAAATCCATGGTTGGGCATACGCTGTCCGCCGCCGGCGCCGTCGAGGCCGTATTCAGCCTGCTGACGCTCGAGCATCAGCGCATTCCGCCGACCATCAACTACAACATACCTGACCCGGCGATCCCAATCGATGTCGTGCCCAACGTGGCGCGCGATGGCCGCGTGACGCATGTGATCTCCAATTCCTTTGGCTTCGGCGGACAGAATGTCTCCCTGGTCATGGCGCGCGAACCGGCCTGATCGATGCGCGCACTCACCCTCGTTGGCGACCGCAAGCTCGAGCTTGCCGAAGTCCCGCCTCCTCCACCCCCAGGCGCCGGTGAAGTGCAGATCCGCGTCAAGGCGGTGGCGCTCAATCATCTCGATCTCTGGGGCTTCCGCGGCATGGCTTTCGCCAAGCGGAAGATGCCGCTGATCGTAGGCGCGGAAGCCGCCGGCGAAATCGCGGCCATCGGGCCGGACGTCACCAATTTCAAACCCGGCGATCCGGTTGTAATGTACGGCGCGCTGACCTGCGGCGTCTGCAAGGCCTGCATCGAAGGTCGCGACAACCTTTGTGAAAACGTCGGCGGCATCATGGGTTTCCATGTCGATGGCTTCGCGCGCGACCTGCTCAACCTCCCTGCCAGGCTGGTTATTCCGGTGCCGAAAGGCATCAGCATGCGCGATGCCGCTTGCGCACCGATTGCCTTCGCCACGGTCGAGCACATGCTGTTCGACAACGCCAAGCTGCAGCCGGGCGAAAGCATTCTGGTGCATGCGGGTGGCTCCGGCATCGGCACCGTCGCGATCAAGATGGCCAAGGCACTCGGTTGCACCATCATCACCACCGTGGGTGATGACGAGAAGGCCGAAAAAGCCAAGGCTCTCGGCGCCGATCACGTCATCAATTACCGCACCGACCGTTTCGAAGGCGTGGTGCGCAAGCTCACGAAGAAAAAAGGCGTGGACGTGGTGTTCGAGCATGTCGGAGCCGAGACCTTCCAGGGCTCACTCCTGTCACTCAAGCGCGGTGGACGCCTCGTGACCTGCGGCTCGACATCGGGTCCGAGCACGACACTGAACCTGATGCAACTGTTTCAGCAGCAATACAAAATCTTCGGCTCGTTCGGCGCGTCCATCCGCAACATCCGCGACAGCCTGACGAAGATGGCCGGCGGCATGCTCCCGGTCATCGACACCGAAGTCAGCCTCGCCGACCTTGAGCTCGGACTTGAGCGCATGGAAGGCCGTAAAGTCTTCGGCAAAGTCGTCGTCCATTTTTAAAGGCGGGGCGATGCAAAAGGCTCTTCGACAGGTAGCGCGGCAAGCCAAGGCCGCGGGATATTTCCTGCTCGGCGGCCTTGCGCTGCTCGTGCTCAAAGGCCTCCGGCTCACAGACCCCACTTGGGCAGCAGACAAGGCTGGAAAGCTTTTGCGCTTTATCGGGCCATGGATGCGGGAAAACCGCATCGGCCGCGCCAATCTGCAAGCCGCCTTCCCCGACTGGACGCCGGAACAAGTCGAACGCGTTCTCGGCGGCGTCTGGGAAAATCTCGGCCGGGTCGGCGCCGAGTTCGTGCATCTCGATCACCTCTGGCCTGTGATAGACGCGACCACCGGCGAGATGGACCACATCGACTTCACACCGGAGACGATCGCGCGCTTCGTCAAGCTGCGCGACGATGGCAAGCCGGCGTTGATTTTCGCCTCACATCTCGGCAACTGGGAATTGCCGGCGCTTGCAGCCCACGCGTTCGGGCTCAATGCCCTCGCGCTCTATCGTCCGCCCGCGATCCCGCAAATCCGGAAGCTGGTGCTGGAAACGCGCTCAACCCGCATGGGCCTGCTGGTGCCGACCAGCCTGGGCGCACCGACTGTGGTGGCGGAGGAGCTTGCCCGTGGCGTCCACGCGGGAATGCTGGTGGATCAATACAATTCGCGCGGCGTCGATGTGACTTTTTTCGGCCGCCGCACCAAGGCCAATCCGCTGATTGCGCGGCTCGCCCGCCACGTCGATTGCCCAATCCATGGCACGCGCGTCGTACGCCTGCCGGGAAACCGCTTCCGCGTCGATCTCACCGAAGAGATCGAGAAACCGCTCGACGCGCAGGGCGAGATCGATGTCGCGGCGACCATGCAGGTCATCAACGGCATCATCGAGGGATGGATCCGCGAATATCCCGAGCAATGGCTGTGGCTGCACCGTCGTTGGCGCTAAATATCATTTTCCAGTTTTGATCTTGGTCCATAGCCGGTTCATCAGGCGCTTGGTTTTCGCGTCATGGGCCTGGTTGGTATAGAGGTTCTCCATCACAGCCCGCGGCGGATAGATGCTGGTGTCTTCCAGCACCGCCTTGTCCAAGAATTTCTGGCTCGCCAGGTTACCGTTGGGATAGCCAATCGCGTTCGAGTTTTTTGCCGCGACCTCAGGCTTCAGCATGTAATCGATAAAGGCATGGGCCTCGGCAACATGCCTGGCATCCTTCGGAATCGCGAGATTGTCGAACCAGAGCTGGGCGCCTTCTTTCGGTATCGCATAGCCGACTTCGACGCCGCGCTTTGCCTCGGCCGCGCGGTTCTGCGCCTGCTTGATGTCGCCGGAAAAGCCCACGACCAGACAGATTTCGCCAGACGCCAGCGCGTTCAGGTATTCGGACGAGTGAAACTTCCGCACATTCGGCCGTATCTTCGAAACCAGCGCCGCGGCCTTTTCCAGGTCCTCCTGCTTCGATGAATTCGGGTCCAGACCGAGATATTTCAGCGCGGCGGGCAGAATGTCATCGGCGGAATCCAGCATGTGGATGCCGCAAGATTTAAACTTTGAAATATTTTCCGGCTTGAACACGATATCCCAGCTGTCGATCTTGGCTCCGCCAAGGATCTGTTCGGCCTTCTTGACGTTGTAGCCGATGCCGACCGTGCCCCACATGTAATTGACGGCGTATTGATTGCCCGGGTCATAGGACGTGAGCCTTTTGTTGATCTCCGGCCATGCATTATCGAGATTGGCAAGCTTGGATTTGTCCAGCTTCTGGAACACGCCGGCCTTGATCTGCTGCTGCATGAAGTTGGCGCTCGGCACCACCACGTCGTAGCCGGACTTTCCGGCGAGCAGTTTGGTTTCCAGCGTGTCGTTGGAATCGAAGGTGTCGTAGGTTACTTCGATGCCAGTATCCCTGGTGAACTCCTTCAGAACATCCGGCGCGATGTAATCGGACCAGTTGTAGACGTTGACGACACGCTTGGTTTGCGCTGACACGGACAGCGTGCCTGCGATCAATACGGCACCCAGAACAGCAGCGATGCGAAACAGCGTCACGGCTTCATCTCCTTGGGATCAGGTCTTGGTCGGAAGGCCGGCAGCTTTCCAGGCGAGGATGCCACCGGCGAGATGTGAAGTGTATGGAAAGCCACGCTCCTGCGCGGCGAGCGACGCGGTCACGGACCGCTTGCCGGAGCGGCAGGCGAACACGACTTCCTTGCCCGCCGGATCGGGGATGGCGTTAGGATCGAAACTGGACAGCGGCACAAGAACGGCGTCGGGATAAGCTTCCGCCGAAGTCTCGTTCGGCTCGCGCACATCGACAAGGAGCATCTTGCCCTCGCGAATACCACGATCGACGTCTTCGGGAGTCAGGTCTTTAACGGAAGCCGGGTCGGCCATGCCGCCCTCCTTTGATATCTGCCAAGCCCAACAAGTCGCGCGAGACGGCGTGAGAAGCAAGGGAAAATTCTGCGAGCGGAAACGGCCTCAAAATAGCGGTTCGTCATACACCGGCTTGTCATCGATCAGCAGACGCTTGATCGCAGCACGGCCTGCCGGCGTCACCGCGGCGATGACGGAAACCTTGCCCTGGTTGCGCGCCTGTTCGATCTCGCGCCCCTCGCCCTGCGGTACGAAATATTTCTCGATGCCGTAACTCACGCGCACCTGACTGCTCGTCGGCGTGATAAAGCTTCCGATAACGCGTCCCTTTATCAAAACGCCCGGCTTGGCAACCGGAACAGGCTCTCGGTGCACGGAAACTGCTTCGTAGAAGCCATCCGTTTTCGGAACAAGTTCTACAAAGACGATCTTTTCCCGTGGCAGATCCTTGGCTTCAGCAGACGCCACCGAAGTGATGTCGTAGTTCAGCGTTACATAATCGCCGCGCAGGAGATCGCGTGGATCCACCGCGCGTGTATGAAGCTTGACCTCAGTCCCCTGCCGCAGGATCTGGATCCGGTCGAAGACCATGACGGAAACAAGAGCGACCTGCACAAGCGCTGCGGCTGCAAAAAGCGCGGGTTTCGGAATGCGCGTAACAAAATCCAAAAAGCGCTTCATGCCGGTTTCTCCTGTCGCAAACGCGCCAGCAGGAATGCGAAGACAACAGCAATGCCGCCGGCAATGCTCAGGAAGACCGCACGTTGCAGCAGCGAGCCTGTCAACGACCAGGTAATCGCAGCAATCACGCAACCCAGCCCGATCCAGCCCGCAACGACGCGCGTGCGCACGCCATCCAGGATTCCCGAAAGCACGAGGCAGAGCATGGCCGCGAGTGCCAGCGCGTAGCTTAGCCACGGTTCATTGCCCACAACCGGTCGGCTGAAGGTGAAGATCGCGACCAAACCCAGCGCCAGCGACGCGCCCGAAAGCGCTGTGCCAAGCGTGCGCCTGATACCGGCTGCAATCAGGGCCAGAATGACGCCGAGGCCAGCGCACATGAGGATGCCGGGCGGCAACTTGGGAATTGCACCATCAAAGAAGGCGGCAATGATCCAGGCCAGAGAAATGGCAAAGGCCAAGGCGCCATAAATCGAGATCGTCGCGCCAAGGCTTGTCACCGGTTCCGGCCCGCGGCTCGACAACGCCAATCCACCTCCGAACACCAGCGCCGCGCCCGATGCAAAAGTGAAAACCAGATAATTCAGGAAGCCGCTCTGTTCGAGACCGAGGCCAAAACCAAACCACCAGGCCAGCAGCGCAAGCCCGACGAGATGCCGGGCTACCGGAGAATTCCAGACGACTGCCAGAATTCCTCCGACGAAGCAGTAGACAAGGAACGGGAGCTGAATATCGGCGAGTTCAACCGAACGCCAGCCATGCCAAATTCCGCCCGTCACCAGCGCGACGGCCAATGCGCCATGCGAGCCGGTCAACACGGCTGCGACAAGAGCGCCACACGCCAGCAACGCCATGCCGCCGGCGAAATCGTCGCCCAGATGATACATCTGACCAACAAGTGCAATCGCAGCGCCGAAAATGATCGAACCGACCGTGGCGCTGATATCGCTCAGATAGGTCCGGCCTTTGTGCGCAAACACCGCGCCGATGCCATAGGCGCCCCCAATTCCGGCAAGCAGGATAAGGAAGCGTAGCGGCCGGTGGATTTCGGTCCAGTTGGCGGCGACAAAAGCAAGAAATGCGGCAGCAATCAGCAATCCGCCAACGATCGCGACGACCGTTGGAACATCGATACCGGTCGGCAACGGCCGGAATGTTGCCCTAACGGCGTCTCTGGCTGCCGGCGTGATGACGCCATCGGCCTGCCATTGCGCAAGATCGGATTCGAGACGTTGTCTGTAAGCTTTTTCGGACACCGTGCCCCCCGCACAGCAATTTCACGACAAGGTGCCCCAGCGGGCTGCTTCAGGTCAAATTGTGACTTGTGTCCCGACCTCCACCACGCGACCGGTGGGGATCTGGAAGAAGTCCGTGGCGTCACTCGCCGAACGGGCCAGCCAGATATAGAGCCGGTCCTGCCAGCGCGGCATGCCGGAATGCGCGGCTGGCTTCAGCGCGCGGCGGGACAGAAAGAACGACGTCGACATGATGTCGAACTGCCAGCCGTGCTTGCGTGCGATCGCCAGGGCCTTGGGCACATTCGGCTGTTCGACGTAGCCAAACCGCAGCGCGACCATGCTGAAGGCGGCTGAAATCGGCGTAATCGTCACACGGTCCCGCAAGGAAACGCGCGGGGTGTCCGTAATCACAATCGTCAGGATCACATTGTGCTCGTGCAGAACCTTGTTGTGCTTGAGATTGTGCAGCAGAGCCGTCGGCGCGAATTCCGGCGCACTGGTGAGAAACACCGCGGTGCCGGGCACTGCATGGGGCGGCTTCTTTTCAAAACTGCGGATGAGCGTCTCAAGCGGAATTTCGGTGCGCCGCGTCTTCTGCACCAGCAGATTGCTGCCACGGCGCCATGTCATCATGATCAGAACGATGATCGCGCCAAAGGCGACCGGTACCCATGCGCCGTCTGACAGCTTCAGCGTGGAAGCCGCCAGGAACACAGAGTCGATCACGATGAACGGGATCAGCAGACAAGCTACCCACAGCGGCTTGTTCCAGAGCTTCCAGACCACGATGAAACCAAGCGGGCCAGCGACCCACACCGTCGCCGCCACGGCCAGGACGTATGCCGACGCGAGATCGCTCGAGGTGCGGAACAGACCGACCAGCAAGAGCACGCCGACCAGCAACAGCAGATTGACCCGCGGCATGTAGATCTGGCCGTAATGCGATGCCGAGGTGTGACGGATCTCAAACCGCGGCAACAGGCCGAGCTGGATCGCTTGTTGGGTGATGGAATAGGCGCCCGTGATCACGGCCTGGCTGGCAATGATGGTCGCAGCGGTCGCAAGGCCCACCAGCGGCAGCAGCATCGATTCCGGCACCAGACGATAGAACGCATTCTCGATCGCTTCGGGATGCGCAAGGACAAGCGCGCCCTGCCCGAAGTAATTGATGATCAGCGCCGGCAGCACCACCAGAAACCATGCACACTGAATCGGCTTGCGGCCGAAATGGCCAAGATCGGCGTAAAGTGCCTCACTGCCGGTGACGGCAAGGAACACCGCGCCAAGCGTAACGAGACCAACGGTGCCGTTGTGGGCCAGGAAGGTGATGCCGTAATAGGGATTGATCGCCGTCAGCACGCTCGGTTCGTCGGCGATATGCATCGCACCGATTACCGCCACCACGAGAAACCATACCAGCGTGACAGGTCCGAACAGCACCGACACCTTGCCGGTGCCATAAGATTGCACGGCGAACAGTCCGATCAGGATCACAAAGGTGAGCGGCAACACAAAGGGTTCGAAGGCCGGGGTCGCGACCTTGAGGCCCTCGACTGCAGACAGCACCGAGAGCGCTGGTGTGATCAGCGAGGACCCGTAGAACATCGCCGCACCGACGATGCCGAGCATCAACACAGTCGGTGTACGCCGGCCAAGGGCGCGAAACGCCAGTGCGGTCAGAGAGAGCGTTCCGCCCTCCCCGTTATTGTCCGCGCGCAGCAGGATCAGCACGTACTTCAGGGTCACCACGATAATCAGTGACCAGAGGATCAGCGATAGCACACCAAGCACGATGCCCCGATCGACGACGCCGCCTCCGGCGGCTGCTTTCGCAGCTTCGCGGAAGGCATAAAGCGGGCTCGTGCCGATATCACCGTAAACAACCCCAATGCTGCCGACGGTGAGCTTCCAGAAGCTCGTCTTCGCGGGCCGTTCATTGTGTTCGGCCGTCGCTGCCTCGTTCGGCAGCGTGTCTGGGGTCTTCATCATGGAAAAAATGAGTCTCGCGCGCCGGAGCGGAACGGGGATCGGCCTTATATCACCGGCTTTTGGCGCACACCACGGGGTTCTGGCGCTCTTCCCGAATTCCCAAAAGTGCTTGAGAATCGGCCGATTCTGGTTTCGTCCGCCCTCAGGGCGTGAGCCCCGGAGGCAACGCCGGGCTTTCCCGCATCAGGGTGATGGTGATCCGGCGATTGGCCGCGATGTAGGGATCGTCGGGGAACAGCGGCTGCGTATCGGCCTTGCCCGCAACCATGAAGAATTGCGCGCTGGGCACGCCTTCCTGCTGCAATATCCCCCGGACCGCATTGGCGCGATCGGCCGACAATTCCCACGGGCCATATCCGGGCTTCGCCGGCACCCGGCTCGCGGCGGTATGGCCTGAGATCGAGAGCCGCAACGGCGTCGCCTTGAGCGATGGCGCCATTTTCTGGATCAACCGGCGCGTGCGCTCATTTGGCTCTTTCGAGCCTTCCGCAAACATCGAACGGCCGTCCTGATCGATGATCTCGATATTGAGACCCTCGGGCGTCTCCTCGAACATGATGTGTTTGGAGATTTCGGTGATCTCCGGCATTTCCTGCATCGCCTGGCGCAGCGAAGCGGAGGCGAGCGAGAAAGCGCGGTCTTCCTTGAACCGCGCGCCGAAATTGCGCTGGCGATCGCTTTGCTCCGGCGTGGGCGTCTCAGATGAATCCTGAGGCTTGATGTTTGCAGCGTTCTTCAGGCTTGGCCGCGTCGGCAGACCCATCATTTCGATGACGCCGGCATAGCGGATACGATCTTGGGTGCCGAAGGCTTCGCGCATGGAGCCCGCAATCTGCTGAAGCTTTTTCTGATCCTGGGTCGAAGATGCTGCGAGCATGACGAAGAACGCCACCAACAGGCCCATCAGATCGGCGAAGGTCACGAACCAGCCGTGACCGCCTCCGCCGTGTCCGCCTGCTTTTTTCCGCGCCATTGTGGTGATCCGTTCTGGATAACAGCTTGGTTGACCTAGGCTGGCGCCAGTTCGGCCTCATCTTCAGTGTGGCGGTGTCGCTCTGGCAGATAGGCCAGCAGCATTTCCCGAACCAGCGTGGGACTTTTGGCATCGCGGATCATCAGAATGCCGTCGATGATCAACGTGCGGTTGATGTCCTCGTCATGCAGCTTGAGCTGCAGCTTGTCGGCAATCGGAAGGCAGAACAGGTTGGACACCGCCGCGCCGTAGAACGTCGCGAGCAGTGCCACTGCCATGTATGGCCCAAGCTTGGAAGGATCGGTCATGTTGGCGAACATCTGCACCATGCCGATCAGCGTTCCGACCATGCCGAAGGCCGGCGCGCAGTCGCCGACCGCGCGATAGACTTTCTGGCCTTCGTCGAGATGGGTGCAGAAATTGTCGCGGTCGCGCTCAAGATTGTCGCGGATGAAGTCCATGTCATAACCGTCGGCAACCATGCGGATGCCCTTGGCAAGGAAAGGATCGTCGGTCTCGACCTTTTCCAGACCGATCGGTCCCTGCTTGCGTGCGACTTCTGCAAGCCGGGCAATCTCATCGACCAGTTCGCGCTGGCTCACCCGACGAAGCGTGAAGGCGTATTTTGCGCCGAGCGGAATGCCGTGCAGGATCGAGCTGAGTGGAAAATGGATCAGGGTCGCCGCAAAGGCGCCGCCGAAAATAACGATGAAGGCATGGAGATCCACGAACATCCGCAGGTCGCCACCCATCATGATCAGGGTGCAAAGGACGACCACGCCGGCGAGGAGCCCGGCTGACGTTGCGATATCCATAGAAACCCCCACTCAACAAATACGCGGCGCGCACCATTCCCCCGGCGGCACCGAAGTACCCAGAGCTGGTCCCGGTTGTCTGAACATATTCTCCGCGTCGATAAGTGGAGCGTCTGCCGGGGTTAGGCTGCCAAGCGGATTGGCAGCGGGTTGAAGTAGGCTTGATCGGGTGTGGCGTCGTCAAGGCTC
>CANKHA010000046.1 GCA_947481685.1 Bradyrhizobiaceae bacterium
AGCCTCATCCGCGCCCGAAGGAACTCGATCCCTATGCGCCGCTGGGAATCCGCGCGGGCTCATTCCTGTTGCGTCCGGCCATCGACGTCACCACCGGCTACGACAGCAATCCGCAGCGCGGCACCAAACCGCAAGGCTCGATGTTCTACGCCGTCGCGCCTGAGTTGCAGGCGAAGTCCGACTGGGACCGGCATGAGTTTCGCGCCAACCTGCGCGGGCGCTATGATGGCTATACGGACCTGCCGTCGCTCAACCGTACGTATTTCCAGTCGATCCTGGATGGCCGCATCGATGTCACCAGCCAGACTCGCGTCGAGCTGCAGAACCGTTTTCAATATGCGACAGAGTTGCCGGGCAGTCCGAATTTCCAGTCCAATGTCGAAAAGCCGACACCCTTCACGACGCTTGGCGGCACCGCAGGATTGTTTCATCGCTTCAACCGCCTGGAGATCGGCGGCAAGCTCAGCATCGACCGTACCACGTACGACGACTCCCAGCTGAGCGACGGCACCGTCGTCAACAACGAGGACCGGAATTTCGCTGCTTATGGTCTGGAGTTGCGCGGGAGTTACGAGTGGACGCCGGGCGTCAAGCCGTTCGTCTCCGTAACGACAGACAAGCGCGTGTATGACGAGAAGACCGACAGTTCTGGCATCACTAAGAATTCGACCGGACTGACACCGCGTGTCGGCACGACATTCGAACTCAGCCGTCAGCTCACGGGCGAAGTCAGCGTTGGCTACACAAAACGCGATTACGAAGATCCGCAGTTGCGCGGCATTGACGGGGTCATTGCCGATGCATCGTTGATCTGGTCGGCCAGCGCGTCGACCAAGCTCACATTCACCGCAAAGACTTCGGTTTATGAAAGCACCGATCCGCAGGTATCAGGCGTGTTCGCCCGCGACTTTGGCGTGCAGGTGGATCATTCCTTCCGCGACTGGCTGATCGGAACGCTGAAGTTCGGTTACGGGCTCGACGACTATGTCGGTACATCGCAGATCGACAATCGCTTTTCCGCCGGCGCTGGCCTGACCTACAAGATGAATCGCAACGTGCAGTGGAAGGGTGAAGTCCGCCGCGAGCAGCGCACCTCCAACGTTGCTGGCAACGACTACACCGCCAATATCTTCCTGCTTGGCCTGCGGTTGCAGGACTAGGCGTTATTGAAGGGCATTACTTGCCGCCGAGCAGTCCTTCGATTTCCTTGCGAAGCTCCGCCGTGATGTCCTTGCGTGCGAGGCCATAGGCGAGGTTGGCGGTAAGGAAACCGATCTTCGATCCGCAGTCGAAGCTGCGTCCTTCGAATTTCAGCCCGTAAAACTTCTGCTTCTTCGCCAGCGCGACCATGGAATCGGTGAGCTGGATTTCGCCCCCGGCGCCCTTTTCCTGCTGGGCGAGCAGATCGAAGATTTCCGGCTGCAGGATATAACGTCCGGTGATCGACAGATTCGACGGCGCCTCTTCGCGCTTCGGCTTCTCGACCATTCCGGTGATCGAGAACGCCTTGCCGTGAGGCTTGCCGACACCGACCACGCCATACATGTGCACGCGCTCAGCCGGCACTTCTTCTACCGCGATGACATTCGCGCCCTCACCCAGCGACTGGTAGGCGTCCATCATCTGCGCCATGCAGCTGCGCTCGTTTTGCACCAGCACGTCAGGAAGCAGCAGTGCGAACGGCTCGTTGCCCACCAGCGCGCGCGCACACCAGACGGCGTGGCCAAGGCCAAGTGGCGCCTGTTGCCGCGTGAAGCTGGCCTCACCCGCCTTGGGCAGATCGCGTGCGAGAGCCTCGAGCTCAGCCGCCTTGTTGCGGCCTCGCAATGTCGCATCGAGCTCGAAATGGATGTCGAAATGATCCTCGATCACTCCCTTGCCGCGTCCGGTGACGAAGATGAATTGTTCGATCCCGGCCTGCCGGGCCTCATCCACAACATGCTGAATTAATGGGCGATCCACCACCGTCAGCATCTCTTTTGGCATGGCTTTGGTGGCGGGAAGAAAGCGCGTGCCGAGGCCGGCGACGGGGAAAACAGCTTTGCGGATGGGTTTCATGGGGTACCAAAAAAGGGGTGGGACGTTAACGCTTAGCCACTTCTTTCGTCCAAATGCGGCCAAATATCGGATATTCAGAAAAGGCTGGAAAGCAAAACAATCTGGCAGCACTCGGCTCAAACCTTTGGCAGGCGAAGATGACACGGAAGCGAATGAAAGTCCTCTGTGCGGCGGCGCTCATGAGCGCCGCGATGGTGGGACAGGCTGCGGCCAACCACACCTGCCGCAACGTCGGCACCTTCGAGCAGTGGATGGCCGGCTTCAAGAAAGATGCATTGGCAGCCGGCATCTCGCAGACGACCATTTCTCGTGCGCTGGACGGCGTGACCTACGATCCCGCCATTATCAAGCGCGACCACGGGCAGGGTGTGTTCCAGCAGAGCTACATCCAGTTCTCCGAGCGGATGACCAACAAGAACCGGTTCCAGAACGGACTCGGGCAGATGAAGAAGCGTGCCCAGCTGTTGGCTCGCATCGAGCAGCAATTCGGCGTGCCACCGTCGGTGCTCATCGCCTTCTGGGGTCTGGAAACCGACTACGGCAGCGAAAATGCGGAGATGTATCCGGTCCTTCGTTCGGCGGCGACGCTTGCCTATGATTGCAGGCGCTCAGAAGAATTCCGCAAAGACCTGCTTGATGGGCTGCGCATCGTGCAGCGTGGTGACTTGCGGCCGGAACAGATGATGGGCCAATCGGCCGGTGAGCTTGGCCCGACCCAGTTCACGCTTTCGGACTACTACAAATACGGCGTCGATTTTGACGGCGATGGCCGTGTCGATATGGTCCACAGCATAGCCGATGCACTCGCATCTGCCGCCAACATGCTTAAAACCAGAGGCGAGGGCTGGAAGCGTGGTCAACCATGGTTGCAGGAAGTGCGCGTGCCGGCGCAATTGCCATGGGAGCAGACGGGTCTCGACGTGCAGCATCCGCGCTCGCAGTGGGTGGCTTGGGGCGTCAAGCCGGCGAATGGTTCACTGCCGTCCGACAATCTGCCGGCGTCTCTCCTGCTGCCGATGGGCCGCAACGGTCCCGCCTTCCTCGCCTACGACAACTTCAAGGCTTTTACGGAGTGGAACAAGGCAATGGTTTATGCGACCACGGCGGCTTATTTCGCCACACGCTTCGACGGAGCGCCGGCGCTCGGCAAGGGCAATGCGCCGGTGACCGTGTTGACCACCGCGCAGGTCCAGGACTTGCAGAAGTTGCTGAAGGCCAACAAATTATACGACGGAGAAGCCGATGGCCGTCTTGGTGCCGCGACCCGGCCCGCGGTCAAGAAGGCGCAGCTGAAAGTTGGGTTGCCCGCGGATTCCTATCCCACACCTGATCTGATCGAACGGCTGCGCGCCACCCGCTAACCACCTGCGGCGGAGCGGGCCTTCCGGCCCGCCTTGCCATTAATAATCATTCAACCATATCCGGTCCCAATGGTTATGTTAGGCGCGGCGATGGCCGCGCGCCGGGAGCGTGGAATGGCGAAGTTGTCTCCGATCGCTGTGTTGCTGGCCTCCGCCTGGCTTTGTGCCGGGACGCCTGCGTTTGCGCAGGCCACCGACCCCCTTTCGGCTTTCCTGCGCAATCTGACGACCGGCTCTATCCCCGAACCTGCAGCGCCATCGCAGCCGGCGGAAGCGGGTCAGCATCCGCTGATGACGCCGCAGGCGCTCGCGTCCGCCAGCGCCGATTTCGGGAACTGCCTGGAGCGGCTGTGGCCGGAGGCGGCCAAGCGTGGGGTGTCGCGCGCGACCTATGAGAAATACGCGCTGACGCTCACGCCCGACATGAAGATCATGGAGTTTCTGGATACGCAGCCAGAGTTCACCAAGGCGCTGTGGGAATATCTCGATCTGCTGGTCACCGATGTGCGCATCGCCCGCGGTCGTGAAATCCTGACGCAATACAGCGCTACGTTCGATCAGGTAGAGAAAGCCTACGGCGTCGATCGCTACATCATCACCGCCATCTGGGGCATCGAGTCCAACTTCAGCACATCCGGCGGCGAACGCCCGGTGGTGCGCTCGACGGCGACGCTGGCCTGCATCGGCCGGCGGCAAGCCTATTTTCGTGACGAGTTTCTCTCCACGCTGGAAATCCTGCATCGCGGCGACGTGCGGCCGGAGCAGTTGAAGGGCTCCTGGGCGGGCGCTTTCGGTCCGACGCAATTCATGCCGACGTCGTTCAAGCGCTTTGCCGTCGATTTCGATGGCGACGGACGGCGCGACGTTGTGGACTCCGTGCCCGACCTGATCGCTTCCACCGCCAACAATCTGAAGAAGGACGGCTGGGTTGCTGGCCAGACCTGGGGCTATGAGGTCGTGGTGCCGGCGAACTTCAATTACCTGCTGGCGGATCATTCCCGCCTGCTGAAGTTGCGCGAGTGGACCCAGCAGGGTGTTCGCCGCGTCAACGGCCAGCCTTTCCCACGTCCGGAAGATTCAGCTTATCTGCTGGTACCCGCGGGTGCGCGTGGCCCTGCCTTTGTGATGCTGGGCAATTTCCGCGCGATCATGAAATACAACCCGTCGGAAGCTTATGCGCTTGCCATCGGCCATCTCGCTGACCGCATGCGCGGGGGGGGCGGCTTCGTGCAGCCCTGGCCGCGCGAAGAGCGCGTGCTGTCCCGCGCCGAGCGCTATGAGTTGCAGCAGCTTCTGTCCGCGCGCGGTTTCGATGCCGGCCAGCCTGACGGCAAGCTGGGCGGCAAAACCCGGGTCGCAATCCGGCAGTTTCAGGCCTCGGTCGGCGACCCGCCGGACGGCTTTGCTTCCGGCGGTGTCCTGACCCGTCTGCGGAGCCGCTAGGTCCGCCCCGGGTAACCACCCGGGCACCCTTAAGTTGACATTTTCGGCGTGCTATAAGCGGATGGCAGGTAGCCGGAAGCTCATCCGGATATCGACATTCTTGGGCCTTTTCGACTGCAATGACGGAAAAACGCTCGATTAAGCGCCGACTTGCCACCATGGCCGCGGGCGCCGCCATGGCGCTGCCGCTCGTCTTTCAGGTGACCCCGGCCTCCGCGCAATTTTTCCCGTTCTTCGCACCTCAGCAGCAGCCTCAGGTCCAGCAGCCGCAAAACCAGTCACCGCAACGGCGCGACGAAGATTATTCCAAAGCGCCTTCCGCCAAGAAGCCGGAGACGCCACCGACTTCAACCGTGGTTGTGATGGGCGACTCGATGGCCGATTGGCTCGCTTACGGTCTTGAGGAGGCTTTCGCCGATACGCCAGAGATCGGCGTTATTCGCAAGCCCAAGGCCTATTCCGGTCTTATCCGCTACGAGGCGCGCGGCGATCTGGAATGGCAGAGCGTTGCGCGCGACATCATGAACAACGAGAAGCCCGCGGTGGCGGTGATGATGCTCGGCCTGAGCGACCGTGGACCGATCCGCGAGCGCCCAGGTGCGAAGCCTGCTCCGGCCCTTGCCGGTGCAGACCCACAGACACCCGGCCAACCGGATTCTGAAAATCCCGACACGCAGATCATGGCGCCTGAGCGGCCAAAGGGCAGGGGCAGCATCAGCGAATTCCGCTCCGAGGTTTGGGCGGAAGCTTATTCAAAGAAGATCGCCGACACGATCGTCGCGATGAAGAGCAAAGGCGTTCCGGTGATCTGGGTCGGTCTCCCCAGCATTCGCGGCCCGAACTCGACCAGCCAAGCGCAGTATCTCAACGAACTCTATCGCGCGGCTGCCGAAAAGGCGGGCATCATTTATGTGGATGTCTGGGAAGGCTTCGTCGATGAAAGTGGCAAGTACACCAATTCAGGTCCGGACGTCGACGGACAGACGCGCCGGCTGCGCTCGAACGATGGCGTCTATTTTACCAAATACGGCGCGCGCAAACTCGCGCACTTTGTCGAGCGCGAAATCCAGCGTGTGATGACGGCGCGCGCAACGCCCGTTGCCTTGCCGGTCGATACGCAGCCTTCGGCTCCGCGCCCCAACAGCGTCGTCGCCAGACCGGTCGTCGGCGCCGTGCTGCCGCTCACCGCGGGTATAGCACCTGCGTCGGATGAATTGCTCGGCGGCGCCAGCATGCGCCCGGCGGCGTCGGATCCGATTGCATCGCGCGTGCTTGTGAAGGGCGAACCGGTCTCGCCGCTGAAAGGCCGGGCTGACGATTTCGTTTGGCAACAGGGCAGTGGCGCTACGCTCCTGACGGCGAACCTGAATCAGGAGCCCGGAACGATTACCCCGGTGGAGATCCCGGTCGCGTCTCCTGCTCAGGCCGACCAGAAGAAGGTCGAGACTCAGGCTGCGAACCAGCCGCGTCGGCCACGTCCCGCGGCACAGCCGGCGCCTGCACAAACGCCGTTCTTCTCACCGTTCAGCTTCTTCCGCCGCTAGCTGGTTTGTCGCGCAATCTTGCGGCGAACCGGTTCCCATCCCGGATCAAGTCCGGGACAGGCTTTCGCCGGATTGCGCTCCAGTCAGCGCGGCAGCGTCGTCGTACCCATCAGGAATTTGTCGATGGCGTGGGCGGCCTGGCGGCCTTCGCGGATCGCCCAGACCACCAGTGATTGGCCGCGGCGCAAATCGCCTGCCGCAAAGACCTTATCCACCGAGGTGCGGTAGTCGTCGGTATTGGCGCGGACGTTGCCGCGCTTGTCGAGCTCAAGCCCGAGCGACTTCACCAGCCCTTCGTGCACCGGATGCACGAAGCCCATGGCGAGCAGAACGAGATCGGCCTTGATCTCGAACGCGCTGCCGGGGATCGGCTGCATCTTGGCGTCGACCTTCGTGCAATGCAGCGTGGTGACGCGGCCGTTCTCGCCCGAAAATTTAGTTGTCATCACCGCGAAGTCGCGCTCGGCGCCTTCCTCATGGCTGGACGAGGTGCGCAGCTTCATCGGCCAGTCCGGCCAGGTGAGCAGCTTGTTTTCCTTCGCCGGCGGCTGCGGCATGACTTCCAGATTCGACACCGAAAGCGCGCCGTGACGGATCGAGGTGCCGATGCAGTCGGAACCGGTATCGCCGCCGCCGATCACCACCACATGCTTGTCCTTGGCGAGGATGGGCGGCAGGTCGTCCGCCGGTGCGGCCTCGCCGCTGACAAGGCGGTTCTGCTGCGGCAGGAATTCCATGGCGAAGTGAATGCCGGCGAGATCGCGGCCGGGAACCGGCAGATCGCGCGGCTTTTCAGAACCGCCGGTGAGCGCGACGGCGTCGTATTCCTTCAGCAGCTTTTCTGCCGGCAAGTTCACGCCGACATGCGCGCCGTAGTGGAAGGTGACGCCCTCCGCCTGCAGCTGGTCGACACGTTTGTCGACAATGCCCTTCTCCATCTTGAAGTCGGGAATGCCGTAGCGGAGAAGACCGCCGGCCTTGGCGAATTTCTCGAACACATGCACGTCATGCCCGGCGCGCGCGAGTTGTTGCGCGCAGGCCATGCCAGCAGGGCCTGAACCGATCACCGCAATTTTTTTGCCTGTCTTGTGCGATGCCGGCTCCGGCTTCACCCAGCCGTTCTCGATAGCACGGTCCGCGATCGCGCATTCGATGGTCTTGATGGCGACCGGGTTGTCTTCGATGTTGAGTGTGCAGGACGCTTCGCAGGGCGCCGGGCAAACACGGCCCGTCACTTCCGGAAAATTGTTGGTCGAGTGCAGGTTGCGCGCGGCCTCTTCCCAGCGATCCTTGTAGACAAGGTCGTTCCAGTCCGGGATCTGGTTGTTCACCGGGCAACCGGTGTGACAATACGGAATGCCGCAATCCATGCAGCGCGCGGCTTGCTGCTTGTTGCTCTCGTCGGGCAACGGCAGCACGAATTCGCGCCAATGCTTGATGCGCTGCTCGACCGGCTCATAGGCACGGTCGGCGCGTTCGAACTCAAGAAAACCGGTGATCTTACCCATGGTTACGCAGCTTACTCCGCCGCCTGCATGGTGCGCGCTGTTTCCATTTCCTTGAGGGCGCGGCTGAACTCCAGCGGCATCACCTTGCGGAATTTAGGAACGTAGCTGCTCCAAGCGGCGAGAATGTCCTTGGCTCTTTTCGAGTCGGTGTAACGCGCATGATCGCTGATCAGCGCATGCAGGCGCTCGCAATCAAAACGCGTCATGTCGGTCAGATCGCCGTGCATCTCGCCTTCGATCCACTCCGGCATTTCCTGCAATTCGACCATGCCGCGGTTGCAGCGTTGCTCGAAGGTGCCGTCTTCATCCAGCACATAGGCGATGCCGCCCGACATGCCGGCCGCAAAGTTGCGCCCGGTGTTGCCGAGCACCACCACGATGCCGCCGGTCATGTATTCGCAGCAGTGATCGCCCGCGCCTTCGACCACCGCGGTGGCACCCGAGTTGCGCACGGCGAAGCGCTCGCCTGCAATGCCGCGGAAATAACATTCCCCTGCGATGGCGCCATACATCACTGTGTTGCCGACGATGATCGACTCTTCCGGCACGATGCCGGAGTCAGGCGCAGGCTTGACGATCAGCTTGCCGCCGGAAATGCCCTTGCCGACATAGTCGTTGCCTTCGCCTTCGAGTTCGAAGGTGACGCCATGCGCCAGCCATGCGCCGAAGCTTTGACCCGCGGTGCCCTTCAGCTTGACCGTAATGGTGTCGTCAGGCAGGCCCACATGGCCGTAGCGCTTGGCAACGACGCCGGAGAGCATCGCGCCCGCCGTACGGTCGGTGTTGTGAATCTCCGTCTCGATCGTCACCGGCGTGCCGTTTTCCAGCGCGCCCTTGGCCTGTTCGATGAACTTGCGGTCGAGGATGTCGTGGATCTTGTGATCCTGGTTCTCGCGCTTCGAGATATGCACGCCCTTCGGGGCATCGGGCTTGTGGAACAGCCTGGAGAAATCGAGTCCCTTGGCCTTCCAGTTCGCAACCAGCTCGCTGCGGTCGAGCATCTGCATCTGCCCGATCATTTCGTCAAAGCGCGCATAGCCCATCGAGGCCATGATCTCGCGCACCTCTTCGGCGACGAAGAAGAAATAGTTGATGACATGTTCGGGCTGGCCCTTGAAGCGCTTGCGCAGCACCGGGTCCTGCGTCGCCACGCCCACCGGGCAGGTGTTGAGGTGGCAGACGCGCATCATGATGCAGCCCGCTGCAATCAGTGGAGCGGTCGAGAAGCCGAATTCATCGGCGCCGAGCAGCGCGCCCACGACGACGTCGCGGCCGGTACGGACACCGCCATCGACCTGAACCGCGATACGGCCGCGCAGCCGGTTGGTCACCAGCGTCTGGTGCGTTTCGGCGAGCCCGATCTCCCAGGGAGAGCCGGCATGCTTGATCGAGGTCAGCGGCGAAGCGCCGGTGCCGCCTTCGAAGCCTGAAATGGTCACATGGTCGGCGCGCGCCTTGGAGACTCCGGCGGCAACTGTACCGACGCCGACTTCCGAGACCAGCTTCACCGAAACCAGCCCGTCAGGATTGACGTTCTTCAGGTCGAAGATCAGCTGTGCCAGGTCTTCAATCGAATAGATGTCGTGATGCGGAGGCGGCGAGATCAGGCCGACGCCCGGCGTCGAATAGCGCACCGCGGCAATGGTCTTGTCGACCTTGTGGCCGGGTAATTGTCCGCCTTCGCCGGGCTTCGCGCCCTGCGCCATCTTGATCTGCATCATGTCCGAATTGACGAGATACTCGGTGGTGACGCCGAAGCGGCCGGAAGCAACCTGCTTGATCGCCGAACGCATGCTGTCGCCGTTCGGCAGCGGAACGAAACGGTCCGATTCCTCGCCGCCTTCGCCGGTGTTGGACTTGCCGCCGATGCGGTTCATCGCGATCGCGAGCGTGGTATGCGCCTCGCGAGAGATCGAACCGTAAGACATGGCGCCGGTCGAGAAGCGCTTGACGAGATCCTTCGCCGGCTCGACCTCTTCGATCGGGATCGGACGGCGGCCTTCGTCCTGTGCGCTCTTCAGCTTGAACAATCCGCGGATCGTCAGCAGCTTTTCGGCCTGTTCGTTCAGATCCTTCGCGAAGGCGCGGTAGTTGTCATAGGAATTGCCGCGCACCGCGTGCTGCAGGGCGGCGACCGACGCGGCATTCCAGGCATGGTTTTCGCCGCGCACGCGGAATTTGTATTCGCCGCCGACGTCGAGCGAGTCTTCATAGACCGGAGAGTTGCCGAAGGCGTCGCGATGCCGCTGCGCAGTCTCTTCCGCGACTTCCTCGAGGCCGATGCCTTCGATGCGCGTCGCCGTGCCGGTGAAATAGGTCGAGACGAATTCAGCCTTCAGACCCACGGCGTCGAAAATCTGCGCGCCGCAATACGACTGATAGGTGGAGATGCCCATCTTGGACATCACCTTGAGCAGGCCTTTGCCGATCGCCTTGATGTAGTGCTTGAGAGCTTCCTTGTCGTCGATCTTCTGCGGCAGATTTTTCGTCAGCTCAAGCAGGGTTTCGAACGCGAGATACGGGTTGATCGCTTCCGCGCCATAACCGGCGAGACAGGCAAAGTGATGCACTTCGCGCGGCTCGGCCGACTCCACCACGAGACCGACAGACGTGCGCAGCCCTTCGCGGATAAGATGATGATGCACAGCAGCGCAGGCCAGCAGCGACGGGATCGCCAGGCGCTCCGCGCTTGCCGCGCGGTCGGACAGGACAAGAATGTTGGTGCCGTCGCGCACGGAGGATTCTGCGCGCGCACAGAGGCTGTCGAGCGCATCTTTCATACCGGCAGCGCCGTTATCCGCCGGGTAGGTTATGTCGAGCGTCGCCGACTTGAAATGCGTGCCGTCGAGCTTGGAGATCGCGCGAATCTTTTCCAGGTCTTCGTTGGTCAGAATCGGCTGGCGCACTTCCAGGCGCTGGGTGCGCGAGGTGCCTTCAAGGTCGAACAGGTTCGGCCGCGGTCCGATGATGGAGACGAGGCTCATCACCAGCTCTTCGCGGATCGGATCGATCGGCGGGTTTGTGACCTGAGCGAAGTTCTGCTTGAAGTAGGTGAATAGCAGCTTCGCCTTCTTCGACAGCGCGGAGATCGGCGTGTCGGTCCCCATCGACCCGGTGGCTTCCTCCGAGTTCGCAACCATCGGCGACATCAAAATCTTGATGTCTTCCTCGGTGTAACCGAACATCTGCTGGCGATCGAGCAGCGACAGGTTGGTGCCGGTGGCCTTGGCCGAAACCGCCGGCAGGTCTTCCAGCACCAGCTGTGTGCGCGTGAGCCACTCCTTGTAGGGATGGCTCTTCGCCAGCGTCGCTTTCAATTCGTCGTCGGGAATGAGCCGGCCTTCGTCGAGATCGACGAGCAGCATCTTGCCCGGCTGCAGCCGCCACTTGCGCACGATGTCCTTCTCGGGGATCGGCAGCACGCCCATCTCGGAAGCCATGACGATGCGGTCGTCGCGGGTGAGGAAATAACGCGCAGGACGCAGGCCGTTGCGGTCGAGCGTCGCGCCGATCTGCCGGCCGTTGGTGAAGACGAGCGCAGCCGGGCCATCCCACGGCTCCATCAGCGCGGCGTTGTATTCGTAGAAAGCGCGGCGCTCTTCGTCCATCAGCGGATTACCCGCCCAGGCTTCCGGCACCATCATCATCATGGCGTGGGCTGGTGAATAACCGCCCTGCACCAGGAATTCGAGCGCGTTATCGAAGCAGGCGGTGTCCGACTGACCTTCGTAGGAAATTGGCCACAGCTTGCTCATATCGTCGCCGAACAGCGGCGAGGACACCGAAGCCTGACGTGCCGCCATCCAGTTCACGTTGCCACGCAGCGTGTTGATCTCGCCGTTATGCGCGATCATCCGATAGGGATGCGCCAGCGACCAGGTCGGGAAGGTGTTGGTGGAGAAGCGCTGATGCACGAGTGCCAGCGCGCTCTCGAAATCCGGTTCATACAGGTCGGGGTAGTAGGCGCCGAGCTGGTCGGCGAGGAACATGCCCTTGTAGATCACCGTGCGGCACGAGATCGACACCGGATAGTAGCCGGAGAGCCGCCGTTCGCGCCGGCGGTAGATGGTGTTCGAAATCTCCTTGCGCAGAACGTAAAGCTCGCGCTCGAAATCGGTTTCGTTCTTGATGTCCTTACCGCGGCCGATGAAGACTTGAAGATGCACCGGCTCGGTCGGCTTCACGGAGACGCCGAGGCTGGAATTGTCGGTGGGCACTTCGCGCCAGCCAAGCAACTCCATACCCGCGCGCACGATCATCTCGCCATAGATTTTGCGGATGACGTCGCGCCAGGCTTCATCGCGCGGCATGAACAGATAACCGACGGCGTATTCGCCCGGAGCAGGCAGGGAGAAACCGATTTCGGCTGCCTTGCGCGCAAAGAACTTGTGCGGAATCTGTATCAGGATGCCGGCACCGTCGCCGGCGCGCGGGTCGGCGCCCACTGCACCGCGATGTTCGAGATTGACCAGAATGGTCAGTGCATCCTTGACGATCTTCTGTGACTTGCGGCCCTTGATGTCGGCGATGAAACCGACGCCGCAGGAATCCTTGTCGAGTGCGGGATCGTAGAGACCCTGCGCAGCGGGCACGCCCGGATCGGCGGAATCGGCAAAATCGGACGCGCGCAGACCCATGAACTTCGTTGCCGAAGCCCTGCGTTCGCCATCCTTCTTGCCGTGGCCGCCAGTCGTCATGTCTCAGTCCGCACCTGCCTTGTTCGCGGCATACCAACCGCGATCGGAGGCAAAAGTATTCAGCGAAGGCAGCCTTCTCAGAAGCCGTTAGCTGGCTCCGCGAGGCCGCTTAATCTTGGGCGCCAGGCCAGGGCTTTCACCCTGCCGGCTGCCGCTTCGCAAGCCCTTTGACCGGCACGGCCAGCGGGTTTCGCGGAGCAATAGGACAGTATCGCTGTCCTAAATGCCGATGTCAATTTTCTGGTGGCAAAACAGGACGACGCGCGGTGATTTAGTCCGGTCCGGTTCTACCGCCCATATGGGAACACGGACGGGGCTGCTGGCGCAATGGCGATTGCGCAACACGTCGCTTCAATTGAACGTGGCTCGCCAGACATGCGCGGTGCCCTAGCGCCGCCCCAATCCGGGCTGACGTTACCTCCCGGGGGTTGTCGTTCAGGGAGATCCGCCGTGAAGGCGAAAATTGCGATCTGCTTTGCTCTGGTTGCGGGAGTTCCGGCCATGCTGGCGACGCCGGCATTCGCCCAGGGCATTCTGTCCCCCTACGCAATCACATCCACCGTGCAGTCGATGGGCCTGGAACCCATCAGCCCACCGGTCCAGCGTGGAGCGCGCTATGTGCTGCGCGCGATCGATGGCCGCGGTATCGAGGTCAGGGTTGCTGCCGATGCATGGACCGGCCGGATCCTGGCCGTGCGTCCGATGGGCGAAGGCCGGGGTTCGGTCTATGCCAACCGTTATGCGCCGCCGTCCTACTACTCCGATGAGAATGCACCGGCACCGCGCAGTGGTTATGAGCCACCGGCGAATTACGATCGCCAAGGGAGCTACTACGGCCAGCCTCAAACCGAACAGCGCGGAAGCTATCAGGGCCAGCCTCGGTACGAACAGCGCGGGAACTACGATGGCCAGTCGTCGCGCACGCCAGGCGATCCGGCTGTGATCTACGCGCCGCGTGACAATACCACCGCTCCGCAAGCGCCGTCGCGCGCCCCGACCGCCGCGAAGCCGGCTGCTCCGAAGGTTGCAGCCAGGCCGCCTGTAGCCAAGCCTGCTGAATCTGTTGAAGCACCCAAGGAGGCGCTTAAGTCAGAGTCCGCAAAATCAGAGTCAGCAAAACCGGAGTCGCCGAAGCCGGAATCCAAGGCGGATGCCAAGACAAAGCCGCAGACGGATGCGACGAATGCGTCGGCAGCCTTGAAGCCCGCGCCTGCGGAAAACCCGGCTTTAAAAGCTCCACAGGTACAAGCCTTCGATTGAAGGCGAGACAATCCTGAAAACAAAAAGCGCCCCGGTTTTCCGGGGCGCTTTCCGTTTGTCAGCCTGGGGACGCGAAGTTACGCAGTCCAGTTACGCAGCTTTGGCGGCGATCACCTGCGGCTGCTCACTCTTCGCAGAGCCATTCCCGATCGGGATGTTGCGTGGCTTCTTCGCTTCCGGAATCTCGCGGACGAGATCGACGTGAAGCAGACCGTTTTCGAGCGAAGCATCCTTCACCTGTACGAAGTCGGCGAGCTGGAATACGCGTTCAAAGGCGCGTGCCGCGATGCCCTGATGGAGCACCTCGCCGGCCTTGTCCTGCTTGTCCTTGTGTTCGCCACGGATCTTCAGGGTGTTTTCTTTGACTTCGATCGCGAGGTCGTCCTGGCCGAAGCCGGCAACCGCTACGGTGACGCGATAGTCGTTCTCGCCGGTGCGCTCGATATTGTAGGGCGGGTAACCGGGCGCGGCTTCAAAACCGTTACCCTGGTCGAGCAGAGAGAACAGCCGGTCAAAGCCGACGGTAGAACGATAAAGGGGGGTGAGATCAAACGTCCGCATAAGCATATCCTCCGTTGTGAGCGATATGCGGGTGGTCCGCCGAATGGCCGAACCTGACCCGGGCGCAGCCATAGGGCCTGCGCTGGGAAACAGGTAGGAAGCGATTTTGGCAGTCGCAAGAGGTTTTGAGCCGCGTTTTTGGTGGCGCTTGCGAGCCGTTAACTTGAGCCATTGCGTCGGACTGCTATAACGCCCTTCTCAAGCTAGAAAGAGCATGTTCAGCCAAAGTGGGTACCGGTTTTGCGTCTGAACATGCTCTTATTAAACCGTGACGCGTTTTCTTTACGCGAACCGGATTCCACTTCGCTCGAAAACGCTTTAGTGCCGATTCATCCATGAAACTCGTATCGATCCCGGCCAACCCGGTCCCCGACCACGCGGACACGGGAACGATCCGTACCACTGACGGGGTCTCGTTGCGTTATGCGCGCTGGGCACCGCCGGCGGGCCGCAAGGGCACGGTCTGCATCTTTCAGGGCCGCGCGGAATTCATCGAAAAATATTACGAGACGGTGCTCGATTTGCGTGCGCGGGGTTTTGCCGTGGCGGCGCTGGACTGGCGCGGGCAGGGGTTGTCCGATCGGCTGCTGGACGATCCGCTGAAGGGCCATATCAGCAATTTCTCGCAATACGATACCGACCTTCAGACCTTCATGCAGAACGTGGTGTTGCCGGATTGTCCTCCGCCGTTTTTCGCTATCGGCCATTCCATGGGTGGCGCAATCCTGTTGCGCGCGGCACGCCAGGGTTATCGCTGGTTCGACCGCATTGTGCTCTCGGCCCCGATGATTGCCTTGCGGGGCACGCGGAGCCAGAGCGTCGCACGCGTCGTTGTCGGCGCTGCCCGGGTGTTTGGCATGGGCTCTTCGTACATTCCCGGCGGTGATCGCGTGCCGGTGAATGCGCGGCCTTTCGTCGGCAACATGCTGACGTCGGATCCGGTGCGCTATGCGCGCAACGCCGCCGTGCTGGAAGCAGAGCCGGCGCTCGGCGTTGCTGCTCCGACAATCGCCTGGGCAGATTCCGCGTTCAAAGTGATGAAGGATTTTTCTGAGCATTCTTTCGGCTCACAAATCCGCCAGCCGATCCTGCTGATCGGCCCCGGCCGCGACGCGGTGGTCTCAACGCAGGCAATCGAGACCTTCGCAATGCGGATGCGTGCCGGGTCGCATCTGATCGTGGCCGGTTCGGAGCACGAAATGCTGATGGAGCATGACCGCTACCGCAGCCAGTTCTGGGCAGCCTTCGATGCGTTTGTGCCGGGTACGCCGCTGTTCGCCTGAGAATTGTTTGCCTGACGCATGATCCGGTCCGAAAACCGGTTCCCACTTTTCGGGATCATGCTTTATTCAATAGCTCAAGCGCGGCGGCATGGACCCGCGGGTCGCCTGCAGCAACAATGCGGCCGGCGCCTTGCGGCGGGCCATTTTCCCAGGTCGTGATAACGCCGCCGGCGCCGGTGATGATCGGGATCAACGCCATCACGTCATGCGGCTTCAGTTCGGTTTCGACGATGACGTCGATCAGGCCGGCTGCCAGCAGGCAATACGCGTAGCAATCGCCGCCGTAACGGGACATCCGCGCTTCTTTCTCCACGCGGAAGAAGCATTCCCGATCGGCAGGATTCATCAACACCGGGCTGGTTGTGTAAATGATCGCTTCCTGTAGCGAGGCGCAGGGCCGCACGCGCAAATCGCGTTCTCCCGCCGGGCCTCGATAATGTGCCGCGCCGCCGTCACCGGTGAAGCGTTCGCCGATGAATGGCTGATGCACCATGCCGAAAACCGGCTCGCCGAAACGTGTCAGCGCGATCAGCGTGCCCCACAGAGGCATGCCGGAGATAAAAGCCTTGGTGCCGTCGATAGGGTCGAGCACCCAGACATATTCGGCATCCGGCTGCTCAGCGCCGTATTCCTCGCCGATGATGCCATGAGCAGGGAAAGCCTCGCGAATCAGCGTGCGCATCGATGTTTCGGCCCCGCGATCTGCGGCCGTGACGGGATCGAATGCGCCGTCATCCCGATGCTTTGCTTCCACGGCCAGAGCGGTGCGGAAAAATGGAAGGATGGTCTCCCCGGAGACTGTCGCCAGCTTGTCGACGAAGGCTGCGAAATCAATTGCCGTCATTTTCCGCTCATTTCTGATGTTACCTCCTCGGGTACCGAAGAGTCGGGAGCACCGCAACTGGGCCTGCGACAACGTTGCGTACCGGACACGCGTCCGGCAGCCATGCGTAAAACGCATAGAAAAACGACCATTTTGGCTTGCACTTGGTGCGTCGCACTGGCATATTGTTGCGGTGCGGTAAGCGATCGCGTGATTGCCTACCCGCCGCCCTCCTTGGGCGTTTCCTCCCTAGACTTGGGCCGCCGCTTTTAGCTGGCGGCCCTTTTTTTTGCCTCCAAGACTTGCCGCTTACTCGGCGGCGGCGCGATAGGGACGCAATTCCTCCAGCGGGATCGCGGCCAAACAGTCACCCAATGCCTCCAGATCGGCCGCGAGCTGCGCGAAAGACGCAGAGCGCTCGTACCGCCGCTCATCCATGTAGAGCGCGCGGTTCAGCTCCAGCTGGATGGAATGCAGGCCGGCTGCGGGGTTGCCGTAATGCTCGGTGATGAAACCCCCGGCATAGGGCTTGTTCCGGCTGACGGTGTAGCCCAGCGATCGCAAAGTCTGCTCGACAGTCTCAGAGACGATGGGTGCGCAGCTCGTTCCGTAGCGGTCGCCCAGGACGACATCGGCGCGGGGTCGTTCTTCCTTGGCCGCGGTGGTCGAGGGCATGGAATGGCAATCGACGAGCAAGGCGGTCCCGAGATCCCGGTGCACCCGCGTGATCAGCCTGCGCAAAGCACGGTGGTACGGTTTGTAGAGCGTCTCGATTCGCCGCAGCGCCTCATCGACCGCAAGGCGCTGGCCGTAGATTTCCTGTGCGTCTCCAACGACGCGCGCGACAGTGCCGAGCCCGCCAGCTACCCGCATGGAGCGCGTATTGGCGAAGGAGGGCAGGCGACCGTCGAACATGCGAGGGTCGAGTTCATAGGGCTCGCGGTTTACATCGACATAACAGCGCGGGAAATGCGCCCGCATCAGCGGATGTCCGCGCTGCACCACGCCGGCGAACAATTCATCGACGAATGAATCCTCGGATCGGCGCAACGTCGGCAGATCGAGCCGGGACGAAATCAGGAAGTCGGTGGGATAGATGCGCCCGCTGTGGGGGGAGTTGAAAACCGTCGCGCTGCCCTTTTTTTCCGGTTCGAGAACCTCGAACGGCGGATCGAACTCGTCCTTGGGTTTCTGCATCGCCGGGTCCGATTCCGTCAGGGCGGGCGTTTGCGCGGATGCCCGCGCCCAAGTTTCCTGTATACCATACTACTCGACAGGCTGCTTTTGAGCCGATCGCGCCGCCAGGAATTATCGGGGGTTCACGCGATATTTACCCCCCACAGTGCTTATGGACGGTGTAAGGCCCGCGAGGGTGGACGTCACCGGTTTCGTGTTCTCCAACGAGTTAATGAATGGCCAAAATCCTCCTTGCCGAAGACGATACCGACATGCGCCGCTTCCTGATGAAGGCGCTGCAGAACGCCGGTTTCGAGGTTACCTCCTATGACAACGGCCTGTCGGCCTATCAGCGGCTGCGGGAAGAGCCTTTTGAGCTGCTTCTGACCGATATCGTGATGCCGGAAATGGATGGCATCGAGCTGGCGCGCCGCGCCTCGGAGCTCGACCCGGATATCAAGATCATGTTCATCACCGGTTTCGCGGCGGTGGCGCTCAACGCGGACAATGCGGCGCCCAAGCACGCCAAGGTGCTGTCGAAGCCCGTGCATCTGCGCGACCTGGTCAACGAAGTGAACAAGATGTTGGCGGCCTGAGCAGGGCAGGAACGCCGGTCGCGGCTAGCGCTTGCCACCCTCGTTTTGAGCCGATAAGACACCCCCGCTAGCGCCCCGCTTCCGAAGTTCGTAGGACATTGCGGCAACTACCGGTACGAACTTGCGGAAGCGATGGGGCACTAGCAACGTTATAATTCTAGTGCCGCTTTTTCGATTTGAAGTTCCTGACTGAGGTTGCCGTGCGCGGCATAGGAAATTCAATCGGCGGCACTAGGGGCGCGTAGCTCAGCGGAAGAGCACTTCCTTGACATGGAAGGGGTCACAGGTTCGATCCCTGTCGCGCCCACCATTTTCCAAAAGATCAATGCCTTAGCTCTGGGTTTTCTCCGGTGGGAAACTCAAGGGAGGCATTTGCCTTGTTCAACCCGTCATATCTCACGATGTTCCGGCATCGGATTTATTACTTCCGGTGGCCGATACCGCGCGCACTCCATCCGCGTGGCAGGCTAACCACCCTAAAGGTCTCGCTACGTACTCGTGACCCGAAGCACGCTATAAGTTTGTCTCGACATCTCGGCTACGTAGCTCAGGTGCTGGTAATGCACGGAGCTACTAACGGAATGGATTTCGATCAGATCAGGGCGCTGCTCACTGAGCACTTCCGATTGCGTCTAGGCTCAGGACCCATTAAAGTTATTGCGGAACACTTGAACGGTTGATTCAATGGCGGTGCGAGGAGGCATCGCCATGACTGATTTGTTCTTGCTGTCTGAGGCGC
>CANKHA010000047.1 GCA_947481685.1 Bradyrhizobiaceae bacterium
ACCAATGGAGTGCTCTACCACTGAGCTACGGCAGCTGAGGTTGTGCGCGATGGGCGCGACGCGGCGGAAACTGCCACAAGGGTTCCGCCTTCGCAAGGATCAGGGGCCGCTAAAATGGCCTCGTTTTGATAACCTTGTGTAGCAGCGCCTCTTGCGCCGCGCGGGGCCCTGCCGCTAAGGGATCGCATGACGACCACCAAGCAGGAATCGCCTGTGCGGCCCGGCAAGAAGCCCAGCCGGTCCGAGCGTTTGGCGGCGGAACTGAGGGCCAATCTGCGCCGGCGCAAGGTGCAGGCGCGGGCCCGGAACACCGCGGAAAAGCCGTCCGAAGGCGGGAAATAACCGCTAGGCTGTCCTTGTTAGGGCGTCGAACCGGACTTTCGCCGCAATCGGGCCATGTGACTACCGTCGGCCAACGCGCCGGCATTCGCGGAGAGATTATGGATCGCATTCGTATCGTCGGCGGCGCGCCCCTCATCGGGTCGATCCCGATTTCCGGGGCCAAGAACGCCACGCTTCCGCTGATGATCGCCAGCCTCCTCACCGAAGAGACGCTGATCCTCGATAACGTCCCGCGGCTCGCCGACGTCGGACTCCTGCAGCGCATCCTGCTCAATCACGGCGTCGATATGATGATGAGCGGCAAGCGTTCCGGCGACGCGCCGTATAACGGCCAGACGGTCCATATTTCGGCGGCCAATATCGTCGATACCACCGCGCCCTATGAGCTCGTCTCAAAAATGCGTGCGAGCTTCTGGGTGCTTGCGCCGCTGCTGGCGCGCATGGGCCAGGCCAAGGTGTCGCTGCCGGGCGGCTGCGCCATCGGCACGCGTCCGGTCGATTTTCTGCTGATGGCGCTGAAGCAGCTGGGCGCCAAGATCGAAATCGATGCCGGCTATGTGCTGGGTTATGCGCCCAACGGTCTGCGCGGCGGCGAAATCAATTTCCCCAAGGTGACGGTTGGCGGCACGCATATCGCGCTGATGGCGGCGACGCTCGCCAGCGGCACGACGGTGATCGAGAATGCAGCGCAGGAACCCGAAATCACCGACGTCGCCGAATGCCTCAACAAGATGGGTGCCAATATCACCGGCGCCGGCACCTCGCGCATCGTCATCGAAGGCGTGTCCAAATTGCACGGTGCACGCCACAGCGTGGTGCCGGACCGTATCGAGGCCGGCACCTATGCCATGGCGGTGGCGATGACCGGCGGCGACGTGCTGCTGGAAGGCGCGCGACCGGAGCTGTTCCAGTCGTCGCTGGATGTGATCGCCCAATCCGGCGCGACGGTGTCTCCGACCAACAAAGGCATCCGGATCAGCCGCAACGGCGGGGGCATTTCGCCGGTGGATGTGACCACCGAACCCCATCCCGGGTTTCCCACCGACATGCAGGCGCAGCTCATCGCCCTGATGACGCGCGCCAAGGGCACCTCACGCATCACCGAGACCATTTTCGAAAATCGCTTCATGCATGTGCAGGAGCTGGTGCGTTTCGGCGCGCAGATCCAGCTCAGCGGCCAGACCGCGACCATCGAAGGCGTCGAGAAATTGAAGGGCGCCCCCGTGATGGCGACCGACTTGCGCGCCTCGGTGTCGCTGGTGATCGCGGCTCTTGCCGCCGAAGGCGAGACCATGGTCAACCGCGTCTATCACCTCGACCGTGGTTTTGAGCGGCTTGAGGACAAGCTGGTCGCCTGCGGCGCTACCGTCGAACGCATCAGCGGTTAAACATTTATCGAACCGGTTCGGGCTTGCGCCCGTCCATGGGTCTGCCTAGCTACGTCATGACACAACCGGCAGAAGACGCTGTCATGGAACCGTTAAAGCTCATCGCTCTGGACAAGGACGACCTCGAGGTCATTTTTGCGCATCTGCAGGATTCTTCGATCAAGGTCTCCGATGTTTACTGGTTGCCGAAGGAAAAGCGGCTGGTGCTTGGCGTTGACCGCTTCGACTGGCTGGCCGCCAATGAGGGCCAGGATTTTCGCCGCTGCCGCACCGGGCTGCGTTTCGAGCGGGTGTTCTCCTGCAAAAGCCGCGGCATCGATCCGAACGACAAGGACGCCGTGCTGAACCTGCTGGCGGTGGATTTTGTCGAAAGCGATGCCCCGGGCGGGGAAGTGGTCCTGACATTCGACGGTGGCAAGGCGCTGCGGCTGCAGGTCGAGTGCCTGGAAGCCGAGATCGCCGATATTGGCCCAACCTGGACCTGCGATTGCCCGCAGCACGCCGAAACCCTGGTCGCCGAAACCGCTTCTGAAGCCCGCAAGCCGGGTTGACGGGCCGCTAGCCCCAAGCCATTGACCTGTCACCCGTTACCGACTTTAGGTAATGGCCAAGGATCCGGTCATGCCTATCCACCTCGATACCAAAGCCGCTGATTTTGCCCAGCGTTTCCGCGCCTTTCTCGATACCAAGCGGGAAGCGTCGCAGGACGTGGAGCAGGCTGTCCGCGCCATTATCGCCGAAGTGCGCGACAACGGCGATCGCGCGCTGATCGCGCTGACGGAGAAATTCGACCGGGTCGATCTGTCCAAATCCGGGCTGCGTGTTTCGCAGGCCGAGATCGCGGGCGCCGCGGCGCAATGCGCCAAGCCCGCGCTCGATGCGCTGAAGCTCGCGCGCGAACGCATCGAAGTTTATCACCGCCGCCAGCTGCCGAAGGACGAGCGCTGGACCGATCCGCTGGGCGTCGAGCTTGGCGGGCGCTGGACTGCCATTGAGGCCGTTGGCCTGTATGTGCCCGGCGGCACCGCGGCCTATCCGTCATCCGTGCTGATGAACGCCGTGCCGGCGAAAGTTGCCGGCGTGCCGCGCGTGGTGATGGTGGTGCCCGCGCCGGACGGGAAACTCAATCCGCTGGTGCTGGCCGCGGCGCAACTCGCGGGCGTCGATGAAATCTATCGCGTCGGCGGTGCGCAGGCGGTGGCCGCGCTGGCTTACGGCACCGAAACCATCGCGCCGGTGTCGAAGATCGTTGGGCCGGGCAACGCCTATGTAGCGGCGGCGAAACGGCTGGTCTTTGGCAAGGTCGGCATCGACATGGTGGCCGGACCGTCGGAAGTGTTGGTGCTGGCGGACAGCGACGGTCACCCGGACTGGATCGCTGCAGACCTGTTGGCGCAGGCCGAGCATGACGTCAGCGCGCAATCCATCCTGATTACCGACGACGCGTCGTTGGTCGATGCGGTGGAAAAGGCCGTCGCGAGTCAGCTCGCACGCCTGCCGCGCGAAGCGGTGGCGAGCGCTTCATGGCGCGATTTCGGCGCCATCATTCTGGTGCGCAGCCTCGACGATGCCGTGCCGCTGGTCGATGCCATTGCGCCCGAGCACATCGAGATCGTGTCGGAGCAGGCCGAGGCGCTGGCGACGAAAATTCGCAATGCCGGGGCGATCTTTCTTGGCGCGCACACCCCGGAAGCGATCGGCGACTATATCGCGGGCTCCAACCATGTCCTGCCGACCGCGCGTTCAGCGCGCTTCTCTTCGGGTCTTGGCGTGCTCGATTTCATGAAGCGCACGTCGATCCTGAAATGCACGCCGGAGTCCTTGCGTGCGCTTGCGCCGGCCGCCATTGCGCTGGGCGAAGCCGAGGGCCTCGACGGTCACGCGCGCTCGGTGGCGATCCGCCTCAATCCCAGATGAGCCGCGAGCCCAAATCCAGGGGCTTCTATCTGGTCGAGGTCACGCTCGACGAAAAATCCATCGGCCGCTCCAATCCGGATGTCGAACACGAGCGCGCTGTCGCGATCTATGACCTGATCGAGGACAACAACTTCGCGCCGGAAGGTCACAAGGGTGGGCCTTATACCCTGCAGCTCAGCATCGCCGAGAACCGGCTGACGTTCGACATCAAGACCGCCAAGGGCGAAGCGGTGATGAAACATCTTCTTTCGATGACGCCATTTCGCCGGATCGTGAAGGACTACTTCATGATCTGCGACAGCTACTATCAGGCCATCCGCACCGCAACGCCGGATCGCATTGAAGCGCTCGATATGGGACGGCGCGGGATGCACGACGAAGGTTCCAAGATCCTGATGGAGCGGCTCGCGCGCAAGATCGGCATGGATTTCGACACCGCAAGGCGTCTCTTCACCCTCATTTGCGTGCTGCACTGGAGAGGGTGAACGTGGCTTCCAACAAACCACGGCCGCGCTCGGTCCTGTTTGCCTGCGGGCTGAATTCGATCCGCTCGCCGATGGCGGAGCACCTGTTCGCGCAATTGATCGGGCCGTCCATTCCGGTGCGGTCCGCAGGCGTGCAGACCACCGGCCTCGATCCCTTTGCCGTTGCAGCCATGGCGGAAATCGGGGTCGGTATTGCCGAACACCAGCCGATGACGTTCGAGGAACTGGAAGACCTGGACGGGCTCGATTTCGATCTGATCGTTACGCTTTCGCCCAAAGCCCACCACAAGGCGCTGGAGCTGACGCACCGGTTGGCCGCCGCCGTGGAATATTGGCCGACCCCCGATCCGTCGGTGATCGAAGGCAGCCGCGACCAGCGCATCCAGGCCTATCGCGACGTCCGCGAGCAACTGTCAAAGCATATCCTGGAGCGCTTCGGTCCCCCGCCCGCGGGCAACGCATAAACCAACACTCTCCGTTGCAGTTGTGAAAAGGCTGGCCGTCCGCTATCCGTTCTGACGTCAGCTTTTGAGGCGCAATACCCATGATTATCGGCAAGCCCAAACTGGTGCTCGCGTCCGGCTCGCCCCGCCGCCTGAGCCTGATCAATCAGGCCGGGATCGAACCCGATTCGCTGCGCCCGGCCGACATCGATGAGCTTCCCAAGCGCGGTGAGCTGCCGCGCGCACTTGCTACACGGCTTGCCCGCAGCAAGGCGGAAGCGGCCCTTCATGGTGTGCGGCTCGATGAAGAGTTGCGCGGATCATTCATTCTGGCTGCGGACACGGTGGTCGCTGTCGGGCGACGCATCCTGCCGAAGGCCGAGTTGCTCGACGAAGCCACGCAATGCCTGCGGCTGCTGTCCGGCCGCAATCACCGCGTCTATTCCGGTGTCTGCCTCGTGACGCCAAAGGAAACCTTTCGCCAGCGGCTGGTCGAAACCCGCATGCGTTTCAAGCGTCTGTCGGAGGAGGATATCGAGGCCTATCTCGCTTCCGGCGAATGGCGCGGCAAGGCGGGCGGCTATGCCGTGCAGGGCATCGCCGGGTCCTTCGTCGTGAAGATGGTCGGCTCCTACACCAACGTGGTGGGCTTGCCGCTCTATGAGAGCGTCTCGCTGCTTGCGGGGGAGGGATTCCCGATCCGTCACGGCTGGCTCAACGCGAGTGCGATTTAGATAGTTTCGGCTTGATCCGCTTCGCCTTCGCATCTATCTGCAAATCATGGCCATGGCTCCCGACCCCAACACAAAACCCTGCGCGATCTGCGGCAAGCCCGTGGATGCACGCTACAAGCCGTTTTGCTCGAAGCGTTGCGCCGATGTCGATCTGAACCGCTGGCTGTCGGGCAGCTACGTTATTCCGGGTTCCGAGCTGCTGCCGGAAGACGACGAAGAACAACGCCCTGCACCGGCCCGGAAGGACGCGGAATAGCACTGGGGGCGGTTCGACTGAGAGTTATCTCAACGGCAAGCAACAACCGCCTGCTCCCTAGGGGGCCTTGGTTGTTAAAACATCTTGGTTTGGAGCCGCGGTTTCACCCGTGAGGGCCCACAGGAACTGCTCCCTGAGCGCGCCAAACAGCCAATCCGCGCCGAGTTGGCTCAGATGATTGTCGTCTTTGTACAGAATGCCAGCCTTGGCATAGGGACGACACAGCTCTGCATCGCAGAAAAGATCGATCGGATCGACAAAACGGGCCAACGGAATTGTCGGCACGACACTCGCCAGAATGTCCTTGCCGCGCGCGCGGCTCGCATCGACCTGCGACCTCGGCAGGATGCATTTGTCATCCCAGCTCTGCTTGTACTTTTCGGCGCGCAAAATGCATTCGGTAATGCTGTGGTTGAAAACGGGCACTGGCCCGATCACGAGGATTCGTCGCTTGCCGTTCTGACTCAGGCCGGTGAGCTCATTCCTGAGGCGGCGTTCGGCATTTGGATTTCTCAGCCATCCCGCCCAGCGCCTGATGATCACGACATAATCGACATGCTGTGATCCGATCTCCGACGGCTTGGTGACGGCGGGCAGGAAACGGGCGCCGACTTTTTTCGCTTCCCGTTCAAGCGTGACCCGAAGTCTGTGGGTGTGAGAATCGCCCATGATGAATCCTGCGTCCTTGCCCTCGCTGCGGGGGCAGCCCGCGTTTGGGCAAGCAGGATTGGTGGCAGGAAGCAGCGCATAATTCCCGGCGACCAGTGCATTGGCGTTGGCGCTACGATTTTCCAGTCCGGCCACGACACCGATCATCGCCATCGTAACGAAGCACGAGAGGGCGCCGGCTGCGACAATCCGGGGCGCCATTGGCGCAAATTCGATCCGCCTGCGCCACTGGGCGACGGGTCTTTCGACCAGCCAGTAGGTGGCAATCGCCAGCAGGAATGAGATCAGGATCATGATCTGATCCCTTATGAAGCTGCTGTCGCCAAAGTCGGCAATCCTGGCAAGCGTAAGCAGGGGCCAGTGCCAAAGATACCAGCTGTAGGAAATGAGCCCGATCGCGACCATGGGCTTGGTTGATAGAGCCCGCGCAACAATGCCTTCGGGAAGTGCAAAGCCGGACAGGATCAGCAAGGCTGCGGCGACCGTCGGCAGAAGGGCTGCGAGCCCCGGGTAACGTCCGCCGTCAAGATATGTTGCAGAAACGACGGTCATGGCGACGCCAGCAATGGAAAGGATCGTCCACGCGATCGGCGGCAAAATGTTGAGCCGCCTAGCGAGTAGAAATCCGATCGAGCCGCCCAAAACGAATTCCCAGGCGCGTAACGGCGCAAGATAGAATCCGTAATTCCTTCCGCTGGACGTCGTCCAGATCGCGCATCCGATCAGGCTGCAAGCGAAGATCAGGAGGGAAGCCGCCGCCAGCACCTTGCCCGACGCTATTTTTAGCCGTGCCGACAGAAGCAAAAGCAGGACAAGTAAAAGCGGCGCAACGATATAAAACTGCTCCTCGATGGAGAGCGACCATGTGTGGAGAAGTACCTTTTCGAACATCCCGAGATCGAAATAGTCCTGCTTTGCCAAGAAATAAAAGTTGGAGAGGAAAGCCGACGCGAGAGCAGCAGAAAGCCCGTACCATTCCCATTCTGATGGCGAGACGAGTATGGCTTTCGCGAGTGCCAAAGAGCAGACGAGCATCAACAGAAAAGGTGGCAGGATGCGCATTGTTCGCCGCGCATAGAATTCGCTGATCGAAAAGTTCCCCGCGTTCAGCCGCTCAATGATCTGGTTGATGATCAGAAATCCGGAGATCACGAAAAAAATATCGACGCCGACGAATCCACTCGCAAATCCCGGCCAGCCTGCATGGAATCCAATGACCGCCAGGATCGCGATCGCCCGCAGGCCGTCGATATGCGCAATTCTGGCGTGTAATAAGTCAGGCTGGACCGCACCCGCGGCTGCAGTGTCTTTCAAAATGAATCCTGGGCGGTGTTTGGTAAATGGCCGTTAGACATTGCCACCTCTGAAGCAGCACCGCAACGACACGCACGGTCTGCCGATCATGCCGGCCGCCCGAGCGGGTCTGTCGCCTAACCTTATTCTGCGGACACTGGCCGTTTGGCCCCTCGTGCTTTCCCCCGGCATCTGGGTATGTAAATACTGACACCGGGGTGGAAGGTGCGTGAGGGAATTTCAGCCTGAACGGTTGGAAGCCTGCTAGGGACGTGGATGTTCAAAAAGCTGGGGGAATGGACACTGGTGATCGCGCTGGTGTTGGTCGCGATGGAAGCGGCCCTCCAGGTCGTGGTCCGGCTCGGCTATCTCGACTTCTCGCTCCCGCGATATTCCGTCGCCAACATCGTTCCGTTTTGGCAGATGCTGAACAAGGACTTTGGCGTCTGGCACCCGGCAAACGCGCAATACAGCCATCGCAAGAGCTGCTTCGACGTCACCTATTCCAGCAATTTATTCGGCATGCGCGATGCGGAGACGTCTTTGACCTCGACGGCGCCGCGCGTGGTTGTCCTCGGAGATTCCTTCGTCGAAGGTTGGGGTATCGCCGACGGCCGGCGCGTTACCGACCGGCTTGAGGCGCTGACGGGCGTCCGGCATCTCAATTTTGGAACGGCCGGCGGCTTCGGTTCTACGCAGGCTTACATGCTCTACAAAACCCTTGCGTCCAAGTTCGATCACCAGGCGGTGGTGCTCTCGATTTTGCCCGACAACGATTTCCTTGATGACGCGCCGTCGTCGTCGGCGTTGGGTGAAGGCGCTCCCTATCGCCCACTTCTTGTGGGTCGTTATCCGAACTACGAGGTGCGCTATCCGCCAGGCGGTCCTTCACAAAGCTTGTCATGGAAGAATACTGCCACAGCCGTGCTCGATGAGTATTCGCTCCTCTTTCGCTCGCGCCAGCAGGTCGGTGGTTTGTTGAAGGGCCGGTTTGACGAAGACATGCGTTCCGGGCCGAACGATGGGGCGCAGACAAAGGGCACGAAGATTCATTCGTTTTATTTCGACTATAGCGCCGAGCAATTTGCCCGCCTTCGCTATGCCATTGAGCAGATCAAGGCGATTGCCGGGGCGCGCCCGATGCTCATCTTCACGATTCCGCGCCCACCCGACTACCAGCGCGCCAGCATTGCCGGCACGCCTCCGCTGACGCGTGAACTCACGGCCCTGGCTTCGAACCTCGGCGTGACCTACATCGATCTGCTGGAAGCGACCAAGGACGCCGACTGGCGAAAATTCTTTCTGAGCTGCGACGGTCATTGGTCGAACGACGGACATCAGGAGGCAGCCAAACACCTGGCGATGTGGCGCGCCGCATATCCGAACAGTGCGAAGGCTGCGCAGTAGCCGGAGGTTCTGGCTGACTTAGAAGCTGACCATATCGGTCTTGGTCAGTGTCACCCGGTCGTTGATGCGCGACGCGGTCGAGAGATGCCACGTCGTATATAATTCCGGGAAGGTATCGTCCGACGACATGCCATCTACCGGCACAACAACGGCAAAGCCACGCAACGCCGCCGCGCTCGCCGTATGCAGCACCGAAGTTTGGGCCTGCGTGCCAACCGCAATCACGGTTTTGATGCCCTTGGCTTTGAGCATCTGCTCAAGATCGCTGCCGATGAATTTGTCCGGGCCGAGCGCGGGCAGGATGGTTTCGCCCGGCGCAGGCCCAAGCTGTGGCACAATGCTGGCCGCGGTCGCGCCCGATCCGGCGATGCTGTAGATCACCAGTGCACCCTTGGCGCGGGCTTCTCCGACCAGCTTGGCGATTTTCGGCAACGACGCAAAACAGCGCGGACGGCGTTCGATACTGCAAGTCTGCATTGTGAAGTCCATCACCAGCATGGCGGTTTGCTTGGCATCCACCTTCGCTGGTTTCAGTTGTGGCGGTGCGGGGAACTTCGCCGTTCCCCATTCATCGATAATGGTGTCCGCGCGCAGCGGCGCGATGGCCAGGAAAAGTCCTGCCAACACGCCTGCGGCGATACCCCGTAGTATTGGTGTCTGTTGCATCGGCTGCCCCCGGCCTCGGCGATCCACAACCTAGCACCGGTGGCGCTGCAACGCGAATAATGCCGTGCAACCCTGCGACAAAAACCGCATGGCCTTCTCTGGTTGCGCATGCCGGGAGCCCGTTTTACTGTGCTGGCAACCCACTTTTGCTGAACGCGCTCTAATATCTATGGAAATGGAACCCCGCGGAAGGAAACGCCATGAACGTCGTATCCAAGATTCAGCCCAGCAAGGCTTTCGAGGTCGTCCCACTGACCGAGCATATCGGCGCGGAGCTGCGCGGTATCGACCTTCGCACCAAGCCCGACGATGAGACGATCAAGGCGATCTACCAGGCCTGGCTCGATCACCTCGTCATTATCTTCCCGGACCAGAAACTGGATCAGGAAGACCTCGTCCGCGTCACAGGTTATTTCGGCGAGATCGGGGACTTGCACCGTCCGCCGAAGTACCGCCCGCCGGGACAGGCCAGCTTGTTGCCCGGGATCATGATGATCTCAAACATTCGTGAAAACGGCGAGCCGATCGGCGCCCTGCCGGACGGCGAGATGATGTTCCACCACGACATGATTCACGCCGAGGTGCCGAGCAAGGCGACGATGCTCTATTCGGTCGAAATTCCGGACCGGGGCGGCGATACGCTGTTCGCCAGCGGCTATGCCGCTTACGAGACGCTCGATCCCGCGATCCGCAACAAGCTGGAAGGCAAGAAGGCGCTACACCATTACAACTATGGTTCGGTGCAGAAGGGTGACAACAAGGGCACCGAAGCTTTTGCCGAATGTGTGCATCCGGTTTTCCGCACGCATGAGGACACCAGGAAGAAGGCTGTCTACGTCAACCGGCTGATGACGGTGAAGATCGACGATATGCCGGAGAAGGAAAGCGACGAACTGCTCAGGGCGCTCTACGACCACGCCGAACAGAAGCAATTCGTCTATACGCACCAGTGGCGGCTTGGCGATCTTCTGTTGTGGGACAATCGCTGCTCGTCGCACGCGCGCACCGACTTCCCTTCGACCCAGCGCCGCCTGATGTTGCGCACCACGGTCAGGGGCTCGGTGCGGCCTTACTAGTCTTAGAGTGCGTTGGCATGACGGCCCTCGGCCGGGTTGCAGGCGCGAGCGGGGATCATGCCGGGCGTTAAGGGCTACGATTACATTATTGTTGGTGCGGGCTCAGCCGGTTGCGTTCTCGCCAACCGGCTGAGCGAAGATGGCTCGGCGCGCGTGCTGCTGCTGGAAGCCGGTGGACGTGACTGGTCGCCACTGATTCATATCCCCATCGGCATGGGCAAGCTGCACGAATACGGCCTGTTCGACTGGGGCTACCACACCGAGCCGGAACCCGGCCTCAATAACCGCAGCATCGAAGCGACCCGCGGCAAGGTGCTCGGCGGATCGTCGTCGATCAACGTGATGGCTTATACGCGCGGCAATGCGGGCGACTACGACCGCTGGGCGCAGAAGGGCGCGCGCGGCTGGTCCTATGCGGATGTGCTGCCCTACTTCAAGCGCGGCGAAAGCTGGCAGGGCGGCGCGAGCAAGTATCGCGGCGGCAACGGGCCAATGGGAACCGAATTCGCCAAGACGCAGGATGCGCTCTACGGCGCGTGGATCGAAGCGGGCAAAGCCGCGGGCATTCCCTACACGGAAGACTACAACGCGCAGCAACAGGAAGGTTTCGGGCGCAGCCAATACACCATCCGCAATGGCCGCCGCTCGTCCTCCGCCACGGCTTACCTGACGCCGGTGCGCAGTCGCAAAAATCTCACCGTTGAGACCGGCGCCTATGCAAGCCACATCCTGATGCAGGGCACGCGCGCCACTGGTGTCGAGTATCTGCATCACAACAATCTGAAACGCGTGACGGCGTCGCGCGAGGTGATTGTCGCGAGCGGCACCTTCAACACGCCGCAGCTTCTGATGTTGTCCGGCATCGGTCCCGCCGCGCATCTGCGCGAGCACGGCATCAAGACCGTCGCCGACCTGCCGGTTGGCAAGAATTTGCAGGATCATCTCGCGGTGGTGCTGTTCTTCGCGCGCAAGGATACCGGCGACTTCCGGCGCGAAATGCGCTTCGACCGTATGGCGCGCAGCATGATCCAGGCGCATTTCTTTGGCACGGGACCAGGCACCGTGGTGCCGGGCGGGCTACATGCTTTCGTCAAGACGCGCTCCGAGCTGGCGGTGCCGGATATCGAATTCATGTTTCGGGGTCTGCCGGCGCACGCGCATCTGTGGTTTCCCGGCATCAGGAAGGCCTATGCCGATGGCTATGGCATTCGGCCGACGCTGCTGCATCCTGACAGCCGGGGCGACATTCTCCTGCAATCCGCCGATCCGCGTCTCTCCATGCGCATCCGGTACAATTTCTTCAGCGCGCCGAGCGATCTGCCGCGCCTGCGCGAGGGCTTCAAGCGCGCCCGCGATGTCGCCTATCAGTCGCCGCTAGATCCGCATCGCGGCATCGAAACCGCGCCGGGCGAGACGGTCAAAACCGACGCGGAGGTCGAGGCCTGGATCCGCAAGACGGCGCTCACCGCCCACCATCCCTGCGGTACCTGTGCGATGGGCTCCGGTCCCGAGAGCGTGCTCGATCCGGAACTGAAGGTGCGCGGTATCGAGGGGCTGCGGGTGGTGGACGCCTCCGCCATGCCTGATATCGTCTCGGCCCATATTAATGCCTGCGTCCTGATGCTGGCAGAGAAGGCTTCGGATATGATCCGGGGAATGGTGCCGTTGCCGGTCGAAGGCGCATGATAAGAATATGCATAAGAATATGCGCCAGACAAAAAATGCGGGTGAGGAAACAACGATGAACGTCGAAGCGGTGGGAGGACTGAAGTCCGGCAAGCTGACCCGGGAGGAAGTGCTCCGCCGTGCGGAAGCCCTGATCCCGGTGTTGCGCGAGCGATCCGCAGAAGCGGAAAAGCTGCGCCGCTGCCCCGATGCCACGGTTGCCGACTACATTTCCAGCGAGTTGCTGCGCATCTTGATGCCGGCGCGCTTCGGCGGCTTCGAGCTTGGCTATGACGTCTACTGCGAGACAGTGAAGACGCTGGCACGCGGCTGCGGGTCGCAGGCCTGGGTCTACATGGTGATGACCGATAATGCTCTGAAGCTCGCGTCCTTCACGCCGCAGGCGCAGGAGGAAGTCTGGACGGAAAACCCGAACGCAAAATTTTCCAACTGTGTCGCGCCGGTCGGCAAGGGCGAGGTGGTCGATGGCGGCGTGCAATGGACCGGCAGGCATCCCTTTTCCAGCGGCGTCGATCATGCCGACTGGGTCATGCCCACCGGCTATGTGCAGCGCGGCGACAAGAAGCAGACCGTTTCGGTGCTGATACCTAAAAAAGACATCACGATTATCGACGACTGGCATGTGGTTGGTCTTGCCGGAACCGGCAGCAAGACCTTTGAGATCAAAGGCGCCTTCGTTCCCGATCACCGCATCCTGAGCAAGGAGGATGATGAAGGGTCGTCATCGCCGTATCAGGCCCCGATTTTTCATTTGCCGCGCGGCGGCGTTTCGTCAGCGAGTTATGCTGCAGTCGCGGTCGGCGTGGCTGAAGGATTCATCGAGGAATACATCAAATATACCGGCCCGCGGAAATCGCGCTCGACGGTCGTGGCCGAAGAGATGGGCACACAGATGGGTGTCGGCATTGCGGCCTCGGAGATCGAAGCCGCGGGCGTGATGCTGATGGGGCCGCTCTACGAGACGATGCAGTTGCTCGAACGCGGCGGACCGGTGCCCAAGACGCTTAACTTGCGCGGCAAACGCAATGCATCTTACGCAGCGCAGCTCTCGATCAATGCGGTGCAGAAGCTTTTCAACGCGGCCGGTGGCCGCGCGCTCTATCTCGACAACGTGATGCAGCGCATGCTGCGCGATTGTCTGGCGGCGGCCGCACATCACTCGCTTGGGTGGGATTCGGCTGCTGCGAGTTATGGCCGGCACGTTCTCAAGGCAGCGGCAGAAAACACAGAAAACAAATGAAAAAATCGGGGAGGAAGAATGGCCGGAGCGTTGGAGGGAATACGCGTCATTGAGCTCGCGAGCTTCGTTTCCGGGCCTTATGCCGGAATGCTGCTGGGCGATCTCGGCGCGGATATCATCAAGATCGAGCCGCCGGAAAAAGGCGACCCGTTTCGCGGCTGGGGCCGGGTGGAATACTCGCCGCCGTTTGGATCGGTGAACCGCAACAAGAAAAGCGTCACCGTCGATCTGAAAGATCCCAAGGGTCTTGCGGCTGTGCGCGAGCTGCTGCGCACCGCCGACGTGGTGATCGAGAATTTTCGTCCCGGAACGCTCGACCGCATCGGCCTGACCTACGAACAGGCATCGAAAGACAACCCGAAGCTGATCTGGTGCTCGATCACCGGCTTCGGCACCGATGGCCCTTACGCGGCGCGCCCGGGATACGACACGGTCGGTCAGGCCATGAGCGGACTTCTCAGCCTCGTCACCGATATGAACGATCCGCGTCCCACGGGCGTTTCGCTGTCCGACCATCTCTCCGGCATGGTGGCCTGTAACGGCGTGCTCGCCGCGCTGGTGGCGCGCGGACGCACCGGCAAGGGCCAGCGGGTCGATACCTCACTGCTGGAAGCGAGCCTGTCCTTCTGCGGCGAGAATGCCGCGCGCTATTTCGAGAACGCCAAGGTGCCCGGGCGCAGCACGCGCACGCGCGAGGCTTCGGTCTATGCATTTCTTGCCAGCGACGGATTGCCCTTCATCATCCATCTGTCGTCGCCGCAGAAATTCTTCGAAGGCATGGCGCGTGCGGCGGGCAAACCGGAATGGATTGCTGATGAACGCTTCGCCAAGCGCGAAGCGCGTACCAAGAATCACGATGCGCTGGCGGAGGTGATGACAGCGGTGTTCAAGACCGGCCCGCGCGAGATGTGGCTGGAAAAGCTGATGGCGGAAGACGTGCCGTGCTCGCGTATCAATACGCTGGCCGAAGTGTTCGAAGACCCGCAGGTCAAACATTTGAAGATGCGTAAGGACCTGCCACACAGGCATCTCGGCACCGTCAGTCTCGTGCGCAACGCGCTGCGCATGTCGGATACGCCGGTCGAAATCCGCAGCGCCGCGCCGGATCTCGGCGAACACAACGAAGAAATACTCGGCAAAGGGAGATGAGCATGCGCAAGGGAAGGATTATCGCGCTTCTGGCGTTTCTGCTGTTTGGTGGTGCCGCGATTGATGCGCGCGCCCAGACGCCCGCCGAATTCTACAAGGGCAAACAGGTCACGCTGATCACCTCCGCTTCGGTCGGTGGCGGCTATGATCAGTATGCACGCCTTCTTGCCAAGCACATGCCGCGCTTCATCCCCGGGAATCCGACCATCGTGGTGCAGAACATGCCGGGCGCGGACGGTCTGCGGGCGGCGAACTATCTCTACAATGTCGCGGCCCAGGATGGCTCAGTGATCGGTGGCCTCGCCCGTAACAACGGGGTGACGAAATTTTACACTCCCGACAACGCACAGGTGCAATTCGATGCACGCAAGTTTCACTGGTTGGGCTCGCCGCAGCAGGAGATCGGCCTGTTCGTCTTGCGGACGGAGAAGGGTGCAAAATCCATCGACGATCTCAAGAAAATCGAGATCACGACAAGCTCAACCGCGCGCAATTCGCCGGCATCGATCTATCCGCGCATGTTGAATGAACTCTACGGCACCAAGATCAAGCCGGTCGAGGGCTATGCCGGATCGCAAGACGCATTGCTGGCGCTGGAGCGCAATGAAACCGACGCGCATGTTTCGGGCGGATCGTCTGCCGCCTTTCGTGCGCGCATCGATCCCATGCTGAAGGCCGGCAAGGCCAAAATCGCCTTGCAGATGGGCATGACCCGCGATCCCGCTTATCCCGATGTCCCGACCGCGATCGAGATCATGCCGACGACCGAAGGCAAGCAGCTCTTTGAAATCGCTTTCGCCGAGCAGGTCATGGGGCGTCCGTTCGTGATGCCTCCCGGCGTCCCGGAGGATCGGGTGAAAGTGCTGCGCGATGCCTTCGATGCCGCGTTGAAAGATCCGGAATTGCTGAAGGAAGCTGCTTCTCAGAAGATGGAAATCGATCCTGTCAGCGGTGCGGAGATCAACGCCCTACTGGATCGTGTCTATGCCGCGCCGCCGGAACTGGCTGCCCGGCTGAGCGCAATGGCAAAGTGAGTAAACGATGATTGAGCCGTCCCGCGATCTTAGTGACATCTGCGCCGTCGTCGGCGCGGGCAACAGCCGCCTCGGCCGGGTGCCCGGCGTCTCCAGCCTCGATCTCCTGGTGGAGGCGATGCGCAACGCCATCGCCGATTCCGGCCTGAAGATTTCCGACATCGACGGTATTATCTGCCGTGGCCCCGACGATTCCTATTGCCACCACCAGCGTGTTGGCGAACGGCTTGGGATCAACAATCGCTTCGGCACCACGCTGGACAACGGCGGTGCCAGCCAGATCATGTCGGTGGCGCTCGCGACCATGGCGATCAAGGCCGGTCTCGCCACCACAGTGATCTGCGGTTACGGCCGCGATGCCTGGTCCCGTACGCATGTTACGGAAGAGGCGCGGGTGCGCAACGAGACTCGTCCTTCGAGCCAGCGACCGCAGGAGTTTGGGCCGGAATACGGATACTTCGGCGCGGTGGCCGCGCATGCCTTCGGCGCGACACGCCACATGCATCTTTACGGCACAACCCGGGATCATTTCGGCCATGTGGCGGTGGCGTTCCGCGAACATGCGTTGCGCAATCCGGATGCGCAGATGAAAAAGCCGCTGACGCTGGCGCAATATCACGAGGCGCAGCCGATCGTGGCGCCCTTCGGGTTGTTCGATTGCAGCCTCCGCAGCGATGCTGCCGGTGCAGTGATCGTCACGAGCAAGGAACGCGCCCGCGACCTCAAGCAGCCGCCGGTGTCGATCAAGGGCTTCGGCACCCACAACAACACGACCGGCTGGTTCAACAACGACAACATGATCGTGACGGCGGCGAAGCAGAGCGGCGAAACCGCCTACAAGATGGCCGGCATCGGCCCTGACGACGTCGACACCGCGCAACTATACGACTGCTTCACGTACATGGTCGTGGCGCAGCTTGAGGACTACGGCTTCGCGAAGAAAGGCGAGGGCGGTCCCTTCGCTGCGTCCGGCGCGCTGCGCATGGGTGGGCGTTTGCCGACCAACACCTCCGGCGGCCAGCTGTCGGAGTCGCATGCCGAAGGTATGCTGCAGGTGGTCGAAGGCGTGCGCCAGATGCGGCACACCTATCCCGCTGAGCGGCAGGTGAAGGATGCCGAGATCGCGCTTGTCTCAGGCCATGGCGGCAACCAGGTCTGCCATTCCACTCTTATTCTGGGGCGCGCGTGATGAGCAAGCCGAAGCCCGTTCCGCGTCCCGCGCCGGAGTCCGCGCCCTATTGGGAAGCGGCGAAGCAGCACAAGTTTGAAATCCCGCATTGCAATGCCTGCGGCCATTACTGGTTTCCGCCATCGGCGAGTTGCCCGCAGTGCCTGTCGACGGACTTTGCGTTCACGCCGGTCTCGGGCAAAGGCAAGGTCTACAGCTTCGTGACCTTCCACCGCGTCTATCACCCTGCCTTTGAGCAGGAAGTGCCTTACGTGGTGGCACTGGTGGAGTTGGAAGAAGGCCCGCGGCTGCTCACCAACATCGTCGGCGTGCCGGTCGAGCAGGTGACGTGCGAGATGCCGGTGAAGGTCGTGTTCGACGACGTCGGCGATGGCGTGAGCGTGCCGAAGTTCACCCCGGCTTAAGCTTCTTCTCCCTCTCCCCACCGATCTCGGGTTTATCCGAGATCGGCACCATTGGGTGCACAAGTCGGATATATCCGACTTGTGATGGGAGAGGGTCGGGGTGAGGGGTTCCTGCCCTATGTGAGTCCGTACGCCCTCACCCGGCTCGCTTCGCTCGCCACCCTCTCCCTACGGGAGAGGGAAAGAAACAAGCGTCACGGCGTCTTCTCCACCACCACCTTCGTCAGCGGCTTGTTGTCGACCCAGCGGCGCAGGTTGTCGATGAAGATCTTGATGAAACCGGCGTGGGTATCGCCCTGACCGCCAGCGCCCGCGATATGCGGTGTGATCAGCACATTCGGCAACGTCCAGAACGGATGATCGACCGGAAGCGGTTCCGTGGCCGCTACGTCGAGGCCGGCTCCTGCGATTTTTCCTGCCTGCAGTGCCTCGATCAATGCGGGCTCGTCGATCATCTGGCCGCGCGCGATGTTGATCACATAGGCTGTGGGCTTCATGGCTCCGATGACAGCGCGGCTTACGATCTTGTCGGTCTCGGCGTTGGATATCGCGGCGACCATGACGATGTCCGCTTCTGCAACCGCCGCCTGCAATTCGCTGCGCGGCCGGATGCGATCGACATGCGGGATTGTATCGGTGGTTCGGGAGATTCCCGTCACGGTCATGTTGAAGGCTTTCGCCTTGCGCGCGATTTCCTGTCCGATGGCGCCGAGTCCGATCAAAACCATGTGCTTGCCGGACAGATTGTCCGCGTGGGGGGTGATCTCTTCCCGCCGCCATTCTTTGGCGCGCTTGGCGGCATCGACATCGGCCATCCGCCGGACAAGTCCCAGCATCAGCGCGAAGGCATGCTCGGCCACCGCGAATGCGCGCAACCCCGCGGCATTGGTGACGACGACGCCGGAAGGCAACCCGTGAGCCGCCGCACCGTCGATGCCCGAAGTGCTGAACTGGATCCAGCGCAACGCCTTGGCATTTTCGCGGATCGTCGCGGCGTTCTCCGCGTTATAGAGCCGGTTGCTGGCAATGAGGATTTCCGCTTTCGGCATCGCGGCTGCAAGGGAAGCTTTGTCGCCCGCGCGATGCAGTTCCGCGCCGGGAAAAGCCTGCAATGCGGTTTCGAGTTCGTTGTAGCGGTGACCAACTTCAAGAAGCACAATGTGCATGTCAGGGCTCTTTGTTAGCGGTTGTCTCGCGTTCCTATCGTCCAGGGCGGGATAAGGAAAGCCCGCCTCAGGGCATCCGGTATCGGTGAAAAACCCTGCGTTCAGGGCTCTCTCGATAAATTCAAATATTTAAACATATTGACGCCGATAGTGGCCGATGGCAGGTATTGGTTAACAATCAACGCCTCGCCGCCCGCTGACGGGTCAAGCAAGAGGCTCCATTCGGGAGGATTAAAGTCCAATGCCATTCTACACGCTCGACGACATGCGCGAAGGCGCCCAGAAGGGAAACCCGACCGTTTCCGTGCACTCGGCGGTCGGTGAATTCATGAAAGTCGCGGTCGTGACCAAGCCGGAAGGCAAGGGTCCCGCGCTGCATGAGCATCCCAACGAAGAACAGTGGACGCTGATCCTGGAAGGCCAGATGCACTTCATCCTCGGCGACGAGGATCGC
>CANKHA010000048.1 GCA_947481685.1 Bradyrhizobiaceae bacterium
CAGCCCGAGGAGCCATTTCCTGCGAATCGCGATGCCCCCTGAAATCTTCGACACAGCCGGTCACATTCTCGGCCGCTATGACGCCCTTGTTTGCGACGTGTGGGGCGTGGTCCACGATGGAGAACGCGCCTATCCGGCCGCGGGGGAAGCGCTCGCCCGATTCAGGGCCGGCGGCGGCACCGTGGTATTGCTGTCGAACTCCCCCATGCCATCGGAAGCAGTGATCCACGTCCTGGATGACAAAGGCGTACGGCGCGACAGTTTCGATGCGATCATCACCTCCGGTGATATCGCCCGGAGCTACCTGCAAGAGCGAAGACTCATCCGGGTCTATCACCTGGGACCGGAACGCGATCTGGCGCTCTTTGAGGGCACGGACTTGCAGCGTGTCAGCCTGGAGGCCGCCGAAGTAATCGTCTGCACGGGCTTCATCGACGATCGCAATCATAGCGGCGAGACCTACCGGCCTTTGCTTGAAAGCGCGCTGGCGCTCGACTTGAAACTTGTTTGTGCAAACCCCGATCTTGTCGTCGATGTGGGCGACGAGCGTTTGCCCTGCGCCGGGACGCTGGCTGCGCTCTATGAATCGATTGGAGGTGACGTGATCTGGGCGGGTAAGCCTTATGCCCCGGCCTATCAACGCGTCTTCAATACCATCGACCGTTTGCGCGGCGAGACCGTATCAAAGAATCGGATACTGGCGATCGGCGATGCGATCCGAACCGACATCGCCGGCGCGGCGCAGGCCGGCATTGAAGCCGTCTTTGTGACACAAGGGATTCATAACGACGAGCTCATGGCCCATGGCAAAATCATGCCAGAGCGCCTGAAAGACTTTCTGGAAAAAGAATCGCCCGAGGCGATTTCCGCCATTATTGCCGTGATGCCTGCACTCGCCTGGTAACGCCCGCGATACGTCGGCGGCTCACAGCTTGTGAGACAGCCGCTCTTTCTTGGTCTTGAGATAACGCGCGTTGTGCTCTGACGGCGAGATCACCAGCGGCATTTGCTCCACAACGTCGATGCCAGCGGAGCGCAACGCCTCAACCTTGAGCGGGTTGTTCGTCATCAGCCGGATCTGGTGGCAATTGAGATCCAGCAAAATATTGGCCGCCATCTCATAGCTGCGGCTATCGACCGGCTCGCCGATGGAAATGTTGGCATCCACGGTATCGAGACCACGATCTTGTTCGGCATAGGCCTTGATCTTGTTGACGAGCCCGATGCCGCGGCCTTCGTGATGAGGCAAATAGACGATGATGCCGTAATCGCTGGCCGTGATAGTTGCGAGCGCCTTTTGCAATTGCTGATAACAGTCGCATCGCAACGAATGAAAGATGTCCCCGGTGAGGCATCCAGAATGCACGCGCACGATTGGTACCTGATTGACGCCGGCGCCGGCCGTTCGATGGATAAGCGCGACAGCCTGATCGGAGGCCGCGAGGTCTTCGTACGCGCGGGCTTCCAGCTGAACCACCCGGCCGTCGAATGCGATGGGGAGGATCGTGCTGGCAGAGTCCCGAAATCCGGGCTTGGACACAGGCATTACCGTTTTAAATACTGTTGTCAGCAATTGCTGCTTTGCTCCGTCTCAAATTGCACAGCGACCGGCTCCGCACAAGGTGCAACCCCACATGAGCCTTTAGGCGATAACACCGTTATGTAGGGTTTATTCCACGAGACCACACTGGCCGACCGGAAAGATTTATAGCATTTTGATGTGACAGCGTCGCATAGCCTCCGCAATATGCGAAACCTGCGTCTGCAGTCTGAGGGTCCGGGTTTTCATGGCTTTCCGATCACTCCCGCAAACCCGTCAGGCCGGATCAACGGATTCGGCTTCAAACGATCCGTACGCGCCGTTGCAGAACGCTCCGTCCGACCGGCCTTTCGTCATCGCGCAGCTTGGGCAGTCGCTGGATGGGCGGATCGCCACAAGCACCGGCGAAAGCCAATGGATCAATTGCGACGGCGCACTGGATCACGTCCATCGCCTGCGCGCTCTGGTCGACGCGGTCGTGGTCGGTGTCGGCACTGCGGTTGCCGACAATCCCCTTTTGAACGTCAGGCGCGTCGAAGGCCGCAGCCCGGCACGCGTTGTGATCGACCCCTGGGGACGATTGCCACCCGACTCGCACTGTTTGCGAGACGACGGCGTGCGGCGTCTTCTGGTGCGCTCCGTGGATGTGGACGTTCCTGCGGGCTGTGAAGCGATCAAAATTAACGCACGCGATCGCAAGGTTTCGCCGAAAGAGATTGTTGCAAGCCTGTTCGAGCGTGGACTGCGGCGAATCCTGATTGAGGGCGGCTCCCGGACAATTTCGGAGTTCATCGACGCCGACGCGCTGGACCGCTTGCATGTGCTGGTGGCGCCGATAATCATCGGCTCCGGCAAGGCGGGGCTTTCGCTCAATCCCGTCGGCAAGCTGTCCGAGGCCCGGCGGCCGCGCACACATGTTCACATGTTACCGGGCGGCGACGTATTATTCGATTGCGAAATGCGATCACCTTCCTGAGGGGACGACAGCGATGATCGAAGATCCGAACGCGCGCGTTTACAGCCTGGCACAGCGAACGCTGCATTGGCTCACGGTGCTGCTCATCCTGATCACTGCGCCGATTGCACTCATCATGACTGACACCTTCGGAAAGGTTTCCGACGCAGTCGGGGGCTTTTTGTATGACAGCCACAAACTCATCGGCGTCATCATCTTCTTCGTCGTCGCCGCGCGCCTCATCTACCGGCTGAAACGCGGCGCTCCGCCACAGGAACCGACGGTACCGCCGTTGCAGGCGCTCGCCGCCGAACTCACGCATTGGGTCATGTATGCCTTGCTGATCATGATCCCGATCGGCGGTTATATCGCGCTTCAATATTACGGAGAGATCAAACTATTCGGCTGGCTGCCCCTGCCCTCGTTCGTCGAACCCAACAAGAATCTGTCCGAGAAGATTTTCTCGATCCACAAGCTGGCCGGATTTGCGCTGATCGCGCTGGTGGCGCTGCATTTCTCGGCCGCGATGTTTCATCGCCTTGTGTTGAAGGACAATGTCCTTGGACGGATGTGGCCTTCGCAGAAAAATCTAGGCTAGGCCGACGCGCAGAATTACGCCGGGAGCGCAAGCGTATCGATATGCCCGACGGATGCGTCGGTGCGCGCGGATGCGACCCAGTCCGCGATGACGCGTGGGTCAATTGTGTTGGTCTCTGCCACCGCGGCCGCCATCCCGGCGGCGAGTTGCTCTGTGAGGCTGCGATCCGCGGACGCGAGCTCCCACGGGCTCTCTCCCTCCACCACCCGATAGCCCACGCGCCAGAATTCATCCGCAAGATGTCCCGGCGCCTCGGGACCGGCGGCCGGGCCAAAACCCTTGTCGATCGTTTGATGCCGGTTGAACGCCGAAATCATGCCGTCGTCGCCCGCCAATCGCGGCATCCAGTGTTGCGCGCCGTTGTAGGTCAGCACCGTATAAAAAATCGCGTGGTATCGCGCGGCAGCCATGGCCAGGCGTTGAATGAATTCGGCCGATACCAGATCGAAAAAGGCGGAAGCGGTGACCAGATCGGGCTTGAAGCCGAAAACACTGTCGAGTTCGCGCGCCAGATCGACGGTCCGGAACTCCACCGTGATATGGCGTCCGGATTTTTTCAGCACCGCGCCGTTGGCAGACAATGCGCAGTTATCGGCCCACGCCGCCAATTCACGCTTTGCGACCGTAAGCAAATCTGCATCGTAATCGAACAGCGTCCAATGCTGACGTTGCGGAAGCAGCGGCGCGGTGGCGCGCAGATTGGCTCCGGTTCCGCTTCCGAGATCGACCACGGAGATACTTGTCTCCGTTTCAAGATAGCTTGACAAAGATCGCGCCACGGCCGCGTTGCGGGAGCGACGATCGACCGGCTCGCGCAGGGCAAGCCATTCCGGTGAAAATCCGCTCATAGCGCTACCCGTCGCAACACATCCGCAATGCGCGTGGCGGTGTCGTTCCAGGTCGGCAAGTTGCGCGCTGCAGCCCATGCAGCATCCGCCAGATTTTGCCGCCAACCATCGTCGTCCAATGCCTTGCCGATGGCCGTCGTTAAAGACTGCACATTTCCGGTTTCAATTTTGAACACTGCGGCGGCCGCAATTGTGCCGGCAGCGGCAACGCCGGTTGTGCAGATGACGGCAAGTCCCCGCGCCAGCGCTTCTGTCATCACCATGCCATAGCCCTCATAGCGAGATGGCATCACGAACACGTCGGCCCGATCGTAGAGATCGGCGAGGTCCGCGGGCGGCACCGGACCTGACATTTGTACCTGTGAGGAGAGTCCCGCCTCGATGATCCGGTTTTTGATTGCGGCGCTATAGACAACATCGAGATCATCCGCGCCTGCGATCGTCAGCGTCCAGAGCCGGCCACGATAAGGCTGGAGCGCATCGATCAGGAGATCATAGCCTTTGCGCGGAATGACGGATCCGACCGCCAGAAAATTCAACGGCACGCGTGTGCCACGCGCACGCGGTGCAGGATCGGTGCCCGGCTCTGCCACGTGAAGGCGTTCAGGTAAAACGCCGAACTGTTCGCCGAGAACGCGCTGGGTCGCCTTGCTGGTGCAGATCACGGCCGATGCATGCGCCAATGCCCGCTGCTCAGATATCCGGAGCTGTTGCTCACGCTGCTCGCTCAGTCCCGTTTCAAGGCAGAGCGGATGATGCACCAGCGCCACGATCCGCCGTTCGAATCCGCTCACAACATTGTCCGGCATGGCGCCATAAGCGAGACCGTCGATCAGCAACACGCAGTCTGTTGGGGTCCGCTGCACCAGTTCCGATGTGCGCATGAGATCGGATGCCATGGGCGCAGGGTATGAGTCAGGCAGCATAAGGTGGGTGACCGCAAATCCTTGTTGCGACAACAGAGCGAGAACACGGCGGTCGTAGGCATAGCCTCCCGTCGGAAGTTCGATGTCGCCGGGGATCGCAAACACGATCTTAGTCATGAGCACGCTTGCCCGGCTTAACCGAGCGGCCCTTCGAAAAAGGCGCGCGCGAGATCGGTCTCATGCAAGGTGACGCGGATCTTCGCAAGCTCCCTGCCCTCAGCACCGAGCGCCCCGCTGCGCGCCGCCGCCGCCAGCGCGTCGAAGATATGCCTGCACATGAATTCGGTCGTTGTCAGTTTACCGGCAAACTGGGGCAGCATGTCGAGGTCCTGATAGCTCAAAGGTTTCAGCGTGTTATGAAGGACTTCCAGCGCAGCTCCGATATCGACAACAACATTCTTCGCCGTGAGTGTTTCACGAAAAAATGCGACGTCGACGACGAATGTCGCGCCATGCCTGGCCTGCGCCGGCCCGAAGAACGGATCGGGCAGGCTGTGAGCGATCATGATGCGATCACGAACTTCGACGGCGTACATGGACTGTCCTGTTGCTTTCAAGAATAACGGATAATCGGAGCCAATCCACTTGGCGCATTCAACAAAGTGGGCAAGCGGATTGGTGTGTCTTCAAAGGAAATGTCCTCGCCCAGCAGCCGGTCGAGCCGCGCATCGTTCAACAATCCGAGCGCGACTTCGAGTCTTTCGCGATGACTCCATCGGAGACGACGGCTGTACGCAACGTGACCGACCTGCGACGATATGATCTTGAGCCGCTGGCTGTGAAACGCTCCACCCAGCGGGATCGCAACCGGCCGGTTTCCGTACCAGGACATTTCGACGACCGTCGCCTCAAAGCCGCACGCGGACAGCGCGGTCGCAAGACCGGATTCGGTTGCACTGGTGTGGAAGACAATGTCAGCGCCGGCACCCGCAAGATCATTCGGATTTGCAAACTGCGCGCCCAGCGATTTGGCAATATCGGCGCGCTCGGCTGCGGTATCGCTGATCGTGACGCGCGCGCCCGGCAGCTGCGCTGCCAAAAACGCCACAAGCAATCCGACCACACCGGCACCGACGATGGCAATCTTTTTCCCCGGCCCGGCATCGCCATCCCACAGCGCGTTGAGCGCTGTTTCCATATTGGCAGCGAGAGTCGCGCGCCTCGCGGGCACCCCTGCCGGAATCGGGACGGCCATGGAGCCGGGCGCAACGAACCAGTCCTGATGCGGATGCAGAACGAAAACCTCGCGCCCGGTGAGGTCACGTGGTCCCTGTTCCACGCGACCAACCGCACAATAGCCGTATTTAACCGGGAACGGGAAATCTCCCGCCTGCATCGGCGCGCGCATGCGCTGCCATTCGCTGGCTGGTATGCTACCGTTGAGGACTTGCCGTTCCGTTCCCCGGCTGGCTGCGCTAAACAATGACTTTACGAGGATGGCGCCTTCACTTGCCCGGCTGACCGCTTCGTCGCGAATCTCGATCTCACCCGGAGCGACGTACCAAAGCGCGCGCGCGGCTTGCGAAGGAAGCTCCCGGGCAGTCATTAATGTCACCGAAACTTAGCCAGGATGCTGGCGGACCCTTAGACCTGACCATCATGACAGATATCCAGGGCGTTTCGATACCAGCGACCACGCCCATGCGAAACGCATGCGTGACTACTACGCCCACCGGGATGCAGTCCATTGCCGGGCTCCGGTGGCGGCGCTGGATCGTGGCAAGCCTCAATGGCGCGAGCTATGTCACCTTTATGGCGCTTGTGGCGGTGGTGCTCGGCGCTGGCGGCTGGACGGTGGTGGATAGCGTGCTGTTCGTCGCGTTTGGCATCGCCCTGCCCTGGACGCTGTTGGGATTTTGGAACGCGGTGATCGGGCTATGGCTGCTGCACGGCGTGCGAGATCCGATGCACGCCGTTGCGCCCTTCGCTGCCAACAGTGACCCCGCGACCGCACTCACCCTCGACACCGCCGTACTGATGACGCTGCGCAACGAAGACCCCGCAAGAGCCTTCCTGCGACTCCAGACAATCAAAGCGAGCCTCGATGCGACCGGCTCGGGCGACCGGTTCAGCTATTTCGTGCTCAGCGACACCGACGATCAACAGACCGCGCTGGCGGAAGAAGTCGCTGCCGCGGCGTGGAAAAATTCCGGTGGTGCGCAGGAAGCCGCCCGCATCGTCTATCGGCGTCGCGATGTGAACACCGGATACAAGGCCGGCAACGTTCACGACTTCTGCCGCAGATGGGGTTCGGATTACGAACTGATGCTTCCGCTCGATGCCGACAGCCTGATGTCCGGCGAAACGATCGTGCGCCTGGTACGGATGATGCAGAGCCACCCGAAGCTCGGCATCCTGCAAAGCCTCGTGGTCGGCATGCCGTCCGAAAGTGTTTTCGCACGCATCTTCCAGTTCGGCATGCGGCACGGCATGCGCTCCTACACCATGGGCCAGGCTTGGTGGGTTGGCGACTGCGGGCCGTTCTGGGGCCACAACGCCCTGGTCCGCATCAAGCCCTTCATGGACGATTGCACGCTTCCCCTTCTCCCCGGCACATCTCCGCTGAGCGGACATGTGCTGAGCCACGATCAGCTGGAAGCCACGCTGATGCGCCGCTCCGGTTACGAAGTCCGCGTGCTGCCGGTTGAATGCGGGAGCTGGGAAGAGAATCCGCCGACTATCCTCGATTATCTGAAACGCGATGTGCGGTGGTGCCAGGGCAATCTGCAGTATCTGAAACTGCTCGATCTACCGGGGCTGCGTTTCATGAACCGGTTTCAGATCCTCTGGGCGATCCTGATGTTCATCGGCATTCCGGCATGGACGCTCATGATCGCGCTCTCGCCGATAGTTGCCTGGCAGTTGCGCGACGCGAATGATTTTCCGTCAACGCTCGCCGCCAGCCTCTATGTCACTTACTTCTTGATGTATCTGAGCCCAAAAATCGCAGGCTTGCTCGATGTGGCGATGACTCCGGGGGGCGTGGCGCGATACGGCGGACCGCTTCGCTTCGCAGCCGGCGCTGCAATCGAGGTTGTGTTCAGCTTCCTGCAAGGCGCGGTCTCGACCATCCGCACCACCATCTTCATGATCGGTTTGCTGTTCGGCCGTTCGGTGAACTGGGGCGGACAGAGCCGCGATGCTTACGGCATCGGCTGGACAACTGCGTTCATCAATCTCTGGCCGCAACTGTTGTTCGGCCTTGTTGTGTGCGGCGCCATGATCGCCGCCAATCCGAACATCTTCTATTGGAGCCTGCCACTGACTGCCGGATATTTTCTGGCCATCCCGTTCGCTGTCGTAACAGCCAATCCCCGGTTCGGTGCGTTGCTGAAGCGTTGGGGACTATGTGGCATCCCGGAGGACTTCGATGCTCCACCGGAGATCCGGGCGATGAAGGCTGCCGCCTGATGCTTTGGCGGAGCATCAGCGCCGCGATCGCTCTTGTCATGCTTGGCATGTCGTTCGCATGCGCAGCGGAACGTCTTGTCGTCGAAGTCATCAATCAATCGGAGCCAACCCTCTGCGCGGAAAAGGACAACGTCAGCATCGCGCTGGTTTCAAAAGCCGTGCAGAGCTTTCGTATCGAGGCGACGCATCCCGCGTATTTGCCAACGCTGAAAGCCGACAGCATGGCGCCGGACTTCGCGTCCTGCGACATGGCCGCCGATCCTGCATTCAAGCCAACTGCCCCGCCACGCCGGCAGACAATCTACGAAGAGTTGGACACATGGCTCGTCGCCTGGACGTTTCCGAGTTTCTGGCGGCCAGTGACTGCGACGGTGCGTGTCGGCGACCGGATCGAACGCAACATCCATATGTTGCAACTCTGGGTCCGGCGACCGAATGGCGGCGAAGAGGTCCTTGTGCTCTATCCGCAGGATGGATACTGGCGCCTGCGCCCACTCGCTCCGCAAGGTCTGGCGCCAACGGCGTTCGGATCGTCTTTTCTTGTTGGACCCGTCGAAGAACAGGGCCGCCCGGTTGTGAACATCAAGGAGATCACATTCGATCCGGATAAGAAGGCGTTCACCCTCCACTTCGAACGGGGTGGCTCCGCCGTTGTGACCTATTCTCTTGATCCCCATCGCAACGCACTGGAAGTGGTTTTCGACAAACCCGTCACCGCCGCCCCTTTCGCGGTACTGCGCTCGATGTACATCACCGACTTAAACAACGATGTGGCGCGCATCGCCGTGGATGGGCCGGATTCGAAGAGCCGGCGTGAGGTAAACATCATGGCCTTCGGGAAAGCATTCGCCGCGCGCGTCTGGACCGGCCGACTGTCGCCGTCGCAGCACAACACATCGTCACCAGACATGATGTTCGGCGGCTTCTCCGAGAGCGATCGCCCACAATAATCAGGCGGTGTGCACACAAAAATTTTCCGGCCGATTGATCCAAAAGCGGCCCCGGCCCGTATCACGCAGCAGTTTTCCTAGAGCGTGATAGCCGAGGACGTTGCGAATGACCGCTTTTCCAATGCTTTACCGCGGAGTGCTTGTGGGCATGGCGATGTCTGCAATCCCCGGGCAGGCCTATGCCGATGACATTTTCGGCAACTGGCTGCGTGGCGACGGCGCAGCGCATGTCCGCATTGCGCCCTGCGGTTCGTCCATCTGCGCGACCAATAACTGGATCAAGGATCCGTCCGGGCAGAACGAGAAGGTCGGCGACCGGCTGGTGTTCGATATCTCTGAAAAGCAGAGCGCCTGGAGCGGAAGCGCCTACGACCCGCAACGCAAAATCAAGATGTCCGCGACCCTCAAAGCCAATGGCGACAGCATGGAGTCGCAAGGCTGTCTGCTGGGCGGCGTTCTCTGCAAGACAACAACGTGGAAACGCATGTAACGGGACGGCGTTTTTCCGCCGTCCCGTTGTTCCTTATTCCGGTGCATATACCGTGATGCATCCGCGGCAGGCCTGTTCCTTTGCCGTGGTCGCGACATAGAGCTTGCCGTTGCTCAGGTTCACCGAACCCGACCGCGCGCCGGTCGATGTCGTTATCTTCTGCAAGCCCTTCCCGGTTTTGGTGTCGACCACCAACAGCATTCCGCCGCTGCTGGTGTGGTAATAATGGCCAAGCTTCCGGTTTTCCGTCGAACCACCATTGCCACCGTAGCCTTCGAGATAGCTGAACTTGGCGGTGGGGATATCGAAGATCGCCATGTCACCGCCCGGCTTCGGAGTAGGACCGTGAACGCTGCTGCAGCCGAGGAAGATCGTCGTATCGGAAACAAGCGAAAGACTGTGCGGATGGCAATCAAGCACATGCATCTTGACGAGCTTTCCGCTCTTCGGATCGGTTTGCGCCATCAAGCCTTTTGTCGGGTCTGACTTCGAGACCGGAATGGCCGTGTAAAACATCTGGCTGGGCTTGTGATAAACTGATCGCTCCAGATTTTCGCCCGACTCCGGAACCGGGACCTTGCTGAGAATTTTGTGACCCGGTTCGGTCGAGACGAAGCTGAGAAACGGCGGATCGTCATTGGAATTAGCCACAATCACAACACCATCGCCTAGCGCCATACCGTTGGCGCGTACCTTGCCGCCGGTTGCAAACGTCTCCACAACCTTCCCGGTTTTTGTGTCGATCACTTTGATCGTGCTGTCGCCGTCGCTCACCCAGAGCTCAGACCCGACCATGACGACACCGTTGGGGCCCGCCACATTGCCGTCTTTCGTCCGTCCCATGAAACCAGGGATGCGGGAGACGAATTTGTCCGTGTTGGTATCGAAGACCACCACCGACTTGTTGGTCTTGTCGGCAAGATAGCCGAGGCCCGTTGTCTGATCGATTGTCATGATCCCGATGTCGGTGATCGGATCACCGGGAAGCGATATTTCGCCGACCTGCTTCATGCCGGCAGCGTGTGCAGAACTACCAGCAATCATGGCGACGGCTGCCAGGATTGCGGACATGGGACGCGAATGCATCGGCTCCCTCCCTGTATCGTTTTTTATCGAGCATTTGTGAACCGAGGCTAGCACAGCCGCGACCTCGCGCCACTGAACCGGTCAGTCCTTTAGGCGTTATTTTAGGTCGTCTCGCGCTGCAGCATCGCCTTGTTTTGTTTTGCGCGAGACCTAAATCAATAGGCGGGCGACTTGCTAGGGAGATAACGACGATGAAACTCCTTGTTGCCGCGACAGCACTGGCGGTTGCCGCTGCCGGCTTTGTTTTTGTTCCTGGCCGTTCGGCACAGGCGGAAACTTCCAAAGACCAGACCACCACGCACAAGGTGAAAAAGACAAAGGTCCATAAGCGCGTGACACGCAACGGCTCGCCCTACAGCACCAATCCGGCGCACGACGTTTATGTGAACGGAAATTACGCCGGGTCCGACCCGGATCCGCGTATCCGCTGGAGCCTGAGGAAGGAATACTGCGAGGATTCGATCGACGGCTGTTAGGGCCGCCGCGCGTCCAATTCGCTAACCATGGCCGTCCCCGCAACGGGGGGGCGGCCTTGTAAATAACTCATTTGCGTGCCATATCTGGGGCGTTGCCGGACTATCGGCCTCGCATGAGGTCAGTCCCGGGCCGCGTGAACGAAAATCAAATAAGCGGTTTTCGGCCCCAGTATCCGGCTTCTTCCTAAGCCTGACAGCCCAGCCACGCGGGGATGTCTAAACCCCGCGAGCCGCGGCTCTTGGCGTTCAAAGAACGCCGGGCGCGATTCGCCCGATAGAAAGATTGTTCTTTGACCACTTTTGCTGAATTCGGCCTCGCCGAAGCTATTACCCGTGCCCTCACCGAAGAGAAGTACGTAACCCCTACCCCCATTCAGGCTCAGACCATCCCGCTGGCAATGACCGGCGGCGATATCATCGGCATCGCGCAGACCGGCACGGGCAAGACCGCCGCCTTCGCGCTCCCGATCCTGAACCGCCTCGCAGCCAATCCGGTTCGCCCCGAGCGCAAGACCTGCCGCGTTCTGGTGCTGAGCCCCACCCGCGAATTGTCCGGCCAGATCCTCGACAGCTTCCGTGCCTATGGCCGTCATCTGCGCTTGCAGACGGCGCTCGCCATCGGCGGCGTCCCGATGGGCCGCCAGGTGCGCGACCTGATGAATGGCCTCGATATCCTCGTCGCCACGCCGGGCCGCCTGCTCGATCTCGTGCAGCAAAATGCCTTGAAACTCAGTGGCGTTGAAGTGCTGGTGCTGGACGAAGCCGACCGCATGCTCGACATGGGTTTCATCCACGACATCCGCAAAATCGTCGCGAAGACGCCTTCCCAGCGGCAGACGCTGATGTTCTCAGCCACCATGCCGAAGGAAATCGCCGAGCTTGCCGCGCACATGCTGAAAAGCCCGCAGAAGGTTGCGGTCACGCCGGAAGCCACAACGGTCGAACGCATCGATCAGCGGGTCATCCATCTCGACCAGGCCGCGAAGCCGGATGTGCTCTCAGACATCCTGAAGACCGAGAAGGTCAATCGCGCGCTCGTGTTCACCCGTACCAAGCATGGCGCCGACAAGGTGGTTCGTGCGCTCCAGAAGAGCGGCATCGCCGCCGAGGCCATTCATGGCAACAAGTCGCAGAACCAGCGTGAGCGCGTGCTCGCCGCCTTCCGCGAGGGCAAGATCCGCACACTGATCGCGACCGATATCGCCGCCCGCGGCATCGATGTCGACGGCGTCAGCCACGTCATCAATTACGACCTGCCGAACATTCCGGAAAGCTATGTGCATCGCATCGGCCGCACCGCGCGCGCCGGAGCCGACGGCATCGCAATCTCCTTCTGCTCGCGCGATGAGGCGCCGTTCCTGCGCGACATCGAGCGGCTGATCAAGCTTACAATCCCGTCCACCGACCAGCGCACCGATCGCCGGCCCGGAACAGCGACGACGCAGCCTGCCGGACGGCAGAATACCCGGCATGCAGACGCCAACGGCCAGCGCGCCGGTAAGGGCCGCCGCCGCAGCACGCGCCCGCCCTACCCGGGCAACGGCCAGAACCGGCCGCAGCAGGCTCACGGCCATGGACAGGCTCGTGGCAACGGACACACAGAACCGCGGTCGCCGTCCAATCCCGACCAGATCGCAAGCGTGGGCTTCATGAGGCCCCCGGCGCGCGAACGCACAAAATCACCGGCTGACGCCGGTGGCGCGTCACGCTAAACTAGGGAAGCAGGGAGCCCCTATGGCGAAGGAAGAACTTCTCGAATTCGACGGCGTTGTCACCGAAGTTTTGCCGGACGGCAATTTTCGCGTGATGCTGGATAACGAGCACGAAGTGTTGGCCTATACCGCCGGCAAGATGCGGAAATTCCGCATCCGTACCGGCGTGGGCGATCGCGTGATCGTGGAAATGTCGCCGTACGACCTGGCGCGGGGACGCATCAGTTTCCGCCACAAGTCGGAACGCGTCACTGCTGCGGCGCCGCCACGGCGTCAGCAGAATTTCCGCCGGCGTTAATTCCTAGATTTGATTGCGGCTTAGGCCGCACTCATCGTACCAACAGCGGGCGCCTGACGGGCGTCCGCTGCTTGTTTGCGCAGACGCACGAGCTCGAGCGAAGCGATCTCCACGCGGTTACGGCCACGTTCCTTGGCGTGATAGAGCGCCTGGTCGGCTTGCGCGAGCAGATCCGATACGTCGAAGGTGGCGTCCTCGTTGAACACCATGCCAACGCTGACGGTCGCCATCACAGGCCGGCCATCGATTTCCACCGCAGCAGCCGCGAACACCGAACGGATGCGCTCCGCCATGATCAGCGCGCGCTCACGATCGACGTCGTAGAGCACGGCGGCAAATTCCTCACCACCGAGGCGGCCGATAATATCCGTTTTTCGGATGTTGCTGCTGGCGCTTTCTGCGAAGACCTGCAGCACGCGATCGCCGATGGCATGACCGAAGCGGTCGTTGATCGACTTGAAGTGATCGAGGTCGATCAGCAACACCGCACCAGGACGGCCTTCCTGGCTCTGGCGCTTCACGATGGCAGTCCCTTCGGACAGGAAAGCGCGGCGGTTGGCAATGCCGGTCAGCGGATCGATCATCGCCGCGGTCTTATGGCGGAACTCGGTGCGCTCCTTCGCCATGGCGAGGAGAATAAAGGCGATGGCGATGGTGAAAAGCAGCGCCTCGAAACTCAGCACCGTCAGCCAGACGCTGCCGAACACGTCGTTGGTAGGAGACCACGGCAGCATGCGCGCGAGTGGGGTGCGCAACAGGAACAGCGAGCCGTGGGCAAACAGCATGAAGATCGCGGGCCAGCGCGACACCAGCGGTTCGCTGCGGCCGCGCCAGAATTCATAAGCTGTGAGCCAGGTGTAAGTCGCGATGATGGCAGAAGAGAAAAGCACGCGGACGTCGGTCAATTCCATTACGCCTGGCAGGCGGCAGAAGATGAGCCAGAGTGCGGCGCCACCGACAAGACCGAGCGGATGGATGCTGCGCCCGTCGAACAGGCGCGCGCCGGTCCAGGTCATTGCGAAAGACGTAAACAGGATAGCGTTGGCAAGATCGATTGAGACGATGTCGGGGATCGAGCCGTGCAATCCAAATAGCACGACCGACAGCGCACGCATTAGGTCGGAAAAGCCCCACCACGCGACCGCGTGAATGCTGGAATTCTGAATCCAGGCAAACAGCAGCAGGAGGCCGAGAATGGCCTCCACGTAAATGGTCACCATGAAAAGCGTGTTGACATCGAGGTTCATCGAGTACCACCCGTGACGCGCTCAATTATGCTTTGAGTTCGCGCTTCCAATTTCGGTCATGATAACGCGGAGGCCGGTAAGAATAGGTGAATCTATCCAGATACCGTCGATCGTCCCGTTCCTATGGTTTCAAAAACGTTTCGGCCTTCCGCCGCATTTGAATTCCTGCCCCGCTTTCCCGCTCTTGTCGGGCTGAAAACCCTCCTTTAGGGTCGCGCCGCGCCTCAATCCGGACCTTTTTCATGCAAATCAGCAACGGCATCGTCGAAGCAATCGGTCATACGCCACTGATCAAGCTTCAGCGCGCCTCAGCGGCGACCGGCTGCACCATTTTGGGAAAAGCCGAATTCATGAATCCCGGCCAGTCGGTGAAAGATCGGGCCGCCCTCTTCATTATCCAGGACGCGGTCAAGCGCGGCGCGCTCAAACCGGGTGGCGTCATCGTCGAGGGCACCGCTGGCAACACCGGCATCGGCCTTGCGCTGGTTGGCAACGCGCTCGGTTTCCGCAGCGTGATCGTGATTCCGGATACCCAGAGCCAGGAAAAGAAGGACATGCTCCGGCTCTGCGGCGCAGAGCTGGTCGAAGTACCCGCCGTGCCCTATTCCAATCCCAACAACTACGTGAAGTTGTCCGGGCGTCTGGCTGAGCAACTCGCCAAGTCCGAAAAAAACGGCGCGATCTGGGCCAATCAGTTCGACAATGTCGCCAACCGGCAGGGCCATGCTGAAACCACCGGTCCGGAAATCTGGGAACAGACGGATGGCAAGGTCGATGGTTTTACCTGCGCTGTCGGCACTGGCGGCACGCTCGCCGGCGTCGCCATTGCTCTCAAAGCGCGCAATCCAAAAATTCGCATCGCGCTTTCGGACCCATTCGGCGCAGCGCTCTACAGCTATTACACAACCGGCGAACTGAAAGCCGAAGGTAGCTCGATCACGGAAGGCATCGGCCAAGGGCGCATCACTGCGAATCTGGAAAGCGCACCGATCGACATCGCATACCGGATTCCGGACGACGAAGCGGTGACGGAGATTTTCGATCTTTTGGAGCACGAAGGGCTTTGCCTCGGCGGGTCCTCAGGCATCAACATCGCAGGCGCTGTCCGGCTTGCGAAAGAGCTCGGCCCGGGCCACACTATCGTGACGGTGCTGTGCGACTACGGCACGCGCTACCAGTCGAAACTTTTCAATCCGGAATTCCTGAAGGAAAAGGGTTTGCCTGTGCCCGCATGGCTGGAGCGCAAATCCAGTATCGCCATCCCTTACGAATAGCGGACCCAGGCGGCCTGCTGCGCGTTGCCCCCGATCAAGCCTGAAAGGCATCGATCATGAATTCGACGACCGCGCGTGCTCCTGCCAGCCCCCACCTTGTGACCGCCGACTGGCTTGCCGAGCGTCTCGGAAAACCCGTCATCGTCGTGGTGGACGGCTCCTATTACCTTCCCGCGGCGAAGCGCGATCCGCACGCTGAATATATCGCAGGACATATTCCGGGCGCGGTGTTCTTTGACATCGAAAAGATCGCCGACACATCCACCGACCTGCCGCACATGCTGCCCGGTCCTAAGCAATTCGGTGAAGCTGCCGGCAAGCTCGGCATCGGCAAGGCCGACACCATCGTCGTCTATGATGGCCTCGGGCTGATGTCATCGCCGCGCGTATGGTGGACTTTCCGGCTGTTCGGCGCGACCAAGGTCTTCATTCTCGACGGCGGGTTGCCGAACTGGAAAGCCGAGAACCGCCCGCTGGAATCCGGCGATGTCAAACCCACCGCAAAGACATTCGCCGCCGAGATGAAGACAAGTCAGGTTGCAATGTTTGCCGACGTGCAGATGGCCTTCAACAACAACAGCGCCCAGTTGGTCGATGCGCGTCCCGCCGACCGCTTCCGCGGCGAAGCGCCGGAGCCGCGGCCCGGCTTGCCTTCCGGTCACATGCCTGGAGCCTTCAACGTGCCTTCCGCAAGCATCATCGAAGATGGGCGGCTCGCACAGCCTGAAAAGCTAAAGGAGATGTTTGCCAAGGCCGGCGTCAATCTCGACAAGCCGATCATCACCACCTGCGGCTCAGGCGTCACCGCCGCAACGTTGTGGCTGGCGCTCGACGCCATCGGCAAGACACCGCAGGGGCTCTACGATGGCTCATGGGCGGAATGGGGTGCACGGCCCGATCTGCCGGTGGCCAAGGGTCTTCCAGGCACGCCCGTCTGACGCCGGAAATGAGCAATTTTGAACAGCTTGATGCGGTAACTCCATTAATATGGCGGCATACGCACTCGAACTGACAAAAGATTAGATCAAGTTTGAAACCCAGCCGCCCAGTTCCCGCATGAACGCTCAACGCCGTCGCGATATGGCCGCGGGGAAGAGCACACTTTCCCATACGGAAGCCATGTTGTAAAATTAGCCTGCACTCCGCTAACGAGCCCCTGGGGAGGGAATCCTATGATGAAACCGAAGAAAAAAAAGCCAGCGTTTGCCCCCGAAGCTTTTCTCGCGAAAGTCCAGGGGGGACACACGGTATCCAACTATCGCAAGAATGCGGTTGTATACGCGCAGGGCGAACTCGCAGATTCCGTTTTCTACATTCACAAGGGCAAGGCCAAGATCACCGTTCTCTCCAAGCAGGGAAAGGAAGCCGTGGTCGCGCTTCTCGGACCCGGTGATTTCTTTGGTGAGGGATGCCTGGCGGCACAGCCGCGCCGCATGGCAACGGCGTCCGTGATGACCGATTGCCTGATTGCGCGCATGATAAAGGCGGATATCGTCCGCGTGATCCGCGAAGAACCGGCATTTTCGGAACTGTTTATCGCGCATCTCCTGGCCCGGAACATCCGGGTCGAAGAGGATCTGATCGATCAGCTATTCAACTCCAGCGAAAAGCGGCTAGCGCGTGTTCTTCTGCTGCTGGCGAATTTCGGCAAGGACAACAAGCCGGAGCCGGTGATTGCGAAGATCAGCCAGGAGACGCTGGCGGAGATGATCGGCACGACGCGGTCCCGCGTCAGCTTTTTCATGAACAAGTTCCGGCAATTGGGTTTCATCAGTTACAACGGCCATATCGAAGTCCACAGCTCGTTGCTGAACGTGGTCCTGCACGAGAAGCTGGAAATTGAACCTTGATCAGGAAGCCTGCCTTAAGGCTTCCGCCGCCTTGTCTTCCTTTGTCGCGAAAGTAGCGTGGGTCACGGACACCGTCGTTCCGCCATGCCCCGATTCGGTCTCGACCTTAGCCTTAAGCTGTTGCGACAGCGCCTTGACGATCCCGGTTCCCAGGCCGCTTTTCGGTTGAGCAAAGACGCCGTCCGGTTTACCGATCCCATCGTCGGAAACCGAAAGCTTCCAATCAGATCCCGCTGTTTCATATCCGACGATAATATGACCCGCGGTCTTGTCGCCGGGGAATGCATGCTTGAGAGCATTCATGACGAGTTCGGTCACGATCAAGCCGATACTCTCGGCCTGCTTGGAGGTTGCGCTGCCGTCCTCCCCTGTCACTTTGATCGAGATTGGGCGATCGTCTGAAATCATCGAGTGTGCGATGGCTTCGCACAGCTTCGTGAGATAAGGCACGACATCGATGGCGCCTCCCCCTCTGGCCGCCGATGCATGCAGGTATTGCGGCATGGTCGCGACCGACATCACCCGCTTGTGGGCGTCTTGCAGGTGCCGTCGCGTTTCGTCGGAATTCACCGCGCGAGACTTCATCATAATAATACTGGCGATGATCTGCAGGCTGTTGGCAACGCGATGCTGCAATTCATCGAGCAGGACGTCCTTTTGCCGCAGCAGATCGTCTTTTTCCACCGCAAGGAGGCGCTGGGCGGTAACATCCTCGATACCTAGCAAGATGGTTGTACCGGCACCTCCCTTGTAGAACACCTTGCGTGCGTTCAGGCACATCGTACGGTGCCCCAATCCGGGGAACTCGTGCTCAACTTCGTAGTCTTCCATCTCCCCTTGCTCGGGTATGATTTTTTCCAGCAACACGCGTAGCTTTGGAATGTCCCATTGTCCATCGCCCAGGGCATACAGCGGCCGCCCAAAAGTTTCGTCGCGATTGACCTTGAACGCCTGGGCTCAGGACTCATTGTTTATAGCCAGAAGATGACGACGGCCGCGATGCAGATTGCTGACATGAAGGTGTGGGCGCATCGGTCGTAACGGGTATGAATG
>CANKHA010000049.1 GCA_947481685.1 Bradyrhizobiaceae bacterium
CATGTTTTCAGAGATGCAACTCTCGAACGACGTTACTTTTGCTTTGCTAGCCTTAACTAGATCATCTAATTCGCTCTTAGCCACGGTAAGTTGCTCTTCCAGCTCCCGAACACGCAGCTCAATTTCCTTCTGTTTGTTCTCAATACTTTTTGTTTCATCACACCCAGAAAGTGCCGCGCAGGCGATGGACAAAAACAAGAGCGGCGATTTTACCATCACGGATGCTCCCGGCAAAAAGCAGTTAAGGTTTGGGCGTTGTCTTTCATGGATCACGCCACATTAATCGCGCTTAGCATTTTTTGACGAGATTGCTGCCAGTAGATATCAGCGGGGATAGCTGCACGTATCAGCTTGCCCAGGCATCGAATGGCATACATTGACATTGTAGGTCGGAGGCCGCGCTGGAAACGCTCCTGCTAAAAACCGAGCAGCAGCAGCCCTACGATTTTGGAGGTCTTGTGAGCGCAGATTATCGAGGTTCATTCGGCATTGGATATAGCCGGGTGACCCCGGAGAAGCGCCGTAAGAACGACATTGGGCGTCGTCATTGGCTCTGGCTGCTTGTGCTTGAGCATTAGCTTCGGCTTGTTGCCGCGCTTGTTGTTCAGCGCATCCCGTAAGAATCAGCAAATATAGAAATGTACATAATGAAATAGACCAGCGCACGAACGCCTCCTGGTTAAGGGGGCGTGCATTATAGTGCGTCGCATTTAATTGCACACCCTGCCGAATTGTCGCCATGTCAGAAGACGTGCGCATCTTGGTAGGACTAAATGTGCGGCGGCTCAGGAACGCCGCCGGTCTATCTCAAGCGGCGCTGGCCGAGCGGTTAGGTGTGGATCGCGCGTACATTAGCGGTTTGGAATTGGGCCAGAGAAACCCAACCGTCGTTACACTATGGCATTTAGCGAAAGCTATGGACGTGAAGCTGCGGCTATTTTTCGATGAAAGAAAGCCGGATGCGCGTTAGGCGTGAATCTAACCTCAGTTCCTAAAAAATTTGGGGACTAATCTGGGGATAGCGCCCGCGATTACGAAGTTTAGTCCAACAATTTCAATGTCTTATGGCGACAAGGTGGCGGAGCCGGAGGGATTCGAACCCTCGATACGCCTTTAGAGCGTATAACGGTTTAGCAAACCGCCGCCTTCAGCCACTCGGCCACAGCTCCGTCGGGTCGGATATGCCCGAGCAAGGGTGGGTTGGCAAGCAACTCGGGCGGTGCATTTCCCGCACCCTGCCCGTATCATCACAGGGCCCATGATTTGCGGTCCCGGGAGACGTTTGGCATCTGAGCGCCCTGCGTCGATTTCGTGGCCTGTCGCGCGATAGCCGGGATTCAGATAACGACCGCACAATGCTCGCCCCGCCCACGATATCCCACACCGCACGGACGTTCGGACTTGGCTTCGCATTGACCTGCGCGGCCATCGCCGGCGCGCAGCAGGCCTTTGCCTGGGGACGCATCGCGCACACGCCCATCGCCCAGGTCGCGGAGCGCCAGCTCACCCCGGACGCGGCCAAGGAAGTCCGGCGGCTTCTGAGCCTGGAGGAAGCCAGCAGTCTGGGAGATGTGGCGTCATGGGCGGATCGCGACTGGCGGGAAAATCGCCCGGGCCCCGACCATGACGTGCCGATCCCGCTCGATGCCGAAGGCTACGATGCCGCGCGGGATTGCCAGGGACGTTGCGCCGTTGGCGCCATCGAACTTTATCTGGGTGTGCTTGCCGACCGCACCAAGCCGGATCAGGAACGACTCGATGCGCTGAAATATGTCGTGCATCTGGTGGGAGATATTCACCAGCCGCTCCATGCCTCGCAGGCCGGCGGTTGGGAGACTGTGTCGTGGAAGGGCGTGACCTCCAACCTGCACCTGCTGTGGGACGTGCGGATTCTTCAAGGCACCTACACCGCACCGGAGCAGGTGGTGGAGACGATTACCAAACGCCTTCGTCCGATGCCGGACTGCGGCACTCCTGCACAATGGGCCAACGAGGGCCACCAGATCGTCAAGACCTTCGTCTACCCCGCGCTCGGGCCCCCTCCTGCGATCCGCATTCAGACCATCGCCATCCCCGACGACTACGTGGCCAAAGCGCTGCCGATCATCGAGGAGCGCCTCACGCTGGCCGCCATGCGGCTCTCCTGCGTGCTCAACAAGGCGCTGGACCCGCAGAAGTAAGCTGCAGTCTGGATCAGGCAGCCACCGCGAACGGAACGACCGTGGCGCAAACTTCGACCTGCGGCTCCGGGTTCAGCTTCAGCCACTGACGGGCAGCGACCTGCGCCTGACCGATTTCGGCATCGCTCATCTCAGCGGCAATTTCGCGACGCAGGCGCGCCGCATCGGCAAAGCCCTTCATCGCCGCGAGGTTGAACCACTTGTGCGCGGACACCAGATCCACCGGCACGGAATTGCCGGCCGAATAAATCATGCCCAGTTCGAACAGCGCTTCGCCGTTCAATGGCGCGGTCTCGGATGGCGCGATCCCGGATGGTGCGGTCCCGGCAACCGCCATGTCGATCTCCGGAAGTTCGTAGCGTCCCATGTCACTTCCCCTGCCCGGCGCGTGTGATGTCTTTTGAGGACTTTGTCCCCTCAAGAGCTTTGGCGCCATTCGCACCGCGGAGTGCCGCCGTGCAATCGCGATACTTCAGGGAAAATTTGAATGGCTGTTTAAATATCGCGATGAATCGAATCTGAACGAATTTCGCGGCAATGTTCCGAGAATCGCAGAAAGGCCCATGAAATTGGCCTTTCTTGACTCCTCTATTTTTCGGTAACCCTGCCGGTTGGCGTTGCGCTAACCACTTCGCGAAGGTGACTATAAGTTGGTCGCGCAATCTTGCGGCGAACCGGTGCCCACTTCGCCGGATTGCGCTTATCGCGCGCGCTGATTGAACAACACGCCCTGCACGGCTCCGTCCTTCATATCCACCTTCTCGGCATCCTCTGCTTTCAGATGGATGCCGCGGTCCACCGCGGGACGCGCCAGCATGGTTTCGAACCAGCGCTTCAGATTTGGAAACTGCTTCAGGTCCTGGCCCTGACGTTCCCAGCGGCTGACCCATCCGATGCAGGCGATGTCCGCGATGGAGTATTTACCCGCCAGAAACTCCCGGTCGGCAAGCCGCCGGTCCATCACGCCATAGAGCCGGTTGCACTCGTTGGTGTAACGGTCGATCGCGTAGGGGATCTTTTCCTTCGCGTATATGCGGAAGTGATGCGCCTGCCCCGCCATCGGGCCGAGGCCGCCCATCTGCCACATCAGCCATTGATCGACTTCGACCCGGGCACGTTCGGACGCCGGATAGAATTTCCCGGTCTTGCGTCCGAGATACTGCAGGATGGCGCCGGACTCGAAGATCGAGATCGGTTTGCCGCCCGGGCCGTCCGGATCGACGATGGCCGGAATCCGGTTGTTGGGGGAGATCGCCAGGAATTCCGGCTTGAACTGGTCGCCCTTGGAGATGTTCACCGGGATGACCCGATACGGCAGCCGGCATTCCTCGAGCATGATGGAAATCTTGAAGCCGTTCGGCGTCGACCAGTAATACAGGTCGATCGGCTTTGGGCGCGGCGCCGGTACGCTTTTGGGCGCGCGCTTCGGCGCAACGGCCTTTGACGTCTTTCGGGACGTGCTCTTCGAACTGCTCTTCAAATTGCTCTTGGCTTTGGATTTGCTGGCGCGGGCCATTGGCGGCGGGTCCTCATTGCGGAAACGGCCGGCCAGACCTAGGGCGGCGGCCACCAAATCGCAATGCGCCTCAAAGGAACGAACTTTGGGGGAATGAACTGTTGGGGGAATGAACTGTTGGGACGGAAACCCGCTGGTTTCAAACGTCAGGTCTGCCGGAAAGCGGGAGCTGGAGTGCTTGTTGAGGTCCAGACAGACTGAGGGCGTCGGCGAGATCGTGGATCAAGCTATCCGGCTTTCACCGGATGAGGCACGGATCTCTCCGACCTCCTCTTCGCAGACAGTGAAGTCTGGAAGCTTGAACCCTGTCTCGCCGACGCCCTCTTGTCGACTTGAGCCGGCGTCGCTTTGGGAGTGGCGTTGCCGCCTCCTCCCCTCTGACATCGCCGGCCCTTATGAAACAGCCACTAGACTGTCTCTAGCCGAACGGCAGCGAAGAACTACTTCTTCTTCGCGGCCTTTTTCTTGGACTTCTTCGCTGCTTTTGCCTTCTTGGCTTTCTTAGCCATGCTGCCCTCCTAGGCCACAATAAATGGCGCTGTAGTAACGGTGCAGTCGCGAATCGACTTGCACTGCACTTTGATTACTACAGCACAATGCAAAAAACAGCGACTCCACTTAACGAAATGTGTATGGCGCGGCGCCGGCGGGTCGTCATGACGCGCATTTGACGCGATGCATCCACCAACAATATCGGCAATCGCGTCTTCAAACAAATCTTTGTCCCGCAAATTCGTGCGGTTCATAAAACACCTTGCAAATAAGGATTTCCTGCGCATTTTGAATTTCGCATTTGAATTTCTATTGTTGCTCCGCATTGCAACCCGCAACGCCGACGGCGATCGAAAATCAAGCCGGTTTGTGCCGTTTACCCTTCCACACTTTTTTTCGCGGAAAGACGCCGTTGGGCGCCTTCGCGGGCGCAAAAACGCACGCACTCGTGCGAATCGGGGTTTTGCGATTCGCGAAAAAGCGGACGCGCACGGTTCTGGCGAGGTGAGGACGCGGCGATTTCGGACGGGGAAACGATGCGCGCGCGATCCGTTGGCGATGCACCATCCTGGCACAGGCGAACGGAAGCGAGGGCGTGTTGAAGCTGGCGCGCGTCCTGTCAGGACAGGACGATCAGATGCCGAGCTTGCGCTTGAGCAGGTCGTTGACCGCCTGCGGGTTGGCTTTGCCGCCTGACGACTTCATCACCTGACCGACAAACCAGCCAATAACCGCGGGCTTTTCCTTCGCCTGCAAGGCTTTGTCCGGATTGGCGGCGACGATCTCGTCGATCATCCGTTCAATCGCGCCGACGTCGGTGACCTGCTTCAGACCGCGGGCTTCGACCAGTGCGCGCGGGTCTCCCCCCTCGGTCCAGACGATCTCGAACAGGTCCTTGGCGATCTTGCCGGAGATCGTTTGCTCATGCACGAGGTCGAGGATGGCGCCGAGCTGTCCGGAAGACACCGGCGAGGAAGAGATTTCCTTCCCCTCCTTGTTCAGGCGGCCGGTCAGTTCGTTGATCACCCAGTTGGCCGCCGCCTTGGCGTCGCGGCCTTTCGCAACCGCTTCAAAGAATTCCGCCGTCGCCCGCTCGGCGACCAGCACGCTGGCGTCGTATCCCGACAGCGCGAAGTCGCGGGCAAAGCGCGCCTTCTTGTCGTCCGGCAATTCCGGCAAATGCGCTTTCAGTTCATCGACATAGGCCTGATCGAATTCCAGCGGCAGCAGGTCGGGGTCGGGGAAGTAGCGGTAGTCATGCGCCTCTTCCTTGCTGCGCATGGAACGGGTTTCGCCCCGGTCGGGATCGAACAGACGGGTCTCCTGAACGATGCTGCCGCCCTCTTCCAGGATATCGATCTGCCGGCGCGCCTCGTGCTCGATGGCCTGACCGATGAAGCGGATCGAATTGACGTTCTTGATCTCGCAGCGGGTGCCGAGCGGATCGCCTGGCTTGCGGACCGACACGTTGACGTCCGCCCGCAACGACCCCTTCTCCATGTCGCCGTCGCAGGTGCCGAGATAGCGCAGGATGCTCCGCAGCTTGGTGACGTAGGCCTTGGCTTCCTCGGACGAGCGCAGGTCGGGCCGGGAAACGATCTCCATCAGCGCAACGCCGGACCGGTTGAGATCGACATAGGACATCGAGGGGTGCTGGTCGTGGATCGACTTGCCGGCGTCCTGCTCCAGGTGCAGGCGCTCGATGCCGATGGTGACGGTCTCGCCGTCCGGCACATCGACCACGACTTCGCCCTCACCCACGATCGGAGATTTGAACTGGCTGATCTGGTAGCCCTGCGGCAGGTCCGGGTAGAAATAGTTCTTCCGGTCGAACACCGACCGCAGATTGATCCTGGCGTTGAGCCCGAGCCCGGTACGAACCGCCTGCTTGACGCATTCCTCATTGATCACCGGCAGCATGCCGGGCATCGCGGCATCCACCAGCGAGACATGTGCATTGGGAGCGCCGCCGAATTCGGTCGAGGCTCCGGAGAACAGCTTGGCATGGGACGTGACCTGGGCATGGACTTCCAGGCCGATGACCACTTCCCAGTCGCCGGTTGCGCCGCGGATCAATTTGGAAGTCGATGTGCTCATACCATGTCGATAAATGGTCCTACCTCCAGCTTCAAGGGCGGCTTGGGATACCATGTCGCGGCGGCAATTGGTCACTAGCGCCTGTCGCGACTTTGCCAATAGTATCGCGCATTATCCGGGGCGAACGGGAGCCCGCGATGGCCGAAAGCGGCGGCAAAAAAACATTCCTGGCCATCATATTGAGCGGCATCGCGCTGCTCGTCGTGCTTGTGGGCTTCGTGGTCTATGGCATGCCGGCTGGCGGCAACACCGACAACCTCACGGTAGGCATGCCCAAACCGACGGTGCCGAAAAAGCACTGATCGAGGCGCGAGCGGGCGGCTAGCTCGCTTGAAGCACGGCGGGCTTATAGAGGAATTCGATCGTCGCCCGCATGCCCTCACCCGGCTGCGATGTAATCTCGCAATTCATTTGACGGGTGTTCTCACGCAAGGTCTGCAAGATCAGCATTCCAAGCTTGCCAGGCGCAGGCCAGTTCATCCCCGCCGGAAGGCCCACCCCATCGTCACTGTAGATGATGCGGTAACGCTGCTCGTCCTCACACTGACATTCGATGCTGATCGTGCCCGTGTCGCGCCCGCCAAAGGCGTATTTGAAGGTGTTGGTCAGAAATTCATTGATCAGCAACCCCGCCGGCATCGCGACATTGATGGAGACGGGGCTATTACTCATCTTGAGATCGAGCGTGATCCCGCTCGTGCCGTGAGCACGAACCGCAGCGGACGCAATCTCACCCAGGTACGGTCCAAGATCGACCACTGGACCCCAGTGGTCGGTGGAGAGCGCCTGATATAGCAACGCCAGCGTATCGACCCGGCCGGCCAACCGGTCGAGATCGACGTTGTCGCCGCGTTGCGCGGCGCGCGATTCAAGCCGTATCAACGCCGTGATCAGTTGAAGGTTGTTCTTGACCCGGTGCTGCAGCTCCTTGAGCAGCATATCCTTGTCCCGGATCTGCTGTTCGAATTTGTCCCGATCCGAGCGCTCGCGTTCACTGACATCGACCAGGGCTGCAATTCGGTAACTCTCGACGCCGTTCTCATCTTCGATGACGCTGGCATAGGCCTGCGCCAGGGTTACCTTCCCTTCCGGCCGTTCGGCCTGAAAGGTCCCGACGAAATCTTCCCCTTGTGCGATGGCGTTGCCGAGCGTGAGCGCAGCATCGTCTTCATGCACGAACCCGTCGAGAATGGACCATGGCTTGCCGTCGATTTTGGCAGCCACCTCCCCGGTAAGGGCTTCGAAAGCGAGATTGGCATAGACGATGCGCTGCTGATCCTTGACCCGCCGGGAGATCACGATCGCAATCGGAACATGGTTCAGAAAACGCTTGAATTCGTCGCTCTCCACCGCCTTTGCCATTTCCGGCGAAGACAGGAAGTCTCCCACCTGCTCCGGCGTCGGACCGGTGGCGGAGGGATCTGTCAGCGGTTTCGGTGGCTCGTTTGCTGTCGTCATGAGTCACTTTTCGGCGATGAATGGGAGATAAACAAACGCGGGTGGGGACTTTCGGGACGCGGTTTAACGCACGCGTCCGGTATCCGGTTCCCATAAAACTCCCCGGTGAGCGGATTTACCACCAGGATTTGGGATGGAAGGTACCGGCGGCTTTTTCGATGACGTGCGCCAGCGAGAACAAGGCCTCCTCATCGAAGGGCCGCCCGATCAATTGCAGTCCAAGCGGCAGACCCTGCCCATCCACTCCGGCGGGAACCGCGATTCCAGGAAGGCCGGCCATGTTCACGGTCACCGTGAAGACGTCGTTGAGATACATTTCGACCGGGTCTGCTTTGCCCTTCTCGCCGATGCCGAATGCGGCTGACGGCGTCGCAGGCGTCAACATTGCATCCACGCCGGCGTTGAAGCAGTCCTCAAAATCTTTCTTGATCAACGTACGCACCTGTTGCGCGCGCAGATAGTAAGCATCGTAATAGCCCGCTGAAAGCACGTAGGTGCCGATCATGATGCGGCGACGCACCTCAGGCCCGAAACCTTCGGCGCGGGTTTTCTCATACATGCCGTTCACATCCTGACCGGGGACGCGCAAGCCATAACGCACGCCGTCGTAGCGGGCGAGATTGGATGAGGCCTCGGCAGGCGCGACAATGTAATAAGCCGGCAGTGCGTATTTGGTGTGCGGCAGCGAGACCTCGACCAGTTCGGCGCCCGCAGCCTTCAACCACGCCCCACCCTGTTGCCAGAGTGTTTCGATTTCCGCCGGCATGCCATCGATACGGTATTGCTTCGGGATGCCGATCCGCATGCCCTTGATCGATTTGCCGACCGCCGCTTCGTAGTCAGGCACCGGGGTATCGACCGATGTCGCATCCTTTTCGTCGTATCCCGCCATCGATCGCATCAGAATTGCGGTGTCGCGCACCGTGCGCGCAAATGGCCCGGCCTGATCCAGTGACGAAGCAAACGCGACAGTCCCCCAGCGGGAGCAGCGTCCATAGGTTGGCTTGATGCCGACGATACCGGTGAAAGATGCCGGCTGACGGATCGAACCGCCGGTATCCGTTCCGGTGGCGCCCAGCGCGAGATTGGCCGCCACCGCTGCGGCCGACCCTCCGGATGAGCCGCCGGGCACGAGGGGCGTGTTCGATCCCTTGCGGCGCCATGGCGAGATCACCGGCCCGAAAGCAGAGGTTTCATTCGAAGACCCCATGGCGAATTCGTCGTTGTTGGTTTTGCCCAGCAACACCGCGCCGTCACGCCACAAATTCTCGGTCACGCTGGATTCGTAAGCCGGCGAGAAATCTCCAAGGATTTTGCTGCAAGCCGTGGTTCGCACATTCTCGGTGGCGAACAGATCCTTGATCGCCAGCGGAATTCCCTCCAGCGGACCCGCAGTCCCTTTCGCGATGCGTGCATCCGCGGCTTTGGCCATGGCGCTCGCGCGTTCGGGCGTCTCCAGCACATAGGCGTTGAGAGCACGCGCTCGCTCCATGGCGGCGAGATGCGCATCCGCGAGCTCGACCGCGGTGAAATCCTTTTTCGCCAGGCCGGTACGCGCCTGCGCAAGGGTGAGAGACGTCAGTTCGTCCATTACTCGATCACTTTAGGGACAACGAAGAAGTTCGCTTCCCGCGCAGGCGCGTTGCGCAGCACCGCGTCAGGATCGCCACCGGCATTCACCACATCCGGACGCCGCCTCATCCGCATGGGAGTCACCGAGGTCATCGGCTCGACGCCAGCGACATCGACCTCCGACAACTGCTCGACGAAGGCCAGGATTGCATTAATTTCGCCACGAAGATGCTCAACCTCATCTTCGGCTACGGCAATGCGCGCAAGGTGCGCGATGCGCCGGACGGTAGCGGCATCAACGGACATGAATGATCCCTGTTACGGAAACAGCCGTGATATAGCAGGGCCGCAATTCTCCGGGCAACCTCATGGGCTCAAAATCCCCTACCCAACCCATATGCTATAAGGTTAAATTGGCCGACCTAATTAATAAAACAACCGCATAACGACAGGAAAGCCGTCCCCATGCGCAGATGCCTGCAAATTCTGACCTTTCTGGCCGCGCTCACGGCCTGCGGCGCCGCCCAAGCGCTGGATGCCGCCAAGCTCGACAGCATCAATAAAGCTGCCGATGCCTTCATCACACTGGCGAAGGATTCCAGCAAAACCGGCAAGGCACCGCGTTACAATGATGCCGCCGCTAAGCAGCTTCTTGATGCTGTTTTAAACACCAAGGAACTCGAAGGCGGGAAACCGCTGCCTTGGGAGCAGATTGAATTACTCTATAATTGGAACCAAGCGGTCAATAAAATCGGAGTCGTTTATTATTTGGCCGGCACAGGCACGAACGATGTGGCGGCTGTTGCCAAAGATACTCAACTCATCATCAGGGCTAATCAAAACACCGCTAATTTCGCTCCAGAATTTGGTGTGTATTACGATGCCAAGATTCGGCTTTTTTCTGCGATGGTTGACTGCGCAGCAACTAAGCTTGCGACCGCGGCGCCTGATCAACTGAAAGATGCAGATTTCAAAAACGCTCTTAACGCCGTTAGTGACGGAACTGTACAGGCGATAGCAGGTCTTCTCGGCACATTCGTACAAGATCGCCTACCTGAGGATTGGCTATTGATGCGAACAGCGATGTTGCTCGAACTCACCCCAAAAGCAGCGAAATTCATATCACCCGAGGGGCGTGAAATAATAAAAAATGCAGCTTTCGAGGTAGCTCAACAAATCCAAAACCCGGACGTCAAAAGTGGCGTAAATGCCATCGCTCGTGCAATGCAGATGATGTAGCTCGCCACCTAGTACGCCGCTTCGCAGGACACTTAGAGAGGTGGCCGGCCCGGGACGGCACATGATGAGGCGACGCGCGCCAGCCCCGAGCCGACCGAACCCTACGGACCCAGGAGATGCGGCGGACCTGAGCTTCTCCGCAGGGTTATCAAACCGGTGGTCGCGGTAGCCGGAAATCTAGCCGCGAATCACTACGCGCCCGGCCACCGATTCGGTAAGGCTAGTCCAGCGCCGGAGGAAATCAACCGGATGACAAATGTAGCTGGCTTGCGTAGCTGGCTTGCGTAGCTGGCTTGCGTAGCTGGCTTGCGCAGCTGACTTACAGCGGTTCAGCCGGCGTCGGGGACCACGCGGTTGCGGCCATCGCGTTTGGCGCGGTAAAGCGCCGTGTCGGCTCGCTTGAGAAGGGTAGCCGGCGTGTCGTCCTTGCCGTGCGCGGAAATCCCGATGGAGATCGTCACTTCAAGCGACTTCGAACCGTCCTGAATCGGAAACAGTTCGGTCGCGATGCGGCGGCGCAGGCGTTCGGCAACCATCGTCGCAACTGCCAGATCGGTTTCCGGCATCACCACCACGAATTCCTCGCCGCCGTAACGACAGGCGAGATCGATGCCGCGGATCGACTTCTTGATGCGCTGGGCAAACTCGCGCAGCACGTCGTCACCCGCATCATGGCCATGGGTGTCGTTGATGGCCTTGAAATAATCGATGTCAAGGATCAGCACAGTCAGCGGTTTTTTCCGCGACACAGTCTGTTCCACCAGTGAATGGAGATGGCTCTCCATATAGCGGCGGTTGTAGAGCGTCGTAAGCTGATCGGTAATCGCCATTTCGATCGACATCTGTACGTTATCGCGCAGACGTTCGGTGTAGCGCTTCTTGCGGATCTGCGTGCGCACGCGAGCGAGCAATTCGTTCTTGTCGATCGGGCGCATCAGGTAATCGTTGATGCCGATCTCCAGCCCGCGCACGAGGCGCGCGTTGGGGTCGCCTTCCGAGATCGCAAGGATCGGGACATTGCGGGTGCGGTCGAGCGAGCGCAGCTGGCTGCACAGGCGCAAGCCGTCGAAATTCTGCAGTCCGAGCGAAACGATAACCAGATCGTAATAGCCCTCGACGGCGCGGAACAGCGCATTGTTTGGATCGCTCTCGACCTCCACCGCGTGCTCTTCGTTGAGCATTGCGGCAATCCACTCGTGAGAGGACGGGCGGTCGTCGATCAATAAAATACGGCCCTGCATGCCTTTGTCGGAAATAGCTTCCCGTTCGGGATTCTGAATGCCAATTTCCTTCGACGTCAAAGCGCGCATGCGCAACTCGTCGGTCATCATCTTCATCCGGGCCAGCGAGCGCACGCGCGCGATCAGCGCCACGTCGGAAACCGGCTTGGTGAGGAAATCGTCGGCGCCGGCATCGAGCCCGCGCATGCGATCTGACGGCTGGTCGAGCGCGGTGACCATCACCACGGGAATGTGGTGCGTAACAGGATTGCTCTTCAGCTGCCGGCAGACTTCGAAGCCGTCCATGCCCGGCATCATCACGTCAAGCAACACCACGTCGCACTCCGAGCGCTCGCAGATCGCCAGCGCATCGCGGCCATTCATGGCGGTGATGACGTCGAAATATTCGGCGGAAAGCCGCGCATCGAGCAGTTTAACGTTGACTGCGATGTCATCGACTACGAGAACACGTACGGTCATGGAGGCTCTCCTTCGGCCGAGCCCAGAAAGTGGCGGATGGTTTCGATGAATTTGCCCACCGAAATCGGTTTCGAGAGATAGGCCTCGCACCCGCCTTCGCGGATGCGCTCCTCATCGCCCTTCATTGCAAAGGCAGTCACCGCCACTACTGGTATGCTTTTGAGTTCAGCGTCGTCTTTCAGCCATTTCGTGACTTCCAGGCCCGACACCTCAGGCAATTGGATGTCCATCAGAATCAAATCGGGGCGATGCTTCCGCGCAAGGTCGAGCGCCTCGATCCCATTGCGCGTCCCCACAGTCTGATAACCATGGGCTTCCAATAGGTCATGGAAGAGCTTCATATTGAGCTCGTTGTCTTCCACGATCATGACAGTCTTGTGCATTTCCCGGCCTTCTTGGCTTTGTCGTGCCCCCCCCGGAGGCGAAACGACACCAGGCCCGACGGAGTACCGCCAGCCTGGTTCCATCAAACTAGTTTGGATTTGTTACGGAAACGCAAACGGATGCCGAAGTTTAAGCAAGGTCCCCTCGCCGCCGAGGTTGCAGAAGTGCTGGCAATTCAAGCGCTTGGCTTTGTCGCCCAGGACGAAGAGCGCTTGGGGCGCTTCCTGGCCATCACCGGGTTAGGCCCGACGGAGATCCGGGCGGCCGCCCGCGAGCGGCGCTTCCTGGCCGGCGTGCTGGATTATGTGATGGGCGATGAGGCCCTGCTGGTAGCCTTCGCCGGACACGCTCAGGTCGATCCGCCAACCATCGCGGTGGCGCATCGGGCCCTGACGGAAGCGGGAAACGGCGTCAGCGAGACGTAAGCCTCAGTGGCAGGGCTTGGTGTCCTTGATCTCAAGCACACTCATGTCGCCGCGCAGGATAAAATCGTTGTAGTCGAGCATCAGCGCGCGGGAGATGCCGTTTTCGTAAAGCTCGAAAGCCACCGAGTAGATCGGCGTCTGCTCGCCGTTCTTCGAGTCCTTGTCGAAATAGCTGATCGTCACCGGCCAGCGGATCATGCCCTTGAGTGCCGCCTGTCCCGCCGCAGCATCCGTCGGTATGCGCTGGTCGGCGGGGATCGGAGTTCCGATCACCGTGAGCGTGCTGAAAACCTTTTCGCCGGTTTCCGAACCGTCAAAGACCGGCAATTCCAGGATCGTTTGGCCCTTGCGCGCCGCCGCGATGATGCGGCGCATATGCTCGGTGGGGAACACGATGCTGGCTTCGGCATCGAACTTCTTCTGGCCCGGTTTGGTGAGATTGACCGCAACACCATCGGTCTTGCGATCCGCCTGGCCATCGACGGTTTCGACCTGCTTCTGGTCAAGCATGTTTTGCGACTTGAACCGGTAACTGGTCGCAGTGCCGTCTTCCCAGGTGATGGTGCGAAGATCGCTGACCTGAGCCTTGCCTTCGCCGTTGTTCATCTCGGAGACCTGACGAAACTGCAGCGCATAGCCGTCGCAGGAGTTCCCGGAAAAATCATAGAGGATGCGGCCGGAGACCGCTTCCGCCGAGCGGTTGTTGCGGGACCGCTCCAGCTTCAGATCGTAGACCGCCCGGTGCGGCACGAGCTCGATCTTGCTGGCGTCGGTATCGACGTTGCCCGCAGGCGCCGCGCAGGCAACACCTGCAGCGAAAAGGACGCTGCCAAATAGCGCTCCCATCCGAACCGCCAGAATCATCCCATGTCTCCTGCTGAAGCCCTTAAAACATAGGGTTATCGTGCAGCGCCCGCAAGCGATGCCCGCCCACCCGCTTGCCAGCCGCCGCCTGATCGGCCAAGACAATGCGATTAACGTTATCGCGCATCTGCGGATCGAAATTGTGGCGGAGGGATGAATGGCCGGAACGGTTGAAAAGAAGCTCGCTGAACTCGGGATTGCGCTGCATACCGCCGCCTCCCCGGTCGCCAACTACGTCGGATTCGTCCGCACCGGCAACCTTCTGATCGTTTCGGGCCAGCTCTGCTTCGATGCCGAGGGCCAGCTTGTCGCAAAGGGCAAACTCGGCGGCAACGTCTCGATCGAAGACGGCAACAAAGCCGCGCGCGCCTGTGCCGTGAACCTTCTGGTGCAGCTCAAGGCCGCGCTTGGCGACCTCGACAAGGTGACGCGCGTGGTCCGTCTCGGCGGTTTTATCAACGGCAATCCCGACTTCATCGACGGCCCGAAAGTCATGAACGGCGCCTCCGATCTCATGGTCACCGCCTTCGGCGAAAAGGGCCGCCATGCGCGGACAACCATTGGCGTCGCGGCACTGCCGATGGACGCAGCGGTTGAAGTCGAAGGCATGTTCGAAGTCACTTAGCCTAGTGCCGCCGATTTGAAAGCAAAGGGGCACGGCCATGAACAGTCCCGATTGGCTGACGGCCCGGCCGGTAGCGCATCGCGGACTGCATGATGCCGCACGCGGCATCATCGAAAACACCCCGTCCTCCGTCGCCGCGGCCATCGCGGCGAATTTCGCCATCGAAGTAGATCTGCAGATCACCGCCGACGGCGAGGCGATGATGCATCACGATGACGAGCTTGGACGGTTGAACGAAGGCAGCGCGAGACTCGACGCGATGAGCGCAACCGCATTGCGCCTGGTCCGTTACAAAACGACCTCCGATACCATGATCAGCCTTGGTGAGTTGTGTGAACTGGTCGCCGGGCGCGTCACGCTGGTTTTGGAACTGAAAAGCCATTTCAACGGCGACCCGCGGCTGCCATTGCGCGCCGCAGAGGTTCTGAAAGGTTATGCGGGTCCGGTGGCGGTGATGTCATTCGATCCCAGCCAGATTGCGGTTGTCCGGCAGGCCGCCCCGGGTCTGCGCCGCGGGCTCGTCGCTGAGAACAAATACCGGCCCACCCATCAGGACCACGGCTGGCTTCGCGGCAGCGCCAATTATCTCGGCGCGCTCTGGGCAGCACGCCCGCAATTTCTGGCCTATTCGGTGCGTGACCTGACCTCGCCTGTGCCACGCATGGCCCGGAATATTGCCGGTCTGCCGTTGCTGACCTGGACCGTGCGCACGCCCGACGACCGCGCCCGCGCCGAACGCTGGGCAGACCAGATGTTTTTCGAAGGATTTCGGCCTTAAACCGCGGCTAGATTGTCATCCTCCATGAGCGACAACCTCCGCCTTCGCGTCATTACCTCCCTCGGCGATATTCCCGCCGAGGGTTGGAATGCTTGCGTGTCGGACGAGACAGTTAAACTAGAGTCTCAAGATCGAGGACCTCCGTCCAACCCATTCGTTTCTCATGAATTTTTACATGCGCTGGAGCAGTCGCACTCGGTCGGCCGCCGCACCGGCTGGGATCCCCGCCATCTGATTGCGGAGGATGCGCAGGGCAACATTGTCGGCGCTGTGCCTTGCTACGTGAAGACGCATTCGCAAGGCGAATACGTCTTCGACCGCGGCTGGGCGGAGGCCTACGAGCGCGCCGGCGGTGACTATTATCCGAAGCTGCAAGTGTCGGCGCCGTTCACCCCGGCCACCGGCCCGCGTTTGCTCGCGCGCCCCGGCGCGCAGGCCGCTACGGTGCGTGCCACACTGGCTGCCGGCCTGGTCACCCTTTGCGGTCAACTGGGAACGTCATCGGTCCACCTCACCTTCCTGCCGGAAACGCAGGCGCGGCTGCTCGCCGATAAGGGATTCCTTCTCCGCACCGATCAGCAATTCCATTGGTCAAACGAGGGCTACGGCTCATTCGACGACTTCCTCGCCGCACTGGCCTCGCGCAAGCGCAAGAGCATCCGCCGCGAGCGCGCGGAAGCTCTGACCAACGGCATCACCGTCCATTGGCTGACCGGCAAAGACCTGACCGAAGAAATCTGGGACGCGTTCTTCGATTTCTACATGGAGACCGGCTCACGCAAATGGGGACGGCCTTATCTCACCCGTGCGTTCTATTCCCTCGTGGGTGAGCGGATGGCCGACCGCATTCTGCTGGTGATGGCCAAGCGCGCCGGACGCTGGATCGCAGGTGCCATCAATTTCATCGGAGCCGATACGCTCTATGGCCGCCACTGGGGCGCGACCGAGCACCATCCGATGCTGCATTTCGAGGTCTGTTACTATCAGGCCATCGACTACGCCATCGCGCACGGCCTCAGGCGCGTCGAAGCTGGCGCTCAGGGCGAACACAAGCTGGCGCGGGGTTACCTGCCCAGCACGACCTGGTCGGCGCATTTCATTGCCGACCCGGCACTGCGCCGCGCCGTTGCGGACTACCTGAACCAAGAACGCGCCTTTGTGGCGGCTGAGGGCGCCGAACTCGCGACGCTTGCGCCGTTTCGCAAGGATTTGGCTCCCGGACAGTCGTGATAGGATCAAGCCAGGATTCTGAGCTGGAGAGCGCAATGCCGAGTTACGACCCCAACAACATCTTTGCCAAAATCCTGCGCGGCGAATTGCCGTCCTACAAAATTTATGAGGACGACAAGGCGATTGCCTTCCTCGACATCATGCCGCGCGCCCCCGGACATGCGCTGGTGCTCCCGAAGGCCGCTGCCCGCAACATCCTCGATATCGAGGCTGACGACCTCGCCCACGTCATGAAGGTGGCGCAGAAGATTGCCAAAGCCTCGGTGGAAACCTTCGGCGCCCATGGGGTGACGATCCAGCAGTTCAACGAAGGCGCGGGCGGCCAGGTGTTGTTTCACCTGCATGTTCATGTGATCCCGCGCCACGATGGCGTGCCGATGAAGCCGGCGGCGACCCACAAGGAAAAGCCCGAGGTATTGGCTTCCCAGGCCGCAAAACTGTCGGCAGCGCTCAGCGCATGATCCGGCGAAAGCCTGTCCCGGACGTGATCCGGGATGGAGACCGGTTCGCCGGGAAGGTCATGCGCTGTTTAAAAGTTAGCTAAGCAGCATCGTCCCGAGGATCAGCGCCGCATCGCCCGCCACGACGCCGGCGAATACCGAGCGCCGCACCAGCGCATAGGCGACAAGCCCAATCAGGATCGAACCGATCCGGACCGACAGC
>CANKHA010000050.1 GCA_947481685.1 Bradyrhizobiaceae bacterium
CGGCGACTTTGCGCTTCGGAGCCGTGCTTCCGGGCACGCGGGAGCTTTCGCTCATTTGGCGGCTTTCGCCGCCTTTGCCGCGCCCACGTCCAGCCATTGAAGGCAGCCCCACTTAGTTGGAGCGGACGGCAAACCGAAACGTCCCGGGGATGGCTTGCGAGGCACATCCGCAGGCGCCGCACCAGCCGGCGTGGGATTTATCCCATTCCGGCCCACCAGCCGGCGTCGGATTTATCCGATTCCGGCCAGCTTGAAGTTGCTCCATCAAACAGACGCCTCTAGCTGACGCCCCCGGATGAGCAAGGTGTGCCCGGTCTATACGTGTTGGGAGAAAAGTCGAGAAATGCGCGCGTTGCGGAATCGACGCTTGTTAACATCGGCAGAAGTCCAGCAACGACCGCACGTTTCCGGATAACAACTTGCCGCCGGAAATTGCTCGTACGGCTGCGCACATCTCGGCGGGAGGATGGGCGATTATTTAGAGCAAAAGAAAAGGAGTTCCTGACATCGCCGTGGGGCTGCTCGCACGCATGTGCCGACGAAGCCGACCGTGCAAACCTTCACCACGTCGCACCGCTGCGGAAATTGAAATCGTCGTGACGTTTGCAACGCGGACAGCGAAGAAACCAATGTGTGCATTTGGTTTGGCGATGGAACTTTCAGTTGGAATGACGGATGGAACTTTTGAGTTGGGATGAGGGCGCGGAGTCGTTGCGCGAGATGCCCCATTTAGGGGTAGCCGTATTGCAACGCATGCGGGCAACTCCAGACAATTCAACTTTAAACGTGAATCTGCGTTTCTTCTTTGACGGCGAAATCCCGGCTGCTATCAACAACAGATCATTCCTGCAGGGGGCGGGAAAAATTCAGGGGTAAGGAATGTCCTACAGGTTCAGGTTCGCCGCCGCTTGCGCGGTAATGCTTGTGGTTGCTCCGCTGGCTTTGCCAGCGGCGGCTGTCGCGAATGATGAAGGTCAGGAAGCGACTGTGCCGGTGCCGGCGCTCGCGGTCGTCGGCTTCATGCAGCAATCACTCTCCATCATGCTGGTACAGACGCTTGTGCCCATCCAGCTTTACACGACGCTTGCGCTCTACAATAACAGCATGAGTTGCATTCCTTTTCACGGCGGCGGCGGCAGTTTGCGGGTCACAGCGCAGCGGGACAGATAAGCCCTACACCGCAACGGTTGACGCCTATACCGACAACGCATGCGCAACCCGTTACATGTCTGCGGACCTGAACGTTGCAGGCGACTCCACCCACTACAACATCACCAAGACGGCGAATGTGTATACTGGCAACACCGTGGCAGGCGCTTACACGCTGTCCGAAAGCATCGTTATAGGGCTGCCGATGGACATCGCATCTCGCGGCACGTTTACCGCAACCGGCGGAACTCCGGTGGACCTCGCGAGAGCCTGCAGCCCGCCCGCCGCGCTGTATAGTAAGAAATTGCCGGCGTTCGAATGCGAAGGCTCTTTCGCGCAAACCGATGTCGCGAAGAATGCAGACGTTGCGTCCCGCACCGTGCTGCAGGTGACCATGAAGGGCAGTCCAAAAGGTGTATCGGCAACGGCCAAGGGAGAAGCGCTCATCGTCAGCGGCGCGGCGGATGCGCTCGGCGCCGGGATCGTCAACCAGACGACGACAGAGATCACGGGTACCAAAACCGAGACGGCGAAGGCAGTTCCAGCCCTGAAGTCGACGCAGTTTGGCATCGTGCCCTTGAAGCTATCGCTGGGGGTGAAAGGCACAGTAAACGTGGGGGGGCAAACCTAAGACCGCCATGACTTTCGTACTCAAGCGTGACAAACTTCCTTCCTATGCGGCAACGCTCTCCATTTCAGGTTTCAAGCCACCGTTGACGGGCACCATTGACCTGCTCGGCAACGGCAACATCGGCGGGAACGTCATCAAGTTCTGGACGCTGCAGACTCCGTAACGCAAGCAGCCGGACATGAAATGCAAAGGGCCACCGCAATGGTGGCCCTTTTTTATTCACGAGCGCGGAATCGAATTGTGAGGTACTCGGCCTGTGCCGGATCGGCGCGCTTTCTGACACACTCGCTCACCTTGCCGTGATGATGCCGTGCGAAATCGAAGCCGGGACTTGTTGGTGTTTCACGTAGCGCTCGCGGACGGACCTAGTGCCGGATAGGTTCGCCTGCTTCCGCTTCCATCGCAGAAGCCTCGGTAAAATACTCCTCTGCCATGAAGCGGAGGTCCCGCGCCGTTCCGAGATCCATGCATTGCCGGGACATCCGCTGGCACCGATCGCCTTGCAGACGCAGATAGGATGAACTCAACAACTTCACTTCCGCCATCATCCCATGCCCGCTTTGAATCATAAAGGCCGGGGCGGCGCATTACCGCTCCGACCTGAAAGACGCACCTAGCGCCAGGCGCAGCGACGATAGCCGCTGCGATTGGTCCAGCAGTGGCGATACTTGCGATGCGAGACGATGTTCGGGCCACCAACGACGGCGCCGATCACACCACCAACCACCGCGCCGGGAGGCCCGGCGATAACAGCCCCGGAACCCGCGCCAATGGCGACGCCTTCGACCGTTCCGGCCTGCGCCGTGGCGGAAATGGACGCGAGTGCGAGAGCAAGCAATCCTGCCTTGATCGTAATGCGCATGATGAAATCTCCGGTGGTCTGAGGGCGATCCCTCGTCACGGAGACAACCAGAGAGACACCGGAATGGTTCCTCAATGGTGGGGAAATATCTGAAAAGAAAGGATAAATTCCGCCAACACTGAAGGCGCCGGAACGCAATCGGATTTTTATCCGCGCTTCAGGCCGCAATGCTGTGCGCCGCCGTAGTCCTTACCCTCCGAATAGCAGCCACTTGCCTTGCACTGGGCAAGCTTGGGCGAGCAATGATCCGACACACAGGCACGATCCGTGGGTTTGTCTTTTTTGCATCGCGCCGCGCAACTGTTGAACCAGCTTGTGCACGTGCCCGCCTGCGCAAGCTGAAGCGAACCTGCTCCGGCACCCTGTGCATGCTCGAAGCCCGCCGCAACGGTCATGACAACAGCCACAGCAACAATTGATCAAAAAATCGATTTCATTGTTATTCCCCCGGATAGCGGCAAAGAAATGCCGTCAGAAAATATAGCGCACACAATACACATGCACTGTGACGCATCCACACGCACACTATTCGCAACAGTTGCGGCAGAAGCTGCGTGGCATCAAGATTACTTTTCAGCTGCAAAAATGTCAGCCACTGGCTTGGCCAGCCTGGCAACGCTTTGGTCCCAAATAAATGCAGCGGTTGCCGGCAGATTTTGCGGACATTTCTTCAACCCTGCTTGCAAACCAAGCGACTCGATATCTTTCAGACACGGCTGATTCACGAGCGAATATTGGAAAGCGAAATAACTGTAATGGCCCGGCCGGCCGAAGTAACATGCTGGCGTAAGAACATAAGAGCCAGCGTATGGCCCGCTAAAATCGTCATGGCAATCTCCCAGAGTGTACCCCAAGCTGAGATCAGCCAAGGTAAAGTACCATTTTGTTGGCTTGCCTTTACCCTGATATTCACCCATGTCCAGGTCTGGTATCCGGGCGTAAGCGGGATTGCCCCTGGCGACGACGCCAATCAGCTTTGCCGTGCCTGCACTATCTACCAGAGTAAAAAAATCAAAAACCTGTCCGTGATACCGCACCAAACTGTCTGTATCGCCGACTGGCTGACTGACGGGCTCTCCGAATGCTTTCTTTAAGATAGCTTTTTCTTCTTTATCTCCATTAAACGCGTGGTCGTATTTCGGTATCGCCTGATACTGCTCTTTGCACCGCGAAGTGCAACCACGAGGAACAGTTTCGGCGCCGGTGGCGTGCTCTGTAACTGCAGCCCCAACCAGCATCGGCAAAAGAATTTTTAACAGAGCGACTATCCGTTGCTTCATTTGATCCCTGAGAACCAGACAGACGGTGTGCCAGCGGGATAAATTCCTTCTGGAAGAAGGATAGCTTTGCTACCTGGCAGCAGCAACCGGCCGTGAAAAATTGCTCACCGCCAATGGCTTTGCCGGAGCAGGCCCGTAAAGCGCGCGCTTGTCCGGGATCGGGCGGAAACTATCGGTCAGCCCGATCACGGTCTCCGCCGCGCCCAGCACCAGATAGCCATCCGACGCGACCACCTTTGCAATGCGGTTGAGAACCTCGGTCTTGGTCGGAGCGTCAAAATAGATCAGTACGTTGCGGCAGAACACCACGTCGAAGTGGCCGAGCGCGGCGCAATCGTTCAGCAGGTTGAACGGACGGAATTGCACCATGGCGCGGATTTCCGGTGCGACCTGCCACATGTCTCCGACCTGGGTGAAATACTTCACCAGCATCTGAATCGGCAGTCCGCGCTGCACTTCGAATTGGCTGTAGATGCCGGCCCTGGCTTTTTCCAGCACACCGAGCGAGAAGTCGGTCGCCAGGATATCGATGCGCCATCCCGCAAGCGCCGGGCCCATTTCCTTCAGAGCCATGGCGAGCGAGTAAGGCTCCTGTCCCGTCGAGGCCGCCGCGCACCAGATGCGGATGCGGCGCTGGTTCGCACGCGACGCCAGAAGCGCGGGCAGAATGGTTTCACGAAAATGCTCGAACGGAATCTTGTCGCGGAAGAACAGCGACTCGTTGGTGGCCATGGCTTCGACCACTTCAACAACAAGCTGCTCGTTGCCGGGCTGGCGGATCTTGCCGATGAGGCCATCGAGCCCCGCAACGCCGGCGCGGCGCGACACCGGCAGCAGGCGGCTTTCAATCAGATACTGCTTGTCCCCGTTCAGGACGAGGCCGGATCGCTCCTTCAGAAGCTTGCGGAGGAAATCGTAGTCGCCCGGCGTCACTGCCGATCTCCACAGAACAGGCGGGTGATCTTTCCGGCGATGCGGTCGAGCGGCAATATCGCGGCACAATGACCGGCATGCGCCACCGCGCCGGGCATTCCCCAGACCACACTGGAGGCTTCGTCCTGCGCCAGCACATTGCCGCCGGCAGCCACGATCTCGCCCGCGCCTTCGGTGCCATCCGCGCCCATGCCGGTGAGGATGACGGCCAAATTCCAGCTGCCCCACACCTTGGCAGCAGATGCGAACAAGGGATCGACCGCCGGCTTGCAGAAATTGATCGCCGGTCCGTTGTCGATCCGCGCAACCGCGGTTCCATTAACGCGCGCGACGCGCAGATGGCGGCCGCCGGGCGCGACATAGATTTTACCGGCGAGGATCGGCTCGCCTTCAACCGCCTCGCAGGCGGGCCGGCCGCTGATCCGGGTCAGATGTTCGGACAAGATGGTGGTGAACGTCGGCGGCATATGTTGCGTGATCAGAACCGGGGCGCGATCGATGACGCGGCCAATCGCTGCGAGGATCGTGCTCAGCGCCTGCGGACCGCCGGTCGATGCGCCGATCAGCAACACGCGCGGAATTGCCGGCGCAAATGCACGAAGCTTGATCTCGCTCTGCGGCTGCGGCGCCTGCAGCGCATGAACGTTGCCGTCAGCCACCAGGCCTTCAACCGTGAACGGCTTTTGCGGGCGCAGGGCCGACGCAGGCTGACGCGAGGTGGGCGGCACATATTTGCGCCCGCGGCGGCGCCAGCCGATGTGGCGGATCTTCTCGATCAGATCATGACGAAAAGTTTCGGAGGTGGTGACCTCGTGATTGGTTTCCGGCTTCGGGACGTAATCGGCGGCGCCGAGAGTCAGCGCTTTCAACGTCACTTCGGCGTTGCGCCGCGTGACCGTCGAAACCATGATGATTGCGAGGTTCGGGCGCTTCTGCAGGAGCAGCGGCAGGGCCGCCATGCCGTCGAGCACCGGCATTTCGACGTCGAGCAGCACGACTTCAGGGTCTGTGCGCTCCAGCTCGTCGAGCGCATCCTGTCCAGTGCGCAGCGATGCGACGATCTTCAGGTCCGGTTCGGCATCGACCCAGCGCGAAACCAGCCCGCGCACCACGACGGCATCGTCGACGATCATCACGCGGATCGGCTGCTGCGCCAGGAGAGCGACCCCTTGAGCGACCCCTTGGGCGACGGACGGCGTGACGGCTGCGACAACGCTCATCGACTATACCCGGTTACAACACAACAAACGACGCAACGGCGGCGGCCAACGGTCAGATCAGACCGACTTCCTGAAACTTTGCTTCGACGATTTCCTTGTCGAAGGGCTTCATGATGTATTCGTTCGCACCGGCATGCAGGGCACGCGCAATGTGAGCGACGTCGTTTTCCGTCGTGCAGAACACCACGCGCGGGCGATCGCCGCCCGGCATGCGGCGCAACTGCCGCAGGAACTCGTAGCCGTCCATATTCGGCATGTTCCAGTCGAGCAGAACTGCTTCGGGCAGCCGCAGCTGGCACACCCGCAGCGCCTTTTCGCCGTCCTCAGCCTCGATGATCTGGAAGTCCAGACCCTCGAGGATGCGGCGCGCCACCTTTCGGATGACGCTTGAATCGTCAACGACCAAGCATGTCTTCATAACGAGCCTCACTTTCTAGCCGCGGGGTCCACCCGCGCATTCCAAAACCGTTCTCAAGCAGCCTTGATCTGCGCACTGACATGCAGCACGCGATCGATGTTCAAGACGACCAGCAGTTGCGACGCCAGGCGGAAGACTCCCGACGACACTTCTGCCAGGCGCGCGTCGAGATTGACTGGATTGTTTTCGCGCAGGCTGTCGGGGAGCGTCATCACCTCTCCGACATCGTCGATCAGGAGCCCATAGGATTCGCCGCGATGTTCGATACCGACCGCCATCGGCTGCCCGGCATTCTCCGGCTGCGGCACGCCGAGCCGGAGGCGCATATCGACAATGGTGATGATACGGCCGCGCAAATTGAGGATGCCGGCGATTTCCGGCGACGACAGCGGCACCGACGTCAACCGTTCGGGCATGAAAACATCCTGGACGCGGGCAATCGGCAAGCCAAACAACTGACCGCCAATCATGGCTGTCACGTATTCGGTGGAAGGTCCGCTGCTATGGCTTTCCGCTCGCATGTCTGTTTCCTATGCCGCCTGCATGTCGGCGGTCTGTTCCTTCAGCGCGGCGATCAATCCCTGGCGGTCGAACTTCGCTACATAGTCGTGGAAGCCGGCTTCGCGTCCGCGCGCGATGAATTCCTGCGAGATCATCGACGACAGACCGATCACCGGAACCTCCGCGTTGTGCGGATCGTTGCGGACCAATTCTGCGAAGTCGAAGCCACTCATGCCGGGCATGTCGATGTCGGTGAGAATGACGTCGAAGCGGCGGCCATGCTGCAACAGGCCGATGGCTTCCTCGCCGCCGGCAGCAGTGGTGACCTCATAGCCGGCCGCCTTGAGCACAGGCGCCAGCATGTTGCGGAAGAACACCGAGTCGTCGATCAGCAACAGCGAGCGCGCATGTCGCGCGGTGCTTTGCTGCCGGGGCCGGAACCAGTCGCCAAACGCTTGCGGCAGATAATGCTCAATATCGATCACCTCGGTGGCCTGACTCTTGATGACGGCGGAGCCCAGCACACCCGGATGATTACTGCCGATTTCGATGTTGAGCGTGTCATCGACGATATCGACGATCTCATCGACCATCAGGCCCATCGAGCGGTTGTCATCGGAGAATACGAGCAGCGATTGCAGCCCGCGGTCCTTCACCTTGACGTCGTTGTTGATCGGGATCAGCGGCATGAGCTGGCCGCGATACTGGACAAGATAGCGTCCGTTGGAGAATTCGATGCGGTTGACGTCGATTTCCTCGAGCCGCGTGATCAGCGACAGCGGCACGGCCTTGGGATGCGGCGAACCCGCCCGGAACACCAGCATGGAAACGGACTGTTCGGTTTCCGCCGGAACCTCGGGCGTTTCTTCGATATGGCTTGCGCCACGCGCCTCCGCGCCGAGCGCTTGTGCGAGACCATTGGGATCGATGATCAGGATGACCGACCCATCCCCGAGGATGGTATTGCCGGAGAACAAGCCAATGTGCCGCAGCATGGTCGACATCGGCTTGACCACAATTTCTTCGGTATGAAGCAGACCATCGACCACAACGCCAAAAATTTCGCGTCCCACCTGCGTCACGACGACAAAGCCGTCTTCCGCGGCGTGGCGTTTGTCCCGATCGAAGCCAAGCAGTTCGTTCAAGCTGGCGAGCGGCAATAATTTGTTGCGCAGCCGCAGCACCGCCGCATCCTTGATCCGCTCGATGCGGTGCTCGGAATCGCTGCGGGCGCGCACAAGCTCGACCACCGACAATTGCGGGATGGCGAAGCGGTGACCGCCGGATTCCACGATCAGAGCCGAGATGATGGCAAGCGTGAGCGGGATCTTGATGGTGACGCTCATGCCGCGGCCGCGCACCGACTTGACGTCGATCGTGCCGCCGATCTGATCGATGTTGGCGCGCACCACGTCCATGCCCACGCCGCGGCCGGATATATTGGTGACGGTACTGACGGTGGAGAAACCCGGTGTGAAGATAAAACGCTGGATCTGCGCTTCCGACATCTTCTCGGCATCGGCTTCGGACACCAGTCCGTTGGCGATCGCCTTGGCCTTGATTTTCCCGGTATCCAGGCCGCGGCCGTCATCGGCCACTTCGATGATGATGTAGCCGCCTTCGTGATAGGCGGACAGGCGGACCGTGCCTTTTTCCGGCTTGCCGGCGGCGCGGCGCTGTTCGGGCGTTTCCAGTCCATGATCCGCCGAATTGCGAACCATGTGCGTGAGCGGATCCTTGATCAGGTCCAGCACCTGGCGGTCGAGCTCGGTTTCCGCGCCGTTCATCTCAAGCTCGATCTGCTTGCCGAGCTCGGTGGTGAGATCGCGCACGACACGCGGAAGCTTCTGCCAGGCATTGCCGACCGGCTGCATGCGCGTCTTCATGACGCCTTCCTGCAACTCGGCGGTGACGGTGGAAAGCCGCTGCAGCGGCGCCTTGAATTCTGAATCCTCGTGCTGGCGCACCATTTCCAGCAACTGGTTACGGGTCAGCACCAATTCGGACACCATGGTCATCAGGTGTTCCAGCGTGTCCACATTCACGCGGATCGACTGGTTGGCGAGTTTGGACTCGGTGCGATCCTCGTCGTCTTTTTTCTTTTCAACCGGCGCGGATTTTGGCGCGGGTGCAGCCTGAATCAATGGAGCCGACCCCGGACCGGGCGTCTCGCGGAAGACGCGCTCCAGCTCGTAGAGAGACACCTCGCCGGGACGCAGCGGGCGTTCCAGCTTTTGATCGATCGACGCGCCGGGCGCGCGCTCGCTCTGCTGCAACATGCCGTGAAGCTGGCCGATCAGATCGTGATCGCTGCCGACCGGCTCCTGCTGGGATTTCTCCAGCTCGTCGAGGATATCCTTGATGCGGTCGATGGTGAACAGGATGAGTGTCACCGCGTCACCGGTGACGGGCGCGCCCTCGCGGAATTTCCCCATCAGGGTTTCCGCGGCGTGGGTCAGCGCCTCGAGACGCGGCAGGCCCAGAAAGCCGCAGGTGCCTTTGATGGTGTGAACCAGGCGGAAGATGTTGGCGAGGATGCTTGCGTTGTTCGGTTCCTGTTCGAAACGCACGAGTTCGACGTCGACCACGCCGAGACTCTCGTTGGTCTCCGTCAGGAATTCACGCAACAAGTCGTCCATGGAGAAAACGGCCTTACCGCAGGCGCGCGGCCCCGCTGACCGCCACCGTTCGCGAGACGGCCAGTGTGTTGGTAAAGCGTTTAATTTTAGTATCGGAAGTGGCCGTAAAGCCGCGGGAAATACGAATCTTCAGGATTCGTTAACCAGCAATTTTGCGCTAGATTCTTGAGTGGTCGCGCAATCTTGCGGCGAACCGGTTCCCACTTCGCCGGATTGCTCTAGATTGCCATCATCACGATGGTGTCGTTCTCCGCCGCGACGGAGACGGTCAATCCGGAGGCCCGCGCCAGCATGCCCGTGTAGAAAGGCTGGATGGCATGGGCGTCAACCGCCCCTTCCGGCGTACCGGCAAGGAGCTCGGTGGCATGGGGCGGCACGCGGCTATTGGTGCCCGCCGCCGTGATGCGGAAACTCAGATTGTCGCCCTCGCCCAGCGGATCGACCGTGAGAGAACCGCCGCGCGGAATGCCCTGGCCGGCGATAATCATCATGTTGAGCAGCAATTTGACCCGGTTCTTGGCCAGCAGCACCCGGGGCAGATTCCAGACGATCTTGGTCTTCTCGTCCTCCATGAACCCCCGCGCCATCTTCTCGGCGTCGCCGACATCGATCTGCACGCCCGCCGATCCCGCCGCGCCGAAAGCCAGCCGGCAGAATTGCAGCCGTGCCGATGCATTGCGGGCGCTCTTCTTGATCAGATCCAGCGCGAAGGTCTTGGTTTCCTCGTCGGGATTTTCCTCCAGCACCTCCAGGCCATTCACGATGGCTCCGACCGGGCTGATCAGATCGTGGCAGACGCGCGAGCAAAGCAACGCCGCAAGATCGAGGGATTCCAGGACGATCGGAGTGGACATGAGGGTCTCCGGAGCTGCGTGCAGCAATGTGGGTGGGAAGGGCGAATGATTCGAAACGCGTGTATTTGATACACCGGCCGTGCAAGGGCTGCCAAGGCAAGACCTCAGGGCACGATGGTCAAAAGCACATCCCGCCACTTGTTGTTGGCTTCGGCCATCACGGCCGCAGGGGCTGCCGCAAAGGCCTTTCGCGCATCGGCGTTATAGAACAGATAAAGCCGCTCGCCGGTGACGAGCCAGATTTGCGGATGCCCCGGGGTAGCGACGCCACGGGTGACAGCAACAGGATCATAGCCGCCGAATACCGGCAGATAGACCTCGGGATTTTCCAGGAAGGCCGCACGGTTGCCTTCGTTCCGGAACCGCCAGGTCGCGCCGGCAAAACGCAGTTCAACATCCTCGCGCCCTACGAGCGGTTTGGCATCGGTGAAATAGGCCACCGGATCGAACCCGCTCAAAGCCACCCCCCGATTGGGATCGACCACGATCCGCTCGGTGGTCGCCGCCCGGCTTGAGGGAACGGGCACAAGCCCCGCCAAAAGCAGCAAAACAAGGCCAATTGGGGCGAGAAAGGCCCGCTGGCCCGGCTTCCGCTGCTGCCGTTCTGCCGACATACTTCACCTGAATTATGGGTCGATTCGACCGTCGGGCCGACATTAACGTCGTGTGCATGAGCAACGGGTTAAACTGGCATTCCCTTTCAAAGGAGCACTCGATGCGCGCTGCTTTGCGCTTCCTCACCTTCCCCCTGGTTCTGGCCGGCCTCGGCATCGGACCGGCATCCTCCCAGCAGATGAACCCCGCGCCGGGATACCAGCAGCCGCCGGCCGTGATCACCGCACCGGCCCCGCCGCCGCAGCGTGCGGCTCCGCCGGCTTCGAGCAAGAACTTTACGCCGCAGGAAATTATCGACGCCGGCCATGGCTTCTTCGGCACCGTCTCGCGCGGACTTGCCACGGTGGTGGAAAAGGCCACCGCCCAATGGGGCCAACCCAACGGCTATATCCTCGGCGAGGAAGCTTCCGGCGCATTCGTCGGCGGGCTGCGCTATGGCGAAGGCACGCTCTATACGAAGAACGCGGGCGACCTGCGGGTTTATTGGCAGGGACCGACAGTCGGCTTCGACTGGGGCGGTGACGGCGCGCGCACCATGATGCTGGTCTATAACCTCCCGGCGACCGAGGCGGTCTATCAGCGTTTCGCGGGTATCGACGGCTCCGCCTATTTCATTGGCGGCTTCGGCATGACGGCGCTGACCGCCAACAACGTCGTGATGGTCCCGATCCGCTCCGGCGTCGGCATGAGGCTCGGCGCCAACATCGGTTACCTGAAGTTCACACCAGCGGCGACATGGAACCCGTTCTGACGCGCGCCGGCCGCCATAATTCGGCGCGTCGTCTCCCGTTCACCCAACGGGTTTAGGTTAACTCCAGCGAAAGCTGGCAGGATTGCGTGCTCCATGGCATGCTGACGCCGAAATAGCGTTAAATTCTGGAGGCGTATCCGATGGTCGAACCCGCAATGTACATTGCTATTGGGTTCCTGTTCGCGGGTCTTGTCGGCGCGATCTTCATCCCGCTCGTGCACGCCCGTGCCGTCCGCCTCACGATGCGGCGCCTGGAAGCGGCAACGCCGCTCTCGATGGCGGAAATTCAGGCCGACAAGGATCAGCTACGCGCCGAATTCGCGATGTCGACCCGGCGTCTCGAAATGAGCGTCGAGCAGATGAAGTCGAAGACCACGAGCCAGCTCGCCGAACTCGGCAAGAAATCCGACTCCATCAATCGTCTTAAGGTTGAACTTGGCGAAAAGACCGCGACTATCTTTTCGCTGGAAGCGCGCGACAAGGCGCTGAAGGATCAACTGCGCGCGACCGAGGAAGAACTTTCGTTCAAGCTCAATGCCATGCGCGACGCCGAGCGCGCGCTGACCGACAAGCAATCCGATCTTGCGAAGCTGACAGGCGAACTCGACCAGAAATCCACCGTCAACGACAGCCAGCGCGTCGAGCTTGTGGCTCTGCGCACGCAGGCCGACGCGTTGAAGGATCGCGTCAACGACCGGGAACGCGAGGTCAAGGACACCGAAGACCGCCTGAACCGCGAACGCCTCGACGCCAAGCAGGCGAACGATCTCCTCAATGATGAGCGCGGCAAGGTCGGCAACCTCGCGGATCGCGTTTCCGATCTGGAAAAGCAACTCATCGCGCAGACGACCGAAGCCGAGCTTCTCGGCCGCCGCGCGCTGGATCTGGAGACGCGGCTGAACCAACAGGGCCGCATGCTCGCCGAACGCGACTATCAGTGCGACCAATTGCGCACACAACTCGATGCCGCGATCAAGACCGAGACCGATTTGCGCGCCGAGGTCGGCGGCATCGCCGGGAGCTACCGCAACGCCATCGACAGCCTGAAATCGGAAAAAGACAAGCTCAATGAACAGCTCACCCATTCGCGCGAAGAGCAGGTCAAGCTGAGCCGTGAGATTTCGACCATGAAGCGCGACACCGAAGCCTCGTGGGCATCGGAGCGCGTCGAAAGCGCCTTGCTGCGCGAGCGCATCAACGACGTGGCCGCGGAAGTCGCGCGCCTCACGGCTGCGCTGGAAGGCCCGAATTCGCCGATCGAAACCATCCTGGCCGAAAATGCGCCGAGCGTGAGCGCGGGCGGCCAGCAGATGAGCCAAGGCAGCCTGGAAGAGAGCAAAGGCAATCTGGCCGAGCGTATCCGCGCGCTGCAAAGCCGCGTCACCATGGCGACGCCGCAGAAGCCGAACTGATTTTCCGAGGGCCTGCCGGGCTGCTTGACCAAGGCCGCCCGAACCCCTAAACCGCTGGCGTTACTGCCTTTGCAGGCGGGCGCTTAGCTCAGCGGGAGAGCGTTCCCTTCACACGGGAGAGGTCATAGGTTCAATCCCTATAGCGCCCACCATTTTATTGGGCTTTTTGAACCTCCGCTCGGCAGTAAGCGGCAACTATCAGCAGAACAAAGCAAGTCGCGACGTGGACAGGACGTGGAATACGTTCCCCCTCCGTTCGACACCTTTTATACTGCTGGTAATTATAGGGCCACGTGGCGGAGTGGTGACGCAGCGGACTGCAAATCCGACCGGTTACCTAATCACTCCAGCGCCCATTCTGAAAAAACCGCAGATCGCGGCTTTCCTAATCTCAATAGGTTAGTGCCGCATTCAGAATGCGGGAATCTCCCACTCCTCCAGTTTTGCTGCGCTCCGTTTAGCCGTGGGGGTTCCTATGGTCTTTGAACCGGGAAAGAGCGGAAACCCTAACGGCCGCCCAGCGGGGTCCAGGAATGCCGCAACGCTAGCCCTCGACTCTTTGATTGATGGTGAAGCTAACGCGATAACTCAGAAGTGCATCGATCTTGCCAAGGCGGGTGACGCTACTTGCTTGCGCCTCTGCATGGATCGCCTAGTCCCGCCTCGAAAAGAGCGGGCCGTTACCTTTGAAATCCCCAAGCTAGAGAAGGCGGCGGATTGCATTCCGGTCATGGGGGCAATCATGAAGGCGGTTGGCGAGGGCGACCTCGTGCCAAGTGAAGCAGCAGCAATGGGCAAAATCCTGGAGAGCTATATGAAAGCGACGGAGCTAACAGAGCTGGCCGAACGAATTTCCAAGCTTGAAAAACAAAACGGAGAACGGTGATGAACCTCAATGCACGAATATCGAAGTTGGAAGCCAACACGACCGAAGGCGCAACGGTGACGATCTGGGCGGACGGCAAGACCGAAGAGCAGCTCTCGGCCGAGATCGCCGAACGCACCGAAGGCGACCCTAGCCGCCGGGTTATTCTGGTTGGCTGGCAAAAGCCCGACGGTGTGGGGGCCAATCTTCCTAAATCGGCCACCTTCGTCTCAACCGGCGTTCCCAGGTCTTGCTAAAACAGGAGCAAAAACAATGTCGGTTCTGAACACCAGAGTCCAAAAGCTTGAAGCGAAGGCCAACCCCGCTGCCTCGCTTGTAAGTGTAGTTCGGATCGTCGCCGACGATGACGCGGACGCCGATAGGCAGATTGCGGATGAAATTGCGCGGGGCGACTTAAACCCGGACACCCTTTTTATCGTGCGCTTGGTGGTGCCCAGCCCGAGAACGGCGGCCTAGCCATCCCGTTTCCTCAATACTGCCCGACCATGGACAAGTCCTGATCGGCCAAGCGATAATCAAAGCGATGGGGGTCGGTTATGAAATCATGGCGAGCAATGGTGGCAGCGGGACTTTTCCTGGTTTGCGCGGGTTGCGCCGCCACTAAAGAACAGGTCCGGGGCAATCTCGGTGACAAGTTTATCGGAAAAAACGTCGATGCTCTCGTTACCACATTCGGCCCACCCGCCAGCTCCTTTCGGATGAATAGCGGAGAAACAGCCTACGTATGGCAACTCTCTGCCGAAACACATCTGAGCACTTATCAAGGCGGCGGATCAGCCCATACTAATTATTGTAAAGTCAGTGTCATTTCATCCCCAGGCGGGGTTGTCACGAAACTCACGACCGAGGATGCGAGTGGCACGGGCGGGATTCTTGGCATGGCCGGCGTGGACATCTACGGGAGCATCTGTGCGAGGCGTCTAGGCATAGCGCGCTCTTAAGGCGCATCCGAGGAATCCCCGTCTAGCGGATCATAGGAATAAATCATGCAAGTTTTTGTAATAAATTTGGAACGTAGGAGAGATCGGCGGCAGCTAATAAGCGAACAGTTGACGACTTTTGGAATGGATTTCAAATTCATCAAAGCAGTTGACTTTAAAGAAATTGATATCACAGACGCAACACGTCCGTTTTTAAGCAGGCTTTTTAGGGGATTTAAGGAGACAAACCCTGCGCCGGTCGCGATTTTTTTAAGTCACAAATCAATCTGGCAGGAAATCGTAGATACAGGAATCCCGTATGCACTAATTTTAGAAGATGATGCAGGTTTCGTAGATTGGGACAGTGGGATCCTGCAAGTGAAATTGGAGAATTATAAATTAGACATGTTACGTTTAGGCGCAGGTTCCCTTGAGAATTCAGTTACAAAAAAGCCTCTAAAAATCTCTGGCATTCAAATTTTAGGTAGGAATCTCAGTTTCGATCAGACTGCGGGGGCGTGCGCATATATAGTAACCAAAGAGGGCGCAAGCAAAATGCTGAAATGCAGGAAATTTTATTTCCCTGTTGACGCCTTCCATGCTTGGAACAAATTTTACCGTTTGAGGTCTGCGCTGTTGACGCCCTTTATGATCTCCCAGATTGATTCAACATCAGATCGACAGCAGGCGAAGAAGCTTCGAAAATATCTATTTGGAAAGTCGCTAATGAGGTTTTTTGTCAGATATGCAATAAACCGACATCTCAGCACAAACCAATGAATGGGAACACGGAAACAGGCCTCAGGAGGTCGTCATATGAGTGAAATGAAAAGAGCACCGTGGCACCCGAACAGGTAGCCGCTCTCAACCGCTGGCAGAGCGCCCCTTTTTCATGATCGTATCGCCTGCCATGAAATTCGAGAACATGCCGCCCGCGTCTGATCCGCGGTGGGAATACAGCCAGCGCCAGGCGTAACCCTGCGCCCTTTACTCGAATCGGCAAATCACGGCGTTCTTTGCAGTTAACCGGATAGTCCGGTGCTGGAGACTGCACAGTTCAAAACCGGAACAGACTCTCCTTAGGACCCGGATAAGTTGGAAGCAGGTCACTGGCTAGGCTCAGGTGAATGCCTTTTCGGGGAGGACCAAACGGTTTAGGAGCTTTCTTCCGAGACGATACTTAAAAAGTGGTTTCTCGTAAACGCGCAGCATTTTTTCGCATTTTGAAATCTCCTGATTCAGATCCGACAGCCTTGAGGTAAATTCCCAATTGCTACCAAAATATGTGTCCGCCAGTCTCATAGCCACGTCCGGCCACATTGACGGGCTTCTATAATGCAAAATCCGGACGTCTTTTGGTGACCTTGTAATAAATTTTAAGTCGCCTTTCAGCTGTGGGCGTGCATTCCAATTTTCTGCGAGAGGAAGAAGCCGCGCGGTCCGCGCTTCAACCACAGATCGCAGGAACGAAGGCTGATCAGACTGAATTTCCATTTCCTTATAGTATCTTTCCCAAAGCTTAAAAACTTCGCGAGCGTTATCGCCTTGGCGAAAGAAGAAGACACCCGTATTTAGCTCGCCTACACAGGCATCCTGAGCATCTAGGTTCTCGAGTAATGTGAATTTCTTTTTTGGCGCGCGGACCAAACAGCGTATCGAAATGTCGAATCGCAACATTAGATCGTACACCGATTCTATAGGGCGCCACACCTCCGTGTCGCAGTCTAAGAATAGATTCAACCCGGGGCTCGAATGCTTGTATATTTGGAACTTCGCGTAATCCGTCGCAACGTTGCGTTCCTTCAGGATTATCTCATCGAAGATTGATGCGGTTCCATACGTCAACCTTTCCAAGGGAATATCGGTGATGACGGTTATCCGGCAGCTTGTACCCAGCTTACGCAGACTTAATGCAGAGTTTGCTGCCATCACCAGATAACGAAAGCCGTAGGCTAAGTAGTGGATTTGAATGGTAGCCATTGCGATTCCCTTCCGTAGATGTGGATCGGCGTGGCGTTGGAACCCCTATCGGCGTCGAACAATGACCCCACATCGGGCGTTGCAAGGTGTTCCAACGATTGTACAATTCGTTGACTGACGGGGGTCACGATTGGGCGCCGAAAGGGGGCAATCATGGACGCCTGTTCA
>CANKHA010000051.1 GCA_947481685.1 Bradyrhizobiaceae bacterium
CGTCGCGGAACTTCGCAAACCAACGATAGACCGTGCTCCACGGCGGCAAATCGCTCGGCAGCAGGCGCCACGGACAGCCAGATCGCATCACATAGAAAATGCCGTTGACGATCTCGCGCATCGGCCAGGCACGCGGTCGTCCTGTGCTACTCGCTGCGGGCAGGTGAGGCTCGATCACGTGCCATTCCTTATCGGTCATGTCGGTTTGGTATCGGTTCGTCTTGCGAATATGTTGCTTTCGGGTGGTTGGGGTCAACATGGCAACTCCGGGGTTGGTGTCGGAAACCCCCTGGAATCACGTCGACACCAGCCAATCAACCCCTTTCGAAACGGCCTCTAAGCCTGCCGCTCCGGCGTATTGACCACCAGACCGTCCATCGCTTCCGTCACTTTGATCTGGCAGGACAACCGCGAATCCGGCCGCACATCGAAGGCAAAATCCAGCATGTCTTCTTCCATCGGCCCGGGCTCGCCTGTGACACCCTTCCACGCCTCCTCGACATAGACGTGGCAGGTGGAACAGGAGCAGGCGCCACCACACTCGGCTTCGATACCGGGAATGCTGTTCTTGATCGCGGCTTCCATCACGCTGTCACCAACATGGCCCTCAACGCTGCGCGCCGTTCCGCTGAAATCGATGAAGGTGATTTTGGCCATAGTCCGGATATGCTGGAGACGTTCCCCCCCCTATACAGGGTCACGCCCTTCCCGGCCAGAGTCAGAGCCTTCTAGGAGGCTTACAACTAGTGAGCGCGCAGCAGTTCCGCGATCACAATGCGGGCTTCGCCGATGGCGCTGCCGAGTTTGCCGATCGCACTGCCGATATCCGCACTGCCGCTATTGGCGGCGAACTCCACGGCTTCGGCCGCACCCGCTACATTCCAGGCGCCGATGCCGCGGGACGAACCCTTCAGCGTATGCGCATAGGCTGCAGCGCCGGGCGGAGAGGCTTGCAGGATCCGCTCCAGCAGCATCTCGGCCTGACGGTCGTAAAGCTGTAGCACCTCGCGCTCAAGGCTGAGGTCGCCCAGGGTCATGCGGGCGAGATGCATCACGTCGATAGGATGATCGATGGGCGCCAGAGGGGGCGCAGATGCAGGATCGACAAAATCCGTCGAGAACTCAATCATACACACCTCCCAGTGGGCTCTTCGTCCCTTAGAAGCCCACTGGGACTCGGGAACGACAAAAACCAGGTAAATCGGTGACTGCAACGTCAGTCACTGCGATACGAAACCACGGCTATGGTTAATGAAGCTTGAGCGGACTATTTTTTGCCCGTGAAATCGGGCCACATTTCCGCAAGGAGTTCTCCCCTGCCCGGGGAATAGGCACCGGCCAAGGCCTTGGCCGCAGGACGGCCTCATTGTTGCGGCCACATGCGGGCGGCGACGGCTTCCGCCACACGGTTAACGATGATTAAAAACGGCGCGTTTGGCCCGGTTTCCTTTGGTCCCACAAGCCGATACGATCTTTGGCGGGGCGGAATTTGTCTTTTCCACGCCTGTCTCCGGCTCGGGTCTCCGCAGGTTGCGTAGACCCTTGTGCGAGTGTGGCTATCACGCGCTCGTGGCGGTCCGTTGGGTCGGGCCACCCTGGTAACGAGTAACAACGAGGCGACGACGACATGGCCAAAAACCAAAAGAAAATTGACCCGACCGAAGCAGCTCTTTCTGCGATCCAGGAAGCGCTGGAAGTCCGGGAGCAGAAGCCGGCGGCACCAGCGGCAAAGGAAAGCCCTGAGCCGGTCAGCAACGCCGCACCCGAGTTCGTCGCAGATATTCGCCGCAAGCCCACGCGCAATGGCGTAGCCACCGTAGACGAAAATTTGTTTGTCGAGCAGCCGGCCTCGCGCGCTATCCCGCGCAACGAGCGCAGTGAAGAAGCCCCTGCCCTGCGCCGCCCCGCTGCCAACGATGACCGCCACTCAATAGGACAGATTCTGCAGGCCGTGCAGCGCCGCCCGTCGCGCATGTCCTACACGCTCGCCACTATCTTCTCGATTGCCTGGATTGTCGGAGGCGTCGGCCTTGCGTCGATCTACATGGGCCGGCTGGAAGTCATCATGGCCCAGGACCAGAGCGCAATTCCGCTGCTGATCGCGCTCGGCGCGCTGTTCGTGCTGCCGGTGTTTTTCTTCTTCGCGCTTGCCCACATGGTGTCGCGCTCGCACGAATTGCGCATGATTGCGCAGTCGATGGCGGAAGTTGCAATCCGTCTTGCCGAGCCGGAAACCGTCGCACGCGAGTCCATTGTTTCCGTTGGTCAGGCCATCCGCCGCGAAGTCGCCGCCATGGGTGACGGCGTCGAGCGCGCGCTGGCGCGCGCAGCCGAGCTCGAAGCGCTGGTGCACAACGAAGTGTCCGCGCTGGAGCGCGCCTATAACGACAACGAAGTCCGCATCCGCGGCATGCTGCAGGATCTCTCCAGTCAGCGCGATACACTGTTCATCCAGGCGGAGCAGGTGCGCAACGCCATCTCCAGCGTCCATCTCGATCTGAGCCAGGATATCAACGCCTTCAGCGATCTCGTAGCCGAGCGCGTCAGCGAAACCGCGCAGCGCATCACCCATACTCTGGCCGACAAGGGCGAGCACATCACACTCGCGCTTGGCCGCGCCGGTGACAGCATGATCAGCGCGCTGACCGAGCGCGGCGGCGATCTGCTGGAACGCCTGGAGAATACCAGCGAGCAGACGACCCATGCCATCTCGACCGCCGGCGACCGCATGATGGCGAGCCTGAATTTCCGCACCAGCAGCATCCACGAGGAATTCAACCAACTGGCGTCCAGCCTGCTGCATTCGGTCAACACCCAGTTGAGCGACGTCGCACAGAGCTTCGAGCAGCGCTCGAACGCCATGGTCGACATGATGGGTAGCCGCACCCAACAGATGGCCGCGTCGATCATCGATAGCAGCACCCGGATCGCGGACACCATCACGAGCCGCGCGGAAGAAGTGAACTCGACCCTGAAGGCCACGGGCGACTCGCTCGTGCTCGATCTCAGCCTGCGCGGCGGCGACATCGTCGCCAATCTTGCACAGACCGGCAAAACTATCACCGATACGCTGTCCAATCACGGCAGCGACATCATTTCCAACTTTCAGCAGACCGGCACCAGAGTCACTGAGGCGCTTGTGGCGCAAGGCGGCCAGGTCACCCAAACCCTCCATGCCAATGGCGACGACCTGGCGCGTGCTGTCGACGCCAAGGGCGAGGCGGTCAAGAACATGCTGGCCTCACGTCTGCTTGCGTTCGAGGAAATGTTCAGTCATGGCGGTACGGAGCTGGGCGAGAAAATCACCCGCGAGAGCACCACGCTGGGCAATCTGATCACCCGCCATCTTTCCGAGTTCGACCGCACGGTGAAAACCTATGGCGGCGAGCTGGTGGAACGCTTAGGCAAGCGCACCGATGAAGTTGCCGACGCCATCCGCACCTATGTCGATGGCTTCGATGGCCGCGTGAAAACCCACGCTGAAGAAATCGGCCAGGTGCTGGATCGCCGCCTTGTCAGCTTAGAGGAATCCCTGGCGGGCCGCGGCCGCGCCATGGATCAATCGCTCGAAACCTGGCTGTCCGATATCGCCAATGTCATCAGCACCCGCGACGACAATGTCGCGGCCACGCTGGCGTCGAAGATCGACGATATCGACCGCACGCTGCGCGCAGGCGCCCTTGAAGTCGCGAGCAACCTCGACGGCCGTATTTCCAAGATCGAAGATCTCAACACGTCGATCCAGACTCATGCTGGCGATGCGGAGCGTTCCCTCACGAGTCTTTCGGCCAGCATTTCCAGCACGCTGAAGGACAATGTGGCCGATGCGGAGCGCACGCTCCTTGGCGTCAGCGCCGAAGTCGCGCGTAATTTCACCAGCAAAGCAGACGAGATTGCTGCCGCCGTCAGCGCCCGCGCCAACGAGATGACCGCTGTGCTCGACCAGGGCAGCACCGGCCTCCTCTCCGCGCTCACCCACAAGAGCGAGGAATTCGCCAGCCAGGTTGGCCGCGCCACCGAACACGCGCTGACCGAAATCGACATGAAGGGCTCCGCTTTCGCCCAGGCGCTCAACAACCAGAGCTCCGAGATCACGCGCGGCATCAACGAGGCGAGCGTCAACGCCACGATCGCCGTTACCCGCACGTTGCAGGACCTGCAGGAGACCTCGCAGTCGGCGATCGAGCAGTCGAAGCAGACCGCGACCGCCGCCGTTTCCGAGATGCTAGAAACCCAGGGCATGCTCCGCAGCGACACCACGACGCTGTTTGAGCGCCTGCGTGAAGCCAACATCCTGCTGCAGGAAGTGCTCTCCGGCGCCCACGAGAATATGAGCTCGCTGGAGAACACGATGGTTGTCCGCGTCTCTGAGTTCGTGGCCAGCATGAACGCTGTGCGCGAGCAGAGCGGCGCAGCTACCAGCAAGGTGGACGAGCAGATCGGCAAGTTTGCCAGCGTGACCACGCGCGTGCTGGGCGATCTGTCCGAGCTTGCTGTGCAGTTCGAAAATCACGGCCGCGGGCTGGCGGAAGCCGTCCAGTTGATCGATCACAGCAACCGCCGCACCGAGGAAGCGCTCGGCGAACGCCGCGTCGGCCTCGACTCGCTGGTCTCCACGCTCGATATCCGTACCGAGGATCTCGAACAACGGCTCAAGCGCTTCACCGGCCTGCTGGATGAAACGCTCGACTCTGCTTCGGGCCGCGCGCGCGAAATCGTCAGTATCGTGTCTGAAGCCGGCACCGGCGGCGCGCAGGCGGTTGTCGATCAATTCGAAATCATTCGCGCCACAGTCGATCAGGAGCGTGGACGCACCGCCGAGGCCATGCGCGGCATCTACGAAGACGCCCGCAACGACACCACCGCTATCTTCCGTCAGTCCACCGAGCGCTTCACCGAAGTGATTCATGGCATGAAGCATATGGCGTCGGAAATGCAGCGTGAGCTGGAAGCCACCCACACCGAGCTGCGCCGCGGCATCCTCGAACTACCGCAGGAAACCGCCGAGAGCGCCGCACAGATGCGCCGCGTCATCGTCGATCAGATCGAGGCGCTGGCCGAACTCAACCGCATCGTCGCCCGCCATGGCGGCCGCGGTGTCGATGTGGCTGAACCGGCCCGCCGCACCGCCACCGCCAACCATCGCGAAGACAGCATGGCAGGCGGCTTGGAGCGCGAACGCCCCGAAGCGCCCCGCCCGGCTCCCCGCCGTGAAGCCCCGAGCCGCGATGCTATCAGCCGCGAATTCGGCACCCGCGACACATCATCGAGCCGCGAATTGCCCGGCGTCAGCCTTAGCGGTAGCAGCAGCCCGAGCCCGTCGCGCCGCCCTGAAGCGCCCGCGCTCAGCCCGGCCGCCGGCAACGGCAATCGCGCGAGCGGCTGGCTCAGCGACCTGTTGCAGCGCGCTTCCCGTGACGAAGAGCCGATGGCCGAAGCTCCGCGCGAGCCCGCGCCCAGAGAAATAGGAAGGGATGAACGCACTGCGGCGCACAGCATCGAGTCGCTGGACTCGCTGTCGGTCGATATCGCACGCATGATCGACCACAACGCGGCGACGGAGCTGTGGGACAGGTACAAGCGCGGCGAGCGCAATGTCTTCACGCGCCGGCTCTACACGTTGCAGGGTCAGAAGGCGTTCGACGACATCAGCAAGAAATATCGCGCCGACCGCGAATTCCGGCAGACAGTCGATCGCTACATCACCGAGTTCGAGCGGTTGCTCGATGAAGTGTCGCGCGACGACCGTGGCCAGGTGGTGGCGCGCACTTACCTGACGTCGGAAACCGGCAAGGTCTATACCATGCTGGCCCACGCATCGGGCCGCTTCGAATAGCCGGATCATCACGACCAACGAAAAGGGGCACAGCATGCTGCGCCCCTTTTTTGTTTCAACACTCCCTGCCAGGGAGCGATTGCAGCGTCGCTAGATAATGCGGCTGGCCCAGAGCACGATATCGACCGCAACCCGGCTCCAGGCTTCGTCGAGCGCAGCAACGGCGGCGCTGCCCTGTGTCGCGCTCGTGGGCACGCGCGCGGTGAACACGCGCCCGGCGACGATGCGGCCCGAGCGGTCTCCGACGATCTTCGCCCCGATGATCACTTCCGCCGAAGGACCTTCGGACGCCGCGATCTCAAACGAGCGGATGTCGAGCACGAGCTGATAATCCCCGGCAATGTGGTCGCCCGGCCGGCCGACAGCGCGAATACGGCGGGCGTTCTCGAAGGTCTGGATCAGGCGGACCTGAACGAGGCGCGGCAACCGCTCGACCCATTGCGCATTGGTGAGCGCCGCAAATTCTCCAGCAGACGGCCGCACCACGATCTTGTCGCTGTCGAGCACACCGATAGCGCTGGCATCTTGCACGAGGAGCTGGCCGCGCGCGCCACGAAGTCCGGGGAAATGCGAAGGCGCCGTCAGGTCATAGGTCGGCGGCACACCGCCGCCGCCCAGCGACGAACAGCCGGAGGCGAATAACGCAAAAGCGAGCCCAACCAAGGCCCGCCTGCCGCCTGAGTGACGCAACAATACGTTCACAACTAACCCCTGGACCAGCTATGCGCCGGTCAACGCCATGTCTTACCGGTCTCTGTTGCTGCCGCCGCTGCTACTGCCGTTGAAGGCCGGAGCCCGGGCAGGAGGAGTCCCACCGAATATCAGCCGGGATGGATTGGCATCAAAGTTTTTCACGGCGCGTTCGATCTCTGCCAGAGTCCGCCGCGCCGAGGAGGAAACAGCTTCAAGTTCCTTTGCGCCCGTCGCCGAGAACTTGTTGATACCTGCACTGATGTCGTCGGTGCGCTCGTCGAGGTGGTCCGCGAGTTGCTTGATGGAGCGCGCTGCTTCCTGGATGTCGCCCTTGCCGTCAGCTCCGCCGGTCAGGTTTTCCAGTCCGGCAAGGATATTGTCGATCCGCTTGGAATTGTCCGCGAGCGCCTGCGAGAAGATCTCGACATTTTTGAAAGTGGTATTGAGCGATCCGCCCTCGGCCAGCTGGGCGTCGATGCGCTTGAGCACATCCCGCGCAGCGCGTGTCACGTCCTGGCTGGCGCTGGCGTCGGCCAACAGCATCGGCGGCTCGCTGAAGGTTGTGATGAACGGCGGCGCGTCTTTGGAACCGCCGGTGAGCGCGATCGAAGCGATGCCGGTCAGGCCCTGGAAGTCGAGGCCGACCTGCGTGTCGGTGCGAATTGGCGCCTTCACGTCGACTTCAACGGTTGCCAGCACCTGATGAGGATCGTCGGGGTTGATAATGACCTTATTTACTTCCCCGATGCGGATGCCGTTGAACAAGACAGCAGACCCGGCGCGCAGACCCGCGGCCGAGCCCTCAAAACGAATGACATACGTGTTGCGTTTGGCGGTTCCACCAATGTTGTGGAACCAGAAAACGAAGGCAAAAGCTGCAACCACGACGCTTATCGCGAAGAGGCCGATCAGAACATAATTCGCCTTTGTTTCCATAGCCTTAGCTCTCTAAATTCGCCATCCGGGCGCGCTTGCCCCGGAAATACGACTTCAGCCACGGGTGCTCTGAAGCCAGCATATCTTTCATCGTGCCCGTGAGGATCACTTTACCGCCAGCCAAGACGGCAATGCGGTCGCAGATGGCATGCAGGCTGTCCAGATCATGAGTTACCATGTAAACGGTCAGCCCCAAAGTCCGTTGCAAGGTCTTGATAAGTTCGTCGAATTCGCCCGCCCCGATGGGGTCCAGACCCGACGTCGGCTCGTCCAGAAAGACCAGCTCCGGGTCCAGCGCCAAAGCCCGCGCCAGCGCCACACGCTTGATCATGCCGCCGGACAGTTCCGAAGGGAATTTCGACTGCACGTCGGGCGAGAGGCCGACCATTTCGAGCTTGGCGACTGCGATCTCGTCCATCAGCCGCTCGGACACATTGAGATATTCCCGGATCGGGAACTGGACGTTCTGCAGAACCGTCAACGACGAGAACAGCGCGCCCTGCTGGAACAGGATGCCCCAGCGCTGTTCCACCGCGACGAGTTGCTCCTCAGTAGCGGTGTCGAGATACTGACCGAAGACCTTGATGATGCCTTCGCGCTTTGGGATCAGGCCGATGATGGTGCGCATCAACACGGACTTGCCGGCGCCCGAGCCACCGACGAAGCCAAGCACTTCGCCGCGATACACATCGAGATCGAGATGATCGAGGATGTTGCGCTCGCCAAACGCCACGACCACGTCACGCGCGCTCAGCACTACCTCTTTTGACAGCGCCGCCATGCTTACATTCCGATCGAAGCAAAGAAGATGGCAAAGAAGCCATCGAGCACGATAACGAGGAAGATCGAGATCACCACCGACGACGTGGTGCGCGCGCCGAGCGATTCCGCGCTGCCTTCAACCTGAAGCCCCTGAACGGCGGCGACGAGGCCGATGACGAAGGCCATCACCGGCGCCTTGATGATGCCGACCAGGAATGTTTCCAGTGAGATCGCTTCACGCAAGCGCGCGAGGAAGACATCGGGATCGATACCGCCATAAAGCCAGGCAACGAGCCCGCCACCATAAAGGGCCGACATCGATCCGAGAAAAGCCAGTATCGGCAGCGATATCACCAGCGCCACAATGCGCGGCAAAATCAGCACTTCCACCGGGTCGAAGCCCATGGTGCGCAGCGCGTCGATCTCTTCGCGCATCTTCATCGAGCCAAGCTCGGCGGTATAGGCGCTGCCGGAGCGGCCCGCGATCATCACCGAGACAATCAGCACACCAACTTCGCGCAGCACCAGAATGCCGATCATGTCGATGACGAAAATATCGGCGCCGAATTTGCGGAAATGAAAGATTCCCTGCTGTGCCAGGATGCAGCCGATCAGGAATGTGACGAGCAGCATGATCGGCACGCCGTTCCAGCCGACGCGGTCGATATGCACAACCATCGACGTCCAGCGGAATTTTGTCGGATGCAGGACAGCGCGCGCGCCGACCACACTGACCTGACCGAGCATCTGCAGGATCAGTTTGGTAGCGTCGATAATCTTGACGATCGTTTTGCCGACGACTTCCAGAACCACGATGACGCGGTTCTGCGGCACCGGCACCGGCACGACTTTGGTGTTGGCCTCTTGCACCTCATCGATCAGGCCGCGGTAATCTTCCGGCATGCCGAGCATGCGGACTTCCACGCCGCGCGCATTCCACACACGCACCAGCCTTTCGATCAGCCACGCGCCGAACGTATCGAGCGGCTTTACCTGGCTGAGGTCGATGTCGACCGCGCGCACCTGATTGTTTGGCACCGATTGCCGGTCGATCACCGGCTCGAGGTCGTGGGCGTGGACGGCAGTCCAGGGACCGAGCGCCGTGAGCACCAGACGGTCGCCCTGCAGGCTGCTACGCAGAATATTATCGTCTTCGCTCACGCACCCACTCCACCGCCCAACCCCAGATACGCTTGAGGTTGGCATCCCTTTCACATCATATACTTAATCGACCACCTGAGGGCGAGTCGCAACTTGCACTCGCGCGCAAATTCCCGTTTTAGGACAAATGCCTGTTCGTCTTTCCGTCCGTATCGAACGTTGGCCGATTGCGGGTTCCTTCGTGATCAGCCGCGGAGCAAAGACCGAGGCCGCAGTGGTGGTCGCGGAACTCACTGATGGCGCTTTTACTGGCCGTGGTGAGTGCGTACCTCTTGCGCGCTACAACCAGACCGCAGAAAACACAGCCGCGGAACTTGCCGCGTTAACCATATTTGTAGAGGACGGTCTCGACCGTCAGGGGTTGCAAGCAATTCTCCCCGCCACCGCGGCTCGCAACGCGCTCGACTGCGCCTTCTGGGACCTGGAAGCCAAACGCGCCGGCAAGCGGGCTTATGAACTTGCAGGTTTTGCCGCGCTCAAACCGGTCACCACTGCGCTGACGATTTCCCTCGGCACGCCCGAGAGCATGGCCGAGGCGGTGCGCAAGGTGGCGCAACGCAAGTTGCTCAAGATCAAGCTGGGTGGCGACGGCGATCCGGCGCGGATCGCGGCCGTACGCAAGGCTGCGCCGAACAGCGAACTGATCGTCGACGCCAACGAAGCGTGGACGGAGGCAAACCTCGCGGACAACCTGCGCGCCTGCGCGGACGCAGGCGTCACGCTGGTGGAGCAGCCATTGCCCGCGGGCAAGGACGATGCGCTGGCGTCGATCCGGCGGCCCATTACAGTCTGTGCCGACGAAAGCATTCACGAGCGCGCGACACTGAAAGATCTCGCGGGTAAATACGACGCTATCAACATCAAGCTCGACAAGACCGGCGGATTGACAGAAGCACTCGCGCTCGCCGCCGATGCCGAGCGCGCGGGCCTTGAGATCATGGTCGGCTGCATGGTCTCGACATCGCTCTCGATGGCGCCGGCGATGCTGATCGCGCAACGCGCGCGCGTGGTCGATCTCGATGGCCCGTTGTTGCTGGCGAAGGACCGCGACGGCGGGATGCGCTACGAGGGCAGCATGGTCTATCCGTCAGACGCAGCATTCTGGGGCTAGACGGCGCGACGCCGCCACGCAACCGCGGCCAGCACGCCGCCCATTGCCGCCATCAAAGCCATGGCGGCGTAGGCACGCGTGCCGAAGGCTTCATAGAGAACACCCGAGACGCCCATGCTGATCGCCATAATGCCGCCGAGCACGACAGCGAGCGAGCCTTGCGCGGTCGCGGCGCGGCCGATCGGCGCTATGCGTGAAACAAATCCGACAGCGCCCAGATGTGTCGCGCCGAACGACAGGCCGTGCAGGCATTGCAGCAACGGCAACATGGCAGTGGGCGGATCGAGGGCCATCACGCTCCAGCGCAACACGGCCCCGAGCGCACCGATCATCAGCAGCGTGGTCGAACTCATCCCCAGCAGCCTGCTGCGGCCCGAGAAGGCGAATAACGTGATCTCGGCAACCACGCCCACCGCCCACAAAATGCCTACGGCCTTGCCGTCGAGACCACCCGCTTTCCAGTCCAGCGTCGAGAAACCGTAATAGACCGTGTGGCTCGCCTGGATCAGCCCGGCCGCGACGGCCACAGCCGCGAAGCCGGGTGTGCGCAGGAACCCCAGATAGTCCGGCTCCGGCCTGTCCGGCGTGGGTGGACGCGGCCGCAAGGGAATAAGCCCCGCCGCCGCAACAGTAGCAGCGCCCAGCGCGCCTGCGATCAGCCAGATCAGATTGCCAGGGGCAATCGAATCGACGATCCATCCCGCTCCAAGGCTGCCGCCGATAAAGGCTGCCGAACCCCAGAGCCGCACGGGGCCATAGGCGCGCCCGACTTGGGCCAGCCCCCGCAGCGCATAGGCTTCGGCCAGCGGCATGATCGGCACGAACGGGATCGAGGCGAGCGCAAAGACCAGAAGGATTGCGATGCTGCCTTCGGTGAAACCGACCACAAGGGTGCCCAGCGCCGAGGCCGCGACGGCGACAAGGATCGCGCTCCACAGCGCCTGGCGGCGATCCGCCAGCCGCGTCACCACCGGGACAGCGAACAGGCGCACCACCATGGGGGCGGCCAGCACGAAACCGATCATCCGGGCATCGAGACCCTTGGCCTCGAGCCACAGTGGAAAAAACGGTAACTGAATTCCGATAGAAACGAACAGGGCGCCGTAAAACAGCGCGAGGCGGCGCGCAAAATGGGCCGCTAATATCTGGGGATCGTTAGGCATTTCGCCGTTCGGCGGGTTCGGAACAAGGGATTGGCTGATAGACTCACAGGTCGCGGTTAAAGCATGTCAGAAGAGTCCTCGCCCAACAAAAGTCAGCAGCCGCCCGCCTTGCCGGACGCGGAATACGAAGCCATTTACGTCACCGTTTCCGAGACCGCCCAGGGCCGCCGCTTCCTCGAAGAATATGCGCGGCGCTGCAGCCCGACCGACACCGAAGCCACGCTAGCCGCAATCGAGCGGATGCATAGCGCGTTGCGCGCGGAAAGCAGCGGCGGGCAAGTCGATCTCCTGCTCGAAATGGCGGAGATGGCGCAGGCCATCGCGCGCGTGCGCGCCGAGATTACCGCCATCGAAACACCGCCCGGCGCCGGACCGGCGGAAGCGATGGAAGAGCTCGACGCCATCGTGCATACGACCGAGCGCGCCACGTCGCGCATTCTGACGTCCGCCGAACAGATGCAGGAAATCGCCTGGACGCTGCGCGAGAGCGGCGCCAACCACGCGCTTTGCGATCTGCTCGACGCACAGGCGACCGAAATCTACACCGCCTGCACATTTCAGGATCTGACCGGACAGCGCACGCGCAAGGTGATCGACGTGCTGCGCTATCTCGAACACCGCATCCACGCCACCGTCAGCGCGAAGGAAATGCCACCGGCGTTCATGGTCCCCGACAGCGCCGCGCTGAAGCAGGCCGATGTCGATGTGATGATGCAGCCGCCAGCCTCCGCCGGGCACGAGCGCAAGGATGCGACGCTCGAGGATATCAGCCGCGTGATGCAGTCGCTCGAGCCGAGCATGACCTTCTATCCGGCGAAGCCGAAGTCTGAAGCGGCCTCGAAGCCGGTTGCAGAGGTGCGGCCGGAACTCTCGGTGGTCGAAGCGGTGATCGCGGAACCTCACGCCGCGCTGGCTATGGCCGACTGGAGGGTGCATTCGAAACCTGCCGCGCCGCCGCAGTCGCCTACCGACGAATCCGCACCGATGATTGACTGGGTGGTCGAGGATCCATCCGCGCCGCGGCCTGACTCCGAACCCGCCTGGATGATCCTGCAACGCATGGAAGCGGAGCTCGATGCCGCCTACGAGGCTGAAGACGCGCAAGCTGCATTCACCCCCGCGCCGCCGATCCCGCCCGCGCCCGCGGCTCCGCTGATGTCGGAGCCGGTGATCGCGCCGCAGCCGGTCGCGCACGATCCGGAATTCTTCGTGCCGGAGGAGATGTCAGGCTTGGCGACGACACTGCGCCCGCCCTCCCTGCTGCCGCCGCCGGAACTGGATTTCCGCAGACCGCCACCGCCGCCCGATCCGCTGACGGAATTGCAAAGCACGATGGAAGCCTCGGACATGAGGCTGGCGCAACCGTTCGAAGACGAGCCGCAGCAGCAGGTGATGGCGGCCGAATTGCCGCCATTCGCCGATGCGCAGGCCGATGGACTGCAACCCGCGCCGGATGTTTTCGCGGAGACCGTCGCAGCGGCGATCGAAACGCCGACACCTGAAACCTCGGAACTGATGAAGCGCGCAGCCGCCATCGCGGTCCGCCGCGAGCCGTCCCAGGTTTCATTTGCGGACGAACCGAAGGCCCCGGCAGAGCCAGATCCCGACGATTTCCTGTTTGCGGAAACCCACGAGCCCGCGGACTTCCTGCTGGAGCCCGCGCCGCAGGTGATGCAACCGCCGCCACCACAGGCTATTGCTGCTGCGCCCGAGGCACCCGCCGCCTCCCAGGAATGGGAAGCCGGCACCTATCCCCATCCCGCGCTGGTGACGCCGCGTATGCTGGACGAGCCGCAGGCCACGCCTGCGGCTGTACCGGAGCAAGTACAGCCTATACCCGGCGACCCGCTCGCGCCGTTGCGCGCCATGAGCGATGAAGAGAAGATCGCGCTGTTCAGCTAGGCGTCAGGCCACCAGCTTATTGAACAGCGCCGGATCGATATTGCCGCCCGAAAGCATCGCCACCGCGATCTTGCCGCGCACATCGATTTTCTTCGTCAGCAGCGCCGCGAGCGAGATCGCGCCGCTCGGCTCCACCACCAGCTTCAGCTCACGGAATGCAAAGGCAATCGCCTTGCCGACCTCTTCGTCGGTCAGCGTATAGCCTTCGGTGACGAGCTTTCGGTTGACGGCGAAGGTGATTTCGCCGGGCGTGCCGGTCATCAGGCCATCGCAGATCGTGCCCGACGGCGACGGATTTTGCTCGCGCTTGCCGCTGTGGAGCGACCGCACGAAATCGTCAAAACCTTGCGGTTCGACGGTGTAGATTTTCGCATCCGGCACTCTGGCTTTCACCGCAAGTGAAATGCCTGCGGTCAGCCCGCCGCCGGAATTCGGCACCACGATGATATCCGGCTTCAGCCCCATGGCGGCGAGATCTTCCACGATCTCGCGCCCTGCGGTGCCCTGCCCCGCGATGATGAAAGGATCGTCGTAGGGCGGCACCATCACCGCGCCGCGCTCCTCTGCGATGGCGCGGGCGATGACTTCGCGGTCCTCGCCCTTGGCGCGATCGTAGAGCACGACCTCAGCACCGAAGGCCGCCGTGCGGTCGCGCTTCGGCTTCGGGGCATCCATCGGCATCACGATGGTGGCGCGCATGCCGAGCATCTTGGCCGCCGCCGCCACGCCCTGGGCATGATTGCCAGACGAGAAAGCCACGACGCCCGCCGCGCGCTTGTCTTCGGGGATCGACGAAATCTTGTTATAGGCGCCGCGAAATTTGAACGAGCCGGTGTGCTGCAGCGTCTCGGTTTTCAGGAACACGCGCCCGCCGGTCATCTCATCGAGTACCGGCGAGCGAACAAGCGGCGTGCGCAACACCACGCCTTCCAGCTTTTTGGCGGCGGCATCGACGTCGGCGGCGGTGGGAATATGCAGGTGTTCGGCCATGCGCGGACGGTACCGCCGCGGATGGCAGAGAGGCAAGTTAGCCGAAAGTCACGCCGCCCTGGGCTCAGCCAAAGCCGCCGCCGTGTCCTGCCTCAGGCGCGGCGTTTCGGTCCAGTGGATGATCTCGAACCGGCCGTCGTCGTGTTCGGCAATCGCCGTACAACTTTCCACCCAGTCCCCGCAATTGACATAACGCAGGCCGAAGTCGTCATGCATCACGGCGTGGTGGATGTGACCGCAGATGACGCCATCGGCATCGTGTCGGCGGGCTTCGGCAACGAGCGTCTTCTCGAACTCACCGATAAAGCTGACCGCATTCTTGACCTTGAGCTTCAGCCATTTCGACAGCGACCAGTAGGGGAAGCCAAAAAGCCTGCGCCCCTTGTTGAAGATCGTGTTGAGCCAGAGCGCCGAGGTGTAGGCCCAATCCCCGAGATGCGCGAGCCAGCGCGCCTGCGTGACCACGAGATCGAACAGGTCGCCGTGGATGACCAGATAGCGCCGTCCGTCGGCGCCTTCATGCATGATGTTCTCAACCACCTCGACGCCGCCGAAATGCGTGCCGTAGTAATTGCGCAGGAATTCGTCGTGGTTGCCTGGGATATACACAATGCGCACGCCCTTGCGCGCCTGGCGCAACAGCTTCTGCACCACGTCATTGTGCTGCTGCGGCCAGTACCAGCCCGAGCGGAGCTGCCAGCCATCGACGATATCACCCACCAGATAGATGGTGTCTGCTTCGTGATAACGCAGGAAGTCCAGGAGGCGCTCGGCCTGACATCCCTTCGTGCCGAGATGCACGTCGGAGATAAAGAGCGCACGGAAGCGGTGAGGCTTAACGGCCGTCACTCGCTGATCTTTCACTAACTGCCATGCGACGCACTATCGCAGATGCACATGACAACCGGATGACAGGCGAAATTTGATTGACCGCGCGGATTAGCTGGTTAACGCGGCAAAAGGCGCGCAGGCGGCCCGCCCTATTGCAACACCTGCCGGGCGCGTTCGACCAGTTCCGGGCTTGCGCCGTAACTCTCCGTCATCACCTCGCGCA
>CANKHA010000052.1 GCA_947481685.1 Bradyrhizobiaceae bacterium
CGGTTCTTTGCATGGATCGGACGCAACCGGAGGCTGGCAAAGGACTTCGAGGCCACCATCGACTCCGCACGCGCTTTTCTCTACGCCGCTTCCGTCATGCTCCTCGTACGTCGTATCGCGCGCGCTTCATGACTTTCGAAACCGACTCTTAAGAACGCCGTCAATTTAGCATCATTTACAATCGACTACACGCCGGGCTGATGTTCTTTTGCGTCTCGCTCAGCGTGCCGTCGACCCGGCAGTCAGAAAGCTTCGCAAAGGGCCTAAGTCTCAGAATTAAACCCGAAGCGGCGATGGCGCGGAAGCGGCAGGGTGTCTCTCGAGCCCGTACCCCAACATCCTGTGGCTTCAAGTTCCAGATTGGGACTTCTATCCTCTGCGCGTGCCAACGCGCTCCAAATATGCCGCAAGATCCAGCCAAGCTCCGGTAGAGCCTATGGATCTTCGCAACATGCGCGCCAATGGCGTTCGATCATTGCTCGTTTATTGTAACCAGTGTCACCGCAGCGGAATCGTCAATGTGGAACGGTTCCCTGACCATCTTACTGTTCCGTCATTTAATGCGCGTGTTGTGTGCTGCAAATGCGGAGCGCGAGGGGACGTAAGACCAAACTGGCAAGAGCAACCCCGCCGGGAAACGCTCGTAGGCTCTCCGAGGCAAAACGCCAAATTGTGAAGCGGCTATCTTCTACGATCACCCTCCGCGACGGCCGCAAGGTTGTCACCCTGGCCGAAGCGGTGTCGCTGTTGTCGGAGCTGCCGGAACGGCGCCAGCGCCACCCGGTGTGGGAGAAAGCAATGGAAATGCTGTTGCAGGCCAGTGAGAGCGGCAAGGCGATCGATATGCGCCACGCAACCGCACAGCTTGTGCGGGCGCTCCAGGTCGAAGGGTGGATTGTCTAGCGGCCCATCCCTGGTTCTCTGACCCGTCCGAATTAAGCAACAACACGAGGGCCGGGCTATTGCTTGCTGGCAGCTCACCCGGTAGCATTTTGGTTTCAAAAACCTGGGCACGACGTACCATTTCAACGATTATCAGGTCGATCCTGCGATCGTCGTGAACTATCCGCAACGGGCCGTCGGTTTCTTCCTGCATACCTTCAACGGCAGCAGTTTCTTTTTCTGCACCGCCTCGCTCATCAGCAATTCGATCCTGCTGACCGCCGGCCATTGCGTCTATAATCCGACGTCGAAGAAATTCATCACCGCGGGCACATTTTATCCGGCCTGCGTGGACTGCAACAGCGGTGGCGCGCCGACGGAGCCATACGGACATGCCGATGCAAACACGGTCTTCACTACGAGCGGCTGGGCCAATGCGAAAAACGAAGACACCGCGCTGAACAAGAGCATCGATGTCGCCCTCGTGACGCTGAACACGCCCGTCAATAACCCAAACAATGTAGATGAAATGGGCACTGCTACCGGCTACCTCGGCTACTGCAGTTCAAACTGCGGAAACAAGTACTGGCACCTGAGCCAGGTCGGATATCCCGGCAACTACGACGGCGGGAACCGGATGAACGTCAGCGAGCATCTCGAGAAGGGTGGCAAGACAGACTTTACGTATGGCACCGGGATGGAGGGCGGCTCCAGCGGCGGACCGCACATCTCGAATATCGGATCGGTGAACGATAGCTCGTCGAATCTGGGCCAGTTCACAAACCGCAATGTGGTCTTTGCCGTCACCTCCTGGGGCTACAACGACGACGCCGTGAAAATCCAGGGATCGTCGCCTCTGAGCGGCGCAAAAAATGGCAACAATTTTCCAACCATGTTCAACGCAGCCTGCGCCAAGGCGCGGACATTGCACGGGGTCGGATCCTGCTAGTTCAGGCCTTGGAACCCGGCTTCCCGGCGCAGGTTAACGCGGTCATGAGGCCTGTTGTGCGGCCCATCGGCGTGCCATAATCCCCCTCGGTCCGAGCAGTGAGGGTTCGATGCGTAGTGCTCTGAAAGCCATGTTTTTCGCGCTCGCCGTGGTGGCGGCACCGGCGTTTGCCGAGGTCGCTTACGCTGCGGAAGCCACGCCGATCCGGATCGTCCGGGCGCCTGCGGTCGCCCCTGCAACCGAAGGCATCGTTGTCGTCCAGGAGGCGGTGCCTCCCGTGCCACCGCCGGTGCTGCGCCAGGGCTGCAGCCGCGTCTGGCGCTGCGACTCCGTGATCTGCGAATGGCGTCGCGGATGCTGGGGCACTTACGGCTACATGGAAGGGCCGTACAACAACGTGCAACTCGCCAAGCGGCAATTCGAGCGGCACGGCTGGCCGGTGCCGACGGATCAGCGCTCCAGCAGCTCCACCTACTCAAAGTAAATCGGTTCGCTCCAGGAAGAAGGCGGCCCAGATCGCCGGCGCCAGAAAAGCGCCGAACGGGATTTCCGTCGTTCTGTCGAGCCAGGCCCGTTGCCGGATGCCGCGCAGCACGATCACCATGATCGCGGCAAAGGCTGCCATCACCAGCGCATAGGGCAGGCTGATCCAGGAAAGCCAGAGCGCGCCCACCGCCATCAGCTTCACATCACCAAGGCCGAGGCCTTCTTTTCCGGCAAAGTGCTCGAAAGAAAAACGGATCAGCAGCAACAGCCCGCCCGCCACAACGGCGCGCAGCAACGCATGGGAGGTTTCTTCAAGCAGCGCACTGGCGGGCGTTTCGAACCCGAGCAGCGCAAGCCCAAGCACGGCGATGGCGATATTGGCCAGATCCGGGATGATCAGTTGGTCGAGATCGACCATCGCGATCCAGATTGCCAGCCCAGCCAGCAACGTGGAAAAAATCGCGGGGATTGTGGTCAGCGCGCCGAAGGAAAAAATGGTCGCGATCAACGCCGCCGCGAAGCTCTGCCAATAGACCTTGCGTGATCCGGGAGAGCCGCTATCGCCGGTCATGGCCTGCGGATCAGGGGAACCATCACTGGCGGCGGTGTCCCGGCATTCGTTGTCGGGAGCGGCCGGCTGTTGCCGCTGCTTCCGATAATCGAAAGCTTGGAACGCAATTCCTCCGCCACCAGCTGCGCATCGACGCCGTCGCGGATGATCTGCGGCCGGATGAAGATAATCAGCTCCGTGCGCTCAGATGAACCGGTGTTCTGCGAGAACAGTTTGCCGATGCCATACGGGAGCTCGCTGATGATCGGCAGGCCTGACTGGTTCTTTTCGCCGCGATTGCTGATCAATCCACCCAGCAGCACGGTCTGACCGCTTGCGACGGCGATCGAGCTTTGCACTTTGCGCTGGGAAATCGTTGGCGTCAGCGTGGTCGCATCGGCCGAATTTTTCACGACGTTGGAGATTTCCTGGATCACGTCCAGCGTGACGACGCCGTTGGCATTGACGCGCGGCGTCACCTTCAGGATCACGCCGGTATTGCGCATCTCGATATTGTTGACGACAGGCGCGTTCGGCGTGACCACATCCACCGCCGAGCGGGTAGCGATCGGCACTTCATCGCCCACCTGCAGCATGGCCTGCTGATTGTCGAGCACGACCAGGGCCGGCGACGACAGAACATTCACATCCGTGACCTGGCGCAGTGCGTTGATGACCAGCCGCGGGTCCTGATCGGAGCCGAGCACCAGATTTCCGCCCGGAATGACGCGCTTGAGAACATCAGACGCACCGAAGCCAAAGGAGCCCTTGTTGCCCTGGTATTTCGACTGCAGATAGAATTGCACGCCGTATTGCAGTTCGTCCTTCAGCGTGATTTCCGCCACGGTGGCGTCAATCGAAACCTGCATCGGAGCGCGGTCGAGCTCGAAGATTGCGCGTTCCACGGTCTTGTACTGATCGCGGTTGGCATAAATCAGCAGCGAGTTATTCGCGAGGTCCGCGGTGATGCGCACATTCGGGAGCAGCGCGGGGCCGCTCGCGCCGCCGAGCGGGTTGCTCGAGACATCCGCAACGCGATTGTTTTGATCGCTGTTGGAGGAGTCATCGCTGGTTGTGTTCGAGGCTGTGCTGGTGCGGCTATTCTGCATCGTGCTCGATGACGTCGACAAGCCGCGGCTCGTGGCGCGCTGCAGGGTCGAGCCTGGCGTCAGCTGCGAGAGATCGCTCTGGCCGGGGGTCGTGGATGCATTGTTGGGCTGGCCGGTGAAGACCTCGCGCAGGATGCCCGCCATGATCTTGGCGTTGCCATAACGCAGCCGGTAGATGCGAACCGTGGTGTTATCGACATCGGATTTGTCGAGCCGGCGGATCCAGCTTGCCACCTCGTCAATCATCTTCGGCGTCTGCGCGATTGCCAGCACCGCATTCATGCGATTCACCGGCTGGAAGCGAACAAGGTTCGTGGCCGCGCCTTCCTTGCCGGAGTCGAAGACATTCTGCAATTCGGTGATGATCGTTTCGGGGCTGGAGTTGCGCACCGGGAAAATGCCGACCGACTGGTTTTTCATCCAGTCGACGTCGAGCGCCAGCGCCGCTTCCATGGCGCTGATGCGTTCGGTGCTCGGTCCCTGGATCAGCAGGAGATTGCGGGTGGCATCGACGCGCGCCATGCCCGGTTTGATTGCGAAGCTGTCGAGCGCCTTCAATACGACATTGGCGGACACGTAGCGCAACGGCATCACGGTCATGCCGTAACCCGCTTCGGTTGTCGCCTTGTTCTGCCGGTCGACCACGCCGTTGCCGAGTGCTTCGCCTGCGGGCACGACCTTGTAGATGCCGCCTTCCTTGACGAGATGGCCGCCGACGATCTTCAGCGCGCTTTCAAACAGCGGAACGATGTCCGCCTTTGAAACGGAACGTGCAGAGGAGAGATTGATCGTGCCCTGAACGCGCGGATCGACGCTGTAGGTTGCGCCGAGCAAGTCGCCCATCAAAACCTTGGTGACGGCGTTGACGTCGGCATTCTGGAAATTCAGATCGAAGCCGTCGCCGGATTCCGCAACTTCCTGACCGGCCTGAACGGCGACGTTGCCAACTTCGCCGTTGGCGTTGCCCCGGAAGATTTCGGCGCGGGGTGGTGGATTGCCGGGATTGGGTTTGCCAGCGGGTTGGGGAAAGCGCGCGCCAAGGTCGGCGGACATGACCTCGTTAAAAACCTGCTCGCTCGAACCGGTTTTCTCCAGCGCGGAGCAGCCGACAAAGGCCAAAAACAACGCGACAGCCGCCAGCGTAGGCACGCTGCGCGCACGCAAAAAAGAAGCCCCCCGACGCATTACCCGCTACTCCGACACAACCAAGCATTTACATTAGCATAGGAACGGGCGCGGGCGCGAGAACGAAGGCCGGGCCACGCCCACATGGTTACCGGCCGAGGCCACTGAAAAATCAACGATTTTGGGGCCTTTGTGGAACTCTATCGGTGCGGATTCCCCGGCGCTGCTGGCGGTTTTGCAACTGCACATTCCGGCGGCTCTGACCGGAATTTGTCTGCTGGGGTGGGGGCGGTGGCGGCGGCCGGCGTATGGTGGCCGGCAACTGGGGTGGTTGCACTGGCGTCGAGCCATCCGCCTTGGCCTGGAAAAGTTCGAGACGGATTTCCCGCTCGTCCTGGCGCAACACGATGTAGCGCTGCGCGACCTCCTGGATTGACCAGCTTTCAAGCGTTTCGCCCTGGCGCAGGCGCACGGTTTCCTGGGTATCGCGGTTGAGCAGGATGGCGATTGCAACATCCGTTCCCATGACAACGCCGGTCAGATCATACGGCAGCGAATCCGCGCTCTCCTGCGTCACTGTTGTTTCCGTGTCCGTTTTTTCCGGCACTGCGTCAGGCTGCCGGTTCGGAGCAAACAGTGGGCGATTACGCGTTGCCTGCAAGTCATCGAGTGGCGGCAAGGTATAGGTTTGCGGCGGTCCACTCGCGGCGGGCGGCTGCTGCGCTTCTGCCGCACCGGACATCAGCACGAAAAGACAAGCTGTAAGCGCGATCCTGTTCATGGCGCGGACCGCTTGAAATAACCCGCGGCGCGCAGATCGACCGAGAGCCGCGGTGAAGTCTTTGTATCTTCAACTTCGCCGGCGCCGCGCTGGGTAACGCGGTTTACCGTCAGATTGTCGATGAACACGAAAGGCGCCTCGGACTCGAGCTGATAGAGCAATTCCTGCAAGCCATCATTCGTCAACTCGGCAACGGCCTGCACCACGACACGGCGGCCGCTCTCGTCATCCGCGGTCACCTGCGGATCGACGCCCACGGTCGTCAAAGTGCCGCCGGCGCTCTCGATCAGGCCAACCACACGCTGCTGCAAATCGTTCGCCGCGAGTCCAAAAGAATCGCCGAAGAATGGCTCCACGCCGATTGTCTTTTCCGCGTTTGCCGGTGCGGACGGAAGCGCAGCCCTGCGCTGGAGCGCTTCCAGTTGCGCCTGACGCGCGTCGACTTCCGATTGCGTCGCGGTGATGATGCCCCAGGTAAAGAGCAGCGACGAGATCAGAACGATCACGAAAATCAGAACGACCGAAACGGCGGCTGTCGCGTGATATTTTTCCGGAAGCGCTTTCATGGTTTGCGCGTCCCCGGCGGCATCAGTCGGGCGTCGAGATGAAAACGGTCCCCGTTGGGCAGGCGCGTGGTTGGCGCGAAGAACGTCGGCTCGGCAAGCGCAGGCGCAGCTTCCAGCAATGGCACCAGCTGTGAAACCGAACGCGAGATGCCGCTCATCCGAACATGATTTTCGGCGATGCGGAATTCAGTCAGGAAGGTGTCGTCGGGGAGTGCTTCCGACAGGGACTCCAGAGCGATAACCGCATAGGGCGTGTTCTGACGGCGTTCCAGAATCGCCGCCACATCCCGGTCGCCAGGCTTCATCACCGGCCCTTTCGCGGCCAGCTTGGCATGCAAATCGATAATCTCTTGCTCTGCGGTTTCTCGCGCCGCATCGGTGCGCTGCCAGAGGATCGTCAGCAGCATGACGGCAACGATCGTGAATGCGAAAAGTCCTGCCGCACTCCAGCCGATGGTGCGGCGCATCTGCTGTGTGCGCAGTGTGGGTGCGCCGCCGCTGGCGGTCACGTCGATAGCGACATCCTTGCCTTCAAGCGCATTGCGATACACCAGCCGCACTGTGCGGGGCTGCAGGGCTGCAAGCTGTTCCAGCCGCCGCCGGTGCAGCGCGCGGGTGGTTGCCGCCATGGTAACGATAACCCGGCTGTCGTCGGTTGCCGCGGGCGCAACCTGATAGCTGTAGAGCACGTCGTTCGCCCGCCACGGCGTCAACCGCTCGAGTTGATGGCGCACGATGCCATCGAGATAAGGCTTGCTTTGCGCGGGCAGGGGATCGAGCGCGCGCACCAGCAGTTCTTCCGCCGGCAGCACGATGTCGATGTCGCTGTCTTTAACGAGCGCGGCGGCCTCGGCGGGAATATCCGCAACCGGAAGATCCAGCGGAAGCGGCACGGGTTGGCCCTGCCCGTCGGAATTCTGCAGCGTATAGCCGTCCGCTGTCCGCAGCATGATGAGCCGCCTGCGGGGCGACAATTGCTCCTCGACTGCTGCCCAGGCCTGGATCAGGCCTTCGACCAGCCAATCGATCGCGTTGCGAACCGAACTTATCAAAACGGCGTCTTTCCTGTCATGGCAGAGCGCGGATCCGCTCGGGCGGGTTGGCGTCCCAGGCCAGAATGCGGAAGGGCTCGCTGTCACCGGGAGGAATATATATCACCGCTTCAAATCTGCGTTCGTTATTCGGCGCCAGCTTTACGGTCACCTCGAGACGGACCGATTGTCCGGCCTCTTCGGTAACGAAATCCTCCACCTTTCCGAGACTTTTGACGGTGCTGTCGAAGGTCGCGCCGGGCTTGGCGCGCTGGGCCAGGAAATCCCGGACATTGTTGGCGGAAACCCCGGGAAGGGACATCAGGACGGGCGGGTCGGCGACCATGGGATTGATCTGCTCAAGCCCGCTTGCCACCGTGATGTAAGGCGCGGCCGCCGCGGCGACCCGGGGCGGGATGCCAAGCACCAGGCCGAGTTCCGCGACATGAACGAACGGTCCGTTGCGCGGCCCATCAACGCGACCGACCGAGCGATAGGCGGCACGTTCGGCGCCGCCCTTTTCCACCTTGTCGTCTTCATCGCGCCAGTCGACGATACGCGCGGCATAGATCGCGGCCTGATCGGGAGCGACACCAAGTTGCAAGAAGAGTCCGCTAAGCAGCGCGGGCGCGGCGAGATTGAGATCGATCCGTGCGCTTTCATTCCGCGCTGTGACGATCGCCTGACCCTGACTATAATTCGCGACGCTGACGCCCGCCATCCTGGCGACGCTGCCGCCTGACTGGGCAACGACGAGCTCGATCGCCCCGCGCGCCATTTCTTCCGCGCGCATATTTTCCGCGAAGCCCCGGCTGGCATTTTGCGCGGCGCGCATCTGTGTGGCCGCCACGGCGGCGAAAATGCTCAACAGTCCCGCCAGGAACAGCACGAGCACAAGCATCGATCCGCGTTTGCGTGTCCCCGGCATCATGGCTGCTGCTGCCTCTGCCGGCGCTGCGAGTTGTTGTTGGCAGCGTCAGGATTCTGATTTTGCGGCGTTTCTTCCGTGCAGCGCACCTGGATCTTGGCCTTGTCACTCGGCGGATTGAAGCACTCCGCGCTGTAGTTTTGGGGCAGCATGATCAGGGCCGGAACCGGAAGGATGGGATTGCCTTCTGCGCCGAAAATCTCGACGGCGACTGCGGCAGGGAGCTCTTTCCGTTCGACCCAGGTCGGAGTTGAGATGCCATTGCGGTCGCGATAGCTGAAGCGCACCTGCAGCCGGCCTTTCATCAATATGACCGGATCGCGCAACTCCGGACGCGGATTGGCGACAGGGCCACGGGTACGCACGAGCGCGATATCGTCGCCGTCCTTCACCGACGCCAGCGCAATCAGTTCGACGCCGCGATTTCCGCTACCGAAGCCCGTCGCGGACACGAAGATGATGCTGTCGGCGTCGCCCCTGAAGAATACTGCCGCGCCGTCGCCCCCCGGCACGCTGACAGGCAATGATCCTGCAAAGTCGATCTGCATGCGGCCGATGCTGCGGGTGATCATTTCCATCGCGGCGATTGCCTGATCGCCGCGACTCCAGTTGCGCAACGCCCGCATGGAAAAATCGACGATGATCGCAAAAGCCGCCGCCGCGATGGCAAGCGCGACCAGCGTTTCCAGCATGGTGAATCCGGCGCGTGAACTTTTACGGCCGGCCAAGGCGGGTTGTTTCAAGACTGGTTCTCCGCCCGTTGGGGCCGGTGACGACGACGCCGACGCGATAGAGCGTCCAGGTGAATTTTTCTTCGGGGTCTGCATCGGCGCTGACGGGCGGAGGAGGCACATCGGCCCTCTTCACCTCGACCGCCCAGCTGTAGCGGCCGGTGGTGCCCTGTTGAGTGACTTCCGCCGTCTTGGCGCGGGGTGTGACGGCATTGATCAGCGAACGTCCGATCAACACCGCCTCCGCATCCTGGCGCACGGCTCCAATGCCGTACCATGTGGTGACGAAGGATCGGAGCAGCGCCACCAGCAGCACGGCCGCGACCGCAACCGCGACCAAAACTTCGATCAGCACAAAGCCCCGGTTGCTGTTGCGCTTAAACACGGCCGGGAGCCACAATGTCGATGAGGCCAGTGAGCCAGTTGACGCGAATGCGCCAGTCGAGGTCGCCTTTGATGACATGCAGGATGGCGCCGCACGAACGGCCGTCGGGTGCGAAGCTGATCGCAATACGTCCCGTCCGGTCGGTGCAAAGATTGCTCGCGATGACGTCGAGCGTGACATCGGATGGCAGTGTTACGGTGGCAGGGGAGGAGCCACTGGAGACTTTGCGATTGGAGAGATCGACGCTGGTTGCGATTTCGCGTCCCTGGCGCGCAGCAGCGGTGCGGTCGTCCTTCATCAATGCGGCGATCTGCGCCGCGTAGGCGCTTTGCCGCGAAGCCGTGGTGCCGCGCGGAATCGAGGGCAGGATCAGCAATGCGATCAGGCCGAAGATGGCAAGCGTTATCACTACATCGAGCAGGATGACGCCGCGTTGCGCGCGCTTTGTGCTTCCGGCGTTAACGGCCGGAGACCCGGATATCAGCGGCATTACCGCTTCCTCCGTCGCGGCCATCGGAGCCCAGCGAAACGATGTCGTAGGGCGCCCGCTCGCCGGGAGAGCGATAGACGTAAGCATTGCCCCAGGGGTCGAGCGGCACCGTGTCGCCTTTGATGTAGGGCCCATTCCAGGTGGTGGTGTTGCCCGGGCGCCGCACCAGCGCGGTCAAGCCTTCGCTGGACGATGGATATTTCCCGGTGTCGAGGTAATAGAGATCGAGCGAACTGGTCAGCGCTTCGATTTGCAGCTTGGTGGCCTTGATGCGTGCGTCCGTGAGGTAGTTGAGCACGCGCGGTCCGACCAGTCCCATGATCAGGCCGATGATGACCAGCACTACCAGCATTTCGATGAGCGTGAAGCCCGGCGACCCCCGCAGCCTGCGCCATAGCGGCTTGTTGTTTTTCATCTTTCCCTCGTACCCACGCTGTGTCTTACGGTTCAGCCGATGATCTGGTTCACGCTCAGCAGCGCCGACAAAATAGAAACGATCAGGCCACCGACGATGGCCGCAATGCCGACGATGGCCGCCGGGCCGACGATACCGGAAAGCCGGTCCAGCCGGTCCGAAAGTTTGGCCTCGTAGAAGTCCGCTGTCCGGCGCGCGACAATGGCAATCTCGCCGGATTCCTCGCCCACACGCAGCATCTTGATCGCCAATGGCGGCAAATATCCGACCTCGGCCAGGCTTTCGACCAGCCGGCCGCCGCGCCGCACGCCTTCCACCACCCGGTCGAGATCGCCGGCGAAGGCGCCCTGACTGTCCGCCTGCACGCGAAGCGCCGATGTCAGCGTCACGCCGTGACCGAGAAGCGTGCTCAGGCTTGAGCAGAACATCACCGTGTTGCGCAGGAGCAGGATGCCGCGCAGGCCCGGCAACCGGCTCACCTGCCGGAGTGCGAATTTACGCGAAGCGGGACGACGGAAGACGACGAAACCGACGGCGAGGATCGCAGCAATCGTTCCCAGGATGACGTCGCCATTGTTGACGAAGAAATCCGAAGCCCCGATCACAACGCCGACCATGCCGGTCTGTTGCTGGCCGAAATCGCGCAGAACGCCGGCGAATTGCGGCACCACCACCACCAGGAAGAATACCAGCACCGAGATCGCCGCGACGAACAGCACCGCCGGATAGCGCAGCGACGAGGAGATCTTGTCGAGCAGGCGTTCGGTCCGCAGGCGTTCCTCGCCAACCGATTCCAGGATTTTGTCGAGGTTGCCGGCGGCTTCCGCCACCCGCACCATCGCGATCAGGTCGGCGCCGAACATTCTCGGATGCCGCTTCAACGCATCGGCGAAGCTTTGTCCGCCGCTGATGGCGGCGCGCAGGTCTCGCGACACCACTGCGAGGCCGCGTTTTTCCTCACCTGCCAGCAGCAACAAGGCGTCGTCGAGGGTCAGGCCCGCGCGCAGCACGAGCGACAGCTCGCGCAGGAATACGGTGACGTCGCGTTGGCTGACGGCACGCTGGAAGGTGAAAAACTTCGGCGCGGTTTCCGCCTGTTTCGCGGCGGCGGTATCGAGCATGACATAGCCAAGGCGCTCCAGCCGGCGCGTAACTTCGCGCTTGTCGGGCGCTTCGATTTCGCCGACGACAAATGCGCCTTCGGAATCCAGAGCCTTGTAATTGAAGGTGGGCATGGTCAGCGGCTCGCCGTGACCCGCAGGATTTCTTCGATCGAGGTCACGCCGGCGCGGCATTTGGCGACGCCGTCCTCGATCATCGTCGTCATGCCATCCGCTTTGGCTTTGGCTTCGATAGTCGCTTCGGATGCGCCGGTGCCGACCAGCCGCGCGATCTCTTCGGTGACTTCCAGCACTTCGAACACGCCAAGGCGGCCTTTGTAACCAGTGCCGGAACAGCGCTCGCAGCCGACAGGTTCGCCAACCGTTTCGTTTTGATGCAGGCCAAGGAGCGCATAGCGCGGCTCGCGCGCGAAAGCTTCCGCCGACAATGGTTTGGTCTTGCGGCAATCCGGGCAGAGCACACGCACCAACCGCTGGCCGACGATGCAGCGCACGGTGGAAGCAAGCAGGAACGGCTCGACGCCCATATCGACCAGGCGCGTTACCGCGGCGGCGGCGGTGTTGGTGTGCAGCGTGGTCAGCACGAGATGGCCGGTGAGGGAGGCCTGAATGCCGATTTTCGCCGTCTCGCCGTCGCGCATTTCGCCGACCATGATGACGTCGGGATCCTGACGCAGAAACGAACGCAGCGCGGTGGCGAAGTTGAGCCCGATGGCGGGTCGCACCTGCGTCTGGTTCACGCCCTGGATCTCGTATTCGATCGGGTCTTCGATGGTCAGGATTTTCCGGGTGGGGGAATTCAACCGCGACAATGCAGACGCCAGCGTTGTGGTTTTTCCGCTGCCTGTCGGGCCGGTCACAATGAAGAGGCCGTGTGCAGAGCCAAGGTGATGTTCGACAATACCGCGATCGCGCTTCTCGAGTCCGAGCCTGACGAAATCCAGCAGGCGCTGGTTGCGCTCGAGCACGCGCAGGATGGCGGCCTCGCCTTGCGCGGTCGGCATGGTGGCAACACGCAGATCGAGCTCATGACCGCGGACGCTCACACGCGCGCGGCCGTCCTGCGGCAGACGGCGCTCGGCGATGTTCAATCCGGCCAGGATCTTCACGCGCGATACGATCGCGCGCGCCATGTCGGCCGGTGGCGGGGGAATGTTGCGCAGCAGGCCATCGACGCGCAGCCGCACCTGCAAGGTGCCGCGGAACGGTTCGATGTGGATGTCGGTTGCGCGCAGCTCGATGGCGCGTTCGAACAATTCGGTGACCGCGCGCACCACCGGCGCGCCGCTGGCCATGTCGCGCAGGCTGTCGAGGTCGTCGGCATCGCCTCCGGTGAACAGTTCCTCGGGAACGCCAACCTCTTCGCCGTCGGCGGCGGGTTCGGCGCCTTCCAGCGCGATGCCAAGCGCGGCTTCGATCTCATCGAAAGCGGCGATCTCGCGCACGGTTGCGCGCCCGAGCGTTAGCTCCATGGTGCGGAGCACGCTGGTGTCGGAAGGGTCAGCCACCGCCAGGTGCACGTTGCCGTCGGTGGTTTCGTAGGGGTAGACGAAGAATTCGCGCAGGAACCGCGACGAGAAACCATCCAGCAACGGCTTGCCCTCGCGCAATGTCGCGAGCGACGAACGGGGCAGGCCGTGGAATTTGGCGACAGCGTCGGCGAAAGGCGCCGGCTCCATGCCGCTGCGTTCATAAAGCGCGCGATAGGACACCGGGCGCCGGTTTGCCGCCGCGCCAGCCGCAGGAGCGAGCAGGCCACCGGAAATCAGGTGCTGTTCGAAATCGGATTTTACGCCAACAGTCATTAGGTAGCCCAACCAGGCAGCGGCCCCACAAGCATCAATTCTAGCAGAGCCTGCAGACGGCGGCGAACCGTTTAATGCAGGTCCGGCAAGGGCATAGAACGGGCCAAAAGCAGCAAAAACGCACCATAAATATGCGTTTATGGTAACTACGGGCGTCTTGCAGACGCCGCCTTGGTCTTAATCGCGCTCGGTCGAGCCGGGCTTGAAGCCCGTTCCCCCGCACCGCTGACATCTCACTTTATTGTTGCCGACCTTGAGAAGGCCTTTGCCTTCGCAATTTTTGCATTTCGCTTTTGGCTTCCCTGATGGCTTCGGCATGTGTTCTCCAGATCGGTGGTCTTGAGCGCAATAGTAGCAGAGATCGGCAGTCCTATTGACCGCTCTCGGGCGGCGGGCTTAGCATTGCGGGCATTATTCGCGAACAATGGCGCCGTCATAACAATGAGCGCCTGCGGAACAGGGGCAGGAGAAAAACGATGGGTGTGAGGGTCAATCCGCTTTCCGAGGTGATGGCCTGCGAGATCACCGGCGTCGATCTGTCAAAGCCGCTCGATGACAGTACGTTTGCGGAAATCGAAAAGGCCTTCCACGACCATCAGGTCATCGCCATCCGCGGCCAGAGGATATCGCCTGAAAACCAGGTCGCCTTCACCAGGCGTTTCGGCGACATCGAGCCGCACAACACGACCGAATTCGTGATCCCCGAGATGCCCCAAGTTCTGGTGCTCTCCAACGATGTCCGCGACGGCAAGCCGGTCGGGGTGATCGATGCGGGTGATTTCTGGCATTCGGATTCATCGCACCGCAAGGTGCCGAGCAAGGCAACGATCCTGCATTCGCTCAAGAACCCGAGCGAAGGCGGCGACACGCAATTCGCCAATATGTATCTCGCTTATGAAACCCTGCCTGACTCCGTGAAACAACGTATCGAAGGTCTGCAGGGCATCCACGCCGCCAGCAAGCTGAAGAACAAGCGGGTGCAAGTGTCGAAGGATCGTCCGGGCGCCACCGATTTCTATGCCAGCCGCATGGGCCGGCCCGACGTCACCCATCCGATCGTGATGGTCCACCCCGCCACCGGCCGCAAGGCGCTCTATATCTCGCCGCGCTTCACCATCGGCATCGCCGGCATGCCGGAGCAGGAGGCGGATGAGCTGCTCGACCTTTTGTTCGATCACCAGCTCAAGATGGATTTTCAGTACCACCACAAATGGCACGAGAACGATCTGGTGATGTGGGACAACCGCTGCCTGCTGCACAAGGCGGGCGGGGGATATCAGTATCCCGACATCCGCTTGCTGCATAAGACGGTGGTGGCCGGCGACAAGCCGCACTAGGCAGAGCAAGAATTTAGTGAGGCGCGGGCTGGCGGTGCCCAAGAATATTGGAGTGCCAGACGGAGACCGCGAGCATGACGACTGTGGTCAGCCAGCCGATGATCAGCAAGTCTGTCACGAGCGCCACAGGGATCAACGCCGCCAGCACGATGACGCCGATGATTTGCGACACCGGGATCGCGCCATAGACGACCTTCTTGTAGATCGCGCTTCCGAACAGATAGATCGCTGGACCGCCTGACAGCACCAGCGCCTGGGTGATTGTGGGTGTTGCATGGGGATGAGCCAGCACGAGGTCGTTGCCGACGGCGGTGGCGATGATGCCCGCGACCAGGATCGCATGCACGTAATGGAAATAGGCGCCGATGCGGCCCGGATCGTCGGACTGCGTGATCGCGGCGGTGGCGTCCTTGCTCGCCGTGCCGAAATACAGCCACCACATCGCGAGCGTACCGAAGAACGTGGAGAGCAATGCCAGCAGGATCGGGCCATCCCATATTTTCGCCGCCGCCATGGTAGCGCCGGTGGCAAGCAGCGTTTCGCCCAATGCTACAATCACGAAAAGCTGGCAGCGTTCGGCCAGATGTGCGCCTTCGATGGTCCATTCGTGGGTATTCGAGCGGCCCAGAACCGGAAGCGCGAACCCGAACATCGGTGAGGTGTATTCGC
>CANKHA010000053.1 GCA_947481685.1 Bradyrhizobiaceae bacterium
GAAGACGTTGTCGCGCCATGCGCCCTTGCCGTCCATGCTGATCGCAATGCCGTTGTCGGCAAGCACGCCGGTGAAGGCAGAGCCCGTGAACTGCGAACCCTGGTCGGTGTTGAAGATGTCCGGCTTGCCGTGACGAGCCAAGGCATCCCCCCGTCTCTGCGGGACAGAACAGCGATTTGGGAATATTCTTTAAAAAGAATGGCTTAGAAGACGTATCCACTGCTCGGACCGCGGCGCACGGCGCGGGCTTTCACCTGCATTTATGCTTTCCTTATGCCTAAGCTCTAAATGCCGGTCGTCAAAATGTCTCGCATTTATTTGCGCGTCACATGCTTCTTGAGCAGAGGCGACTCGTAGTCGACGACCTCGATCCCGGAAAGCTTCCCATAGTGCTTTCCGAGCGACTTGCCCTGCTCGTCGTACTTCGTTCCCATATAGAGCAGCGGGTTTGCATCCTCACGATAAAGCTCGCCATGCATAGTGCCCTTGCGGATGTGCACGGCCATCACCTCCCCGATAAACAGATCGATTTCGTCATCGAGCGGGAACTGGTTCACGACCTTGAATTCGACGTTGCCGTTGGCTTCGCCGATAAGCGGTACCGAGATTTTCGACGGCTGGACGGGCGTCAGTCCGGCTTCTTCGAACTTGTTCACGTCGCGCCCGGATGCCCGTCCCGCGAAAACGACCACATCCATCATTTTTTGCGTTGGTGCGCTCAACACAAACTCACGCGTCTCGTTCACAAGACCGTAGGTATGGGTGCTTTTCGATATGGCGACGACGGTTCGGGAAGGTTCGGCGCCGGCTGGGGTGAACCACATCGCCGTCAGGAAATTCGGCGGTCCGCTCGAACCGCGGCTTACCAGCAGAGAGGGAATGCGGATCGCAAATGGTTTGTTGCCGTGATCTCCCGGCTCGAACGCATCCGACTTTTCCCACTGCATAGATTTTGCTGCCTTTGGAGAAACCGGCGGTCACCCGTGATGACCGCCGGCATTTGTATCGTTGGAGCGCTGCTGAACGCGTAGCGTGTCAGCCGTTATTCTTGCGGCGCTTGCGCGCGCGCATCCGTTCCAGAGAGGCGTCGAGGAGGCGTGATGCGTCGGCCTGAAGTTCCGGCGCGGGCCAGGGTGTCTGGTGAACCACCGATTGCTTGTCGAACGGACCCTTGGGAAGATTCTCAACTCCGGAATAACCGACGCAATACAATTCGAGGTGGTTGCCGTCGGGATCATTGAAATAGATCTCGGCGTTGCCGCTGCCTTCGCGGGTCATGGGACCGGCAAAGGGAACGCCCCACTTCTTCAGATGCGCTGCCCATTTGTCCATGGTCCCCGGCGCCACGTTGAAGGCGTGATGCGGATGCGACTGGTCCCATTTTGGCTGGCCGTAATTCTGCTCGAACAGATCGAATTCCAAGCCCGAGCTTAATCTCAAGCCCACCTGCAGCGCGCGCGCCTTGCCTTCCTTCACGCGGTCAGGGTGGGATTCGTGGTGGACCTCACCGCCGAGAACCGCAACGTAAAACTGCGCTGCCTTGTAACGGTCGCGCACGGGAACAGTTGTGTGGCTGAGACTCGCAAGGTGAAGGGGGGAGTCCGGATTAACGTCCGGGTTCATATCCAGTTCGAGATCGGTTGTGCTCATGATGTCCACCCTCATTGTTCGCGCATGAACGGCCTGTCCGTCCGGCTGTTTGTTATTATGGGCAGTATATTGCGAGGCCTGAGGCGCTTGCAACCAGCGCGCGGCGGGCCGTAGATATCGCGCCTACGACTCCCAAGGAGAAACCCCATGTCCGGCCTGATGCCCTACCCGCGTTTTTCACTGGCCGAACGTGACCGGCGCTGGAACGCTGTGCGCAGCCGTATGCGTGCGCAGAATATCGACGTTATGGTCCTGCCCAACAACACCGGCCATTCGGCGGATCTGCAATCTAACTCGCGCTATCTCAGCGGCGTCGGTGGCGGCGGCGACGCCGATATCCTGGTAATCTTTCCGCTGGAGGGGGAAATCACTGCTATTGCCACGTCGGCGGCACCGCGCTGGCCGATGGTGCAGGAGTGGACCAAGGATATCCGTGAGGCACGACGACGCTTTGGCAAGGCTGCCGTCGCGCGGCTGAAAGAGCTCAACGTCGAGAAAGGACGCATCGGGATCGCCGGGCTCGGCGAAGGAACGCGCACGCCCGATGGAATGGTGCCGCTCAGCCTCTGGAAAAGCATTCGCGAAAATTTTCCGCATGCAGAGATCGTAGACGCGACGGACATCCTGCGAGACATTCGTTACATCAAGAGCGCCGAAGAGGTCGAAGTCCTCACCAAATCGATTGAGATCATCGAGCATGGTGTTGCTGCCAAGGTCGCTGCGGCAAAAGTGGGCGCGGTCGATTGGCAGGTCTGGGCGGCTGCGATCGGCGCCATGCTGCACCACGGCTCCGAAATGCCGGTGCATTGCAACTGGATCTCGGGCAAGAACCCTGTCCGCACCATGACCCGCCCATGCTTTCGCACGCTGGAGCGCGGCGACCTCATTATCAATGAGCTTGAGGCCTCATGGATCGGCTATCGCGCCCAGGCGGTGCAGCCGGTTTTCGTAGAAGTTGTCGATCCGGTGCACGTGGAGCTGTTCAAGATCCAATACGAGATCTTCAACGAGATGCTGACGCATATGCGTCCCGGCGTGACGGTTCGCGAGCTCGCGGAACGCACCGAAGCGACTGCGCATCGGGCGATCCCCAAGCACGGACCTGCGGCGAACGCCAAGACCAGGCTCACCATGCACGGCCGCGGTGCCGGCGATGACGGTCCGATCATCACCGATCATGCACGCGACTCCGCGCAGCTTGCCGTGGCGTTGCAGGAGAACATGGTCTTCATCTTCAAACCGTCGGCACGGACGCACGACGAATCCAGCATCTGCACATGGGGCGACACGATTGTCATTACGCCGCAAGGCGCCCGGCGGCTCGGCAAGCGTGCGCACGAACTCGCCGTCTCGTCCTGACCGTTTATTTGGCGCGCAACAGGTCCTTCATGAACGCGCGGATCTGTTCTTTCTTGGTGACGGTGAAATCCCAGTCATAGGTATCGAAATATTGCACCCCTTCCTTCGGAATAATCTCAGGGGGGAGATAGCTTTCGTCGATATCGTTGCGGGTCGGAACCGTGCCCACCATCTTGTTGAAAATCTCGCTGCCCTCCTTCGACGCCATCCAGTTCACGAATACCTTGGCGGCATTCGGGTGCGGCGCGTTGTCGATAAGGGCAACCTGTCCGAAGCTTGCGGAGATCTCACTGTAAAGATCGGTGAGGTTGTCGAGCACCGCGAGGGGCACGCCGTCTTTACGCAACTTTTCGACATCGCCATCCTCCGCGCCCAGGGTGATCGCAAAGGTGCCGCGCGCGAGGCCATCGGTAATCTGCCGGGTATCGCGGCTGATCACCGGCTTCTGGTCGACATAGAGCTTCCGGATGAAATCCTCGCCAAGCTGGAAATACATGCGGGCAGCCTGGGTGCTGCCGCCACCGGGAATGGTGGGATCTTGCAGCGCGATCTTCCCTTTCCATTTCGGGTCGAGCAATTGCCTGGCCGAGCGGATTTCACCCGGCTTCACCTCGCTGGTATTGATATGGAACGTCGTCGTGGCGGTGTTGGACAGCCGCAGGATGTACTGATCCTCGGGGTCGGCAAACCACAGCTTGCCCTTCTTCCAGATCTTGCCGTCGACGACTTCCGGCAATTGCAGCGCCGGTCTCAACGGTTGCAGCATTTTCTCGCGATGGAAGGTCAGCGCCATGCTCTGGATGCCGGCGAACACGACATCGATCGAGTAGATGCCGGCTTGCCGCTCGGCCCGCATGCGCGTCGAGACTTCGGTGCCGCGGCCGCCCAGATATTCGACGCTGATGCCATACCTGTTCTTGAAAGCTGCAGGCAGGACAGTGCGAAGCTCCTGACTGGGCGGGCCGGAAACCACGACCTTGCCTTCAGCGCGGGCCGCCGTGAGCGTTTCTTCCCAGGTTTGTTTCCAGGCGCCGTTTTGCGCCAGGGCAATGCCGGGCAAAATCGTCGCCAGCGCGGCCAGGGCAAGACATCTCTTCATCGGCGCCTCTCCGGGTGACGCCTACTCCGCCGGCACTTTGTCCGCGGCATTATCCTTGTCGGTATCGCTGAAGGATTTGACCGCGTCGAAGGTGACGATCTGGTTCTGCACGGGGTCGCGCAACAGGCCGAACGGATCCTTGCCGGCTTCGATGGCGTCGATGGAATCGAGCAGCATCCTGCGGAGCTGAACGATGGCGCGATCCGACGGCGCTAGGAATTCCTTGGTGCGGTCGGTGATGACGCCCTGACTTTCCTGAGCCGCACGGTCCTGTTCATGGGAGGCGAGGTTCCACCAGCCATCCTTCACCCGTTCGTAGACGCCGCGCACAGCCGGCGCCTCAAAGCCTTCGGTGGTCAATTTGCCTGCCGCGCCGCCGGTTTCGAAACCCTTGGCATAGAAGGTCAGCGTCTGCGTGTCGTCCACCGGCACGCGCAGATGGAGGTAATGCGAGGGGCGCTCCTTGCGGCGAGCGTTGTAGCGGCGTGTGTGGGACGGGAAAATGAAGTGGCTCGTGTTTTTCACTTTCTCGGAATAAATCGCGGTCTGGCGGAAACCGTACCAACGCTTCTCCCACTGCACGTCCAGCGGGCGCTTCAATGCGATGGTCGGATAGACCGAGGCGTGGAGCGCAAGGCTGTGATATTTGTCGACGGCGTTTTCGGCGCGCTGCAGCCAGTTGCAATGCTCGATGCCCGCTGACACTTCGCGGTCGATGTCATCCCGGACGAGAAGATCGTAGCGAGGCAAGAGCGGCGCCGGATCGGGGCCCATATAGCCAAAGATGAGTCCGCCGAGCTCCTCGACTTTATAGCTGTCGATCTTCACTTCCTTGATCAACGGGCAATTCGGCTCCTCGGCGGGCATCTCCTGGCACTGGCCCTGCATGTCGTAAAGCCAGCCGTGGTAGCAGCAGCGGATGCCGTTCTCTTCCACCCGTCCCAGTTCGAGCGATGCGCGGCGGTGGGCGCAGTAACGGCCAAGCAAGCCAAGCTCGCCTTGCGTGTTGCGAAACAGGATGAGGTCTTCGCCGAGAAGACGAACCGGCACAGGTTCATCGGTGACTTTTTCGGTGAAACCGATCGGCCACCAATAGCGGCGCATCAATTTGCCCATGCGCGTGCCGGGACCAACCTGCGTCAGCAACTCGTTCTCGCTCTGTCGCATTTATCGCCTCCTGCCGTCTCAACCCGAGAATATTATTGTCGCCCGCCGACCATTAACGGCCAGGGACCCTCGCCTCTTCAACCTGTTGAGCGTCACCGTATCGCTCGCCTTCCAGCGGATTAAGAGACCACGCGCTATGGCCATCGGGCCTCAGTTTTAGCCATACAGGCGCGCCGTCCTTGAACGGCGTATGGCGGTCTCCATAAATGCTGATCTGCTTCTGGCGGTCGACCTCGATATGATATTCGATCCGCTCGCCCATAAATAAAGCAGCGCCGACGCGGCCCGACACCATACCGGGCGGCGGGCTGTCGCCGGAAGCGGCCAGTACATCGATGTCTTCCGGACGCACGCCCAGAAAGACCTCATGTCCCGCGCTCATACCGGGATCATGGCTGCGTGCTGAAACGATGCAGGCCGAGGCTCCATCAACGGCAATAGCCGCGCCAGATGGGCCGACCGATTGAACCTTCCCTCTGAAGAGCAAAGTCTTCCCAACGAAGTCACGCACGAATTCGTTGACCGGCGCATCGTAAAGGCCGCGCGAACTTCCTTGTTGCTGAATCTGCCCCGACTGCATCAGCGCAATCTGATCCGATAAACTCAACGCTTCGATCTGATCGTGCGTCACGAAAAGCACCGTGATGTTCAAGCGCTTTTGCAGCAGCTTGACCTCAAGGCGCATCTGCTCGCGCAGCTTGGCGTCCAGATTGCTGAAAGGCTCATCGAGCAACAATATCCGCGGCTCGGTGACGATGGCGCGCGCAAGCGCGATACGTTGCTGCTGGCCGCCGCTCAGCAAGGGCGCAGGACGTTTTTCCATGCCGGCCATGCCCACAAGCGCCAGTACTTCGGCAACCCGTTCCCGAATCCGCGCGGACGGAACCTTTCGCATCCGCAGCGGATAGCCCACGTTCTGCGCCACCGTCATGTGCGGCCAAATGGCGTAGGATTGGAAAACCATTCCAATATTACGTTTTTCCGGCGGCAGGTTGATATTCTTGTCGGTCAGGACAATCGGCACGTCGTCGAAATAGATCGCGCCCTCATCGGGCGCCTCAAGGCCGGCCACCATGCGCAACGTGGTGGATTTTCCGCAGCCGCTGGGACCGAGCAAAGTGAAAATCTGACCTTCCGGAATGTCGAGCGACAGGTTGTCGACGGCTTTGACTTTTGATCCCGGATAGATCTTGGAAATGTTACGCAGACTCACGGCCGCACGGGCAGTACTCATTGCTAAATCTTTTTCCTGGGATGCGAGCGGCCGGAGAACTTTGCCTCCATGACTGCAATAGCTGCCTGCTCGCTCATCGGTTTCCTTCCCTCGGCGCGGTCATCTGCTGCAACCTTCGCCACACGCCGCAATAGCATCGTGGCAACGCGCGCGAAAAGCAACTCCCACGCAACGCCGCTAAGGAACTCCGCAACATTTTAAACACGCGGGGGCAGCGGCAAGAAACGGCAGCGAGGACTTAGACTGCAACACTCTTGCCACCTTGGACTTCCGACCTATAATGCACGGAAAATGCGAGAAAAACTCGCGACTTGCGATTGGAGGAGCGCTGATGGCGCGGGAAGTGGCAGATTTCGTCCATTACGGACCGGGCACGCTCGGAGGCGTCTACCTTCGGCACTTCTGGCACCCCGTTTATGTCGCTGCGGACCTGAAGCCCGGTTGGACCAAGCGCATCGAGATCATGAGCGAGTTCTTCACACTCTACCGTGGCGAGAGTGGTGCCGCGCATCTTGTGGAAGACCGTTGCCCGCACCGCAAGACGCGGCTGTCGATCGGGCAGATCGAAGGCGACAGCATCCGTTGCTTCTATCACGGCTGGAAATTCGCAGGTGATGGCGTTTGCGAAGAGCAACCGGCGGAGCTCCCTTCCTTCAAGGAAGGCGTCTGTATCCGCAGCTATCCGGTCCGCGAATATCTCGGGCTGATCTTCGCCTATCTCGGTGAGGGTGAGCCGCCGGAATTCCAGGAATTTCCTGAAGCGGAATACGATAATGGCCGTCCGATCGTCGTGAAGAAGATCGTGGTCCCGTTCAATTACTTCCAGCGCCTCGAAAATGGTCTCGACGAATTGCATGTGCATTTCGTCCATAAGGTTTCCGCCAGCGCAACGCATGAGTTTCGCAGCCTGCCGACGGCCTATGCGGCCGAGGAAACCGACTACGGCATCCTGCGCAAGACGACATATGACCGGGACGGGCGGAAAGAAATTCGGACGAAGTATTTCATGATGCCGAATATCGGGCTGACGCTACCACCACCGGCCACCGAACTTGACGACTGGACCCCCAGACTGTCGTGGCGCGTGCCGCAAAATGACGAGAACACGATCAGCTTCACCCTAGCGCGGCACAAGCCGCGCGGCGAGAAAGCCACCAGCAAGAACTGGGAATCGACCGACGATATCGTCAACGCGATTTTCGATGGCCGCATGCGGCTCAAAGACGTCGATGTCTATCATCCGCGATTGTTCAATATTCAAGACAACACCGCGATGGCCGGTCAGGGCCGCATGCATGAAGACCGTGAGCATGAATACCTGGGGCGTTCCGATATCCCCATCGTGCTGCTGCGCAGAATCTATCAGCGCGAAATGAAAGCGGCCGTCGATGGCCGACCGATAAAGCGCTGGCGTCTGCCACGCGAGCGGTTGGTGCTCGGATTCCAGCCGGCAGCTGAATAGCCGTTGCGGTCTGCACACCTGACAATGCGAGAGAAACTCGCGACAAAGACTGGGAGGAGTTCTTCATGAGCAGGTATGCGCTTCCGCGCTGCTTTCGCAAGCTATCCATTGCCACAGCTTTGCTGGCGATGGTCACGAGCATTGCCATCAGCAGCAAAAGCCAGCCTGCAGCCGCCCAGGATGATTTCCAGCAGAAATGGCAGGACCTCATCAAGGCGGCGCAAAAAGAAGGAGAGCTGACGATTCTCTTCGGCGGCCAGCCGGGCAGGCTTTTCGGTCCGGTGCTGAAGACGTTCAGCGATAAATTCGGCATTCGCGTCAGCGCGCCTCCGGGAAACGGAACGTCGCTCAGCAATCGTTTGCTGGCAGAGCGCCAGGCCGGACGCTACACGGCGGACATCATTCATATGGCGATGACGTCAGTCGGGGGACGATTGCTTCCGAATGGCGTCCTCGACGATCTGCGGCCTGAACTCATCCATCCTGAAGTCACCAATCAGGCGCTGTGGTACGAGGGCAAACACTGGTGGGCCGACGCCGACGAAAAGCTTTACTTCATCTACGGAGCAAGGACGCGGCCGTCCCTCGAAGTCTATTACAACACCAATGTCATGACGCCCGAGGACATCGCCGCCATCTCGTCGGATTGGGACTTTCTGAAAGACAAATGGAAGGGCAAGTTTGTGGCGCTTCCTCCAACCAGCGCGGGCGGCGGTGAAGGCTGGTCCTTCGAGGTTCTCAATCCCGCGCTAGGCAAGGAATGGGTGCGCCGCTTTATCGCGGAGATGGACGTCAGCTTCGTCACCGACATTCGCCAGATCACCGATGGCCTTGCGGTTGGACGCTACGCCGCCGCAATCAATGTCGATGCGCGCCGCGAGTTCGCCAGCCTGTCGGCCAAGGGTATGCCGATCGCCCTCTTCGACAAGAAGATGAAAGAGCCGAAAGTCATGTTCAGCACGGGCCAGGGCATGATCGGCGTTGCCACCAACCGTCCGCATCCCAACGCAGCACGGCTGTTCGTTAACTGGTTGATGTCCCGCGAAGGCCAGACCGCCCGGCATGCACTCTCGACAGAGCCGTTGATCCCGACGTTGCGCATCGACAACATCCCGCCGGGCAAAACGGTGCCAAGCGAACATGTCGATCCCAATGTCGATCTGTGGTTCCCGGCGGCGGATCGGGAGTTCAGGGCGAACGCGGAGGCCGCGAGACGCTGGGCGATCGACGTCTACCGGAATTCCCGTTGAGAATGACCAAGATCCCGCGCAATCGCTTTCCGGCTCTCGAGCAATAGATGGTGGATTTGCCGATCACCGCGCCGGCGCGACGGATGCCAACCTTTGGCGACAAAGCCCTCTGGATCATGGCGCTGCTGCTGATCCTCGTCGGCTTCTTCCTGATCTACCCTGTCCTGCTGCTGCTTATCCAGAGCTTCAACGTCGCGCCGGAGATATTTAGCACCCCGCAATGGGGATTGGACAATTGGCGTACCGGTTTTGCAGAGCCCGGACTGCTGCGCGCGCTCTTCAACACATTCATGATCTGGGGATTGTCGACCGGGATCAGTCTCCCCCTCGCCGTCGCCATCGCGTGGACATTGGCGCGGACGCGGATCCCGTGCAGCCGCGCGCTGGAATTCATGTTCTGGCTCGCCTTCATGCTGCCGACCGTTTCGGTCACCATTGCGTGGATCGATCTGCTCGATCCTTATCTCGGGATATTCAACGCGGCGCTGGGCGCGATCCCGTTTGCAAGCGCGCTCAAGCTGAATATCTACAGCATCGAAGGTATCGTCTGGATGCACGTCGTCACCAGCGGCCTGCCCTCCATGGTCATCCTGCTTACGCCGGCCTTCCGGAATATGGATGCCGTGCTTGAGGAATCATCCCGCGTCAGCGGCGGCTCGAATCTCTCGACCTTCTTGTGGGTGACGCTGCCGTTGATGATGCCGTCCATCGTGCTGGTTTTCGCGCTGAAGCTCCTGCGCGTTTTCCAGACCTTCGAAATCGAGTTGCTGCTGGGCACGCCCATCAATTTCTTCGTCTATTCGACCTATCTCTATTCCGTTCTGCAGGACGCGCCGCCGGCCTATGGTAAAGCGGCGGTGCTTGCCAGCATCACGCTATTGCTGATTGCGGTCATCATCCCGTTTCAGCGCTGGATCCTGAACCGCAAGAATTATTCCACCATTACTTCAAAATTCAAACCGGGGCTGATCCATCTGGGCGCCTGGCAACCGGTGGCTTTTATCCTCGTCGCTCTTGTCGTCGCCTTTCTCACCATCATTCCGTTTACCGCCCTGGTGGTCAGCAGCTTCATGAACCGCGCGGGCTTCTTTGCATTGGGATTCACCTTGAGCCAGTGGGAAACCGTGCTTTCCGATCCGGTCTTCCTGCAGGCGCTCTCGACCACCCTCCTGCTTGCAACAACAGCGGCGGTGGTGAGCCCGCTGATCTTTTCCATGCTGGCTTACGTCATCGTGCGGACGAAATGGCGCGGCCGCGCGCTGCTGGACTCGATGATCTGGACCTCAAGCGCCGTTCCCGGCATGCTGCACGGCCTCGGCGTACTGATGGTGTTTCTCGGCACGCCCGGATTGAACGTGCTCTATGGCACCATCTGGGCCCTGATTTTCGTCGTCATCTTCCAGGGCCACACGACCGGTATCAACATTTCCAAGGCGGCATTCATCCAGATCGGCAACGAGATGGAGGAAGCCGCGCGGGTGTCCGGCGCCGGCTGGCTACGCGCCTATGGCACGATCTGGATTCCGTTACTGACACCGACCCTCGCCGTCATGGCGATGTTGAGTTTCGTCATCACGTCGGGAACCACAAGCACGATCATCTTGCTGGCGTCGCGCGACACGACCACGTTGTCCTTGCTGGCGCTTGAATATGGCGCGGAAGGTTTCGGCAATCGTGAAGCCGCGACCGTCATCAGCCTCGTCATCATCGGCATCACATGCGTGATTGCTTCTATCCTCAGGGCTTTTGGCCAGCGCCATAGCGTGCATGCATAGCCGGAGAATGCTGTATCGGAAGGCTCATTGCTTGGAGCACAGGACGTGATGAGATACGATCAACGATATCGCAAACTGCGTGGCACCCATGCGCGCACGCGAGACTACCGGAAGGGCGGACAATGACGACGCAAGCACAAAAACAAGACGGTATGATTCATGGGGAACAGGTGGACGGCCCGATGGAAGATTACATCAACCGGGACTTCTACGAGGAATGGCAGCAATGCGAAGGCGTAAAGGTCATCCGCGATTTCGCTTTCGAGGATTTACGCACGCTGGAGCTTGGCCCTTGGGCGCGCAAAGGCGGCCGCGGCGCCGTCATCAACATTCCGAATGACGTCCTGAAGAACGACGCCCATGTCATCGAGATTTCCTCCGGCGGCAAATCGGAGCCGGAGCGGCATCTTTACGAAGAGACCGTCTATGTGCTGTCAGGCCGCGGCGCGAGCAAGGTCTGGTACGAAGGCCAGGAGCCGGAAACCTTTGAATGGCAGGCCGGAAGCATGTTCGCGATTCCGCTCAATGCCTGGTACCAGCATTTCAACACGGGAAATCAGCCGGCACGCTACATCGGCGTCACCACCTTGCCGTCCCTGCTACGCTTTTTCAAAGACAGGGAATTCATCTTCAACAATCCGTGCAAGTTTCCAGCCCGCTTCGGCGGCGAGGCGGAATATTTCGCCAAGGCCAAGCGCTATAACCGTCGTGTCTGGGAGACGAATTTCATTCCGAACGCACCCGATCTAGGCCTTTTCGCCTATTCGGAGCGCGGTGCGGGCGGCATCAACGCCGTTCTGGAAATGGCGGGCAATTCGACACGGCCGGCGATCTCCGAATTTCCTGTCGGCACCTATAAGAAGGCGCACAAGCACGGCCCAGGCGCGCATCTCGTGATCCTGAGCGGCACCGGCTTCTCCCTGCTCTGGACGAAAGAAGACATGTCGGATTTGCGCAAATGCGAGTGGCGCGAAGGCGGGATGGTCATCGTGCCCAACGACGATTGCATCCATCAGCATTTCAATTCAGGGCCGACGCGCGCGCGCTATCTCGCCTTCCACCCGGGCCATATGGGCATGCGGAAGCCGAAGCACGGCGGTAATCTCTCCAATGTCTCGAAAAAGAAAGGCGGCTGGCAGATCGAATACGAAGACCAGAACCCGCTGGTGAACGAGATTTTCGAGGCGGAGCTGGCCAAGCACGGCGCGCAGAGCCGTATGCATGAATACCTAAAAAAGGAAACCTAGAAGGTAATGTTTTCTGGCCGACGGGCATTGCTCGGATTGGCGATACTTGGCGGAGCATTCCGGGATCATGCGATGAAAACCACAGTCGCTTTGCTCTTGCCCCTGCTCTGGCCGCTCGCAGCCGCGGCGCAAATGGAATCGAATTCCTCTTGGGGCGTGGTGTTGGCCGCGGCGAAAGCCGAAGGTAAGGTTGTGGTTGTGGGGCCACCAACCGCAGAGATGCGGCAGCGCGTGCCGGCTACTTTCAAGGCGCGCTATGGAATCACGGTGGAATATCTCGGCGGCCGCAGCAGCGACTTGACGGCGCGACTGCGTGCGGAACGCAATGCAGGTGTCTATTCGGTCGATGCCGTGCTTTCGGGCATCGATAGCATGAGTTCGTTTTTCTATAGAGAAAAGATGCTCGATCCCTTGCGTCCTGCTTTAATGCTCCCTGAGGTCATCGATGGCTCAAAATGGAAATCGGGCAAGCTGTGGTTTGTCGACCCAGACGATAACTACGTACTTCGGATTGCAAACTCCGTTTCCAATCTCTTCCATATCAACACCGACTTCGTGAAACCCGGCGACCTGGTCAGCGCGCAAGACCTTCTTGCCCCGAAATGGAAAGGTCTGATCGCGGTGGAAGATCCTCTGGTAACGGGCAGCGGCAGCAATCATGCCGCGCATCTTTATTTGCAGCTCGGTCCGGACTTCATCAGGAAATTTTACATCGATCAGAAGCCGATGATCTCTCGCGACAATCGGGTATTGACCGATGCACTGCTGCGGGGAACCCATCCGATCGTGCTGGGCGCCGAAGACTCGGACGTGGACACGATGGCGAAGGAAGGTGCACGCGTGAAGCTGCTGCAAGGTTTTTCCGATCTGCAGCCCCCGGTGTCATCAGGGTATGGACATCTGGGCATCATGCATAACGCCCCTCACCCGAATGCCGCAAAGGTTTTTGTCAACTGGATGGCGTCGAAAGAAGGCGCCGAGCTCTATTCCCGCGCCCGCGGTTCCGCCTCCACCCGCAACGACATCGACCAAAGCTTCCTGCCGCCCGAAGTGATTCCGCGCGAAGGCGTCAAGTATTTCGACAATCATGATTGGGAATACACTGTCACGAAAAAGGAAGAAGCGCGTCAGGCAGTAAGGAAAATCTTGGAAGAACTACGACGCTGAAAGGGGCTGAGACAATGACTGCAAGCCCGCCGCCTAGACTGCCAACCCCAATTGAAAGGATTCGAACTTGCACATTCCCACTGCCAAGCCGCGTGGCAGTGTTTTATTCTTCGGTCTCCAGCCCGAGACTCCAGAAAACGGGAATTTCCCTTATGCTGCGTAGAGACTTTTGGGAATATCGGCGCGAAAAGTTCGACGCTTGGTCTCTCAGAGATTTTTGACATCGTGAAAAGCCCGCAGTTGGCGGGCCTTTCTAGCGGTTGAGAAGGAGATTCTCTAAACCGCACACTGGCTGGCTGGCGAGCCAGTGGCGTACGCGCCCTGCTCTGCCGGAATTCCCTGCTAACAGGGAATATTACAGGGAATTCTCCCAAATTCCGGGTTTCGCCATCTGAGAGACGCGGGTTTCCTCGTAAAATAAGGCGTTTTCAGCCAAATTCCTTGCTCGGAGAAACAGGGAATTAATTCGGCTGAAACAGCGAAGTGAAGTTATGGAACAGGGACTTGCACGGCCTTCGCTGCGGCCAGCCACAATAGTCTGCAAATGCGCAAGGTAGAAAGGCGCCCCGACTGACCTTAATCTTACGTGTTCTTGGCACTCTGTTTTCGAATCGATCGCCAAACCACTAGGGTCACGACTGCCGCGAAGACAACAATAATTAATGACGCCAGAAGTCCCCAACCGAGCAGCGTTTCTGTTTGTTCAATCCAAAACCTAATCATGGAGAACAGCCCCTTTCAGCTTAACGGCAGCCTGCAATCCTAAACTCGCTCTACTGAAACGATCTTGAATGTGTGCATGGCATCAACGTCGCGGACAGACACGTATTCCCCCACGACAAGTTTTTCGTCGGCCAGCCGGTAACCAACATCATCCGCGTCAACGTCGCCGTAATGAAAAATCCAGCCGGCACCCTTCCTGATCACGTGACCAACCTGATCGTCTTCACTTGGCCTGAAGCGCACGACTTTACAGAGATCCCGGTGCCGGCTTGCCAACTCGGTGTCTATGCGCGCGTTCTCGTCCACGGGCACTACCAGGCGGTACCCAAAAGCGCGGTCGCCAGCGGGATGCTTTGCCTCGCGGGCCAATTCAAGCGTGATCAGGCGAAAAGCCTTGGGATATTTTACCCGAGTGCCTTCGATCGATTTGGTCGTCTCGTTCATAAAAATCCGTCCTATTCAATTCGCGTTGTACATCAACTCGCCAAACACGGGCGTTCGCCCCCGCCCGTAAGTGCGCTATGAATTCTCTGGATAAGACCATCGCCCAGCAAGGGCTTTTCTATCAGGGTCGCGCCCGCTTCAGCGGCCTGGCGCGCCAGATTTGAATTCGGATTGGTTGTAATCAGGATAGCCGGAAGCATGCAGTCGCGTGCGCGCAACCGTTCCAGCAGCTGCAAACCATTCATTTCCGGAAGCTTGTAGTCGATCACCAGACAGCAA
>CANKHA010000054.1 GCA_947481685.1 Bradyrhizobiaceae bacterium
AGCGTGCCGAGATCGCCGGCGGCGACCCGGCGGCGCAACTCTGCAACCGCGGGGAAGAAGCAGCGGTTGTAGCCCATCGCCAGCAGTACGCCGCTCTTCCTGGCGGCCGCGCGCAACGCTTCTGCATCGGCACGCTTGAGCGCCATCGGTTTGACCGCCAGCACCGGCTTTCCGGCCTCGAGCGCAGCCAGGGAGTGAGTGGCATGCAGACCGGCAGGACCTGTGGATACCACGGCATCGATTGATGCATCGGCCATCATCGCTTTCAGATCGCCGCTCACTTTCAGGCCATGCTCCTTGGCGAAGGCTTCGGCCTTGGCAGGGGTCCCGGTTACAGCCGCAGTGAAACGCAGGCGATCGCTTTTGCCTTGCACGGCCTCGACCAGACGCCGTCCCCAACCGCCAAGACCAACAATCCCTACATTCAGCATGGTTTCCCCCATTTTTGTGATCGGCCGGGAGAGTAAAGGAGGCGCGCCGCACAGTCGAGCGAGGCAGCAGTGGTACCTCGTCAGGTCTTTTCGTCGGGCTCGGGGACAGGGACCGCCGTGTTCGATAGCCAGTCCCGAAAGATCAGTGCGAGACAACCGGCGATCAGCGCAATACAGGCGCCGCCCAGCACTGGCCAGCGCAGGCCGGTCGTCTCCGCGATATGCCCCATGGCCAGGGCTCCGACGGCCGGGCCGCCCTGGGCGATCATGCCGTAAAGACTCATCGTTCGGCCGCGGAAGCGCGAGCGGATATTGGATTGCACCAGCGTCTGGCTGCTGATGTCCATCATCACGAAGAAAAATCCCACAAAGGGCATCAACATGCAGGCGATCACGAAGGAGTTGAATCCGACGAACATGATCAGCGCGGTCGACATCGTCACGATCGAAATACAGGCCATGGTCAGCAGGCTCTGAGTGCCAAAGCGGAACGACATCCACATGCCCGCGAGTGACGCGCCGACACCATGGCAGCCCAACAGCCAGGCAAGGCCACTGGCGGCGCGATGAAACTCGCTTGCGGCGAAGCCGGGCATTAGTTCCGTGATCGGCTTTGCGCAAAGCGCGACGACCGACATCAGAACGAACTGGTTGCGAACTGAAGGCTGCGCCGCGACGTAGCGCAACCCGGCGGCCACTTCCGACACAAGAGATAGCCGCTCACGCGGTTTGCGCGTGACCGGCGGAATGTCGAGCAGTCGCAACGCGCCAGTGAAGATGATGATGAGGCCGATTGCAATTGCAAATGTCCAGGTCACGCCGAACGCGACCAGTGTAGCGCCGCCGATCGCGGGGCCGATGAACTTCGATGTCTGGAAAATCATGGCGTTTTGCGCCAGCGCTTGCATCAGCTTCTCGCGCCCAACGAGTCCATACACAACCGTCTGCCGCGCGGGCCGATTGAACGCAAAGGTCATGCCGCGGAACAGCACCAGGCCGGCCAGGATCCAGATGTTCATGTATCCGAAGTAGGTGATGCCGAAGAGCGCGATTGAATAGAGCAGTGTAAGGAATTGCGTGAAACGAAGCACGCTCAGGTGATTGAGGCGGTCCAGCACGACGCCCGCATAGAGGCCGAGCGCAATCGTTGGTCCGGTTTCAGCGAGCGCAATGATGCCGAGCCATGTCGCGGAGTGCGTGATGTCCCACGTCATCCAGCCGATCGCGGTGCGCTGTGTCCAGACGCCAACCGAGGACGAGAAATTGCCGATCTGGTACCAGCGATAATTCCAGTCGGACGTGGGGTTTCCGCTATCGCTCAAATCAAAAATATCCCTTTCGAACTCAGTTCAGACGCCAGATCGCGATATTCAGAACGCTCGCAAAGCCAACCCACGCCACCAGCGGCACGAGGCCCCACGCGGCCAGCCGGTCGAGCCGGTAAAAGGCGACGGCGGTTGCGACCACGGCAAGCCATTGCGGAACGATATTGACCATTCCCATGAACGGGCTATGCGCGGCGAAGAACATCCAAGACCAAGCGATATTCAAACCCAGCTGAACGAAAAATAACGCCAGCGCCAGACGGCGTTCGCTCGATGGCTGGGAGATTCGCAAGATGCGCCATAGCGCAAAGGCCATCAATAAATAAAGCGTCGTCCAGACTGGCCCGAAAATCCAGTTCGGCGGGTTGAACGACGGCTTGGCCAGCCCCGCATGCCAGGGAAGGTTGGGATAGGTGGCGAGCTGGCCAAGCAAGAGCGCAGCGGCGATAACCGCAATGGCCAAGGCGGCAAAGCCAAGATCGCGACTTCGGGCGGCTTGTGATAAAGATGTCATGGCTCTTCTCCGTGTTTTTCTCGTTTGAACGTCGCAAAAGGCGTATTTTTGTTCCAAGTGATCCAAGGCGTCTTTTCGGCCGTATCTCAAGTAATTCTGCGGGAGATGATCAATGTACTACGTGATTGCTTACGGCGCTGCGCTCGTTGTTTTCGGTATTATCGACCTCCTGTGGTTGGGATTGATGGGCCCGATCCTCTATATGCCGGTACTCAAGGAGGTTCTTGCCTCTTCTATCCGGATTGCGCCGGCCATCGTGTTTTATCTCATGTATCCGGTCGGCATCGTCGCCTTTGGCGTGGTGCCCGCGTTGCGGGCGGAATCGGTTGTAGTCGGAATGGCTTCGGCCCTGCTGTTCGGCGCGCTGGCATATGGAACTTACGACCTCACCAATTATGCGACCCTGAAGGTCTGGTCGCTTTCCATCACTTTGATGGACATTGCCTATGGCGCCGCCGCAAGTGCCATTGCAACCGCGGCGGCGTTTTATGCAGTGAAGCTGTCGGCGAGCTGGTTCGGAACCACGCTGCCCTAACCTAGGCCGCGGGTTTCAGCCGGTAGTGGCTGACGCCCCAAGGTTCGCCGCCCGCATGACCAAACAGGCCGCGCGTTGCGAGGAAGAACAGCCGCCAACGGCGCTGCCATAACCTGGCATCCTTGCCGTAGACTTTGCGCAAAATGTCGAAGATCTGCGTGGCGTTCCTGTCGTAGTTGCCGAGCCAGTCGTCCGCGGTGCGGCGATAGTGTTCGCCGCTCCAGCGCCATTCCTCTTCCACACGGAAAGAATCTCCAAACTGATGGATCAGCTTGTGGCTCGGCATGATACCGCCGGTGAAGAAGTGCTGGGCGATCCAGTCTTCCTTGTCCTCGGTCGCGAAACGATAGGGGGCTCGCTCATGGCTGAAGACATGCAGAAATAGCCGTCCCTCGTCCTTGATCCAGCCGCGGGCGCGTTCGAGCAGGGAGCGCCAGTTGGCCATGTGCTCGAACATTTCCACCGACACAATCCGGTCGAACCGTTCGGTCGCTGCGAAACCATTCATGTCGGCTGTGATCACCGTCAGATTCGTCAGCAACTCCGCTTCCGCTTTCGCGGTGATGAACCGGCGCTGCGAGTTGGAATTCGAAACGGCCTTGATGCGCGATCCCGGATAGTTCCGGGCTATCCAGAGTGACAGCGAGCCCCAGCCGCAACCCAGCTCCAGAATCTGCTGGCCATTCTCCAGACCGGCATGCACAGCCGTCTCGCGCAATGCGTACTCTTCCGCCTGCGCCAAAGTATCTGCGTCACTCTTGTAAAGGCATGACGAATATTTCCGCTGTGGCCCCAGAACGAGCGCGAAGAATTCCGCGGGAAGCTCGTAATGCTGCTCGTTCGCTTCCTTTGTATTCATCGCGACCGGAAACTTTGTCATCGCTTGCGCAAACGCGGCATCGGCATCCGGCCCGGCGCCCATAAGCTTGCGATTGGTCCGTCTTACCAATCCTTCGATCGCCACTTTGGTGATCGTGTCGGGCCACGCAACGCGTTCGCCGGCCTGGATCGCAGTTTCGACGAAGCCCATGATGCAACCCTCTCAGCTTGTATGTGGTGGGGCAGGAAAGAATACGTTGGTGCGCGCGCGATAGGCGCGAAATTCATCCGGCCGCTTCTTGATCATGTGTGCTTCCAGTGGGGGGATGCCGGAGACATGCACCAGGAGCCAGTACATGCAGGCGGGGCCGGCAAGCGCGACGAAGCCGAACAGATAAGAACCTGTGAAGTCGATTGCGATCAGCGGATAAGCCAGCCAGCCGAACCATTCGAAGAAATAGTTTGGATGACGCGACCAGGCCCATAGCCCCTGATCACACACCTTGTTCCTGTTTGCGGTATCGGATTTGAACCGCCGCAACTGTGTATCCGCGATGGCTTCGCCGACAATGCCGATGACGAGCACAAGTGCCCCGACAAAGTCCTGGATGCGCAGCGACGGCGCGGGATTCCACGCAGCCAGCAGCATCGCCAGTGCGAGCGGAATGCTAACCAGCGCCTGTTTCTGCAGCAGCCAGAACATCTGGCGCTCGGCTTTCGCGCCCCATCCGCGGATGAGAACGGCATAGCGTGGATCGTCGGTGATGCCGGCGGTACGCGTCGCTATATGCAGTCCAAGCCGCAGCGACCAGGCAACAATGAGAACTGCAATGAGAACGGGCCGGGCTGCGGCTCCGGACACAAGCCAGGCTGCGCCGGCGCAGGCGACTCCGACAGCGCCGAGACCAAACGTCCAGACCGTATCGACCCAGCCGGAATTGCGTGTGCTGCGCCACACCAGCCATGCGCCGGTCATGATGAGAGACATCGCAACGGAGACGCCGATCAGCCCCAGCACGAATTGCGGGAATGTCATCGCCGCGACTCCGCAAGTTTGGGAGCGCCAGCGACCTGCGCGATGAAATCGTCGATGTCCTTCACCACCGGAGCGACGAAACGGAGAACTCCTGAATAGGCGCCAAGGAGGGTAATGTGTCCGACGCCTTTATATTCCTTGAGCGTCACCACACGGCCCGCAGCGCGCAGGCGCTTCCCAAGCCGGCTCGCGTTACCGGGATCGACGGTGTCGTCGTCAGTGCCAGTCGCAAGGAAAGACGGAGGCTCGTCGCCGGAGACATAGGTGATCGGCTGCGTCGCGACGGGCGCAGGATCGCCGAATATCTTTTTGACCGTGGGATCCTGGATGGGGAGGAAGTCGTAAGGCCCCGCCAGTCCGATCAGGCCGGCGATGTCGCGCTTCGGCGTGAGGTTCACCGCCTTCAGCCATTCGTCGTCGATCGTCAGCATGGCGGCGATATAGGCTCCAGCCGAATGGCCCATGATAAAGACCTTGCCGGGGTCGCCTCCGAAGCGCCGGGCGTTGTCCTTGGCCCAGCGGACGGCCTGTGCACCGTCCTGGATAAAGGCGGGATAGCGCACCTCGGGATAGACGCGATAATCCGGAACGATCGTAATGTAGCCGCGGCGTGCCAGCGCAGACGCAACGAACAGGTAGCTTTCCTTTGCGCCACCTTGCCAGCTGCCGCCGTAGAAGAAAACGATCACCGGCGCGCTATCGGCCTTTTCAGGGCGGTACACGTCGAGAGTCCGCCGTTCGCCTTCGCCATAGGAAATAGCGCGCTCAACATCGAAGCCTTCTTTCGATGCGAGTGAATTGGCCAGCATTGCCGGCGAGCAGGCGCTGACGCCCGCCGCTGCCGCGATCGCCGCAGTCCAGCGCTTTCCGATCCGGAAAACACCGCGCCGGCCATTTTTGAATGATCCGTGCATGGCGCGGTCAGATGCGGATGAAGGACTGCAGCAATTTTCCGAAGAAACCCTGCAGCACAATGTTACCCTGCAGGGCAACTAGGCAGATGCAGGTTGCGCCTTCTTCGACCCTCGGATCGTGCTCGATGTTCTCATCGGCTTCGTCGAAATCTCCGTGGCCGAAGCGGCCGCCTTCATGCGTGAAAGCGCCTTCGAACACGCAGGTCCATTCCGAGCCGACATGACGATGGCGCGGAAGGTGGATTCCCGGTGCAGCCTTCAGCATGAAAACGCGAAGATGGTTTTCGATGGGGACGCCCACCGAGCGCCATTGCACGCCACGGCCGATCCAGCGCCAGGGGCCAAGCTCGTAAGCTGACAGCGGTTCTGGCAAACCATCCGCGCGAGGCGCGCGCACAGGTCGTGCAGGCTCAGGTGTTCCGATGCGGGCAAGCGCATGCTGCAAGGCGTCCGGCGCCATGGCATCCGGCGTGACGCGATCCAGTAAAGCCCCGCCGACATGCTCAAATTTATGCTGCATGGTGCGGCACTGTGGGCACAGAGACAGATGCGTCGCGACAGCCAGGGCGCGCGCCTCATCCAGCGTGCCGGTGGCGAAGCTCGCCAAAGTCGTTTCAGTGGGATGATGAGTGATTGTCATTTTAGATCACCGAGGAATTGGCTGAGACGCCCCACAGCTAGTCGCAGGCGCGATTTGACGGTGCCAAGCGGAATTTCAAGGATGCGCGCAATGTCGCCATGCGCATGGCCCTCAAAGAAGGAGAGCTTGACCACCTGCAATTGCTCTGAGGGTAGTTCTGCGAGAGCGTTTGCCACTCGTCGTTCGCGTTCGCCGATGTCGAGAAGTCCGTCCGGACGCGGTGGTGCTTCCGGTTCGACCAGTTCGTAAACTTCGTGCAGCTTTGACCGCTGATCGCGCCGCAGCCGGTCGATGCGCAGGTTACGCGCGATGGCGAAAATCCAGGATGATACGGCGGCGCGCGACGGATCGAAGAAGCTTGCCTTGCGCCACACCGTCAGAAGTACTTCCTGCGCGATGTCTTCTGCAAGTTCCGACGTTGTGCCCTGGCGCTGCATAAAAGCTTTCACCTTGGGTGCATAAAGACCAAACAGCGCAGCAAAGGCCTCCCGGTCCTGATGGGAGGCAATGCGCGCGATCAGCACGGCCGGATCGGCCATATCCTCGCCCTGGTGACTATCCGCCATGAATACTACCCCACGTGGGGCGGGAACGAAGACCAATCCCTGAAGGCCTGCAGCCTGCATACCTGTATATACGCGGGGTCGGAGCATTTGGATCACCGGGTGATCCAATGCTTCGGGCCGGGCGTAAATCACTATAAAGTCGCAGGAAAAGCCAAAACGGCCTCCCCCCGCGACAGGGAGTGAGACAGGAAATGCTCGGGAATTCCGCGGTTCGGAAGAATATTGCCGTCATTGGCACCGGTATTTCCGGCCTGTCAGCGGCCTGGTTGCTGAGCCAGGAGCATGATGTCACCGTTTATGAACGCGACCATCGCGTCGGCGGTCATTCTAACACCGTCGCCGTGAAAGCACCGCATGGCGAGATTGTGGTCGATACCGGCTTTATTGTCTATAACGAGGCGACTTATCCCAATCTGACGGCGCTGTTCGCGCATCTCGGCGTGTTGACCCAGCCGGCGGAAATGTCGTTTGCGGTGTCTTTGGGCAATGGAAGCCTGGAATACTCCGGCGGAAATCTGGGCGGACTGTTTGCCCAAAAGCGCAACCTTCTTTGCCGCCGCTTCTGGTCCATGCTGTACGATCTGCAACGCTTTTACCGCGAGGCCCCGCGCGATCTGGTGATGCTCGATGAGGTTAAAACCACGCTCGGCGACTATCTCGATGCCGGTGCCTACGGAGACGCCTTCAAGAACGATCACCTCTTGCCGATGGCGGGTGCCGTCTGGTCCGCATCCGCTGCTTCGATCCTGTCCTATCCCGCCGCCGCGTTTATCCGCTTCCACGACAATCATGGCTTGCTCAAAATCCGCAACCGGCCGCAATGGCGCACGGTCTCCGGCGGCAGCCGCGTCTATGTCGAGCAACTGATGCGCGGGTTTGCCGACCGCGTGCGCGTCGGTATCGGCGCAGAGTCGGTGCAGCGGTTGCATGATGGCGTGCTGGTTCGCGACGATCGCGGCGCCGTCCAGCACTTCGATCATGTGGTGATGGCGACCCACGCGGATCAGGCGCTTAGGCTGCTGACCAATCCCTCAGGCGACGAACGCAAGCTGCTCGGCAGTTTCCAGTATTGCCGCAATGTCGCGATGCTGCATTCCGATCCAGCGTTGATGCCGAAGCGCCGGGGCGTATGGTCGAGCTGGAATTATATCGGCCGCGACGATGGCAGCCTGCAGGAATGTCCAACCGTAACCTACTGGATGAACCGGCTTCAGTCGCTGCCGCAGGAGTCGCCGTTGTTTGTGACCCTAAATCCGCAGCGGACGCCCAACGCTATCCACCGCGAAGAAATCTACGATCATCCGCTGTTCGATTCCCATGCGATCGCGGCCCAGCAGCAGCTTTGGTCGCTGCAGGGCGCGCGCAATACGTGGTTCTGCGGTTCTTATTTTGGCGCAGGTTTCCACGAAGATGGCTTGCAGGCCGGGCTTGCTGTTGCGGAAGAGCTCGGCGGCGTGCGACGGCCGTGGAATGTGCAGGACGAATCCGCCCGCATTGTCATCACGCCGCCGCCATCGCACGAGGACAGGCGGCTCATCGCATGACCTTCCATTCAGCGCTCTATATCGGATCGGTTATTCACCGGCGGCTGCGTCCGCGAGCGCACCATTTACGCTACCGCGTGTTCTGGACGCTGCTGGATCTCGACGAACTCGAAACGCTCGACCGCGAGCTGTGGTTTTTTTCCTATAATCGCGGCAACCTCGCCAGCTTCCGGGATCGCGACCATGGCGACGGCAGCGCCACGCCGTTACGCCAGCAGATTGCTGGGCGGCTCTCCGCTGCCGGCATCGACGCTGATGGGTCGATCAGACTGCTCTGCATGCCGCGCATCTTCGGCTACGGGTTCAACCCGATCAGCGTCTATTTCTGTCACCGGAAAGACGGCGGTTTGGCGGCCATTCTTTACGAGGTGCATAATACCTTCCGCGAGCGGCACACCTACCTGATTCCGGTCGCCTCCGGGCCTGGCGGGGTCGTTGCCCAAGAATGCGCCAAGACCTTCTACGTCTCCCCCTTCATGGACATGGACATGGCCTATGCCTTCCGGGTCAGCCCGCCGGGGGGGCAGGTGAGGGTAGCGATCAGTGGAAGAGACGCCAGCGGCCCCTTGATATTTGCTGCACTCTCCGGAAATCGCGCTATTCTAAGCGACGTGATGCTGCTGCGGGTAATGGCGACTTTCCCCCTGCTCACGCTAAAGGTGATGGGCGCCATCCATTGGCATGCATTGCGCATGTGGATGAAGGGTTATCGGCTGCGAACGCGGCCCCAGCCGCCTGAACAGCCAGTTACCCTGGTGCCATTGAAAGGGTAGCCGCATGGATTTCCAGCCTTCTGCATATTGCGGGCGTGTGTCGCCGCCGCGACTGAAATTCATTTCCTGGTTATTTGATCGCGCGCTTCCGGAAATCGAAGCGGGCCATCTCCAGCTCGTGCTGCCCAACGGGCATGTGATTGAGCGGCAGGGTGCAAAGCCCGGACCCGATGCCCGTATGGAAATCCTGAACTGGCGGGCCCTCTCACGCATGCTTGTGCAAGGCGAACATGGCTTTGCCGATGCCTATCTGGCGGGGCACTGGACGACGCCGGACCTCCGGCAACTGCTCGAATTCTGGATGCATAACGACACCAACGTGATGGAGCAATCCAGCGGTAGTTGGGTCAGCCGGCTGCGAAACAAGGCGATCCATAGCGTGCGAACCAACACGCGCCGCGGCAGCAAAAACAACATCGCGGCGCATTACGACCTCGGCAACGCTTTTTACAAACGCTGGCTCGATCAGGGCATGAATTATTCGTCTGGGATTTACGAAGGAGCGGAGTCATTGGAGGACGCGCAGGAGGCCAAGCTCAAGCGTATCGCGGATCTGCTCGATCTCTCCGGCGAGGAAAAAGTGCTAGAGATCGGCTGCGGCTGGGGCGCGTTGCTGGAGCGGCTGGCGCGTCAGCACGGTTGCTCGGTAACTGGCATCACGTTGTCGGAAGAGCAGCTTGTCTTTGCGCAGGCGCGCCTTGCCAAGGACGTCGGCAACGGGGCGGCGGAGGTGCGGCTGCAGGACTATCGCGACGTTTCCGAGCGCTACGACCGGATCGCGTCCATCGAAATGATCGAAGCGGTGGGCGAACGCTACTGGACGACCTACTTCAACAAAATCCGCGGTTCGCTGAAGCAGGGCGGCACTGTGGTGCTGCAGGCCATCACCATCGACGAGAAGCGTTACGAAACCTATCGCGCGCAACCTGATTTCATTCAGCGCCATATCTTTCCGGGCGGAATGCTGCCGACGGTTGCCATTATGGAGAGCATCGCGAAACGCGCCGGGTTATCGCTCGTTCATCAGGAGACGTTTCCGGATTCCTATGCGCGCACCTTGGAAGAGTGGCGCAACCGCTTCCTGGCCGCATGGTCCGAGATCGAGCCGCTTGGCTTCGATCAGCGGTTTCGCCGGATGTGGGAATATTACCTGACCTATTGCGAAGTCGGATTCCGTTTCCGCGCGATCAATGTCGGGCTGTTCAAGTTCGCCGGGTGATACCTCTCCGGCCTTTTACAAGACCGGTACAGCAAAAAAAGAATTGGTGTAACTGTATAACGTTAAGGCCTCTGGCGCCGCTTTTCCGCCATGAGCCGCTGTTGGCATGTGTGCAGGCTCAATACGAATGGGTGACACAATGCCTTCTACGTTTGAAAACATTGCTTCGCAATATTCCTCACAAGTTCAAGCGGCTGAAAAGCAGGAAGAGCAGAACCAGGATAACGGCCTGACAGATTTCGTCGTTGACGCTGCGGACGAGACGCTTGGTTATATAGTCAGATCGGCTGGACATTCGGCGGGGCTACCGGCATGCGACACGGCGGTAAGCGGCACATGCGAGGTAGCGAGCCACGTTGTCGGTGAGACGGCTGCCCAAGGCATCGGTGAAGTAGCAGCGCAAGGTATGGGCGAGGTAGTTGCGCAAGGCGTCGGCGAGGCTATGGCGCAGGGTGCCGGTGAGGGCATCCTGCATTTCATCGGAGCGATTCTGGAAGGAATCTCCGTTTAGTCCAGCAAGCTGAATGAAAAACGGCTGCTCTTTGCGAGCGGCCGTTTGGTTCTCTCAATGCACGAAGTTTAGCGCAGTAACTCCTTCATCCGTGCGCGGACTTCTTCCTTTTTCGTCACGGTGAATTCCCAGTCGTAGGTGTCGAAATATTTGACACCTTCGCGCGGAATGATCTCCGGCGGCAACTTGCTTTCGTCGGTGTCTTTCCGTGTCGAGACAGTACCCATGGCATCATTGAAGATTTGGCTACCCTCCTTCGATGCGATCCAGTTCACGAAAACCTTGGCGGCATTCGGGTGGGGTGCATTGTCGATGATGGCGACCTGTCCGAAGCTCGCGGAAATCTCGCTGTAGAGATCGGGGAGATTGTCGAGCAGCGCGATTGGAACACCCTCCTTGCGGAGCTTTTCGACATCGGCATCTTCCGCGCCCAATGAAATCGGATAGGTGCCGCGTGCCAGACCGTCGGTGATCTGACGCGTATCGCGGCTGATCATGGGTTTCTGATCGACGTAGAGCGCCTTCACGAAATCTTCGCCTTGCTGAAAGTAAAGATGGGCAGCCTGGTTGCTGCCACTTCCGGGAATAGTAGGATCCTGCAGCGCGATCTTGCCCTTGTATTTCGGATTGATCAGGTCCTTCGTTGTGCGAATTTCATCCCGCTTTACCACGCTCGTGTTGATGTGGAACATCGTGGTGACAGTGTTTGCAAGCCGCAGGATGTATTGATCGTCGGGATCGCTGAACCACAGCTTGCCCTTCTTCCATTTTGTGCCGTCAACGACTTCCGGCAACTGCAGGGCGGGTTTCAGCGGCTGGATCATTTTGTCGCGATAGAAAGTCAGCGCCATGCTCTGGATGCCGGCGAAGACGATGTCGATCGAATAGATGCCGGCCTGGCGTTCCGCGCGCATCCTTGTTGCGGACTCCGTGCTGCGCCCACCGAGATACTCGATGTTGATGCCGTAACGAGCCATAAAGGCCGCAGGAAGGGCTGTGCGGAGATCTTGGCTGGGCGGTCCGGAGATCACCACCTTGCCTTCCTGCTTCGCGGCGGCGAGCGTCTCTTCCCAAGACTGTTTCCAGCCACCGTTTTCGGCGCGGGCGCCGACAGGCAGTAAGACAACAAGCGCCAGCACAGCAAAATATGTCTTCATCCTTGTCTCCCTCCCGGGGAGTCGTTGTTATTCATTGTCCCCGTTATGACGAATATAGCGCTCCCGCCGGCGGTCACGCCATGGTTTCGTGGCGTGAGGACGGTTGGGAGGCTACGGAATCCCCGCTGTATTCAGGCGAATTTTGTAAACGCTCGAGCGTGCGACAATATAGAGCGTCTTGTGGTCGGGGTCGCCGAAGGTGTGGTTGGCCACAAGCTCGGGCGTGAGAATTTTGCCGAGCAGCTTGCCTTCCGGCGAAATGATCCAGATGCCGCCGGGGCCTGACTCATAAACGTTGCCCTTGATATCGACCTTCATGCCGTCAGCGATGCCGGGTGTCTTGTCCGCGCTCATGTCGAAGAAGACCGTGGGATTGACCGGTGTATCGTCTTTCTGAATTTCGTAGCGCCGCACGACCTTCAGCCCGCCGTTGTTCAGGTAGAGATATTTTTCGTCCGGCGACAAGGCGAGACCATTCGGTGTCTCGATCTCCGGTGCGATGCGCGTCACCTTGCCGTCCTTCAGCATGAAGACGCCGCGAAAGTCGATCTCCTTGCTGGGATCCTTCTCGCGCAGGCGCATGCCGTTGTAACCGTCGGTGAAATAGATTGTGCCGTTCTTCTTGGACACGAGATCGTTGGTGCCGCCGAAGCGTTTGCCTTCCCATCGGCCGGCCAGCACCTTGCGCTTGCCGTTGTTTTCGATGCGGTCAATGGAGCGGCCGGTCCAGGTGGCGATCAGCAATCGGCCCTGCGGGTCCAGGGTCAGTCCGTTTGATCCGATCATCGGAAATTCTTCGTATTTTGGATCGCTTTTTTCCCGGCCGTTGTTCTGGATGAATCCGACGCGCCAGATGTCGTAGCCGGTGTAACCGCTGCGATCCATGAACAGCGATTGCTTGCCGTCCGGCGTCAGCTTGAAGATCACATTGGCCGGCATATCGCTCAGCAGCAGATAGCCTGGTTTGCCTTTTTTCTGCACCCAGACGATGCCCTCGACGAAGCCATAGCCGGTACTCAACAGCTCCAGCTTGGCATCGGGAGAAAGCAGCGCATCGAATGACGGATCGATTTTGACGACCGCAGGTTTGTTGTCCGCCGACTGTGCATGGACTGGGCCGGCGCCGACCGCGAAAGCAAAAAGCAACGCAGCGGAGATCGCAATTGTCTTCATGAACGAAACCTCCCAAAGTTTTTTGTAATCGTTATTTCGCCGCCGTCGCTTTCTGCTGGTAGGAGGGGTCGGCGTATAGTTCCGGCTTTGCCTTGTCGGCCGTGAGCTGCTCGCTCTCGACTGTGCGTCGTCAGATCATTTGGGACAGATGCAGGGTTGATTTAGCGGAGTATTGGCCTCATCTGGTTTGTCGATCTTAAGCGGCGAGCTTGCGGTGAAGCAAGCGGCGATGTTCGATAGTTTTCTGTTTGACACGGTGTCGTTCCTGCAGGATCGCCTGGCCCCTGCCGAAGTAGACGTCCGCCGGGGTTAGGTTGCCCAAGCTCTCATGGTAGCGGCGGTGGTTGTAGTACTCGATGAAGCGCCTGATCTGCGCTTCGAGGTCGCCAGGCAGGTAATAGTTCTCCAGCAGTATCCGGTTCTTGAGCGTTTGATGCCAGCGTTCGATCTTGCCCTGGGTCTGCGGGTGATAGGGCGCGCCACGGGTATGATCCATGCGCCGCTTGTCGAGCCATTCAGCGAGATCGCCGGAGACGTAGCTGGAACCATTGTCCGACAGCAACCGGGGTTTGTGCCGGACATGGGCCTGATCGCAACCCGAGGCCGTCAGTGCCATCTCCAGCGTGTCGGTGACGTCCTCGGCCCTCATCGTGGTGCACAACTTCCAGGCAATGATGTAGCGCGAGTAGTCGTCGAGAATGGTGGACAGGTATTGCCATCCCCAGCCAATAATCTTGAGGTACGTGAAGTCTGTCTGCCACATCTCGTTCGGGGCGGTCGTCTTGTCGTGGAACTCGTTGGCGGCCTTGATCACGATGAAGGCCGGACTGGTGATCAGATCATGGGCCTTCAAGAGACGATAAACCGAGGCTTCGGATACGAAGTAGCCCTGTGTGTCGCTAAATCGCACCGCCAGTTCGCGGGGTGACAGCTCGGATTGTTCCAGCGCGAGCTCGATGATCTGGTCCCGGACGGCGTCGGGGATGCGGTTCCAGATCCGGCCAGCCTGCGATGGCCGATCCTCCAGGGCTTCAGGCCCGCCTGTCTGATACTGATCGTACCAGCGATAGAACGTCGCCCGTGGCACCCCGATCTGGTCCAGCGTCCTGCGAGCCGACAGCGGCGATTGCTCGACGATTTTGATAATCTCGATCTTCTCGAATGCAGGATACCTCATGCGGCGTCTCCCCCATCCCCGATCATGCTTTTTTTAAGGAGACGGAGTTCAAGCGCCTGCTCGGCAACGACCTCCTTCAGAGCCGTGGATTCCCGGCGCAGATCCTTCACCTCATCACTGGTCGCCGCCCGCGCCGTGTCGCCCGCAAGCCGGCGCTTGCCGGCCTCCAGGAACTCCTTCGACCAGACGTAATAGAGGCTTTGGGCAATACCTTCGCGGCGGCACAACTCGGCAATGCTGTCTTCGCCGCGCAGGCCGTCCAGCACAATACGTATCTTGTCTTCGGCTGAAAAATGCCGCCGGGTGGCCCGGCGAATGTCCTTCAGTACCCGCTCGGCTGGGGCCTTCGAGTTCATCGGTTTCGATCTCATCTGCGTGCCTCCATCACTGCGATGAAACCAAAACCCTCCCTTAATCACCACCCCAATTCTGTCTCATAGGCGCTGACGGCGTACA
>CANKHA010000055.1 GCA_947481685.1 Bradyrhizobiaceae bacterium
CGGCAAGCGCCACCTTAGCCTTGAAGCCCGGTGTGTGGTTCCGGCGCGGTCGTCTGTTCATGGTCTCTCCTGATTCGCAGGCAACAGCGTGCCCGCCGTCAGGCAGAAACTCCACTTAGCGTCCTGTGCAGATTTGCGGGACCGGCTCTCAATGACGGGCTGGTGAGCTATCGCGGCAACAATGGCCGAAGCGCCGAGTTTTCGCCGGTGCAGGATCGCAGGCTGTCGAATATCGAAATTCGCCAGATCCCGATTTCCGCTGCAGCCGCCAATGCGCGCGCCGAAGAGCCGCCGCCGGGAGTGGTCGCCGAACCAGCTTCGAAGCCGGGCAGCCGCCGCGCTCAAAGATAGGACACGACCTCGTCCGCGATAGAGAGCGACGACGTCAGCCCCGGCGACTCTATCCCGAACAAATGCACCAGCCCCGGCAGCCCATGCTGCGCGGGGCTTTCGATTGTGAAGTCCTGCTGTGGTTCGTCACGCCCCGCGGTCTTGGGCCTGATGCCGGAGTAAGCGGGCATCAGCGAATTGTCGGGGAGTCCCGGCCAGTAGCTACGGATGCGCGCATAGAAGCTGTCCGCGCGCGCGGGATCGACCGCATAATCTTCATGCTCTATCCATTCCACGTCAGGACCGAAGCGCATGCGCCCGGCTAGATCCAGCGTGATGTGGATGCCGATGCCACCATGCACCGGCACCGGATAGATCAGCCGCGTGAAAACCGGTTTGCCAGTGTAGGAGAAATAATTGCCCTTGCAGAGGATCAGTTTGGGCACGCGGTCCGCGGGATAGTCTTCGGTATTCTTCGCAAGTGCCTGCGCACCAAAGCTCGCCGCGTTCACCACCGCATCGACCGTGACCGTTCCCGCTTCCTGACCGCCAAAGCGAACCTGCCATTGCGCGCCCGCGCGCGAAATCCGTTCAACGGGCGTGTTCAAGGCGATACGACCGCCGTGGTCCTCGAGATCGCCGCGCAACGCCAGCATGTAAGCATGTGCATCGATGATGCCGGTCTCAGCCGACATCAGCGCACCAGTGCATGACAGCGCCGGCTCCAATGCGCGAGCTTCCGCCGCATCCATCATGCGAAGCCCTTCCACCTCGTTGCGCAGACCCTGGGCGTGGATGCTCTCGACCTTCTTCTGCTCCTCCCTGTCGGTGGCGACGATAAGCTTCCCGCATTTCCGGTGCGGCACGCCGTGGGACGCGCAAAAGGCATAGAGCTTCCGCCGCCCGCGAACGCAGTGGAGGCCGCGCAGCGTGCCCGAGGGATAATACATTCCCCCGTGGATGACTTCGCTGTTGCGCGAGGAGATTCCGGTGCCGATAGCGTTAGCAGCCTCAGCGACGACGACGTCATGGCCGGCCAACGCCGCGGCACGCGCCGTCGCCAATCCGATCACGCCTGCGCCGATGACGAGAACTTGCATGACCCTGTTTCTAACATGCAAACGGCGGCCCAAGGGCCGCCGTTGTTGTGCTTGGTCTCCCGCTAGGGCGGAAGGAGAATGACTACTCCGCCGCGATGCGCACTTCCGGCGCCGCCGCGAGCACGTCGGCATCGACGTGCGTCTCATAGACGCCGAAGTTCTTCTGGAACATGCCCACCAGCTTGCGGGCGACGGCATCGAACTCGTTCTTGTCGGCCCAGGTCTTCGACGGGTAGAGGATCTGCGGCTCTACACCGGGAACGGAGGTCGGCACCGCGAAACCGAAATACGGATCGGTGCGGAATTCCGCGTTGTTGAGGCTTCCGTCCAGCGCGGCGGTCAGCAGGGTGCGCGTCACCTTGATCGGCATGCGCTTGCCGACACCGTAGATACCGCCGGTCCAGCCGGTATTCACCAGCCAGCAATCGACCTTGTACTTGGCGATCATCTCACGGAACAGATTGCCGTAAACCGAGGCGTGACGCGGCAGGAACGGCGCAGCGAAGCAGGTGGAGAATTCTGGCTCCACGCCGACGAGGCCCTTTTCGGTGCCCGCGACCTTGGCGGTGTAACCGGAAAGGAAGTGATACATCGCCTGCGCCGGTGTGAGCTTGGCGATCGGCGGCATCACGCCGAAGGCATCGGCAGCGAGCAGCACCACGTTCTTCGGCTGGCCGGCGCGGCCTGTGAGCGAAGCCTTCGGAATGAATTCAATCGGATAAGCGACGCGGGTATTTTCCGTCTTCGACTCGTCATCGAAATCGCAAACCCGGGTTTCCGGATCGAACACCACGTTCTCCAGCACACTGCCGAAGCGCTGCGTCGTGGCGTAAATTTCGGGCTCGGCCTCCGGCGACAGCCGGATGGTCTTGGCGTAGCAACCGCCTTCGAAATTGAACACGCCTTCCGGGCCCCAGCCATGCTCGTCATCGCCGAGCAGCATGCGGTTTGGATCAGCCGACAGCGTGGTCTTCCCAGTGCCGGAGAGGCCGAAGAACAACGCAACATCGCCGGTCTTGCCGACGTTAGCTGAGCAATGCATCGGCATCACGCCCTGCGGCGGCAGGAAATAGTTGAGCGTCGAGAACACCGACTTCTTCATCTCGCCAGCATAACCGCTCCCGCCAATCAGGATGATCTTACGGGTGAAGTCGAGCGCGATGACGGTTTCGCTGCGCACGCCGTGCTTTTTCGGATCGGCCTTGAAGCTCGGCAGGCAGAGGATGGTGAGCTCAGGCGTGTAGCTGGCGAGCTCGGCGACTTCAGGCCGGCGCAGCAGCGCGCGAATGAAGATCGAATGCCAGGCGAGTTCGGTATAGACGCGGGTCTTGATGCGATATTTCGGGTCGGCGCCGCCATAGAGATCCTGTGCGAACAGCTCCTTGCCTTTGGTGTGGGCAAGGAAGTCTTTCAGCAGCACATCGAATTGCTCAGGTGTCAGCTTGCCGTTCTTCTCCCACCACACTGTATCCTTGGTGTTGGAGTCGACGACCACGAATTTGTCTTTCGGGCTGCGGCCGCTGTGCACGCCGGTGTCGGCGCACAGCGGACCGCCCGCGGTGATCTCCGCTTCCTTGGCGGCGATCGAGAATTCGTAGAGACGCGGCTCCGTCAGATTCCAGTGAAGCGCCTTCAGACCTGTTAGGCCGAATTTATCAGCGCCATAGGCACTGTTTCTCACACCCGATTCCTGCACCGAACACCTCCACGAAACGCTTCGCCACGAAGACTACGCTTCTCAAGCCAAAGCTGTTTTTCGATTGCCGCCGGAGCGGCATGCCCACTCTATGCGCCCGGAGGCGTCTGGGCGAGGCTATAATCCAATAAGCAATTGCCTGCCAAGAGCATTCGGCGAAACTCTGTCCTGTTTGGAAAGCAGACCGGCCTCGGACCCGAAAATATCCCTAATCGGGACGCCATCGCGCGGGGTTTTTCAGCATTTGCCCAGCAGATCCAGAAAATGATGCAGTGCGGAAAAACAATGCCGCACTCCCTTACAACGAGCTCCCCACGCCATCGGAATGTTTTATTGTCCCTTGAGAGCCGCGATATCGACCATGCGGGGCAGGAAGCCGGCGAAATTGTTGGCGGTCCATTCCCGCTTTGGGGAGTCGCTGACCAGACTGAAGCTCTTGTCGCCCCCCATCAGCCGGGCCTCAATCGTGAATGTGGTGCTGTTGTCCGTCCAGTCGACCTCGCGGCTGATCTGCAGGACACGCACGCCCTCAATCGTCCGTTCTTTGGGCGCGGCGATCCGCACCGCCTTGATATTCCTCGTGCCGGCGTTTTGTTTTGCCAAACTGCGGTGGTGGTTTTCGAATTCGGAAAGCGTGAGAGCCGGACGATGCGGCTGTGCTTTGTAGCTGACCACGGAGCCCGCGGCGCAAATGTTGCTCGCGCAACGATAGTAGACGACGCCATCCTGGCGGACTTCCTGCCGCCACCCTCGATGGACAAGACAACCGCTTCCTGTGCAGACGCGGGCTGTCCAACCATCAGGACGATCGCAAGCCACCCCATCTGCAGCGCGATGCGCATGGTGTTTCCTTCACGCGGCGCGTGCCTGGTCCGCCAACTGCTTGAGCATCACCCGCAAAACGCCCGGGCCGCGCACGCGTTGCGGAAACGGCAGCCACAGCGCCGTCTGGTCCTTCTGCAACTCCAGTCCTTCGGGATCGCAGCCGGCGCAGCGCCATTCTCCTTCCGCCGCTCCCAGCAGCTTGGTCGCATAGAGTCTGCAGGTTTCGTCCTGATTCATGTGCGCCAGGATGTCCGGCTCGGCCTCCACGAGCTCCGCGGCGTCGGAGAGATCGGTCAGCACATCGGCCGGGTTGAGATCCACGATGCGCCCGAAGCCCGCTACCAGATGGATGCGGGTCAGTTCGATTTTGTAGAAAGCAAAATCCTTGAAGCCTGCAAACATCTCGGCTTCCGGATGGCGCGCAAGATACCGCCGCCGGACCGCCGGATCGTCCGTGACTGCCGCCTTGCCCATGAGCATCACACGCGCGCCTTCCAGCGGATCGCCCGCTTTGCGCTCATCCAGCATCAATGACACGCGCGTGTCGTCGAGGATGTTCTTGGTGTGGATCGCAAGCTGGGAGATCAACAAAAGCGGCGCGCCGTCTGCGGCGGTGGCGACATTGACCAGTGAGCAATAAGGATCGCCGGAGCCGGGCATCAACGTTGCCAAAGCTCCGCTGCGACCTTCTCGCAACAGCCGCTTGGCTGCCTGTTTGGGATCGAAATTCGACTGCTCTTTCATGGCTGAAACACTCGCATTCGTTAACGGCCGGTCATCGCGACGGGTGGCACTCCGGCTAATGGAGCACTATATTAGGAACCCACTGGCGAATCATGTGTTTGACCTAGATATGTCACATTTCAGCCTAGCTTTACGGGCTTCAAATTAAGATGGGGCTTCCACTTCTGTCACGAAAGACAGGCTCATGCCGACAATCGCTCTCGTCGACGACGATCGCAATATCCTGACGTCCGTTTCCATTGCCCTTGAAGCAGAGGGTTATCGGATCATGACGTATACCGACGGCGCCTCCGCACTGGATGGTTTCAAAACGTCGCCGCCGGATCTTGTGATCCTCGATATCAAAATGCCGCGCATGGATGGCATGGAGACGCTTCGGCGTCTGCGCCAGAAGTCCGACATGCCGGTGATCTTCCTCACATCCAAAGATGAGGAGATCGATGAATTGTTCGGCCTGAAAATGGGCGCGGACGATTTCATCCGCAAACCGTTCTCACAGCGGCTGCTGGTTGAGCGCGTGAAAGCGGTGTTGCGGCGCGGCGCTCCAAAGGATGCGACTACTCAGAAAGAGACCGACGCCAAGGCGCTGGAACGTGGTTTGTTGCGCATGGACCCGGAGCGTCACACCTGCACCTGGAAGAACGAGCCGGTGACGCTGACCGTCACCGAATTCCTCATCCTCCAGGCGCTGGCGACACGACCAGGCGTGGTGAAGAGCCGCAACGCCCTGATGGATGCCGCCTACGACGATCAGGTTTACGTCGATGACCGCACCATCGACAGCCACATCAAGCGGCTGCGCAAGAAGTTCAAGGCGACGGACGACGACTTTGAGATGATCGAGACGCTCTACGGCGTCGGCTATCGTTTCAAAGAGACCTGATCGTCAGGCCGGTTCTGGCCTGACGGAGTTGGCCCGCTGCAGTACAATGCCTGCACAGCGGCATCATGAAACCGGGCAGGCTGGATCACGTGCTCGATCGGACAACTGACATCGCCGGCAGCGAAGCCGACACCGCAAACACCGAAGAAGCTGCGCCCCCCGCCCGGCGTAGTGTGACCAGTTGGCTGCGTCAGACCGGTCAGTTCTTCGTCTGGTTGCTATTTTCGAGCCTCAACCGGCGCATCGTCTCACTCAATGTCATTGGCCTGTTCGCACTCGTCATCGGCATCCTTTATCTATCGCAATTCCGCGCCGGCCTGATCGATGCACGCATCCAGAGCTTGCTGGTGCAGGGCGAGATCATGGCGGGCGCCATCGCCGCTTCCGCCACCGCAGATATCGATGCCGTGCAGATCGATCCCGACCGGCTTCTCGAGTTGCGCGCGGGCGAAAGCTACGGACCAACCGACGAAGCACTGTCCGGCCTCGAATTCCCGATCAATCCGGAGCGTATCGGCCCGCTGTTGCAGCGGTTGGTCTATCCCACCAAAACCCGCGCCCGCATCTACGACCGCGACGGCGGCCTGATCCTCGACAGTCGCAATCTCGATCGCCGCGGCGATGTGCTGCGGTTCGAACTGCCGTCACCGACAGCGGAAAAGCCCGGCATGGCCGAGCGCACGCTGAGCGCCATCCGTACCTGGCTGGGACGCGGCGACCTGCCGCTTTACAAGGAACTCGGGCCCGAAAACGGCATGGGTTATCAGGAAGTTGCACTCGCGCTGACCGGACAGAAAGCCAGCATGGTGCGCATCAACGAGCGCGGCGAAGTCATCGTGTCGGTGGCGGTGCCGGTGCAGCGTTTTCGCGCGGTACGCGGCTCGCTGATGCTATCGACGCAGGGTGCGGACATCGACAACATGGTCTCCGCCGAACGGCTGCAGATCGTCAAAGTGTTCCTGATCCTGCTTGGCGTGATGGTTGTGCTCTCGAACGTGCTGGCCGCCACCATTGCCGGACCGGTGCGCCGTTTGGCCGATGCCGCGGAACATGTGCGACGCCGCATCCGTTCCCGCGTCGAGATCCCCGACTTCACCCGCCGCCGCGACGAGATCGGCCATTTGTCCGGCGCAATCCGCGACATGACCAACGCGCTCTATCGCCGCATCGACGCGATCGAGAGCTTCGCTGCCGATGTCGCCCATGAGTTGAAAAATCCGCTCACCTCGATGCGCTCGGCCGTCGAGACTTTGCCGCTCGCAAAAACCGAAGAGAGCCGCGGACGATTGCTCGCCGTCATACAGCACGACGTGAAGCGTCTCGACAGGCTGATCTCCGACATCGCCGATGCGAGCAGGCTCGACGCCGAATTGCAGCGGCAGGAATCCGCGCCGGTCGATCTCTCGCAGTTGTTGACCACGCTGATCGCCGTCGCCAACGAGACGCGGCAGGAGAATGTCAGCGTGGCTCTCAGTTTCGAAGGCAGCGGCCCGCAAGGATTTAAGGTGCCGGGCCATGACTCACGGCTCGGCCAGGTGATCGGCAACCTGATCGACAATGCGCGCTCGTTCTCGCCGCCAGGCGGCACGGTGCGTGTGACCTGCCGCCGGCTGAAAAACGAAGCCGAGATTGTCGTCGACGATGACGGACCGGGCGTGAACCCCGATGCCTTCCAGCGCATCTTCGAGCGCTTTTACACCGACCGGCCGGAGCAGGGCTTCGGGCAGAATTCCGGGCTTGGGCTTTCGATCTGCAAACAGATCGTCGAGGCCCATGGCGGTCGCATCTGGGTCGAGAACCGTCAACGCGCTGGCATGGGTGGCGAACCGCAGGTGCTCGGCGCACGCTTCATCGTGCGCCTGCCGGCGACGTGAACGATCCCACCATCCATGCGTCGGCAGTGCTGATCGGACCTCGGGCGGTGCTGATCCGCGGCCCATCAGGATCGGGCAAGTCGCGGCTCGTGCTGGCGCTGCTGCAGGCGGCGAAAGCCGGACACTTGCCCTTCGTCCGGCTGGTGGCGGACGACCGGGTCCATGTGGAAGCCGTCAATGGACGCCTCCTGGTGCGCCCGCCACAGGCCCTCACGGGGCTACTGGAGCTGCGCGGCAGCGGTATCCATCAACAGGAGGCAGAACCCGTGGCAACCGTGGGATGGGTGGTCGATCTGGCAGCCCAGGATGCCGCCCGGCTGCCGGAACAGCAGGCCCGGGAGGCTGTTATCCGGGGAATACGGCTCCCGCGGCTTGCCGTCGCAGCGGGCCACGAAGCCCTTCCCCTGCTCCTCGCAGTGGCGCAAACTCTCTCCCGGAATTGATCCCGGAGCCTGATCTGGCTATTCGCGATGGCAAAAAAATAACTATATGGGGTCTAGGCTTCCCCTTCCCGTGGCACTGGCAGATGTTTAGCTGCCCATGTATGCTGCAATGCAATATTTCCCAGAATTGGCAGGGAACGCCCTTGCGCTCGGGCTTCGGATGGTAACGAATGCGCGCGTTTCGTGCGGTGCACCCAGCATGCGCACGAGGAGTTCTCGATGATCGGCGTTGTCCTCGTCACCCACGGAAAACTGGCCGCTGAGTTCCGCTCAGCGCTGGAGCATGTCGTTGGCCCCCAGCGGCAGATCGAGGCTGTGACCATCGGCCCCGAGGATGACATCGAGCATTGCCGCAACGACATCATCGAAGCGGTGAAGAAGGTCGATAGCGGCGAAGGCGTCGCTATCCTCACCGACATGTTCGGCGGCACGCCCTCCAATCTTGCGATCTCGGTGATGAGCCGGCCGAAGGTCGAAGTACTCGCGGGCATCAACCTGCCGATGCTGATCAAGCTCGCCAAAGTGCGCGAAACCTGCGGCCTGCCCGATGCGGTTGCCGCAGCCCAGGAGGCCGGCCGCAAATACTGCACGATCGCCAGCCGGGTTCTCAGCGGGAAATGAGAGACGAAGCTTTAGGCGACGGCGATCCGGCACAGCTGCGCGAAGGTGCCATTCGCAAGGTTCTAGAGATCGTCAACAAGAAGGGCTTGCATGCCCGGGCCTCCGCCAAATTCGTGCAGACCGTCGAAAAATTCGATGCCCAGGTCACCGTCACCCGCGGCAGCGAAACTGTCGGGGGCAATTCCATCATGGGGCTGATGATGTTGTCTGCCGCCACCGGCACCGAGATCACCGTGGAAGCCCGCGGCAAGCAGGCTGCCGACGCGATGGAGGCCCTCGTGGAGTTGGTTACGTCAGGCTTCGGCGAAGAAGACTAAAGCGCCCGGTAAACACCTGCCCCCCGTAAGCTCCCCAAACTCATCGTCCACCGCCAGTAGCAACAACATCTCGCCCGGATCTCCGCGGACGGTGAGGTTCGTCATGACGGCCAATTTCTGATGCGCCAAATGCCCTGCGCCTGGAAGGATTTGACAGTCCTCCCAAGCCTGCTTGTAGATAGTTCGGGTTGTCGCTAGGGCGTATTGGTCATGAAAAGATTTACGGGCCTGAAAATCGCCGGGGCGCTGGTATCCGTCTTTCCGGTAGCGGCCTTCGCGCAGGAGCCCGCATTTCCCACCGTCAGCAACGCTTTGCTGCCGCAGGATTTGTCGCCCTGGGGCATGTTCATTCATGCCGACATCGTGGTGAAAGCCGTGATGCTCGGACTGGCCTTTGCCTCGCTGGTGACATGGACGGTATGGCTGGCGAAAGGCATAGAATTGCTCAGCGCCAAACGTGCCGCGCGCCGCGGTCTTGCAACTCTCATGCGCGCGCAAACGCTCTCCGATGCCGACAAGCATCTGGATGGAAGGGGCACAGTCGGCAAACTGGTACACTCCGCATTTGAGGAGGTCCGCCTGTCAGACTCGCTAGGCGGCGATGGGCTGAAGGAGCGGGCCGTATGGAGCCTTGAGCGCGTGGAAGCGACACTGGCCCGCAAAATGTCACGCGGCACTGGCGTACTCGCGACCATCGGTGCGACCGCGCCTTTCGTCGGCCTGTTCGGAACCGTTTGGGGAATCATGAACAGTTTCATTGGTATTTCCCAGGCGCACACCACAAACCTTGCCGTCGTGGCGCCGGGCATCGCCGAAGCTTTGCTGGCAACGGCACTCGGGCTGGTGGCCGCGATCCCTGCGGTGGTCATCTACAATGTCTTCGCGCGCGCGATCGGTGGCTATCGCGCATTGCTGGCTGACGCGTCGGCGCAAGTCATGCGCCTGCTCAGCCGCGACCTCGACCGCCGCAGTCTTCCACGCGCCCGGGCGGCGGAGTAGCGCCATGGCCATCCGTCTGCATCATGGGGACGACGATCTCGAGGAACTGCACGAGATCAACGTCACGCCTTTCATCGACGTCATGCTGGTTCTGCTGATCATCTTCATGATCGCAGCACCTCTGGCGACCGTGGATATTCCGGTCGACCTGCCTTCCTCCACCAGCCAGCCGCAGCAACGCCCGGACAAACCCGTCTATCTGACGGTGAAAGCCGATCTGGCCCTCACGCTTGGGGACGATCCCATCACGCGCGCGACCTTGCCTGCGGCGCTGGCGACGGCCACCAAAGCCAACAAGGCCGAGCGCATTTTCCTCCGCGCGGATCGTGCGGTGAGTTACGGCGACGTGATGGAGGTGATGAATGCATTGCGAAACGCGGGTTATTTGCATGTCGCACTGATCGGCCTGGAGAACCGGGATCCGCGATGACATCCGCTGCATTCAGCAATGCAGGGGGCACGCCCGCGGAGATCAAGCGCTGGGGCGCAGCTGCTGCGGTTGTCGTGGCGGCCCATGTGACCGCGGTCGCGGGTTACATCCTGTTGCACGAACCGGCTTCGCCGGCGGGCGGCACGCCGGTAGTGCTGGTGGAAATGACGGCTGTGCCGCGCGCACCGCAAATTGAATCCATCGACATCCCGGAAGAAAAACCCGCGGAGCAATCCGCACGCGCGCCGGAGGTGGTGAATCCACCCGATGAAAAGCCGCCACCGGATCCGCCCCAACCCAGTCAAGTCACCGTAGCCACACCTCCCCCGCCAAAGCCCCAGCCGAAACCGAAGAAGCCGCCCGCACCACGCACCGTGGCTGTCGCGCGCGCTCCCAATCCTGCTGAGGTGCCCAGTGTGGCTTCGAGCACCGTCGGCGTCGCAGCAAGCCGCGCGGCACAGGCGACCTGGAAAAGCCTCATGGCCGCGCACCTTGAGCGCTTCAAACGAAACCTGTCCGGATCCCAGGCTCACGGGATCGTTCGCTTGAGCTTTACGGTGGATCGCAATCGCCATGTGCTGAACCGCCGGATCGCGCAAAGCTCGGGGTTCCGCGAACTCGACGACGAGGCTTTAGCATTGTTGCTGCGCGCCCAGCCTCTTCCGGCTTTTCCGCCCGGCATGACCCAGGACCGGAAAGACGTGAATACGTCATTGACGCTTGCGCGATAGCGCTTAATCCTAAGATATAAAGAAATCTTTATATCGTTATTGCCGCATGCCGCCGGGCCTGCTATAGCCTCGGCCAGCCGTGCCGGGAGCAGTCCAGCTTGCGCAGACTGCGTAAACTTGTCTGCTCCCCGGCGCTCCTCCCATTTCTGCCGCGTAAGGATTGTCATGACCGCCGCCAGCAACGCCGCGAAGAGCAGCGCTTCCACCGACTACGTCGTCAAGGACATCGAACTTGCCGCCTTCGGCCGCAAGGAAATCGACATCGCCGAGACCGAAATGCCGGGCCTGATGGCGACGCGCGAAGAGTTCGGGGCCAGCAAGCCGCTGAAAGGCGCGCGCATCGCCGGCTCGCTGCACATGACCATCCAGACCGCGGTGCTGATCGAGACGCTGACCGCGCTCGGCGCCGACGTGCGCTGGGCCTCGTGCAATATCTATTCGACGCAGGATCATGCGGCGGCCGCGATTGCCGCCGCCGGCATTCCGGTGTTCGCGATCAAGGGCGAGAGCCTGAAGGATTACTGGGACTACACCCGCCGCATCCTTGAATGGGGCGACGGTGGCGTGCCTAACATGATCCTCGACGACGGCGGCGACGCCACCATGCTCGTGCATCACGGCCTGCGCGCAGAAAAGGGCGACACCAAGTTCCTCGACAAGCCCGAGAACGAGGAAGAGGAAGTGTTCTTCGCGCTGATCAAGCGCACACTCACGGAAAAGCCGGGCTGGTTCGCCAAGCTCGCCGCCAGCATCAAGGGCGTGTCGGAAGAGACCACCACCGGCGTGCACCGGCTCTACATCATGGCGAAGGAAGGCAAGCTGCTGTTCCCCGCCATCAACGTGAACGACAGCGTCACCAAATCGAAGTTCGACAACCTTTACGGCTGCCGCGAATCGCTGGTGGACGGCATCCGCCGCGGCACCGACGTGATGATGGCCGGCAAGGTCGCGATGGTCGCGGGCTTCGGCGACGTCGGCAAGGGCTCGGCCGCATCGCTGCGCCAGGCCGGCTGCCGCGTGCTGGTCTCCGAAGTCGATCCGATCTGCGCACTGCAGGCGGCGATGGAAGGCTATGAAGTCACCACGATGGAAGACGCCGCCACCCGCGCCGACATCTTTGTCACCGCAACCGGCAACGTCGATGTCATCACCATCGACCATATGCGCGCGATGAAAGATCGCGCCATCGTCTGCAACATCGGCCACTTCGACAGCGAGATCCAGGTCGCGGCGCTGAAGAACCTGAAGTGGAACAACATCAAGCCGCAGGTCGACGAGATTTCCTTCCCCGACGGCAAGCGTCTCATCCTGCTGTCGGAAGGCCGGCTGGTGAACCTCGGCAACGCCATGGGCCATCCGAGCTTCGTGATGTCGTCGTCCTTCACCAACCAGACGCTGGCGCAGATCGAGCTCTGGACCAACCAGGGCAAGTACAAGAACGACGTCTATACCCTGCCGAAGACGCTCGACGAGAAGGTCGCGCGGCTGCATCTCGCCAAGATCGGCGTGAAGCTCACCAGGTTGTCGGACAAGCAGTCGGCTTACATCGGCGTGCCGCAGGCAGGCCCGTTCAAGCCCGAGACCTACCGGTATTGATCGTCTTCACCTCTCCCCTCGCGCGGGGAGAGGTCGACTGCGAAGCAGTCGGGTGAGGGGCTGATCCCAGCCTGCACTCGTTGAAAGAGCCCCTCACCCCGACCCTCTCCCCGTGAACGGGGAGAGGGAGAAGGGCTCGCCTTGTCCCTGCCCCGACCGGATGCTATCTGCCCCCTATGACGTCCGCGCCCATCCAAAACATCCGCAATTTCTCCATTGTCGCGCATATCGACCATGGCAAATCGACCCTTGCCGACCGGCTGATCCAGCTCACCGGCGGGCTGTCCGACCGCGAGATGGTGGGCAAGGAGCAGGTGCTCGACTCGATGGATATCGAGCGGGAGCGCGGCATCACCATCAAGGCGCAGACCGTCCGGCTGAAGTATCACGCCAAGGACGGCAAGGATTACATCCTCAACCTGATGGACACGCCCGGCCACGTCGATTTCGCCTATGAGGTGAACCGCTCGCTCGCCGCCTGCGAAGGCTCCCTGCTGGTGGTCGATGCCAGCCAGGGCGTGGAAGCCCAGACGCTTGCCAACGTCTATCACGCGCTCGACGCCGGCCACGAGATCGTGCCGGTGCTCAACAAGATCGACCTGCCCGCGGCGGAGCCCGAAAAGATCAAACAGCAGATCGAGGACGTCATCGGCCTCGATGCGTCCAACGCGATCATGATCTCGGCCAAGACCGGCATCGGCATCCCCGATGTGCTGGAAGCGATTGTCACACGGCTGCCGCCGCCGAAGGGCGACCGCAATGCCACGCTGAAGGCGCTGCTGGTGGATAGCTGGTACGACGCCTATCTCGGCGTGGTGGTGCTGGTGCGGATCGTCGATGGCGTGCTCAAGAAGGGCCAGCGCATCCGCATGATGGGCATCGACGCGGCTTACGAAGTGGATCGCACCGGTGTGTTCACGCCCAAGCTGACCATCGTCGACGAACTCGGCCCAGGCGAAATCGGGATGCTCACGGCCTCGATCAAGGAAGTCGCCGATACGCGCGTGGGCGACACCATCACCGACGAGCGCAATCCGATCGACGAGCCGCTGCCGGGATTCCGGCCGGCAATCCCGGTGGTGTTCTGCGGGTTGTTTCCGGTCGATGCGGCGCAGTTCGAGGATTTGCGCGCGGCCATGGGCAAGCTTCGCCTCAACGACGCCAGCTTCTCCTATGAAATGGAAACCTCGGCGGCGCTCGGCTTCGGCTTCCGCTGCGGCTTCCTCGGCCTGCTGCATCTGGAAATCATCCAGGAGCGGCTCGAGCGCGAATTCAACCTCGACCTGATCGCGACTGCGCCATCGGTCATCTACAAGATGAAATTGCGCGACGGCACCGAGATGGAGATTCACAATCCGGTCGATATGCCGGACGTGATGAAGATCCTGGAAATCGAAGAGCCGTGGATCGAAGCCACCATTTTGACGCCCGACGAATATCTCGGCTCGGTGCTGAAGCTCTGCCAGGACCGCCGTGGCGTTCAGAAAGAGCTGACCTATGTCGGCGCCCGCGCGATGGTGAAATACGATTTGCCGCTCAACGAAGTGGTGTTCGATTTCTATGACCGGCTGAAATCGGTCTCGAAGGGCTACGCCTCGTTCGATTATCACCTCACCGACTACAAAGTCGCCGATCTGGTGAAGATGCAGATCCTGGTCAACGATGAAGCGGTCGATGCGCTCTCGATGCTGGTGCACAAGACCCGCGCGGACGCACGCGGGCGCGGCATGGTGGAAAAGCTGAAAGAGCTGATCCCGCCGCACATGTTCCAGGTGCCGATCCAGGCCGCCATCGGTGGCAAGATCATCGCGCGCGAGACCGTTCGCGCCATGCGCAAGGACGTGACCGCGAAGTGCTACGGCGGCGACGCCACCCGCAAACGCAAACTGCTCGACAAGCAGAAGAAGGGCAAGAAGCGCATGCGGCAGTTCGGCAAGGTCGAAATCCCGCAGGAAGCGTTCATCGCCGCGCTGAAGGTCGATACCTAACTAGGCTCAGGACTCATTGTTTATAGCCAGAAGATGACGACGGCCGCGATGCAGATTGCTGACATGAAGGTGTGGGCGCATCGGTC
>CANKHA010000056.1 GCA_947481685.1 Bradyrhizobiaceae bacterium
ACCGCCGCCGGCCGCATTCGAGCCTTGACGACGCCACACCCGATCAAGCCTACTTCAACCCGCTGCCAATCCGCTTGGCAGCCTAACCCCGGCAGACGCTCCACTTATCGACGCGGAGAATCTGTTCAGACAACCGGGACCAGCTCTCTGTGCGGAAGGAGCGCCGCAGGGGATCGGTGACGCGCGTCCGCTGTTCAGGCTTCGCTTCGTCTCAGAGAGCCTTCGTCTCAGAGAGCCTTCGGCTCTCACTTCACCGGAATGACATCTTTGGCGCTCTTGGCGCCCATGTAGACCGCAATCAGGCGCATCGGTTCCGTGCCGCTGTTCTCGCCGAAATGCGCGACACCCATCGCCTCGATCTGGGACTGTCCCTTCAGGTAGGTGCGCTTGCCGCGTTTGCCGTAATCGACGGTGATCTCGCCGTCGAGGATGTAGAAGAACATCGGCACGCCGTGCTTGTGCAGGATGGTGCGCTCGCCCGGCGCGAGCGTGACGATCGCGGAGGTCACGTGCGCCGCGCCGCCCGGATAGCGCAGCGGTTCGCCGAGAACGGTGGTGCTGGTGGAGAGCAGGGGCTCCGCAGGATAGCCCGCATGCGCGGCCGGCGGCACCACCGTTGTGGCCTTCTGCGCGGAAGCGGGCGCCGCCGCGACGATAACAGCAAGCACGGCAAAGGCCGCAGTCAGGCCGCTGGTGCGCATTCGGGTGTCCTCGGCCGGCGGAAAGGCCCGGCTAGAGAGCCTTATTGCTATTTTTCGCCAGCGGCACAAGCTTTGCGGCGTGCACCGCCTCACTATCGAGCGCCGTGGTGTGCGGCGCCTTAACTTTGTCGGCGTCGATATAGAGCTGCTGGCCCATGGCGTTGAACTTGTCCGACATCTCCGCCATGCTGGCTTGTTGATCGTTCAGCGTCGCCGCGTAGTCCCGCACATCCTGCGTGATCTTCATCGAGCAGAATTTCGGGCCGCACATGGAACAGAAATGCGCCACCTTGTGCGCGTCCTTCGGCAGCGTCTCGTCGTGATAGGCGCGGGCGGTGTCGGGATCGAGCCCGAGGTTGAACTGGTCCTCCCAGCGGAAGTCGAAGCGCGCGCGCGACAGCGCGTCGTCGCGGAGCTGCGCCGCCGGGTGGCCCTTGGCCAAGTCAGCCGCATGGGCCGCGATCTTGTAGGTGATGACGCCGGTCTTCACGTCGTCGCGGTTCGGCAGGCCGAGATGCTCCTTGGGCGTGACGTAGCAGAGCATGGCGCAGCCGAACCAGCCGATCATGGCGGCGCCGATGCCGGAGGTGATGTGGTCGTAGCCCGGCGCGATGTCGGTGGTCAGCGGCCCAAGCGTATAGAACGGGGCCTCGCCGCATTCCTTGAGCTGCTTGTCCATGTTGATCTTGATCTTGTGCATGGCCACGTGGCCGGGGCCTTCGATCATCACCTGGCAGCCTTTCTTCCAGGCGATCTGCGTGAGTTCGCCAAGGGTTTCCAATTCGGCAAACTGCGCGCGGTCGTTGGCGTCGGCCTGCGAGCCGGGGCGAAGCCCGTCGCCGAGGGAGAAGGAGACGTCATACTTGCGCATGATGTCGCAGATCTCGTCGAAGCGTTCGTAGAGGAATGATTCCTTATGACGGGATAAGCACCACTTCGCCATGATGCTGCCACCACGCGAAACAATCCCGGTGACGCGATTTGCGGTGAGCGGCACATAAGCGAGGCGCACGCCGGCATGGATGGTGAAATAGTCCACGCCCTGTTCGCATTGCTCGATCAGCGTGTCCTTGTAGCATTCCCAGTCGAGCTTGACGGGATCGCCGTTGACCTTCTCCAGCGCCTGGTAGATCGGCACGGTGCCGATCGGCACCGGGCTGTTGCGCAGGATCCATTCGCGGGTGTTGTGGATGTTGCGGCCGGTGGAGAGGTCCATCACCGTGTCCGCGCCCCAGCGGATCGCCCACACCATCTTCTCGACTTCCTCTTCAACGGAGGAGGTGACGGCGGAGTTGCCGATGTTGGCATTGATCTTCACCAGGAAGTTGCGGCCGATGATCATCGGCTCAAGCTCGGCGTGGTTGATGTTGGACGGGATGATGGCGCGGCCGCGGGCGATCTCGTCGCGGACGAATTCCGGCGTGATGAACGGCGGCAGCGCGGCACCGAAGCTTTCGCCGTCGGCGATGGCGGCTTCCGCGCGGTCGAGCATTTTCTTCCGCCCGACATTCTCGCGCTCGGCGACGTAGATCATTTCCTTGGTGACGATGCCGGCCTTGGCGAATTCGTATTGCGTGACGGGTTTGCCATCGAGCGCGCGGTAGGGTTTCGGTGTGTTCGGGAAATTGCGCGCCAGATGCTTGCCGGTGGCGTTGCCGTTATCGACCGGCTGGATCGGGCGGCCCTGGTATTCCTCGACGCCGCCGCGCTCTTTCACCCATGCGATGCGCGCGCGGTCGAGACCCTTCTCGACATCGATGACGACATTGCTGTCGGTGTAGGGACCGGTGGTGTCATAGACCGGCAGCGGCGGCTCGTTCGGATCGGTGATCACGATCTCGCGCACCGGCACGCGCAGGTCGGGCGCTGAGTCCGGGATCGCATAGACCTTGCGCGAGGCGGGCATCGGCCCGGTGGTGACCTTCGGCGTCTCGAATTCTGCGGCGGGGATTTGTTTGTTCATGGGTTGGTTTCCTTGGAAAGATTATTCAACGGCCATAGCCGTAGAAGCAGAGGACGGCGCCGATCGCGATCCAGATCGCGGCCGGGCCAAGCGGGAAAAACTTGTGGGATGCGACGGTTTTACCGACGCCTGTGATGCGTTGCGGCGCGGCGATGCGGATGACGCCGGTGATGACGGCGAGCCAGCCGACCAGCGTGATCAGCACGCGCCAGTTCGGCACCCAGACGTTATGCGCCAGCACGATCGCGATTCCGACCGGCAGCGTCAGCATGCCGGAGAGAAAGATCAGCCCCGGGCTGGCGAGGAATTCCTTGGCGATGCCGCGGAAGGCGTCCGCGTTGATCAGCACGGCGAGGCCCACGAGCAGGAAAAATGGCCCGATCAGCTTCGCCAGATAGACGGATGTCTGCATCTGTTTCCTGTCCCTTCGCCGGCATGACCCGGATCAGGTTCTAAGGGACTCTCTCAGCCCGGTCAGGGGCACCCCTCGGAACAGGTGTAATGTAAGGACTGGGGCACGGGCGGTCAACGCGGCGAATGCGGCCCGTCCCCGCGAAAGCATGGAACCCTGTTCGGGGCTCGCCCGTTAATTCGGGATTGCCGTTATTGACGAGAGTATTGCCGTGGACCAACACACCACCGACCTTGCCGTGGCCGGGTTTTCACCGCGCGCGGAGCCAATTCTGCGCCCGGGCAAGAATTGCTGGCGCGTCGCCAAGGCGTCGCGCGCAGCGGTGCTGATCGACGGCGCGGACTATTACGCGGCGCTCGAGCAGTCGCTGCGCAAGGCGCGCAAATCCATCCTCATCGTCGGCTGGGATTTCGACGCTGGCATCCGCCTGCTGCCGGACCGGCCGGAGACGCCGAAGCTTGGCGATTTCCTCCGCGCATTGGTAGAGGAGCGCCCGGAGCTTGAAGTGCGCGTGCTGGTCTGGAGCGTCGCGGTGATCCATGCGCCCGGCGCGCCGTTGCCGCTGTTGCTTGGTGCTGCGTGGGAGAAGCATCCGCGCATCCAGGTACGGCTCGACCGCGAGCATCCGCTTTACGGCGCGCATCACCAGAAGATCGTCTGCATCGACGACAATTTGGCTTTTGCGGGCGGGATGGATCTCACCATCCGCCGCTGGGACACCTGCAAGCACGAAGCCGAGCACGATCTCCGCAAGGGCCCCGAATGTCCCCAAGGAATGGGCCGACAAGTACAAGGGTCAGTTCGACAAGGGTTGGGATCAGGTCCGTGCCGAGACGGTCGAACGGCAAAAGAAGCTGGGCGTGATCCCCGCAAATACTCAGCTGCCTGAACTTCCCGGTGATCTCAAGGCTTGGAACTCTTTGCCAGCGGATCAGCGGCGTCTGTTCGCGCGCCAGGCAGAGGTATTCGCGGGCTTCCTTGAGCATACCGATAACCAGGTGGGCCGGCTCAAGACTGCGCTCGAGGACATCGGTGCGCTCGACAACACGTTGTTCATCTACATCATGGGTGACAACGGCACGAGCGCCGAAGGCGGCTTCGTCGGCATGTACAACGAGATGACCTACTTCAACGGCGTGGCGGAAAAGGTCGAAGACCTGATCCCGCTGGTCGACAAGTGGGGCGGGCCGGAAACATTCCCGCACATGGCCGCCGGCTGGGCCGTCGCGTTCGACGCGCCGTTCAAGTGGACCAAACAGGTGGCGTCTGATTTCGGCGGCACCCGCAACGGCACCGTTATTCACTGGCCAAAGGGCATTACCGACAAGGGCGGCCTGCGTTCCCAGTTCTCGCACGTCATCGACATCGCCCCGACGATCCTGGAAGCCGCTGGCTTGCCGGAACCCAAGGTCGTCAACGGCACTGCGCAGACGCCGATCGAGGGCACAAGCCTCGTCTACACCTTCAACAATGCAACGGTGTCCGAACGGCACATGACGCAGTATTTCGAGATGTTCGGCAATCGCGCTCTCTATCACGACGGCTGGATTGCCCGAACCATTCACCGCGCGCCCTGGCAGACGAGTAATCTGCCGCCGCTGACGACCGATGTCTGGGAACTCTACGACGTCAGGAATGACTTTAGTCTCGCGAAGAATGTCGCTGCCGAGCAACCTGCGAAGCTGAAGCAGTTGCAAGACCTCTTCATGAGCGAGGCGGAGAAGTACAACGTGCTGCCCATCGACGATCGGACCATCGAGCGGATGAATCCTACTCTCGCGGGCCGGCCGGATATGCTTGGCGACCGTCCCTCACTCACTCTCTATGAGGGAATGCAGGGCATGATGGAAAATACCTTCATGAATATCAAAAACCGGTCGAGCAAGATCACGGCTGAACTCGACATCCCGGCGGGAGGCGCGAACGGCGCGATCCTGGCGCAGGGGGCCCGTTTCGGTGGCTGGTCGCTGTACATGAAGGATGGCAAGCCCGCCTACACTTATAATTTCCTCGGGTTGGCCCGCTACACTGTGACTGCCCCACAAGCACTACCGACCGGGCCCGCAACGGTCACGTTGGACTTCGCCTATGACGGCGGCGGCCTCGGAAAGGGCGGGAAAGCGACACTCTACATCAATGGAAAATCCGTTGCCGAAGGCCGCGTGGAAAAGACTCAGCCGAATATCTTTTCGGCAGATGAGACGGCTGACGTCGGCATCGACAATCAGACGCCGGTCGTCGAGGGTATCGGCATCGGGCCGGAAACTCGTTTCACGGGCAAGATCAACAAGGTCACGATCGACGTGAGCCCGGCGAAATAACCAATCTGCGCTCGTCGAGACCAGTACATATGTGTTGGTCTCGACGGGCAACCTCGTTCAGAGTTTGCGCAACGAACACGTTTCATCCTTGCGCCTTTACGATCGCATTAGTCGTCTTAAATCAGTTGGCCCAGGGGGATTAAAATGATTTGGCTCAAGATAAACCAGGCTGCAATTGCCGCAGTGCTCGTCGCCGTATCGGCCGCTCCATCGCATGCTCAAGGCATCGGTTTTTCGGAGGCATTCCAGAAACTGGCCCAGAGCTGTGGCGGCGACATCGAGAAGTACTGCAAAACCGTCAATTTAGGTTCTGGCAGGATGATGCAATGCCTCAATGCCAAGCGTGAGTCTGTCTCTCCCGCCTGCAAGACGAACATCGCTGCCGTGACAACGCTGCTCACAAACCGCGCGCAAGCTCGCGCTGCCGTGCCGAAGGTTTGCGCGGCCGACATCATCCGGGCGTGTCCGGACGTGAAGGCCGGAGACGGAAATATTCTCGATTGCTATATGAAGGCGAAACATCTTTTTACGCCGCAGTGCCGGAAGACTGTTGTCGACGCTGGCTATGAAGCCAAAGTCGATCCCAATACGCCGACAACACAGATTGCGCTGCCCGGTTCCGATCTTGCCAATAGCCTGCAGGCCGTTGAACAAGCGGGGCCAACGTTGACGGCGGCAAGCTTGCGACAAACCGCGGCCCAGGGCCTTAAGGATCCGTCCCGCGCCAATCGCGTGAACCGTGCACCATTGATTAGAAATCTTGAAAACCGGTCGCAGCTGACTATCGCGATCCAGTTCGATTTTAATTCCGCGCGCATCAATCCTGCGTCGTTCCAGGCTGTCGGCCTGATGGCGGACGCGCTCTACCATCCGTACTTGCAGGGCTACCGTTTCCTCGTCATCGGTCATACCGATGACAAGGGTAATCGCGAATACAATCTCAAGCTGAGCCAACAGCGTGCCGATGCGATCCGCGAAGCCCTGATCAATCCATTCGGTATCGCACCTTCGAGAATCGAGGCGGTTGGCCTCGGCGAAGAGCAACTGCTCAGGCCCGCGGACCCGGAGGCGACCGAGAATCGCCGGGTTCAACTGATCAACATCGGCCCGACCCGCTGACCGGAAGGCATGCATCGGCACAAACAAAAACCCCCGGGCTTTCGCCCGAGGGTTTTTGCGTCAGCTCACACTCAAAGACTGTTCCGAAAATCCAGTCAGTAAACGCCGCCGCTGCGGCTGCTCACGACCGTGCGTTGCGGCTTGTGCTGTTCGCGGTTCGCAACCGGGACGCTGCGGTTGCCTGCGGGCAGCACGACCACCTTGCCACCGACCTTCACGCGCTCATAGAGATCGGTGACGTCTTCGTTCAGCATGCGGATGCAGCCGCTCGAAACGTTATGGCCGATGGTCGAGGGCGCGTTGGTGCCGTGGATGCGATAGACGGTGCCGCCGATATACATGGCGCGCGCGCCGAGCGGGTTGCCTTCGCCGCCCGCCATGAAGCGCGGCAGGTAAGGCTGGCGCTCGATCATTTCCTGCGGCGGAATCCAGTCCGGCCACTCGGCCTTGCGTTCGATGGCCTTCACGCCCGACCAGGTGAAGCCTTCGCGTCCGACGCCGATGCCGTAACGGATCGCCTGGCCGTTGCCGAGCACGTAATAGAGATAGGTGTTCGGCGTATCGATCACGATGGTGCCCGGCGCTTCGCGCGTGGTGTAGGTCACGATCTGCTTGCGGAGATTGGCCGGCAGCGCGGCGTCGCTTGCGGCCGGCTCCTGCACGATCGATTCATACGGCTGCTGCTGCGGCACGTAAGCCTGCGGCTGCTGCCGGGGCGCGTAGGCCTGCGGCATCGCCGGCTCAAACACAGAAATGGGAAAACGCGACGCATAGGTTTCGCCATAAGCCATCACCTGCGCGGAGGCAGGCTGGGCCGAGAGGACCGCGCCAGTGGCTGCAATCACTGCGCCGATGGTGCGGAAAGATCGTAATTTTGAGAGCATGGGACCCTCGCTGGATTGCGTGTTCGTGCAATCAAGCCGGGAGAACCCCCGAATGTTCCGGGGATGCATTTGGCTAAAATGTCAGGCAACGCGGAACGATTGCGCGATACGGACATTATTGTTGTGATGGAAACGCGCCGACGGCGCATGGAACATGCGCGGGCGCGTTTTTGTTTGCGCGTCAGGCCTTCTTCGAGGCGTGCCAGCCGGTGACGGCGTCGGGCACCGCATCGGTCGAGGCGAAATAAGGCTTGAGGTCGAGCAGCGGCGTGCCGTCGAGGCAATCGAGACCCTGCACCATCAATTGCGTACCTTCGATCTTCAGCAGTTTCACCACGCTCATCGCAATCGGGTTCGGCCGCGCCGGCGAGCGCAGCGCAAAGGTGCCGCGCTGTTCGCCATAATGCTTCGGTACCTGCAACACGAGATCGCGCTGCGCCTTGTCCATCCAGTACAGCACCACAAGATGGGTCGAAGTTTCGACATCCTTCAGGGCAGGGGCCCAGCGCGGGTCGAGCGCGATGGTGCAGATCGCCTGGGATTCCCGGCCGTTCTTCGGGCAGTCCCGCCGGTCGGTCCAGGGCGTCCGGATCCGGCCGATGAAATAGACCCCGGCGTCGGTTTGGGCCGGCAACTCGACCGCCTGTTCGCCGGGGCGGATGCCAAAATCGCCCTTGGATGTATCGCTGTCGGCCATGCCGGTCCCTTGGATGGGGCAATTGTGACTTGCCCATGGGGGTTTAAACGTATAAAGATATCCTTATATGTTCTCTGGGCAGGATCATCCGCCCGTGTCACAGAGTCTATAATGCCGGAACGCGCCGATCTCGCTTTCACTACCCTGAACGCCGCCCTCAAGGCGGCGGGCGAGGGCACCCGTTTGCGCATCCTGGCGCTGCTGGCCGAGGCCGAACTGACGGTCTCCGATCTTACCGAAATTCTGCGCCAGTCGCAGCCGCGCATCTCGCGGCATCTCAAGCTGCTGAGCGAAGCCGGGCTGGTCGAGCGTTTTCGCGAAGGCTCCTGGGCTTTCTTTCGTCTCGCCGAGCAGGGTGCGGGCGCCGATGTGTTGCGTGCGTTGCTGGCGCGGCTTTCGCCGGACGATCCGACGGTGGCGCGCGACCGCGAACGGCTCACCGTGGTGCGCGCCGCACGCGCGACCGCCGCGCAGGATTATTTCGCCAGCCACGCGGCGGAATGGGATCGCATCCGCAAGCTGCATGTGACCGACGCCGCGGTGGAAGAAGCAATCAAGGCTGCGGTCGCCGACCGGCCTGTCGATGCGCTGCTCGATCTCGGCACCGGCACCGGCCGCATGCTGGAATTGTTCGGCCCCGACATTGCGCGCGGCCTTGGCCTCGACATGTCACTCGACATGCTGGCGATGGCGCGCGCGCGGCTTGATCGTGCCGGGTTGCGCCACTGCACCGTGCGGCAGGGCGACATCTACGATCTCGAACTGCCGAAGAATTCCTTCGATCTGGTGATCGTGCATCAGGTGCTGCACTTCCTCGACGACGGCGGCCGCGCCATCCGCGAAGCCGCGCGCGTGCTGCGTCCCGGCGGGCGGTTGCTGGTGGTGGATTTCGCGCCGCACGATCTGGAATTCCTGCGCGACCAGCACGCGCATCGCCGCCTTGGCTTTGCGCAGGAGACCGTGACGCAATGGATCGAAGCGGCCGGGCTCGATGCCGTGTCCTATCGCACGCTGGCCCCGGAGGCTGGAACCGACGGCAAGATCGCCGTGTCGCTTTGGCTCGCGCGCGATCCGCGCATCGCCATTGCGTCTTCGCGGGAGGTCGCGTGATGCAACAGACCCGCGTCAGCCGCATCGATACCCAAGGCGCGCGCCGCATCGGCGTGTCGTTTGAATTCTTCCCGCCGAAGACCGATGAGATGGAGAAGAATCTCTGGGAGGCGATCACGCGGCTTGCGCCGCTCGCCCCCGATTTCGTTTCCGTCACTTACGGTGCAGGCGGTTCGACGCGCGAACGCACGCATTCGACCGTCAAGCGCATCCTCGAAGAAACCGATCTCACGCCGGCGGCGCATCTGACCTGCGTTGCCGCGACGCGCGACGAAGTCGATGACGTGATCAGGAATTACTGCGCGGTCGGCGTACGCCATATCGTGGCGCTGCGCGGCGATCCCACCGGCGGCGTCGGCACGAAATATGCACCGCATCCCGGCGGCTATGAGAACGCGGCCGATCTGGTGGCCGGCATCAGGAACAACTGCGCCGCGGAAGTCTCGGTCTCGGCCTATCCGGAAAAGCATCCGGACAGCCCTTCGGTCGAGGCCGATATCGATGCTCTGGAGGCCAAGGTGGATGCGGGCGCGACCCGCGCCATCACGCAGTTCTTTTTCGAGAACGATCTCTATTTCCGCTACCTCGACCGCGTGCGCGCGCGCGGCATCAAGGTGCCTGTGATCCCGGGCATCTTGCCGGTGCAGAATTTCAAGCTGGCGAAGAACTTCGCCGAGCGTACCGGCGCGTCGGTGCCGAACTGGCTGGCGGAGCGTTTCGAAGGGCTCGATGACGATCCCGCCACGCGCAAGCTGATCGCGGCCGCGGTTGCCGCCGAGCAGGTGATCGATCTGGTCGATCGCGGCGTCACCAATTTTCATTTCTACACCATGAACCGCGCGGACCTGGTCTACGCGGTCTGCCACCTGCTGGGCTTGCGGCCGGTGGAGACTTCTTCTTCCTCTCTTCACCCGAAGTCGGATTTATCCGACTTCGGCCAATCAAAAGCCCCGAACTCGGGTAAACCCGAGGTCGGCTGGACGAAGCGCAGCGCGCATGAGTAACCGGTAATGTCAGTGTCAAAATCAAAAACAGAGTCCGCCGTCCGCAAGGCGGCAGCCGAGCGCATCCTGGTGCTCGATGGCGCCATGGGCACGATGATCCAGGCGCTGCGCCTCGACGAGAGCGGCTATCGCGGCGCGCGTTTCGCCGACTGGAACCGCGACGTGAAGGGCAACAACGATCTGTTGATCCTGACGCAGCCGACCGCGATCCGCGACATCCACCTGCAATATTTTCTGGCCGGCGCGGACATCGTCGAGACCAACACGTTTTCATCGACCACCATCGCCCAGGCCGATTACGGCATGGAGGCGCTGGCCTATGAGCTGAACGTCGACGGCGCAAAGCTCGCCAAGGATGCGGCGCGCCTCGCGGAAGAAAAAGACGGCAAGCCGCGCTTCGTTGCCGGCGCGCTCGGCCCGACCAACCGCACCGCTTCGATTTCTCCCGACGTCGGTAACCCAGGCTTCCGCGCCGTCAGCTTTGACGAGCTGCGCGTGGCCTATGCCGAGCAGGTGAACGGATTGCTCGACGGCGGCGCCGACATGCTGCTGATCGAAACCATCTTCGATACGCTCAACGCCAAGGCGGCGATCTTTGCGATTGCCGAAATCATCGAAGAGCGCGGCATCGATGTGCCGCTGATGATCTCCGGCACCATCACCGATCTGTCCGGCCGTTTGCTTTCTGGCCAGACGCCGGAAGCGTTCTGGAATTCGGTGCGCCATGCCGCGCCGGTCTCGATCGGGTTGAACTGCGCGCTCGGCGCCAAGGAAATGCGCGCCCATATCGACGAGCTGAGCCGCATCGCCGATACGCTGGTCTGTGCCTATCCGAACGCCGGCCTGCCCAACGAATTCGGCCAGTACGACGAGACGCCGGACCATATGGCGAAGCTGATTGGCGAATTCGCGTCTTCGGGTCTGATCAATATTGCCGGCGGTTGCTGCGGCACGACGCCCGCGCATATCAGCGCCATCACGAAAGCCGTTGCGGGCAAGGCGCCGCGGGTCATTCCGACCATCCCGCCGATGCTGCGGCTCTCGGGCCTGGAGCCGTTCACGCTCACGCCGGAAATTCCTTTCGTTAACGTCGGCGAGCGCACCAACGTCACCGGCTCGGCGCGCTTTCGCAAGCTGATCACCAATGGCGACTTCGCGCCCGCGCTTGAGATCGCGCGCGATCAGGTGGCGAACGGGGCGCAGATCATCGACATCAATATGGACGAAGGCCTGCTCGATTCCGAGGCCGCCATGGTGAACTTCCTGCATCTCGTCGCGTCGGAGCCCGATGTGACGAAAGTGCCGGTGATGGTGGACTCCTCCAAGTTTCCCATCATCGAAGCCGGATTGAAATGCATCCAGGGCAAGCCGGTGGTGAATTCGATCTCGCTGAAGGAAGGCGAGGAGGCTTTTGTCGCGCACGCCAAGATCGTGCGGCGCCACGGCGCTGCGGTGGTGGTGATGGCGTTCGACGAACAGGGCCAGGCCGATACCTACGAGCGGCGCATCACCATCTGCCAACGCGCCTACGATATCTTGGTGAAGCAACTCGGTTTCCCACCGGAAGACATCATCTTCGATCCCAACATCTTTCCGGTTGCGACCGGCCTTGAGGAGCACAACAACTACGGCGTCGATTTCATCGCGGCGACCAAGTGGATCCGCGAGAACCTGCCGCACGCGCATGTGTCGGGCGGCGTGTCGAACCTCTCATTCTCGTTCCGCGGCAACGAGCCGGTGCGCGAGGCGATGCATGCGGTGTTCCTCTATCACGCCATCAAGGCCGGGATGGACATGGGCATCGTCAATGCCGGGCAGATGATCGTCTATGACGACATCAAGCCGGATTTGCGCGAAGCGGTGGAAGACGTCGTGCTCAACCGGCGGCCCGATGCATCCGAGCGGTTGCTGGCTATCGCGGAAGGCTATCGCGGACAGACGCGCGAGCAGAAGGAAGCCGATGTCGAATGGCGCGGCTGGCCGGTGGAGAAGCGGCTGTCGCATGCGCTGGTCCACGGCATCACCGAATTCATCGAGATCGACACCGAAGAGGCGCGGCAGAAGGTCGAGCGCCCGCTGCATGTGATCGAGGGCCCGTTGATGGCCGGCATGAATGTGGTCGGCGACCTGTTCGGCTCGGGCAAGATGTTTCTGCCGCAGGTGGTGAAATCCGCGCGCGTGATGAAACAGGCGGTGGCCTATCTCATGCCGTTCATGGAGGAGGAGAAGCGGATTAGCGGCACGACGCAGTCCAACTCCGCCGGCAAGATCGTCATGGCGACGGTGAAGGGCGACGTGCACGATATCGGCAAGAACATTGTCGGCGTCGTGCTCCAGTGCAACAATTACGAGGTCGTCGATCTCGGCGTCATGGTGCCGGCGGCGAAGATTCTCGAACGAGCCATTGCCGAGAAGGCCGACATCATCGGGCTCTCCGGCCTGATCACGCCGTCACTCGATGAAATGGTGCACGTGGCGTCCGAGATGGAGCGTCAGGGCATGAGCCTGCCGCTGCTGATCGGCGGCGCAACCACGAGTCGCGTGCATACGGCGGTGAAGATTCATCCGAATTACAAAAGCGGCCAGACGGTCTATGTGAATGACGCCAGCCGCGCGGTGGGTGTGGCGCAGCAGTTGCTGTCGCGCGAGGCGAAGAACGACTACGTCACCGAAATCCGCGCCGAATATTCGCGGATCGCGGCGGCCCATGCCCGTGCGCAAGCCGACAAGCAGCGGCTCTCGCTCGCGACTGCACGGGCCAATGCGCTGAAGCTCGACTGGGCGGGCTACAGTCCGGTGCAGCCGAGCTTCCTCGGCACGAAAATATTCAAAGACTATCCACTGGAAGAGCTGGTGCCTTACATCGACTGGACGCCGTTCTTCCAGACCTGGGAGCTTAGCGGACGCTTTCCCGCCATCCTGGAAGATCCGAAAGTCGGCGTGGCCGCGCGGCCTTTGTATGAAGATGCGCGCGCGATGCTCAAGAAGATCATCGAGGAGAAGTGGTTCAGCGCGGGCGGCACGATCGGATTCTGGCCGGCCAATGCGGTCGGCGACGATATCGTTCTCTATGAAGACGACACGCGCAAGAAGCCGATCGCAACGTTGCATACGCTCCGCCAGCAGCTCACCAAGCGCGAGGGCCGCTTCAACGTCGCGTTGTCGGATTTCATCGCGCCGGTGTCATCGGGCGTGCCGGATTACGTCGGTGCCTTTGCGGTCACCGCCGGCATCGGCGAGGACGAGATCGCCGACCGCTTCAAGCTGAAGAACGACGACTATTCCTCCATTCTGGTGAAGGCGCTGGCCGATCGTCTCGCGGAAGCCTTTGCCGAGCGGATGCATCAGCTGGTGCGCAAGGAATTGTGGGGCTATGCCGCGGACGAAACGCTCAGCAACGAAGACCTGATCGCGGAGAAATACAAAGGCATCCGTCCCGCGCCCGGCTATCCAGCGCAGCCGGAGCACACGGAGAAGGCGACGATCTTCAAGTTGCTGCCCGCGAAGGAGATCGGCATAGAGCTGACCGAGAGCTTCGCGATGTGGCCCGGCGCGTCCGTGTCGGGGCTCTATTTCAGCCACCCGGAGAGCCATTACTTCGGCGTCGGCAAGGTGGAGCGCGATCAGGCGGAAGACTATGCCCGCCGCAAGGGCTGGACGCTGCAGGTCGCCGAGCGCTGGCTCGCGCCGATCCTCAACTACGATCCGAAACCGGCCGAGGCTGTGGCGTAGCTTCGCGCAAGCAAACATTGGATAGGCTGAAGGTCAAAGGGCGTTGCGTGCCCGTCGTCCACGGATAGTTAGTGTGCTACTGAAAGACTCTGCTCTCAGATCGTAAGTAGGTTTTGTTCCGCCCGTTATACAGGGTTTGCGCAACAGTGACGATCAACATTCAACCAGAAGATAACGCTGTTTTTGCTAGACTTACTTCAAACGGCCGCATCACCCATCGGTTGCGCCGTTTGATGAAGCGCCAATGGAACGAATGCTGTGGCTGTCGCTCCATCATCCCCGACGGGCGCCCAGCATTCGCGGGCTACGACTCTAATTCAGATCCGTTGTATGTCGGGGCCTGCTGCGCCGGTAAACTCGAAGTACTTGCAACGCCTGTATATTGGTCTGAGAGAGCTGGTCCTGGTTGTCTGAACAGATTCTCCGCGTCGATAAGTGGAGCGTCTGCCGGGGTTAGGCTGCCAAGCGGATTGGCAGCGGGTTGAAGTAGGCTTGATCGGGTGTGGCGTCGTCAAGGCTCGAATGCGGCCGGCGGCGGTTGTAGAAGTCCAGG
>CANKHA010000057.1 GCA_947481685.1 Bradyrhizobiaceae bacterium
CCCCAGCAACTCCCGAAAAACGGGGTGCCGGCATCGAGCAGCCCGCGCACCAGGTCGATCTGCTGGGTGACCTGCGGCGCCGTCTCATAGATATGCAGCGCCGATCCCGTGATGACGGCGCCGTCATAGCTCTCCAGCGCCGCGCCGTTCGGCAGCGATGCGCCCGGATCGGCGGCAAAGACGATGTCGATTTCGGCGCCCGGCAACAGGCCCTGCAGCAGCTTGGCATAGCCCTCGCTGGCGATGGCGCCGCCGGCAGCAAGCTGCAGGTCGCGGCCTTCGGCGGTATTTCCTTCGATAACGAGCAGGCGAGGGGCGGACATGGGGACGATCATGCTGCGGGTTGGTCGCCAAATGAGCCAGTCAGGTATGGCGAAGCCAAGGCGGTTTGACAATCATAGGGCGATTCTCCTGGTAATTCTCCTGGTGATTCCAAGAGCAATATTTGTGCCCGGTGCCGGGAAGCCGCCGAATTCATTCTTTGCTCTTTAACTCCTCCGCGCCATTCTGCAGCGCAAGTGTCCCGGGGAATCAAAAGGCATGGCAGACTACGACCTCGCTATCGTTGGGGGTGGCATCAACGGCGCTGGCATTGCGCGGGATGCTGCGGGCCGTGGCTTGCGCGTGCTTCTGGTCGAGCAGAACGACCTTGCCTCCGGCACGTCGTCGGCCTCCTCCAAGCTGATTCATGGCGGGCTCCGCTATCTCGAGCACAACGCCTTCCGGCTGGTGCGCGAGGCCCTGGCCGAACGTGAGGTGCTTCTGCGGCTGGCGCCGCATCTCGTGCGGCCGATGCGCTTTGTGCTGCCGGCTTCTCCCGGGCCGCGCTCAGCCCTGATGATCCGCATCGGGCTCTTCCTCTACGATCACCTCGGCGGCAAGAAGATCCTGCCGTCAACGCGCACGCTGGATCTTACCCACCATGAGATGGGTTATCCGCTTAACCGCCGTTACCGCTACGGGTTCGAATATTCCGATTGCAGCGTCGATGACTCGCGGCTGGTGGTGCTCAACGCGATCGATGCCGCCGCGCGCGGGGCAACCATCCGCCCCCGCACCAAACTGATCCGGGCCGAACGCAGCGATGAGTGGCGGCTGATCCTTACCAATCATGGCAGCCGCGAAGTGGCCACCGCCCGCGTCCTGGTCAATGCCACCGGACCCTGGGCGGGCTTCGTCTCTGAAAATGTGCTGCGGCTGTCGGAGCCGAGCCATTTACGTCTGGTGAAAGGCAGCCATATCGTGGTGCCGCGGATGTTTACGCATGATCGCGCTTACATCCTGCAATCGCCCGATGGCCGGGTGATCTTCGTGCTGCCCTATGAGCGCGACTTCACGCTGATCGGGACGACCGACGAGGATTTCGCCGGTGACCCGGCATCCGTATCGCCGGATGGTGCGGAAATCACCTATCTCTGCAACAGCGTGAACAATTATTTTCGCCACGACATCAGTGCGAGCGACATCAAGTGGGCCTATGCCGGCGTGCGCTCACTCTATGACGACGGCTCGAAGAAGCCAGAAGACGTCACGCGCGATTATCACCTCACACTCGACGAGCGTTTTCGCGAAGCGCCGGTGCTCACGGTCTATGGCGGCAAGATCACGACCTATCGCCGGCTGGCGGAAGCGGTGTGGGACAAGCTCAAGCATTTCTATCACCCGCGCCCGTCGTGGACCGGACGCGTGCCGTTGCCCGGCGGCGATTTTGCTTGGGACGCGCTCGATGCCAAAGTCACGCAAGCGCAAGAGACGTGGCCATTTCTGGCAGCCGATCAGGCGCAGCGCCTCGTGCATGCCTACGGCACCCGTCTCGACCGGGTGCTGGGCGCGGCCAAAAGCGCGGAAGAACTCGGCACGGACTTTGGCGCGGGCCTGACCGAGGCCGAGGTGCGTTACCTGATGCAGCACGAATGGGCGGAGGGGGCCGACGACGTGTTGTGGCGCCGCACCAAGCTGGGATTGCGGGTGTCCGACGCGCAAAAAGAAGCGCTTTCGCGCTTCATGGCCGCCGCCCGCGCCGCCTGAAGCGGCAAATACAGACAATTTTAGCTTCAGCTTACACGCGCCTGTAAACCGGGGATGCTTTGATACAGGCGACTTATTGGTATGCGGCGAATAGGCCGCAAACCGGGGCGCCTGCGATGATGCCAATGATCCCGAAGGATATTCTGAACCTGCTCCAGGGCACCAAGGTCCTGGTGGTGGATGACGAATTCTATTCGCGCAAAGTCATCCGCGCCTTGCTGCTGGCAATTGGCGTGACAAAAATTTTCGATGCCGACAATGGCGTCAAGGGGCTGGAGGCGATCCGCCAGCTGGCGCCGGATGTCGTACTGGTCGATTAGGAAATGCCGCATATGAACGGCGCCGCTTTCGCAAGTGTGGTGCGGAATCCCGGCCGTTTCCCCCATCCGAATATACCGATCATCATGTTGACCGGTCACAGCGAGCGCTGGCGCGTCGAAGAGGCCATGCGGCTCGGCGTCAACGAATATCTGCTCAAGCCGGTGTCCGGGAAAATGCTCTGCGACCGCATGGTCGCCACGCTGACCAAGCCCCGTCCAATCGTTCGGGTTGGTCCTTATTACGGACCCGAGCCCCGGCCTGCGTCGTCCTACAAGCCCGTGAACGAAACTTCGCTGGACGACGTTGTCCTCATCAACTGAATCCTAACCACACCATAACCATTCCGGCTGACCGGCCATAACGATACCGGTGATTTGATGGCGAACGATTTTTTTGGTTTTCATGCGATGCAGTCTGCCTTGTGGCGGCACAAGCAGGCCATGGTGCAGGGGTTGCGCATCCTCGTAGTGGATGACAACCCCTACATGCGCAAGCTCGTACGCAACCTGCTGATCAATATCGGCGTGAAGACCGTCTATGAAGGCACCGACGGCATTGCCGGTCTTGAGACCATCCGAACCTTGCAGCCCGATCTGGTGATCCTCGACTGGCAAATGCCGCTGCTCAACGGGCCGGAGATGGTGCGCATCGTGCGGTCGCCCGGCGTGTTCCCGATGCCGGATATTCCGATCATCATGCTGAGCGGCTATGGCGAGCGCTGGCGCGTGATCGAAGCCGTGCGGCTGGGCGTCAACGAATTCATGGTGAAACCGATTTCGGCGCAGGCGCTGCTCGATCGCATCGTCTCCATCATGGCAAATCCCCGCCCGATCGTGCAGCTCGGCGACTACTACGGCCCGGAGCCGCGTAACTTCTTTGCCGATCCGGTGCAGCCGTTCGAGCAGATGGCCGCTCCCGCGCAGGATGGCACGCGCCACTGACTTCCCTCGAAGTGTGTTGAGCCGCTCGTTCCCTGCCGCTATACATGCCGCATGATCTGACCCGAAAACCGGTTCCCACTTTTCGGGGATCATGCGCTAGCATCGCGGCGGGATGAGGACAGCGGAAGCCAATTCAGGCAGGCGCCCGAAAGCGGGCGGAAGCGGCGGCGCGTCCGGTTCCGGGCGTCTGCTGGTGCGCTTTGAGGCGGTGACTAAGCGCTTTTCCGGTTCGGCGGCGGTCGAGCGCCTTTCCCTTGATATCCATGAAGGCGAATTCTTCGCGCTGCTCGGTCCCTCCGGCTGCGGCAAGACCACCTTGCTGCGCATGCTGGCAGGCTTTGAGACGCCGGACGAAGGCCGCATCCTGCTCGACGGCAAGGATATCTCCGGCGTGCCGCCCTACCGGCGGCCGGTCAATATGATGTTCCAGAGTTATGCGCTGTTTCCGCATCTCAATGTCGAACACAACATCGCATTCGGGTTGAAGCAGGAGAGTCTGCCGAAGGCGGAAATTGCCGCGCGGGTGAAAGAAGCGCTTGCGCTGGTGCGGCTCGAAGGCTTGCAACATCGCAAGCCGCATCAACTGTCCGGCGGCCAGCGGCAGCGCGTCGCGCTCGCGCGCTGCCTGGTCAAACGGCCCCGCGTCCTGCTGCTGGATGAGCCGTTGGCCGCGCTCGACCGGCGGTTGCGCGAGGACACGCGTTTCGAACTTGTCGATTTGCAGGCGAAGCTGGGGCTCACCTTCATCATCGTCACCCACGACCAGGAAGAGGCCATGAGCCTCGCCGACCGCATCGGTGTGATGGATCATGGCCGGCTCGTTCAGGTGGCAACGCCGCCGGAAATCTACGAGCAGCCGAATTCCCGCTGGGTCGCGCAATTCGTCGGCGACGTGAACATGATCGAAGGCAAGGTCGTTTCCGCCGGCGCCGATGGCGCGCTAATCGACAGCGCTGTTGGCCGTCTTCGCGTCAAGCAGGCGGGTGATGCCAAGGCCGGCGACATGGTCGCCATCGCGCTGCGTCCTGAGAAGCTGCGCATCTCCTGTGAGCAACCGGCAAGCGAGGAAAACCGCATCGCCGGTCAGGTGTGGGATATTGGTTATCTCGGCGACATGTCGGTCTATCAGGTGAAGACCGATGCCGGAGTGACCATCAAGGCCTCGACCGCAAACATGACGCGGCTGATCGAACGGCCCATCACCTGGGACGACCGTGTCTGGCTGTCGTTCGATGCGGATGCCGGTGTGGTGCTGACGCGATGAGCACTCAATCAGGCACATGGCGCGCACGGCTCGTTGTTATCCTGCCTTACGCATGGCTCCTGGCGTTTTTCCTCGTGCCATTCCTGATCGTTCTGAAGATCAGTCTGTCGCAGACCGCGCTCGCTCAGCCACCCTACGAACCTTTGTTCGATCTCGGAGCGGGCTGGCAGGGGCTGAAGGATTTCATCGCCGGCCTTTCCTTCGAGAACTATCAGCGGCTCGTCACCGACAGCCTCTATCTCGATTCCTATCTCCGCAGCCTTACCGTTGCGGCGCTTTCCACGCTGATGCTGCTGCTTGCAGGTTTTCCCATCGCCTATGCACTGACGCGGATGCCGCGCCGGATCCAGCCGATGCTGGTCATTATGGTGATCCTGCCGTTCTGGACGTCGTTCCTGATCCGCGTCTATGCATGGATCAATATTCTGCAACGCGATGGCCTCTTGAATCAGACCTTGCTCGCGCTCGGCATCGCCGACGAGCCGGTCGCCTGGCTCGCGAGCGACACGGCGATCTATATCGGCATGGTCTATTCCTATCTGCCGTTCATGGTGCTTCCGATCTACGCCACGCTGGAGAAGCTTGACGAAAGTCTGCTGGAAGCGGCCGCTGATCTGGGCTGTCCGCCGTGGAAGGCGTTCTGGCTCGTGACCATCCCTCTGGCGCTGCCCGGCGTCGCTGCCGGCGTGCTGCTTTGCTTCATCCCGATTGTCGGCGAATTCGTCATTCCGGATCTGCTCGGCGGATCGGATCAACTGATGATAGGGCAGGTGATGTGGACGGAATTTTTTTCCAATCTCGATTGGCCGGCTGCGTCAGCAGTGGCGGTCGTGCTGCTGTGTCTGCTGATCGTGCCGATCGTGATCTATCAGCAGATGCAGCTGCGCACGCTGGAAGGAAGCCGTTGATGCGCAGGGGCGCCAGCTGGTTCAGCATCGCAGCGATCGGCCTCGGCCTCGCGTTCCTCTATCTGCCGATCGCGATCCTGGTGATCTATTCGTTCAACGCGTCGCGGCTGGTGACAGTCTGGGCCGGATGGTCGACGCGCTGGTATGTCGAACTCTTCCACGATCAGGCCATGCTGGATGCCGCCTGGATCAGCCTGCGGGTCGGGCTTCTGTCTGCGACCGTCGCGACGATCCTCGGCACGCTCGCAGCACTGGCGCTGGTGCGGATGGGCCGCTTCCGCGGACGGCTGCTGTTTTCGGGCATGATCTATGCGCCGCTGATCCTGCCTGAAGTCATCACCGGCCTGTCGTTGCTCCTGCTATTCGTGGCGGCGTCGATCGATCGCGGCTTTTGGACTATTGTGATCGCGCATATCACGCTGACTGTGGGCTTCGTGACGGTCATCGTGCAGGCGCGGCTGCTTGGGTTTGACCGCAGCATCGAGGAAGCGGCGATGGATCTCGGGGCGCCGCCGGTGAAAACCTTCTTTACCATCACCCTGCCGTTGATCGCGCCGGCGGTGGCGGCGGGCTGGATGCTGGCGTTCGCGTTGTCATTGGACGATCTGGTGATCGCAAGTTTCACCACCGGCCCGGGCGCGACCACGCTGCCGATCCGGATTTATTCCGAAGTGCGTCTCGGCGTGAAGCCGGAGATCAACGCCATCTGCACCATCATGGTTGCTGTCGTCGCCATTGGCGTGATCGCGGCGTCATTGCTGTCGAAGCTGCGGGGAGAAGACAGGCCGGCCATGCCGGTGCCTGGGGCAATTTAGGTATTCACTGCTGCGGGCCGGGCGGGCGGAACAGATAAATCAGGAACCATACGGGCACGATCACCAGCGCGCCGAGCATCACATTCGGCACCGCCCAGGCGATGCCTTGCTGCGCCAGTTCTTCCAATCGCTCGCGCGTCATGCCGGAATAGCGGATGAGCTCGTCGGGTGTAAGGCCAAGACGGTTGAGGATGACGCCCGCCACCAGCGAGGCGATCAGTACCTTGACCAATGTCCAAAGGAAAGTTTGCATCGGGTCTCGTCGCCGCCGGTTCCTGCGGTTCCTGCCGGTGACTGATTCGTCCAATGCAAATGATATGGCGATTGGCGGGCCGCCGCCACGTTAGTGTTAGTCGTCGGCGTTAGTTGTTGTCTTCGGTCTTCGGCGCGACCGGGGCTGACGCTGGTGTGTTGTCGACCAGCCGGTCAATGGCGGTGCGGACTGCTTCCTTCGCCCGGCGGTCGCGAACGGCATCGAGCAATGGCGCTGCTGCCGGGGCCCGCCGCAGCAGGCTTTGGGTATCCAGCAGCATCAGCGGATCGTCCCAGGCGCCGCGTACCATGAACGGCAATTCGAAACTGGAGCTCTCCGAGCCGGTGGCCGGGACAAGGCTGGCGGTGCCTCTGAAATCGAGATCGCGTGTCGGAATCGAGGCTTTGCCGCCGAGGGCGATCTTTACGGACTGACCGTCCATGCGGACGTCATCGGCACTGACGGTTCCGTCAGCGATGCTGAGCACGACGATCAGTTTGTCAAAAGGCGTCCGGCCACTCTTGTAATCGCCGCCACCCGATAGTGGCCGGCGTTCCAGCCGGCGCAGCAACTGCTCGACATTGACGCCTGTGACCGCACCTTTCAGCGCTGTGAGGGTCGCGAAGCCATTGAGGTTCTTGGTGACACCCATCACGCTTGGGCCGGAGCCCTCGATATTGACTGAGAGGTTGCCCCTGCCTTCGAGCCGCTGCATCCCTACAAGCGCGCCAAGGCAGCCTTGAAGATCGACATCGATGAACTGCAGTTGCGCTTTAACGTCGGCGCCGGCTTGCGACTTCGCCAGGTCGATTGAGCCCTTCACGATGCCGCCGAAGGACTGCGACTCGCCCACCGTCACCGTGAGCTGACCGCCGCGAAGATTGGCGGCGACTGCGGTGCGTCCGAGCTTGGTGCCGGACAGTTTCACCTGTGCCGCGGAGAGCCGGAGATCGAGATAGATGCCGGCGATGCTGTCGAGCGTAATCGGAGTTCCGTTCCATTCGCGCTCGCCGCCGGCAAGCAGGCGCACGGTAGAGATATAGGGCGTGAGATCGATGCCTTCGGCCGCAAGCGTGCCTTGCAGCATCTGGCGTCCGTCGGAGGCGTAAGTGAGGACGCCTTCGGCAGCATTGCCGTCGAGCTCGATATTGACGCCGGAGAGCGCAAGGTTGCCGCCGGCCAGATTGGTTTTTGCCTTCAACGCGAAGCGGCCGAAGCCGCCGGCGGGAAGTTCCTTGTTTCCCGCCCAGCGCATGGCGTCGCGCAAGGATGTGGTGTCGGCGGACAGCGTGCCATCGACCTTCATGGTGAGGCGGGTGCTGAACTTGCCTTCGAACACGAGCTTGATGGGCGCGCCGCTCAACCGCAGCTTGACGCCGGACGGATCGCCATTGAGCGCGGCGGCGAAATCGTTGACGCCGAAGTTGGCGTCGATCTGCTCGCCGCGCCAATCGAAGCGGCCGGTGGCTGCGAAGCTCTGGAACATGGACGGCCACGCCAGCGAGCCGTCTATGTTGGTAATTGTTTCCGCGGTGGCGCGCGCGTCGTCGCGGATGACGACGGTGCCGTTGTCGATCCGGATCTCGGAAAAGGATGGGATGCGTTCGTTACCTGGCTGCAAGGCCGCGCTCAGGGTTGCGGCGAGTGGCGTCCAGTTCGACTTGCCGCCTTGCTCAAGCAGCACATTGACGGTGGGGCGCACCAGCGTGACGTCCGAAACCTGGATATTTCCGACCAGCAATGGGAAGAACCGCAGCCGTGCCGTCAGCCGCTCCGCAGTCAGCGCCTTGTGGCCTGCAGCGTCTTCGCCAACGGTAATATCGTCGAAGCTTACGCTGCCGAATGGAAAGAAGGAGAACGATACCGGGCCGCCCAATACCGGCTCGAGGCCGGCGAGGGCGCGGATTTCCGCTTTCACTGCGTCGCGCGCCGTATCCGTGGAGATCAGGAACGACATGATCGTGAGCAGGCCGGCGCCCAGGACGAGCACCGCCGAAATCACCAATGCAATGCGTTTGAATCCACTGGCTGCGGTCACAAAATCCGTTCCGACATGTGTTTGCTGAACCCCGCAGGATTATAGCTTTGCGGGTCGCAGGCGCGCAACCTGAAGGGGCTTCATGGCCCTTTCAGGGCTTCCTGTGGGGCCGGATTGGGATAATCCTGCGGCGGGCGAGGGTTAACCTCAAGGCCTGCCGGTTGCGGCAAACATTAATGCTGCGACAATTTAGGCGACCAGCACACGTGCCGGCGGAAAGGAAATCTCCACCAGCGTTCCGGCGTTCACCGCACTTTTGATTGTGAAGCTTGCGCGGTTGGCTTCGGCCAGCGCCTTGGTCAGCGGCAGGCCAAGGCCCGTTCCACCCGAACCCCAGCGCGATGAGGTCGCGAGCTGTCGGAACGGCTCAAGCGCCATCTCGATTTCCTTCTCCGTCATGCCGTGGCCGGTGTCGCGCACCCGCAGCACCACTTCGCCGTCGTCGGTATGGGTCGTGGAAATGATGATCTGTCCGCCCGCGCCGGTGAACTTGATCGAATTGGACAGAAGGTTGAGCACGATCTGCCGCACCGAGCGTGCATCCGCCATCACCGCCGGCATGACATTCGGCAGCGAGGTGCGGATGATGACGCGTTCCTGATTGGCCTGCGGCTGCATCAGTGAGACGCATTGCTGTGTCAGTTCATTGAGGCTCACGCGTCCGAAGGACAAATCGAGCTTGCCCGCTTCGATCTTCGACAGGTCGAGCAGGTCGTTGAGCAGCGACACCAGATGGCCGCCGGATTGGTGGATGTCCTTGAGATATTGCTTGTAGCGCTCGTTGGCGATCGGGCCGAAGCGTTCGTCCATCATCACTTCCGAAAAGCCGATGATGGAATTCAACGGCGTGCGGATCTCGTGGCTCACCTTGGCCAGGAATTCGGACTTGGCGGACGAAGCTTGCTCGGCCTGCCGGCGCGCGGTGACAAGCTCCATCTCGGTTTTCTTCCACGACGTCAGGTCGCGGAACACCGCGCAGAGGCGCTTGCCATCGCCGAGCCGGCCGAGCGTCATGAACAGCGGGAGCAGCGTCCCGTCGCGCCCGCGGCCGATCACTTCGCAGCCTTTTTTCGGAGTTGAGCCCTTCCGCGTCATTTCCGTCAGATATTCGAGCGCAGCAAGCTGGCTCTCCGGCGCGATCAGATCGTCGAGGTTTGCAAGAGTGAGCGCTCCGGCATCGCGTCCGAACAGTTTTTCAGCGCTGCCGTTCGCCGTGAGGATGCGGCCATCGCGGTCGAGCACCAGCACGCCATCGCTTGCCGTGTCCAGGATAGTTTTGAGTTCGCGCGCCTCCAGCTCAGAGGCTTCCAGTGCGGCGTCCGAAGGAGCCGCGCTCTTTGTGGGCACAGCGGCAGGCATCAGCATCAGCACATGCGCGGTGTCGCCATCCCACGGCGCGTTGAACAGGCGGCCTTCCGCCGCGCGCTGGCTGCCGCGATTGCTGGTCACGCGCAGCGGCTGGCCTTCGCGCTCGTTGGCCGATTTTTCTCCCAGTTCGACAAACAGGACATCGAGCCCGCCCGCAATGGTCAGCGCGGTGACGGAATCGTATCCGCTCCATTCAAAAAAAGCGGGATTGCCGTAGAGCGGCGTATCGAGCCGATAGACCAGCACGCCGGTCGGCAACCGGTCGAGGATGGTGCGATCGTCGCGGAAGCTTTGTAGGAGATCGTTCGCAGGCGCGCGTGGCGTTTCTGCGGTGTCGCGTGGCGTCAGAAATCCGACCACTCTGGATTCGGCCGGTACGTCGGTGTTCGGCGCTTCGCTCTGGGCATCATCCCGCGCCGCCGAGGTATCTCCGGCAGAATTGTTCTGCTGTAGCCGGCTGGTCAGTTCTTTTGCGAGTTCGTGGAAAGCGCTGCGTTCGCCGGGGCTCAGGCTTGGCGTTTTGTCGGTGACAGCCGCGCGGAACGGCACGACGTTTTCCGACTGCGGCACGATGTTCAGCACCGGCCGCTCTTCCACCGGTGGTTTTTCAGGCGAAGCTTTGGGCGGCTCGGTGGGCTGATGACGCAGCGCCGGCGCGATCGAAATGCGCCGGGCATCGCGGCAAACGCCAAAGCCGCGATAGCCGCCGAAATTGCGTTCGCGGTCGAACACCGGCAGGCCGGACAGCTCGACCGCGAGGGTTTCTCCGGTGCCATCGACCGGCCAGTCAATGACGAGGCCGCTCCAGGTGTCGCGTGACGCGACCGCCTGCAGGACCTGCCCTTTGATGTCGATGCCGAGCAGGCTGACGATCTCGTTCCAGCGGCGGCCGAGGGCTTCCGCGGTGCGCGGGCCGGTCAGGCGCACGAAGTCGTCGGACTCCACGGTGAAATGGCTTTCCGTATCCATCTTCCAGACGAAACGCATCGGCTGGCGGCGCTCGGGCGTGTTAGCCGGCAGAGTATGTGTTGTGTCGTGCTGCTCAGTTACTTCGTCCGCAAACACATCGGCTTCGGGTTCAGCTGTTTCCCGTGCGTGCGTTATGGGCTGCGCAAATACCGGAGGCTGTGCTGCAGCCCGCGCCTTGCCAGGCAGAGTGGCGATCAGGAAGGTCGCGGCGTCGTTGCCGATCCGCTCGAATGCAATCGCGCCGATCGTGCTGGCGCCGGACGCATAGCCGGCGCGCAGGGCGTGGGTTGCAAGCGCATCGGCCCCGAGTGTCTCGAGGGTGGCATCGACGGCAAGCCGCCCGGCGGCGGCCTGGTTGGCGTGAAACAGAATGCCGTCGGCGGCGAAAACCGCGAGCGGCAAATCGAATCCGGCGACGAGGCGCTGCACGCGCTCTTCCAGCGCGAGCGAAGGTCCGGCGGTTTCCGCTGCAACCACCAGAATGGCGGCGCTGCCGTCGGGCAAGGCGATGCGCGAGCAGCCGCAGGCGAGGGTGCGTGCATCGCCGGTGCCCAGGCCCGTCAGGCGTTCGAGCCGCGGGACGCCATCGAGCGGCAAGGCCGCGGTGATGCGGGCAATCTGTTGTGCGGCGGGATCTGCGGGATCTTGGGAATCGAAACGGCGCTCGGCGAGGGCGACCGAGGTATCGGCGTGGAAGATCGCCGCCCCCACGGCATTGGCCCAGAGGATCCGTGTGGCATCCGCCGCCCACAACCAGGCCGGCGCCGCGGCGATCGCCTGCGCGGAAATGCGGGGATCGCGCAGGTAGGCGAGCTGGGACGCGGAATCGTTCATGGATGCTCGTATAGAGGTGGTCGGGGCGTGCCCGACAGGCTTAAAGATTTATTAAACTGGGTACTCTGTACCGTCCATGACAGAGGCCCCGGGAACCCCGGCTAACTCGGGATAACGTTAATCCAGACAGGCGTTCTCCGCTTCCCGCCCGAAGCGAAAACGACTCGCAGGGCACAACTTTTGACTTGGCAGGTTAACCACCGAATGCTGGCATAGGCCGGTATCACCCAGGAGGAGACGATGACCCAGAAACCATTCGACTTCGCAGTTCCTCCGGAAATGCGCGCCCTCGCTGAAAAGAGCGTGGAACAGGCGCGCAAGGCGTTCGACGGCTTCGTAAGCGCCGCCGGCCAGGCGGCCAGCACATTCGAGCAAAAGGCCAATGCCGCGCGTGCCGGCGCGCAGGATGTGACCCAGAAAGCCATGAGTTTTGCGGAGCAAAACGTCGCCAGTTCTTTCGACCTCGCGCAGAAATTGATGACCGCCAAGGACATCAATGAAGTGGTGCAAGTGCACTCGGAATACGTGCGCAAGCAAATGGATATTCTCGCCGAGCAGGCGCGGGAATTAGGTCAGACGGCTACCCGGATGGGGGCTGAGTCTGCGGGGGCCAAACCCCGCTGACGCCTGCGCCAAAGTCGACCGTCTAAGCCGTTGATTGTGCGTTGCAATATTTATATTGCAGCGCACCATTGCCTATGCTATAAGCAATCTCGATGAGACCCGGCCAATTGCTGGGCCCATCGCGGCCTACCGGTCAAAGGTGATCGGGAGCGGGTTGCGACCCAGAAAAAATCCAACGCCGAGGTACAGTCATGGAAGCCAGTGTCAACGTGAAGAGCAAGGCCAAGCCCGCTTCCGCTTTCGACAGCGCGAAGTTTGAAATGCCGAAATTCGAAATGCCGAAGATGGAAGTTCCCGCTGCTTTCCGCGAAATCGCGGAAAAGGGCGTCTCCCAGGCCAAGGAAAGCTACGAGAAGATGAAGGCCGCCGCTGAAGAGGCGACCGACGTGATGGAAGAGACCTATTCCACCGCCACCAAGGGCAGCTCGGAATACGGCCAGAAGCTGATCGACACGGCGCGCCTGAATACCAACGCCGCTTTCGATTTCTTCGCCCAGATCCTCGCCGTGAAGTCGCTTTCGGAAGCCGTTGAGCTGTCCACCGCGCATGCGCGCAAGCAGTTCGAAGTGGTCACCGAGCAGACCAAGGACCTCACCTCGATGGCGCAGAAAGTTGCCACCGATGCCGTCGAGCCGCTCAAGGCCGGCGTCACGAAGGCCTTCAGCAAGGTTGCGTAATCCAGGTTGTTGCCTGGGTTTTTGTAGCGTAAAGCGTAGTCAGCCCGGGCCGGTTGCCCGGGCTTTTTCGCGCGCTAACTCTTAAAGTGGCGCATGATCTTGGCGGCGAACCGGTTTCCACTTCGCCGGATCATGCGCTCGAAAAGCCGCCCTTGAGCAGGGGTCGGCTTTTGCCATATAGAGGCCCCGTGGCGGGAGCGGCCTGAGGCCGTCTCTGCTGCGTCTTGTGCAGCTGTAGCTCAGTTGGTTAGAGCGCCGGATTGTGGATCCGGAGGTCGGTGGTTCGAGCCCACCCAGCTGTACCATTCCTCGCGGACATGGATGCCGCGCCGGGCGCCGCTTGCGCTCGCGGTTCGCGCCGCTAAAGTCCCGCCACCATCAGACATTTAGCGACAGCCGATTCAGGGAGTGCGAGTGATGAAGACACTGGGTTTCATTGGGACCGGTGGAATGGGCGTCGGGATGGCGGCCAACCTGATCAAGGCGGGCTATCGCCTGGTCGTGAGCGATGTCAGGCGCGAGCAGGCCAAGGGACTGGAGGCCCAGGGCGCACAGTTCGCGGACTCACCCAAAGCCGTGGCCGAATCGTGTGACCTCGTGCTCTCGATGCTGCCGCATAACGATGCCGTCAAAACTGTCGCCCTCGGCAAGGGTGGTCTCGTCGAGGCGACAACCGGTGCGAAAGTCTGGATCGACTTCAGCAGCATCGACAAAGAGACCATCGTCGGCGTCAACGGTGAGCTCGCCAAGAAGGGCTGGACCGTCGTCGATGCGTCCGCCGGCGGCGTCGAGGAGGTGGCGGCAGCCGGTCAGCTGGCGCTTTGGCTTTCGGGCTCCAAAGACTTGTTCGATGAGCATCAGCCCATCTTCAAGGCCATGGGCAAATCGGTCCTTCACGTCGGCGAACTCGGCAACGCCAAGCTCGTCAAGAACTGCATGGCGATGCTGGCTGCCGTTCAGCACATGAGCATCGTCGAAGTCTGCCGCTTGCTTGGGGCGGGCGGGCTCGATGCGGCCACCTTCCAGAACATTCTCAAGAACTCGCAGCAGGACTCGGTGGCGACCCGGCGCATCATGGAAATCGTGGTGAGCGGCAACTACAAACCGCGCAAGTCGTGGATGCCGAAGGACGTCAATTTCGGACTCGACATGGCGCGCGAGATGGAAGTCCCGATGCCGTTCGTCGGTCTCGCCCAGCAGATGTTCGCGATCGCGCAGGCCACCGGTCAGGACGGCTATGAGGCGACGGGTATCGCCTGCAACGTCTACGACGTGCTTTACGGCAAGAAAGCTAGGCTCAGGACTCATTGTTTATAGCCAGAAGATGACGACGGCCGCGATGCAGATTGCTGACATGAAGGTGTGGGCGCATCGGTCGTAACGGGTATGAATGCGCCGCCAGTCCTTGAGCCTGCCAAAC
>CANKHA010000058.1 GCA_947481685.1 Bradyrhizobiaceae bacterium
GGCAAGCGCCACCTTAGCCTTGAAGCCCGGTGTGTGGTTCCGGCGCGGTCGTCTGCTCATGGTCTCTCCTGATTCGCAGGCAACAGCGTGCCCGCCGTCAGGCAGAAACTCCACTTAGCGTCCTGTGCAGATTTGCGGGACCGGCTCTCGGCCCATACATCACCGACAAGGACGTCGGCACACCCAAAACTAGCCCGACCAAAGAAGACAGCGACCAGCGCCGCCCACCAGACAACGACCTCCCCAGCCGCACCGAAACGGAAATCACCAAAAGAAGCGAACTCGGCAGCGACCGATCGGGCAGTTGAGGCGCGGCCGAAAAAGGCTAAGCTGCGGCATTCTAAAAAAACCAACCGGGGGGAAGCCGTGGCGATTTCGATGTATTCCGTTTCCGTGCCAATTTTCATTCAGCACCTGAGTGCGCTGTCTGCCGTGCTCGACAAGGCGGCAGCCTATGCCGAGCAGAAGAAGATCGATCCTTCTGCGTTGCTCAGTATGCGGCTTTATCCCGACATGTATTCCATGGGCCGCCAGGTGCACGAAGCCTGCCGACACCCTTCCCGGGTCTGCGGCATGCTGAGCGGCGTGGAAGGGCCCGCCGTCGGAAAGGACGACAACAGCATTCCGGAATTGAAAGCCGAGATTGCGCGTGTCGTCGATTATCTGAAGGCACTCAAGCCGTCACAAATTGACGGCACCGAGGACAAGGAAATCGTCGTCAAGGGATCGAGCGGCGAACGCAAATACACCGGCCAGGGTCTGTTGTTGAACCATTCGATGCCGAATTTCTATTTTCACTGCACCACGGCTTACGACCTGTTGCGTCACGCCGGTCTCGATCTGGTCAAGCGGGATTTCGTCGGCACTCCCTACAAACTATGAGGCATTCATGCTGCGTAATCGCCGAAGCTTCCTTGCCCTGGTCGGGACTGCCTGTGCGGCGCCCGCTTTTGCGCAAGGCATTTCTCCCGGCATGAGTCGCACAACCGCCTACGCGTTCTCCTTCAAGCGGTTGGAGGGCGGCGATCTCCGCCTTGCGGAGCATTCCGGCAAGCCGATCCTGGTGGTGAATACCGCCTCGCTCTGCGGTTTCACCCCGCAATACGAAGGTCTGCAGCAGCTCTGGACCCGCTTTCGCGACCAGGGCCTATTGATCGTTGGCGTACCCTCCAACGATTTCGGCGGGCAGGAGCCGGGCGGCGCGGAAGACATCGACCACACGGCCCATCAGCAATACGGCGTCACCTTCCCACTTGCCGAAAAAGTGACGGTGAAAGGAGCCGCCGCACACCCCTTCTACCGGTGGGCTGCCGGGGAGCGGCCGCTGGATGCGCCGCGCTGGAATTTCCATAAGTATCTTGTGAGCCGTGACGGACATATTGCCGCCGCCTTCCCATCCGAAATCGAGCCGTCAGATGCACGAATTGTGGCGGCTATTGCCAAGGAATTGCGGCCGGCCGACTGAGCCGCCTTTACTAAGGTTAACTCCCGGTCCGGCTTCATTTTGCCGGGCTGGACTCGCGGCACAGACAGCGGCATGCCAAAATAACCGCGGACCGACTCAAACTTGTGGCGCCAACGGGGCGCCCGTTACACCAGCCATGTATCCGCGCTTCGCGGGAGAGGAAAAATACGATGCGGGCCAAAGCCACCATTCTTGCGATTTCAGTGTCTCTCGCGGCGATCAGCGTTGCCCATGCCCAGCGCGTGCTGGGACCGATGGGCGATCCGCCTCCGATGCGCGCCGCACCCCAGGGCGCTCCGTCCGCTGGCGCGCCGGCGGCTGTACCTGCGCCTGCTTCAGCACCGATCCGCGATGCGAGCTGCAAAAATCCGAACGCCATGGGTATCTCACGCGTGGTCGAAATCGACACCACAGGCGGACCCGGCTTCGGCTTCGAGCATTTCAAGATGTACGACTTCCTCCAGCCCGGCGAAGTCGTGCTGACCTTCGACGATGGCCCCTGGCCGACGACGCCGATCGTGCTGAAGGCGCTGGCGGATGAATGCGTGAAGGCGATCTTCTTTTCCATCGGCCTCAATGCTTTGACATTTCCGGAAATCCTGAAACAGGTCGCCGCAGCGGGTCACACCATCGGTTCGCACACGTGGTCGCATCAGGTCCTCAACAAGACCCGCGGCAGCATGCAGATTAAAATTGGCGATGGGAAACGGGAAGTACGCGATTACGATCCCAAGGAAGAGATCGAAAAGGGCATGAGCGCGGTCAGGCTCGCGATTGGTGATGCCGGATTCGAATCACCGTTCTTCCGGTTTCCGGCGCTCGTCCAACCGCCGGAGCTGACGAATTATCTCGGCACCCGCAATGTCGCGATGTTCTCGACCGATTTTGACTCCTTCGACTTCAAGATGAAGAAGGGTGGCGCCGAGGCCGTCACCAAGTCGGTGATGGAAAAGCTCAAGAAACACGGCAAGGGCATCGTCCTGATGCATGATGTCCATGCATGGACGGCGAATGCCGTGAAGGACATTCTCGCGCAGATGAAAGCGGGCGGATACAAGGTGGTGCAGATGAAGGCCAAGGAGCCTCTGCAGACCCTGCCGGAATACGACGCGATGGCCATGAAAGAGATGAACCCGGTGAACGCCAACGCGCGTCCGATGAACAGCGTCATTCGCACCGTCGAATAACACTTCCGAGATTTCGTGAAGTTGAGCGCCAGGACCTCACCGTCCTGGCGCTTTGCGGTTTATACTGGCGCGATGACCGCTTCCCGCCCTGCCCGCATCGAAGGTTATGCCATCATCTCCGTTGACGGCATGCTTGCAGACTCATCGGGCGTGATGCCGGACTCGCTGAAGATCGACGCCGACCAGTATTTCTTTCACGGCTCGCTCGACAAGGCCGATGCGGTTGTTCACGGACGCCATTCCCACGAAGGAGGGCCAAATGCACCGAAACGCGCACGGTTGATCGTGACGCGGCGCATCGCAGGTGTCGGGCCGCATCCCGACAATCCCAAGGCTGTGTTGTGGAATCCCGCCGGCGCTTCTTTTGCCGAAGCCTGGACAATGCTTGGCATCGATGGCGTGCTTGCGGTGATCGGCGGGACGGAGGTCTTCGGACTGTTCCTCGATATCGGCTATGACGCTTTCCATCTGACGCGCGCCGACCATGTCCGCTTACCCGGTGGTCGTCCGGTCTTCCCACAGGTGCCCGCCATAACCCCGGAAAATCTGCTGATAAGCCGCGGTTATAAGGAAGGCGCTTCGCGGCTGCTGGACGTAGAAAAAGCTGTGCGTCTCGTCACCTGGATCCCGATTTGAGGGTTATCCCAATGACGACGGGTTGCGAATCGCGTAAAAGTTGCGACTGAGATTGCGCTCGCGGCCCGGGCTATGGGGCTGCCGTTACGGGTTCCTCCCGCGTGGCGTATCAAACTTAGGGCGGCCCACTTGGCCGCCCATTTTGCGACCCTCTGTGGGCGCAGGCTACATCTGGTTCGATGGAACCGGTCGCCACGATCCCAGCACCACGAAAATCAACAGCCCGCCGATGATGGAGAGATTCTTCATCGCGTGGATCATGTTGATTTGCATGTCGGCGCCGGTCATGTTCCAGAAGGCGTGGAAATAGAACGTCGCCACGAGGGTAAAGAGCGCCAGGACAAAAGCAGCGCCGCGCGTTCCAATATTAGAGGCGACAAGCAAACCTCCGGCAACTTCAACCACTCCCGCGACGATCGCAAGAATGCGCGGTATCTCCATGCCCGTGGCGCTGACAATCTGGGCGGCGATGTTCGACAGCGCATCCGGAATGGTAACGACCGCCTTTATCTGCTCCGCTGTCGCCTGGAGATCATAAAGTTTGAAGGCGCCGGATATAATGAAGATCAGAACGAGCAACACTCTGCCAATTGTAAAAGTCATTGTCGCCTTCCTTTCGCCGGCGCGCCGGCCTCATTGAAAACAGACGTAAGAAAATTATCCAAGCCAAACGAGGTCCACGACAAACAGCAAATTAACCTATCGTAAAACGTCAGGCCAATCGACCTCCGCGCGCGGCAAAACCCAGGACTCCTGCCGCGCAGCTGTCTCCCATGCGATCCATGCCGGCAAGGCCCTGACGGCTTGCATATAAGCGCGCGTATCCGGGCTGACGGCGATGTCATAGGTATGAAAACGCGACACCACCGGCGCATACATGGCGTCGGCGGCGCTGGCGGCTCCAAACAGAAACGGGCCATCCTTCCCGAAACGTGCGCGGCTATCGTTCCACATCTGCTCGATCCGGGCGACATCGTTCTGAACTTCGGGTGTCAGCTCCCGGCGCTTCGGCGGACGCGCCATGTTCATCGCGCAATGGCGGCGCAGATTCACGAAGCCGGCATGCATTTCCGCGCTGACCACCCGCGCATGAGCGCGCGCGGCGACATCCGCCGGCCAGATTTTGGCATCGGGAAAGGTCTCGGCGACGTATTCGATGATCGCAAGCGATTCCCAGACATGCCGGTCGCCATCGATCAGAACCGGAACCTTGCCGGCGGGCGTGAGCCTGGCCAATTCCGATTTGAAGACCGGATCGTCAAGATGGATCACCTGGTCCTCGAACGGAATATCCGCGATCCGCATCGCCATCCATGGCCGCATCGACCATGACGAATAATTCTTGTTTCCGATGACAAGCTTTAGTCCCACGGATCAGGCTCCTTTGGCGCGAAATCCGGTGGCGACAAGGTAGAGCTCGGCGGAATCCGCCCGGCTCGCCGCCGGTTTCACATGTTTCACGGTCGTGAAGTCGCGCTTGAGGCTGGCCAGCAATGTTGCCTCGGTGCCGCCCTGGATCACTTTCGCAACAAAAGCGCCGCCGGGCTTGAGCACCTCGCGGGCAAATTCGACGGCCAGCTCGACCAGCGCAACAATTTTAATGTGATCGGTCTGCCGATGGCCTGTGGCATTCGCCGCCATGTCCGACAACACCACATCGGCAGGTCCATCCATGAGATCGCGCAGAATCTGCGGCGCTGTCTCATCCAGAAAATCGAGCTGCAGGAAATCCACGCCGGGAATCGGGTCCATCTTCAAAAGATCGATGGCGGCGATGCGGCCCTTGCCCTTCTCCAGGCCAATGCGCTTCGCCGCAACCTGGCTCCAGCCTCCGGGCGCCGCGCCGAGATCGACCACTTTCGCGCCCGGCTTGAGGAAATGGAATTTGTCGTCGATCTCGGAAAGCTTGTAGGCGGCGCGCGAGCGGAAACCGTCGCGTTTGGCGCGCGCCACATAAGGATCGTTGAGCTGCCGTTCGAGCCAGAGCTTGGATGACAGCGAGCGGCTCTTGCCGGTTTTCACCCGCACCTTCAGCGCGCGGCCATCGCCTTTTTTATCGGGAGGCGTCATAGCTGTGGAATCCCGGCGCGGCTCCAGACACTGTCCGCGCGCATCATCTGCACCAGCATGCCTTCGCGCAGCCCACGGTCAGCCACGCGAACACGCTCGCACGGAAAGGCGCGGCGGATCGCATCCAGGATGGCGCAACCGGCCAGCACCAGATCCGCGCGTTCGGGGCCGATGCAGGGATTGGCGACGCGCTCTTCATAAGTCATATCCAGCAGACGGCCGATCACGCTGCTGATTTGCTCGTCGGCCATCCAGCAGCCATCGATATAGCGGCGTTCGTACCGCTTCAGCTCGAGATGAACACCGGCGATGGTCGTAACCGTGCCGGAGGTGCCTAGAAGATGCACGTTGGACAATCCGCGCATCGGATGCTCGGCGGCGAAACGATCGACGTAAGCACCGACCTCCGAGATCATGTTCTCATAGATCGCGCGCGTGACGGCAACGCCGCCATGCCGCTCGGACAGATTGACCACACCGATCGGGATCGACATCCAACCCTGGATTTCGGGGAGCGGAGGACCGAATTTGGTGGGCTTCGATGGTCCGAGCCGCACCAGTTCCGATGAACCGCCGCCGATGTCAAACAAGATGACGCCTTGCGCCTGTGGATCGAGCAATGGCGAGCATCCGCTGGCGGCGAGCGTGGCTTCGGTTTCGCGATCGACGATCTCAAGCTCAAGGCCGACCTGCTCGGCGACGCGCGCCCGAAATTCCTCGCCGTTCTCGGCGGCGCGGCAGGCTTCGGTCGCTATCAGTCGCGCGCGCGCGACCGTGCGATTCTTCATCTTGTCGCGGCAAATGGCGAGCGCATCGACCGCACGCTCGATGGCTGTGTCGCTCAGCCGGCCGGTTTTCGAGAGGCCTTCGCCCAGGCGAATAATGCGGGAAAACGCATCGACCACCCGGAAGCTGTCAGCCGTCGGCCGCGCCACCAGAAGCCGGCAGTTGTTGGTACCGAGATCGAGCGCAGCATAGGTCGCGTCCGGGCGATGATTGCTCTCGCCCGCCGGCCGTTCATGCGGCGCGTGAAATGATCGTCGTCCCCACCGGCGCCGCCTTCGCGGCGCCGGATCACGGGCACGATCGACGCTACCGGTATTCCCGGCCTCGTCGTCCATCCAAAACCTTCCTCCGCGCCGAAACCTCTCCAAGGCTCGACAGCACGGCGATGTTGATAAATCGGATTAAGTCTAGGCAACGGCCGCAACGGGCGCAACCACCTGTGTGTACCGAAAACCTAAACCCGAACGTAGTAGTGATGAAGGCCACCAAGGATGGGGTATGATTTTATGCTTCCGGTCCGCTGAACGCGGCGAGAGACCGGTGCATCTTTATCCAATGAGCGATGCGTTCTGATATCGTTGTAATAACGGGCATAGGCTCGCAAGATGCGGCGCAAATGCGTTTCGCCCAAGACAATGAAATGATCCACGCACTCGCGCCGGATTGATCCGATCAGCCGTTCAGCAAAGCCATTCTGCCAGGGCGAGTGCGGCGCGGTGGGCTTGTCCCGGATGCCCATGGCACTTAATCGACGTGTGACGATGGTACCGAAGATCCGATCCCGATCGCGGATGAGGTAGCGCGGCGCATCATCCCAAGGGAATGCTTCCGTCAGCTGACGCGCGATCCATTCAGCCGTCGGGTTGGTCGTGACGTTGATCCAGACGATATCTCTGCGGTCCAGACGGACGATGACGAAGGCATAGAGCAGATCAAAGCCGATGGTTGGAACGACAAACAGGTCCATGACGGCAATGTCTGGCGCGTGGTTGCGCAAAAAGGTGCGCCATCCCTGATCTGGTGGCCCGCGCCGCTTGACCATGTACCTGGCAACACTCGACTGCGCGACCTCAAACCCGAGCTTGAGAAGTTCACCGTGGATACGCGGCGCGCCCCAAAGCGGATTCTCCATGCTCATTCTTTGGATCAGCGCGCGCAGGTCCGCCTCAATCCGCGGCCGCCCTTCCTGTGGGCGTGACTTCCAACGCCAATAGCAACGAAAGCCCGCCCGATGCCACCGCACGAGCGTCTCAGGCTGGATTATTGTGAGGATCTGCAGGATCGACGGAAACCATCGATACAGCTGGATAAAGAACCAGCGGTCGTTGTTCGTCAGCTTAACCCGGCCACGAACCTTACGCCGCAGAACGACCAACTGATGTCGGAGAACCGCATTCTCTGCCGCAAGCCGGCTCTTCGACTTGAATGGCAAGGCTAAGAAAGCAAGAAGCAAAAATAGCAGCCCAATCATCGAGCCACCTTAGGCGATTCTGTCACATCATCAACGCGGATAGGGTTTTCGGTACACACAGGTGCGATTGGCTGCGTTCCATCAAGACAGTCCCTCGGAGCTGAATGAAGGACGGCCAGGAGCGAGAGCTAGGCCGCCCGCTCCCATTTGTTGACGTCGACTTCCCAACCCTTGGTCTGGCCGAGGTCGAACTTGTTGCCCTCCGGATCTTCCAGACGGTATTCGGCATAGGGCCGTGAATCCGGGCGCTTGGCGACGGGGATTTCCTTGCCGAGCTGATCGACCTTCTGCAGCACATCCGACACCAGGAAACCGAAGTGGTTCACGCCGTACCACGGCTCGTGACCTTCGGACTCGTTGTAGAATGGGTGGATGGCAATGTTGGTGAAGCCATCGCCGCAGAAGCGATTGCCGCGCCCCTGCTTGCGGCGTTCGCGGCTCGCCTCAAGCTCGCGGAAACCGAACATCAGCGTATAGAAATTGAGGATGCCTTCGGGCCAGAGCGCGTTGCAGGCGATGTGCCGGATGCGCGGAAGACGGTCCGGATTTTCGCCGACGCCGAAGGATTTCTCCGACAGGCTGACCGGCATGCCTTCCGGATCAAAGATTCGGACATCGCCGAAGTGCAACCCGCCCTTTTCCTCGATGATCGGCATGTTTGGCATCAGCGCACGATAGCGCTCCAGCGTTTCATCGAGGTTGTCGACCTGAAAGCCGAAGTGATGAAGACCGGCCTGGGTGCGCGACTCGTGCAGCTCGGGACGCCGTTTCATGAAGGTGATGTTGAAGAAGCCATCGGTCGCGGACACGTCGCCCTGGTTCGACCGGCCCAGCTCTTCAAGGCCGAGATTGCGCCGGTAGAAATCGGCGAGGTCCGAAGGTGTGTCGCTCTGGATCACGAGATAACGCATCGCGGCTTTCATTATTGCTTCCCCTTGGTTTCTTGTTTCGCAGTTATGGTTCACAGGACCGTTTCGGTCCGGAATACGTCCGCATCCAGCTTGTAGCGTGTGAGCGCATCGTCAATGCGGCGGTCGGACAGCGGGATCAGGGCGCCATTCTCGTAAATCGGCTTGTGCTCGATCTCCAGCGTCTGGTCGAGGCAGGCGACGTTGATGGTCGAATGGGTCCGGCCGAGATGGAAGTGCACCATCTTCGGGCTGCAATGCGCATAGCTGTACCACTTGCGCGGATTGGCCGTACGCTTCACCGGAACGACGGTTTTCGGATTGATCCCGGAATGCCAGGAATCCAGATAACCGTCGCTTTCGAGGATGCGCGCGCGGGCACGCCCTTCCGGGTCGCCACCCTCGACGCCGACAACCTTGCCATCGGCAATCGTCAGGCGCACGGGCGGCATGTCTGCCGGGGCCCCATCGACATATTCTGCGACCAGCGTGCCGTGGATGCCGATGGAAATGCGCGGGGTATGCACGCCGCCGGGAAAATTGCGGCGCGCGCGGTTGTTGTCTTCGTCGGTCTGGAAATATGCCTGCGCGAGAGCGCTGTCGGCCTCGACGAACTGGCCGCGAAGGTCGGTGCCCGCCGGGCTCGTGATCCGCCAGCGCTGGCCGGGAGACATGATGTCTTCCAGAGTCTCGCCGAAGGCCTTCTGCACGCCGTAGGGAAAGCGCGCCCAGCTCGAGCCCAGAAGCGCTGCGGTGGTCGCCCGGTTGGGCACACGCACCCGGGTCTCGTCGGGAAATTCATCCTGCAGGGCGACACGGCTCAGCGAATGATAGTGGTTGATCAGGATGTCGGCGTCGCGAAAGGCCGCGAAAATATTCTCGGGAATTTTCGCGTTCTCATCGTCCTTGGCATAAGGCTCGGCCCAGACCACGGAGACCTTGGCCCCGGCGTCCCGCGCCACGTCCTCGATGGCGGACACCATGGCCGGATCGACCCCGGTCTCGTTGACAATGGCGACCACGCTGCCTTTGCCGATCTGCGCGCAATCGATCACGCAGTTCTGGGCCCCGCCTACCAGATCCACCGCCGTCATAAATGACCTCTCTTCTTTTCTTGATGCTAGCCGCGAGCGCGATGAACGATTGTCATCGGCACGAGGCTCAGCTTCTCCCCGGAAATTCTTCGCCTGCTGGCTGATTGGGCGCCAACTTAACCCAGGGATACGGCAATGTCAGTCACTTTCAGGCGCGGCCCTTGGCATACCAGCGCCCCCCCCCGATCCCACGGAGCCGGGGCATTAGAGGAAATGATCCTCTGTACTTCCGGGCCGGCAGAACAGGCACCATCCGTCGACGGATTAAGTTGCTGCGCCAACGCCCGGCGCGTTAGATTTGGACCCTATTACGCAGGAGCACACCGGGAAAATCATGCCCGTTTCAATGTATCAGATTTCGGTCCCGGTCTTCGTGCAACTCCTTTCCGCGTTGTCCCACGTCATCGGCAAGGCCGAAGACCATGTCAGGGCAAAGAAGCTCGACGAAGCCTTCCTGCTCAACATGCGGCTTTATCCGGACATGTATCCTTTTGTGCTGCAGGTGCAGCAATGTTGCTCGCATGCGGAGCGAATTTGCGCCACGCTGGCGGGCGTACCGCCACTCGCACTGCCGAAAAACGAAAAAAGCTTTGCGGAACTCAGAGCCAGCATCGCAAAGACAATCGCATTCCTGAACAGCTTTACTCCCAAACAGTTCGAGGACACTGAGGATCGTATCGTAAAAAACGGCCAGCGCGAGTTTGCCGGCCGGATACTGCTGCTCCACCGTACGCTTCCGCACTTCTATTTTCATTGCACCACCGCTTACGACATTCTGCGGCATTGCGGCGTGCCGCTGATCAAGCACGACTTCATAGGCATACCGCCAGAATTCATGGACAACCCGGAAGAGCTCAAGAAGTGGACGTCTGACCCCTGACAGACATATAGTCGCGACCAACCATCAATAAGCAAAAACGATCAAACCGAGGGAACGAACATGCAAGCACGTCTTGGGGAAGGCCTGTTGCCGGCAGCGTTGCTGGCTCTTGCCGTCGCCGCAGGCACGGCAAACGCCGCGCAGGCGCAACAAGTCACATTCGCCGACAAACAGGTGCGGATGATCCTTGGCCAGGCGGCCGGTGGCGGCGCGGATATAAGCGCGCGCCTGATCGCCTCCTTTCTCGGCAAGTACCTTCCCGGAAATCCCGTCATCCTGGTGCAGAACATGCCGGGGGCCAATGGCATTGCCGCGTCCAATCATATCGCGCATCAAGTCGCACCTGATGGACTGACCTTCTATGGAGGGTCAGCATCTCAGGTCGTGGCAGCCGCCGAAAAGAACCCCCAGGCCAAATACGATCCGTCCAAATGGGAGTTCATCGGAGCCATACAAAATCCAGGCACAGTGCTGGTCGCCAGCAAGTCCGCCCTCCCGCGCCTGACCAATCCGTCTTCCGAGCCGGTGGTTATGGCGCAGGTCGGCGTGGCGCGGCCTGGCGCCCTGTTCACGATCTGGGGAAAGGAATTCCTCGGCTGGAACGTGCGCCAGGTGACCGGCTATCGTGGCAGCACGGATATCGATCTTGCTATTCAGCGCGGCGAAGCGGAGATGATGGGAACCGGTGTCATCAACGTGCTCGGCCCGATGGTGGCTAGCGGCAAATTCGTCGGCGTCGCACAGAACGGATTTTTCGCGGACGGCAAATTCGTACGACGAAGGAGCTTCGTCGATACGCCGACGATGAGTGAGTTGCTCGCGGGCAAGCTTGGCAGCCGGGAAAACTCGGCTCTGAATAGCTGGTTGACTGTCGCGGCGATCGGCAAATTCTATGCGCTGCCGCCGAACACCCCCGCGCCCATTGTCGCAGCCTATCGTGATGCCTTTCTGAAGATGGATACCGATCCGGAGTTTCGCGAAAAGGCGAAGTCGGTACTGGACCCTGATTATGAACTGCAGTCGGGGGCAGATATTCACCAGCTTATCAAGAATGCGATGGCGCAATCAGACGAGGACCGCACCTATCTATCCGAGTTGCGGGTCAAGAATGGCCTGTCGGCCGAAACAAGGGGCGACTAGGAACCTTCCCCGCCGGTAAAGACTGATTTTCCATCGGGACGGCGCGGGCTTGCCTTTGGCCGCCGTCTCACTTCCTGCTGACCAATGAGAACAGAGATAGGGACACTAACGTATGACCGCAACGAAGCGTTTGAAACTGAAGATCGCGCTTGAGCGATACGACCGTCATTTCCCTTTCTTCGATCAGACGGTGACGCCGCCGGAAGGTGTGGAGTTCGAGGTCTATCAGGTCGGCCAAAGCGTAACGTTGCGGGACGGCACCGCGCGTCACAAGCGCATGCTGGACGACAAGGAATTCGACATCGGTGAATTCTCCATGTCGTCCTACCTGATGGCGCGGGAACGCGGCATGGACATCACCGGGGTACCGATCTTTCCGCGGCGACTGTTCAGCGCGAGCCAGATGTTCGTTCATCCGGATTCAGGCATTGAGCATCCACGCGACCTGATCGGCAAGAAGGTGGCGCTCAGCTCCTTTCAGACCACTCTGTCTTTGCTCGCCAAGGGTGACCTGAAATTCGAATACGGCGTGCCGTGGGAAGAGATCAAATGGTTCGTGACTTCCAAGGAAAAAGTGGCGTTCGAGAAGAAGCGCGGCGTCTCCATTGAATCGCTCAACAAGAAGGAAGACCTTGGCGAACTGCTGGAACGCGGCGACCTCGATGCGCTGTTCTTCCCCCACCCGCCGCTATCCGTGCTGTCAGGCAAGTGCAAGGCACGGCGGCTGTTTCGCGACACGCGTGCGGAGGAAATGCGGTACCTCAAGAAGAACGGCTACTTCCCGATCATGCATATCCTCGCCATGAACAACGAACTGGTGAAGCGCGAACCGTGGCTGCCGAAGGCGATGATGAAATGCTATGCGCAGGCCAAGGAGATCGCGCACAGCTATTTCGAGGATCCCGGCTGGTCGCAGCTCGCCTGGGGCCGCCACTACTTCGAGGAGGAGCAGAAGATGGCACCCGACCTTTGGCCAATCGGGCTGAAGGCGAACCGCGCCAACCTCGAACGCTTCATCGACTATTCCCATGACCAGAACCTGCTCGGAAAGCGCATCTCGGTCGAAAGCCTGTTCCCCGAACAGGTGCTGGATACATAGTAGCGCGAGTTTCTTAATTGTCTGATGTAAAGTGAGGTATGCGAGTTGTTATCGCCGAACAGACTACATTCCTCGTTGGGCTACCGACCACCAGCGCCCGATACGGCGCCTGGAGTGCCGCATTGCGCCTGATAGCAGAAACTTGTTCGACGGGATGCGCGTCTGCATCACTGGCGTACCTTCGCATTGACATGAAACACGTTGATGCGGCGGGGACCACTCTATGAAAATATGGCTTTTAAAGCGTGAGCGCCGTCCGCGCTTGCTGCTGCGAGATAATAAGACTTATCGAGGAAGCGCCCAATGCAATCGATCATGAAGTCGATTTTCTCGACCCTCACTTTATTGACAAGCAGTTTGGTCATTTTGCCTGCATCCGCACAGACCGGAATAGATTTCTACAAGGGCAAGACGGTGACCTACATCGTAGCGACTGCCGCAGGCGGCAGCTACGATCTTTATGCCCGCTTGATCGCGGAATACATGCAGAAATATTTGCCCGGTTCTACCTTCGTGGTCAAAAATGTTCCGGGCGCCGGACATATCGTCGGCGCCAACACGCTCTATGCCTCAAAGGCGGACGGACTGACCATCGGCACCTTCAACACCGGCCTGATTTACAATCAGGTGATTGGTCTCGACAGCATTAAATTCGACCTGACAAAGTTCTCCTGGATCGGCAAGGCAGCGTCCGAGCCGCGCATTTTTGTGATCGCGCAACAATCCCCGATCAAGACATATACCGATCTGCAAGAAGACAAGGAATCTGTCAATTTCTCGACGGCCGGAATTGGCAGCGCCGCCTATGTGGAGACCACAATGCTCGCCAAGGTATTGAAGCTACCGATCAAGCTTCAGACCGGTTACAACGGCAGCGAGGACCAGCTCGCGATGCGGCGTGGTGAGATCGTCGGTTCGGTTGCATCGCGGTCTTCATGGGAAGCCTTTGTGAAGAACGGCTATGGCCACTTCATCGCGCAGGTAGGCGGTGGCCAGAAGGATGTGCCGCAACTCGCATCGTTGGTCTCCGACCCGACCGGGAGGTCCCTGATTGCTTTGATCCAGTCGCAAGGCGACCTAGCGCGACTGACAGCCGCGCCCCCCGGCGTTCCAAAGGACCGGCTCGAAGCGTTAGTCACAGCTTATCGCAAGGCTCTGACTGACAAGGAATTGCTAGCCAAGGCCGAGAAGGGCGGCAATCCGATTGATCCACTCTACGGCGACGACGTTCTGAAACGAATCAAGGCGGCGCTCGACCAAAAGCCGGAAATCGTCACGTTACTGAAAGACGCGATCGAGCAGAAGGAACCGGCGGCGCCGTTGATCAAGGGCACGATCGCGGAATGGGACGGGCGGGCCAAGCTGGTACTCAAGCTGGACAAC
>CANKHA010000059.1 GCA_947481685.1 Bradyrhizobiaceae bacterium
AAGCGTGGCTTCCGAGACACCGTGCTTGCGTGCCAGATCGCCTGGCTTTGCTCCCGCCTCGTGCTCACGCAGCACCGCAATAATCTGCTCCTCAGTGAACCTGGTCCGCTTCATCGTCCGTCCTTCCTAAAGGCCGGACTCTAACTCCACGTGGAGGAAAAACTCAGTGGCAGGTCACGAGCTCACGAAGTAATTGAAGATCGCGGGCCTATCGTTTTCGAAAAACCAAAGAATTCCACCGGTTCGGCTGGTCGGGCGCGAGCGGTGGTGTCAAAACTTCCCCGTAAATCCAAAACCCAACTCCGCCAGTCACGTTCTGGCCGGTAGGTCTCCATAAGTCGATAAACTCCTCAATCGACTTTCGACGCGCCTCTCCTCCGATTTTAGGACAAGGATCGTGAAACACGACTTCCTTTTCATCTATGCCAATTATCACACGGAAATGTCCGGTTTGATGGTCCTCGTCGCTGTAGCGTTGGCAGGCTATTAGCGGGATTTGAAATTCTAAGAAAAACTGAACTTGGCTGATTAATTCAGCAGGTTGCGGGCTAACTCGCCCCCAACCTGCTGAGAGGCTACGATGAAGCGCAAGCTGGACTAGATCGTCAGTCGTAACCCGATACTGTGGTTTACCCGGGTCGATTTCTTTCAATCGCCCGTAGACCTTTTTTTGCGAAAACTTTGAAAGTTTGCTTGGCCGTAATTTTTTATAGGCCATTTCAAATGCTGCCGGCCCACAGGAAGTTGGGTCAATCTGTGGAAAATAGGGAACAGCAAGGATTTTCATACAAGAAGCCTACCGCTTCTCTTTTTGCTTCTTGCTCTTCTTGACCGGCTTGTCGTCGCCGCCTTGCGGCACGATCGACGGATCGACCAGCGCATCCATCGGGATGCAGATGATGCTGTGCAACCCGTCGCGGGTGTAGAAGGTCTCGAGCCGGCCGCCGAAATCTCCCTCGACAATCGCGCGCATCAAGACGGTGCCGAAGCCTTCCTTGCGCGGCGCGCCGGCGGGCGGGCCGTTCACTTCCTCCCACTTCAGCCGCAGGATGCGCAGGCTGTCCTCGGCCGGGATGTCCCACGTCACCTTTACGCTGCCGCCGTCCCTGCCGAGCGCGCCGAATTTCGCGGCGTTGCCCGCAAGCTCATGCACCACCATGCCGACGCCGACCGCTGCCTTCTGCGTCAGCTCGATCGCGGGCCCGGACAGATCGAACCGCGCGGCTTCGCCGAACGGCTCGCAGCATTGCGCGATCAGCCCCTTGAGGTCGCCGCCCTGCCAGGCGCGGTCGCCGAGCGCATGGTGCGACTTCTCGAACGCGGCGAGCCTGCCGCTGAACGACGCGCCGAACTGGTCGAGCGACATGGCGCGCTGGCGCGTCTGGTCCGCGATGGCGCGCACAATGCCAAGCATATTGTGCATGCGGCGGTTCATTTCATCGAGCATGCGGCTGCGCGCAACCGTGCTGTCGGTGCGCGCGATGGAAGCGCGCATCAGTGCGCCCGCGGCATGGTCGAGTTCGCTGATACCGGTCCGCACGGCTCTGGCGTCGCCGTCCTGCGCCACAGCAAAGGCCCGCACCGCGCGGAGCGGCTTCGTGATGATGCGGCCGTAAAGGAAAGCGAGCACCAGCGAGAGCAGAAGTCCCGCGCCCGCGATAATCATCAGGGTGTTGAGCGCGTCCTGCAGCGGCGCTTCCAGTTCGCTGACCGGAATGCCGGCCGCGATCCGCCAGCCGGTCATCTCCGAGCGGCGATAGACATTGAACACCGCCGCGCCATCCGCCGGGGTGTCGGTGAAGCTGCCGGCTTGCCCCTGCGTCTCACGGATGAAGGTGTCGCTCGCCTTCTGCCCGCTGGCGCTTGCGTTGTTGCCGCTCTTCGCAATCACGCGATCATTGTTGTCGGTCACCGTGATCGGCGCCTGCGCCCGGCGCGCGGTGACGATGTCGAGAACGCCCTTCGGCGAAATGCCAAGCGTCAGGATGAATTCTGTCCTGTTGAACGACACCACCGGCACATCGAGCGCGACGAAACTCGGCAGCATCTTGCCGCCGACGAGATCGGAGATCACCGGCACGCGCTTGTCGGCGGAGAGCTTGTCGGTCGCCAGCAGCCGGGGATCGGTTTCCGGCTGCACCGCCTGGTTATAGGGCTGGCTGGTGGCGAAGATGGTTTCGCCGCCCGGACGCCGCATCGCGATGGCGCTGTCGGGAATGGACTCGGCGACCTGCTTGGCGCGCGCATAGAGCTGCTCGAACCGGGCCTCGGCAATGCCTTCGGAGGCGGCCAGCACCTGCACCGCAAGCCGGGCGCGGTTGAGTTCCTGGTCGAGCGCGGCGGTGGCGTCGGCGGCGATGTCCTGGGTCTGCGCGGTCAGCGCCTCGCGCTCGGAATTGGCATAGATGCGCGCAGCCACGAGGCCCGCCGCGAGCAGCGGCAGGGCGACCAGAAGCGTGAAAATGGCCAGATGAATCCGGATCGAAACGCTACGCCGCAAAACCCTAGTCCTTCCCCCGAAGAAGCCCGCGCCGCCATTATGCGACATTTGCCGGGGCCGATACAGGGGCGGGATTCAGGGCCGGACGGCGCGGTTAACGCGGGGGCGGGTAAGTTTCGGTTTCCGATCAATCTGCCGGGATGTCGAAGGCGGCAGCGGTGATCGTTATGACATCGCCAGACTGCATCTCTATGGCCAGTTTCCGCATCCCACTCCCGATGTCGGAAGGCCCAACGATTTTGTTCACGCTAACGCTCTGTCCCCATTCCCTTCGTTGCGGAACATGAAGATCAATAACACCCTCCGCAACGAGGCTGGCGTCCAGCGCCTTAGAATTCTCAAAAACAAGCGTGGCGCGCGCCAGTTTCCATTCAAAAAAGACGGATTTCAGCGTCCAATCGTGCATTGGTACCTCAACCTATTTGGCTCACGACGCTTTTACCGTTCCGAATCCGCTGATGCTGCTACCCACGGAGGATAGATCGATGATACCTCCGTCCATAAAAGGCGGCTCCGCGTCATAGCAGCAGATATTGTACGTTGGTTGCGGGCCGGCCGTTCTCATGCCGACGAATATCCACAGCCCATCCAGTAAGTGGCCGGGCTCCGATGCGCGCCCCAAAATGAATTTGTAAGCGCCTTGGGTATCGCTCTCTTTATATCGCCGCACCTCCATTTTGAACGCGGGAGGCGTGTCGATTGTGCGGCCATCCTTTTGCCAACCGTATCCATATCCCGGAACGATGATCGCGGATTTCATGGCCCGTTTTGCTCGAGTTGCCGCCAGACCTTTCTCAATTTCCGGCATCATTGCCGCTGCCTCCTGCCGCGCCCTTTCAAGAAGCTCGTCCTCAGGAACCCCTCCGTTAATGCCGATACTGGCGCCGGATACATGCACACCACGCAGCCGGGAGTAACCGGGGGCGATTTCTTCGATGTCGAACTCCCAATCCGGAAGAATATCGTCTTTCACTGCGGCCTCATTCGCACCATTTGCGTCTAGTGTATCGCGGCAGGTGGCGCAACGAAACCAGCTTTGCCGGAGCCAGCGAATGCGATTTACTGGCGTCCACGACCAAAAACCAAAAGCGTCCAGGGAGGTATTTCATGAAGTTCACCGCGACTGTGGCCGCCGCTGCGCTTGCCTGCGCCTTCGCCAGTTCCCTCGTTCACGCGCAAACAAATGCGCCGACAAATACCGCGACCTGGCAGATGCCGCCGGACAGCGAGCGCTGCCCGTCGAAATGGGGCGCGGGCGACCAGCGCGGCTCGGGCAACTGGATGAAGCCGGAAACCGTGCTGCGCGCGACCAGGCTGATCAAGACCGGCGAGGTGTTCGAGCTGGGCGATATCCTCTCCCCCGACCCGAAGGAAACCTTCGTCAACAACAGCCGCACCTACAACATCACCACCAAGTTTTCCGTGCCGAAGCCAAATACCCGCACCGAGAACGAGGAGCTGATCACCACCGAGCTTGGGCAGATCGGCACGCAGCTCGATGCCTTCTCGCACCAGATGTATGGCGACAGCTTCTATAACTGCTTCAAGCTCGACGACATCGCAACGCGCAAGGGCTTCAAGAAGCTCGGCGTCGAGAATATCGGCATGCTGATGAGCCGGGGTGTGATGATCGACGTCGCCGCGCTCAAGGGCGTCGACATGCTGGAGCCGGGTTGCGTCATCACCGAAACGGACCTGCAACAGGCGCTCGCGAAAGAGAACATGACGCTGCAGCCGGGTGACATCGTCGTCATCAACACCGGCTGGGGCAAGCTGCTCGGCCGCGACAACGCGCGCTACGAGAAAAGCTCGCCGGGCCTCGGCAGCGCGGCGGGGATGTGGCTGGTGACGCAGGACCCGATGATGATCGCCGCAGACAACTGCTGCGTCGAGGTGCGGCCTTCGGTGCCAGGAACCAGCCTGCCGGTGCATTCGATGATGCTGATCCAGCACGGCATCCACCTGCTGGAAAATCTGCGGCTGGAAAAGCTCGCGGAGGCGAAGGCCTACGAGTTTGCCTTTGTCATGCAGCCGCTCAAGCTCAAGGGCGCGACCGGATCGAACGTCGCGCCGGTCGCGATCCGCTAGCCTCACTTTCGTCATGGCCGGGCATAGCCCGTCGAAGACGGGCGTAAACGCCCTGATGTCCCGGCCATCCACGTCTTGATGTACGGGACGAAGAACGTGGATGCCCGGCACAAGGCCGGGCATGACGAGATTTTTGTTGGGATAACCGCTCCAAATTCCAATTACAGCGGCGGCAGTCCTGCTACCGCCCGCGCGTCCCCGGTAAGTTCGAGGATGTGCATGCCTGTGCTGGCGCGATCGACGATGTAGATGTAGCCGCGGTCATCGACCTCGGCGTTGTTGGTCTGGATCGCGGTCTTGCAGCGGTCCTGGCCGTCCACCTTCAGGCAGCGCTTCTCCGTCGCTTCGGTGATGGACGGAATGAAATAGGCGACTTCCTTCGGCTGGAACGGATCGCGGATATCGAGCACGCGCAGCCCGGCGTTGAACCAGCTGATGAAGGCGAGCTTCTGCCGGTAGATCGGGTCAAGGCTCTCGTGTGACGAGTGCGCGCCGAAGCGTCCGCCGCGCTGACAGAAATTGCCGCTCGCCTCCGGCACCGTCCAGTTCGACACCACCATCGGTTTGTTCTCGACCGTGACGTCGGCGAACCACACCATCTGGCGCGCCTGGCGTGAACATTCGTTGGCGCTGGTCTCGTTCACGATCATCATCATGTCGCGCTCGCTCTGCTCCGCCATCTTGGCGAATTCCGGAATTTTCATTTTCCCGAGCGGATAGGTGGTGTGTGCGCCGACCAGCGGCGTCATGTCGAGGCGGCCGATCTGCGGATAGAGCAGGTTTTCCGGCGTCGGCTCCTTCGGGCCTTTCAGCAGCTTCTCGCGATCGACGATCTGCATGATGCCGCCGCGGTTGGTGCCGTAGCCGAAATAGACGCGGTTGCCCTTGGTCTCCGTGGAAATCATGCCGTGGATCACCATCGGGATTTCGCCGGTGCCGCCGGGCTGCTGGCCGACGAGGCCGAAGTCGCGGATCTTCGCCGGGTTCTTCGGATCGGAAATATCGTAGATCTCGATGCCGCGCGCGCGCCAGTCCGGCATGCCGGACACGAGATAGGCAATGCCGGTTTCGCATTCCCATCCGCTCTTGTGCGTGTCCTTCAGCCCCATGTGACGCCAGACCAATGCAGGCTTCTGCGGGTCGGTGACGTTCCAGACCTCATGCCCCTGCTTGCCGAAGGCGCGCAGCATATAGACTGCGTTCGGATCGCCCTTCCCCCAGGTGCGCGCATCGCAGACGCGCACGAAGGACGAGCCGCCGGCTTCGGCCTCGCCCTCGTCGCCCGGAATATGCGCCATCAATTTCGGATGCGCCGGGTCGGTGACGTCGATGATCGACGTGCCGTTGAGCTCGAGCTGGCCGTTCAGCCGGTTCAACCGTTTCGGATTGTCATTGTTTGCGCCGTGATGGCCGATATAGGCAAAGTAACGCCCGTCGGCGCGGTGATGAATCGTGGGCTGATAGGAGCTCCGCGCCTGCAGGTCGTCGAATCCCACGAGGCGCATATTCCTGGCCTCGGGCGGGTCACCCACCTTCGGCGATTGGGCCATGGCAGGCGCCGACACCAACGCAAGCAAGGACGCTATAATAATGACGGGCTTCCGGTAACGCATGATACCTCCCTGAGTGTTTTGGTTTTTTTGGCAGCCCCGCATGATAACGACATCCCGAACGGGAATTCAATTCCGGGTTGTGCGTTTACAAGAACTCGCCAACCACATATCTTCCGCGCCGCGCGGCAGATAAAACCATCACGCGCCTGGGGGCTTGGCTTGGAACGGATCTATCGCGCCGCGATCAACACCTGGAACGGGCTCGTCGCTGCCGCGCGCAGCGAGCAGGCCTTCCGCGAAGAGATCGTGATGCTGGTGCTCGCGGTGCCGCTTGCCTTCGTCGTGACCGCGGGCGGCCTCCACGCACTGATCCTGATCGCCATGGTGCTGATGGTGATGGTGGTGGAATTGCTCAACACAGCGGTCGAAAAGCTGTCGGACTTCATTTCGCCGGGCCACCACGAAGCCATTGGCCGGATCAAGGACATGGGCTCGGCCGCCGTCGGCCTTGCGATCCTCGCCGCCGTGCTGGTATGGCTCGAAGCGATCGCCACGCGGCTCGGCATCCTTTAACGCAGCCAATCAGGCCGCCTCGCCTTCCTTCTTCTGCCACACGGCCGGCAGCGCCATCGTGCGTCCGTAGAACGCGATCTCGTCACCGAGCAGGCTTCGCAGCGACTTTAGCATCTCTTCGTCGGCCATCACTTCGCGCCGCGCCTTCTCGTATTCCGGCGAACGCGACGACGAGACATTACGCTCCTGTGACACGAGCGGCACGCCCACCATCTCGCCAAGACGCTGCACGCCCGACGGATAGTTGTGATGCGGAATGATCAGGCTGAAGCGGCCCATGTCGAAGCCGCCGAAATAGTGCTTGTGGATGCGGTTGACGATTGCCGGTTCGCGCGCAAGCTCCAGCAGGCTCATGCGCCCGGAATGGACGTCGTTGCGCAGCCGGCTGATCCGGTTCTGCAGCGGCTCCGGCGCGGAGAAGCGCCAGTTGAAATACAGCGACAGCATGCGATCGACGGGCTCGCGCAGCAGTGTCACCCAAAATCCCGGCATGTCGTTGTACTTAACCGCGCGAAAATGCCCGTAAATCACCGGCTCGGGTATCTCGGCGCGCTTTTGCATCCGCTCGCCGCCAAGGAACTTGTAATCGCGGTAGATCGCCTTGCGGCCGAAGGCGTCCTGCAACGAGCCCATCAGCGATGAACCGCCGCATTTCGGCGTGTGCAGCACGATCAGCTTGTGGGTGGGGGAAATCTCAACAGCCATGGGCCGGAATTTGAAGCAAAAGCGCGAAAGTCTCAAGCTCCCACGGCGGAAAAAGTATTCTGCCGTGGGGGGATCGAGACTGCGTTTCCAGTTGGAGGCAGTATTGCCGGGTTAGACTGTGCCGGGAACAGGATCCGCGCCGTAGCGGTTCGGGCCGGGCGTTCCCTTGATGATGGCCCAGTAGAGCAGAACGAAAAGGCCGATAACGGTGAGACCGATCAGCCACCACCAGCCGGTATGGTCGGTGTCATGCAGGCGCCGGAACATGATCGACAGTCCGGGGATGAACGTGGCCAAACCCCACAGGCTGCTGAGCGGCTGCATGGCGCTCGACGGAAAGACGATGCTGTCAACGACAGACAACGCAATGCTGGCGAGAATAACAAACAGAACCCAGTACCAATATTCCGACCGCGACGCGCGGCCGGAGAATGTCACGTAGTTGGAAAAGCCTGCCTTGATGGCATCCATAAAATTCATGATGAGCCCCCTCGATAACTCCCAAAGCGGGATGCCTCATCCTAGCAGTTCAGACAGCGAGCGATAGATGGAGGTTGCAGCTTTGCACCGTTGCAACGCAGTTTGGAGCCGGTCCAGCCTGCTACAGCTGCTTGATCAGTCCCGCATCGATCAGCATGCGGTTGAAGCGGCGGACTTCCGCGCCTCCTCCGCAGGCATAGAAGATGCCGTTGCAGCGCTTGAGCATGGCCTTCTGCTCGACAAAGGACGGATCGAGCGGCAGGCCCGCGGCCTCCATCGTCACCAGCGGCAGGTAAGGCGCGTCGAGCGTATCGACCGCCGAGGAGAGGTCCACCGGTTTGAAGTTGATTGCATCGATGGCGTAATAGGTCGTGTAATATTTCGGATCGAAATGCATCACCTTCTGCGCAATGGCGGCGCGGTCGAGCGCCGGCTCCAGCACCTTGGTGCTGAAATCCGGCTGATGATCGCCGTAGCGCACCAGCAAGAATGACTCCTCCGGGAATTTCTCCTTCAGTGCCGCGACGAAATTATCGTAGTCGATCCTGCTCATGGTCTGCCGGCGCAGATATTCATCAACCAGCGGCGGATTGTTGAGATCCTTCCACTCCGCAAGGATGTCGGGACGCCAGCGCACATACCAGGGGAAATGGTTGGCGACGAGATAGATGTAATAAAACGATGGCCCCTGCCCGCGTTCCTTCTCCAGCATGCCCAGCGTCTTGTCGTAGAAGAACTTGTCCGGCTCCAGCTCGTTCGCGCCAAGGTCGGCCTGGTCATTGAACGACTGCACGCCGACCTTGGTCTGGAAACTGCGCGAATTCATGAAGGCGCCGAGCGCCGGAAACAGCGTGTGGGTGCGGTAGCCGCAATTCTTCAGCACATTCGGCAGGCCGCGCTGCACGCGGCCCGATGCGATGCCGAGCACGAAATACGAGAAGCGGCCGAACGAACGCGCCGACAGTCCGGTCATCACACTGTATTCGGCATACCAGCTCGGCCCGCCGACGCCTTCGACCAGGAAGTTGCGCTGCTTGCCGTCGAGCGACTTGAAATGATCGCCATAGCCCGGCGGCACTTTCACGCCCGGTGCGGAGCGGATGTCGAAGCTCGACTCGTCATGCACCAGTATAATGTGCGGCGGTTTGGTCACCGGGTTGCAGGCAAGATCCAGCGACGGCTTCAATCGCCCCGTCACAATCGCATCGGATTCGAACATGCCGTGGGTCAGCAGCTCGGAAACCGATTTCACCCCGGAGCGCGCGAAGTAAGAGACGTGGCTGTCGCCGTGATAGGCCTCGAGGTCGTTGAGATCGACCGCCGACGATACCGCAATGAGCCCGAGCAGACAGGCCGCGAAACCCGCGAGGGCATAGCGCAGCCGCACCTTCAGCGGATCGGACCACCACAGCAGCCCGAGCAGCGGAACGACGACGGCAACGCCCGCCAGCACCGCCCAGCCGAGCCACGGATAGACTTGAAGAAGATACTTCGCGGTATCCGTTTCGATCACCATCAGATCGACGAAACTCACCTGAATCCAGAGCACGCCGAACTTGAACTCTGAAAACGTGATCAGCGTGACGACCAGCACCAGCGACAGCGCCGCGGAAATCGCCGCGCGGCGCAGCAGCACCAGAAAGAAGAAATTCAGCAGCCCCCAGGTCAGCACATAGACCAGCATGTTGTAGGGACTGACTTCGTACCACAGCATCAGCCCGAGCGCCGCGATATGCAGCAGCACGATGCTCGCGGTGGCGAACACGCCATACCGCGCGACGAGAGCTTTCGCAGCAAGACGGCAGCGCCCGATGGTATTGGCGATCAGCGACATTCCCCTGCCTGTCCCACTACAATTGCGTGATCAGACCCGCATCGATCAGCAGGCGATTGAAGCGCCGGGCCTCGGCGCCGGCTCCGCAGGCATAGAAGATGCCGTTGCAGCGATGCAGGATATTTTTCTGCTCGATAAAGGAAGGATCGAGCGGCAGGCCCGCTGCCTCCTGGATCACCAGCGGCAGATAAGGGCCGTCGAGCGTGGCGACGGCGGACGACATATCGACCGGTTTGAAGTTGATCGCGTCGATGGCGTAATAGGTCGTGTAATATTTCGGATCGAACATCCGCACGCGCAGCGCGATCTCGTCGCGGTCGAGCCCCGGCTCCAGGATCGTGGTGCTGAAGTCCGGCTGATGGTCGCCATAGCGCACCAGCAGGAACTGCTCGTTCGGGAATTTTTCCTTCAGCGTGGCCTTGAAGGCTTCATAATACTGCGCACTCATGGTCTGGCGGCGGAGATATTCCTCGACCAGCGGCGGATTATCCAGTTCCTTCCAGTGTGGCAGCGCGTCGGCGCGCCAGCGCTCGTACCAGGGGTAATGGTTGAAGGCGAGATAGACGTAGAGGAACATCGGGCTCTTGGTGTGATCCCGCGCCAGCGCCTCGATTGCCTTGTTGTAGTAATAGTCATCGAGCTCGAATTCGTCGGAGCGCATGTCGTTCATGTCGCGAAATTTCTGCACCCCGATATTGGTGTGGAAGCTCCGCTCGCCCATGAAAGCGCCGAGCGCCGAATAGATCGTGCGCGTGGTGTAACCGCAGCGGCGCAGCGCATTCGGCAGCCCCCGTACCACCCGGCCCGCGGCGATGCGCGTCACAAAGTATGAGAAGCGGCCGAAGGAACGCGCCGACAGCCCGGTCAGCACGCTGTATTCGGCGTACCAGCTCGGCCCGCCAACGCCTTCCACCAGGAATTTCCGCTGCTGGCCGTCAAACGACTTGAAATGCTCGCCATAGCCGGCTGGCACCCTGATGCCGGGCGCGGAGCGGATATCGAAGCTCGACTCGTCATGCACCAATATAATGTGCGGCGGCTTGGTCGCCGGGTGGCAAGCAGCGACCCCAAGTGGCTTCAGGCGATCGGCGACAGCGGCGTCCGATTCCATCATGCCATGCGTCAGAAGCTCGTGGACCGAGACAACCGCGGTGCGCGTGAAAAAGGAGACGTATTTGTTGCCGTGATAGCCGTCGAGGGGATTGAGTTCGACCACGGAACAGAGCGCAACGACGGCGAGCAGACACACCGCGAAACCCGCGAGCGCAACACGCATTCGCACCCGGATCGGATCGAGCCACCAGATCACGGCCAGCAGCGGGACCATCATCGCGGCGACGGTGATAACCGCCCAAGTGAGCCACGGGAACAGCGTGAGCACGTAGTCCACCGTGTCGGTATCGACGATCATCAGGTCGACGAAACTCAGTTGCAGCCAGAGCGCCGCATATTTGAATTCCGACAGCGCCACCAGCACGGCGACGATCACCAGCGACAGCGTTGCTGCAATCGCAGCGCGCCGCAGCAGCACCAGAAAGAAGAAATTCAGCAGCCCCCAGGTGAGGACATAGACGGCGGCGGAATAGAGCGTGACTTCATACCAGAGCATGATCGCTGCGGCCGCGAGATGCAGCAGCACAATGCTGACGGTGGCAAACCTGCCGTGGCGTGCGACTAAGGCCGAAGCCGTGGCCCTGAAACGGCCGGCTGTCCTGGCCAGAAACGACATCTTCCCCCTCGCGGCCCTTGTCACGCAGCCAGATTAAGGCGCGTGCCGGTCATTCATGCGTCGCCCCCGCGTATGCGCGGCGCCATAAAACGGCAATACGGCTGTCATGGCAAGATGGCAGGCGCTTCCCGGTGCCCTGCCCTGAAAACACCCTTAAAGCTGCTTGATCAGACCCGCGTCGATCAGCAGGCGGTTGAAGCGGCGGGCTTCGGCGCCGCCGTTGCAGGCGTAGAAAATCCCCGAGCAGCGCTTGAGGATATTCTTCTGCTCCACGAAGGACGGATCGAGCGGCAGCCCCGCAGCCTCCAGCGTCACCAGCGGCAGGAAAGGCCCATCGAGCGTGGGCAACGCCGACGACACATCGGCGAGTTTGAAGTTGATCGCATCGATGGCGTAATAGGTCGTGTAATATTTCGGGTCGAAGTTCATCATCCGCCCGGCCAGCGTCTTCTCGTCGAGCCCGGGCTCCATGATCCTGTCGCTGAAATCCGGCTGATGATCGCCGTAGCGCAGGATCAGGAAAGGCTCGCCCGGAAACTTCTCCTTCAGCCCCGCCAAAAAGGCCTTGTAGTCGGCAGCGCTGATCATCTGCCGGCGGATATATTCATTTACGAACGGTGGATTGTTGAGATCCTTCCATTGCGGCATCAGCTCCGGATGATAACGGAAGTCCCAGGGGAAGTGATTGGCGCCGAGATAGACATAGATGAACTGCGGGCCGGTGCCGCGTTCGCTCTCCAGCGTGCCGAGCGCCTTGTCGTAGAAGAACTTGTCCGGCTCCAGTCCCTTCGCTCCAAGGTCATGCTTGTCGCTGAATTTCTGCACCCCGACGCTGGTCTCGAAGCTGCGCGAATTCATGAAAGCGCCGAGCGCGGGGAATAATGTGTGGGTCTGATAGCCGCAGCGGCGCAGCACCGCCGGCAAGCCGCGCAGCACGCGGCCGGACGCAATGCCGAGCACGTAATAGGAGAAGCGCCCGAAGGAGCGCGCGGACAAACCGGTCAGCACGCTGTATTCGGCGTACCAGCTCGGGCCGCCGACGCCTTCGACCAGGAAATTGCGCTGCTTGCCGTCGAACGACTTGAAATGCGCGCCATAGCCCCGCGGCACATCGATGCCCGGCGCCGAACGGATGTCGAAGCTCGACTCGTCATGCACCAATATAATGTGCGGTGGCTTCGCGGCCGGCGCGCAGGCCGCATCCAATTCCGTGCCGGCGCCAACACCGCCGCCCGGCGACAGGGATGGGCCGGTCGCGACCGCATCGGACTCCAGCATGCTGCGGGTCATCAATTCGGAAACCGCGGCGACGCCGGTGCGTGCGAAGGTCGAAACGTAATTCTGGCCGTAGAAAGTCTCATAAGTTTCCATCGGCCAGGCGGAGGACAGCGTGACGATGCCGAGGAAGCAGGCGGTGAAACCCGCAAGCGCATACGCGATCCGCATGCGCAACGGATCGAACCACCAGATCAGCGCCAACGCCGGGATCAGCACCGCGGTTGCAGCCACCACCCACCAGACGAGCGAAGGGAACACCGTGAAGAGATAGATGGCGGTGTCGGCATCGACCACCATCAGGTCGACGAAGTTCAGGGTCATCCAGAGAACCTGATACTTGAACTCCGAGGCCGCGATCAGCAGCGCGAAGAACAATAGCGACAGCGCGCCCGCAATCGCCGGCCGCCGCGTCACCGTCAGCCAGAGACAATTGACGAGCCCCCAGGTCAGGATGAAGACAAGCTTGGAGACCGGCGTGGTCTCGGTCCAGGCCATGATGCCGATGGCGGTGAGATTCAAAAGGCCGATGCTGGCGACAGAGAACATGCCGTGCCGCGCGACGAAACCCGTCGCGCCGGAACGCAGGCCAGCAGCACTGGTGGTAAGCGACATCACCCCTCGCCCGGCAAGTCTCCGCAGCCGGCCGAAGCCAAAACTGCGTGCCGGGTCATTGGAGTACGAGATACAGTGACCGCCCGGCGCCTTGTCGCGCGCGGTCATAAAACTGCAATACCGGTGTCATGGCAAGATGCCGACCGGTCCGGTCGAGATTAAATTTGCTTTATGGAGCCGTGGCTTAACAGCCGTTCAGGAAATAAACAGCTGAACAAAGGCCGCGCTGCTTCCAGCCCGGCCTCAAACTTATTCGTTGGATTTTGCGACTTCCGTCGGCGCACGCGCCGCTGCGGTGCATGAGGCGGTCGGATCGGCCACTGCAGTATTGGTGCCGGTCTTCCGCAGGGTGACGGTCACCGGGTTCGAACAGTGATCGAGGCTCGCGCCGCTGACGACATCCACGCCCACGCCGATAACGCCACCCACCAGCACGTTGCCGGCGACGCCGGCAACGCCGCTGCCTGCCACCTGCGTCTTGATCGGAACGTCCTGGGTCACGTAGCCGGGTTTGGAAAACGTTGCGATGAATTCATCCTTGCGACCCACCTTGAGGGTGCACGGCGTCGTGCATGTCAGCCCGGTCGATGTTCGCATCAGCGCCTCGCTTGGCGCCGAATT
>CANKHA010000060.1 GCA_947481685.1 Bradyrhizobiaceae bacterium
CGGCAAGCGCCACCTTAGCCTTGAAGCCCGGTGTGTGGTTCCGGCGCGGTCGTCTGTTCATGGTCTCTCCTGATTCGCAGGCAACAGCGTGCCCGCCGTCAGGCAGAAACTCCACTTAGCGTCCTGTGCAGATTTGCGGGACCGGCTCTAAGCTCGTTCAGAGGGCACGATGTGGCAGCCCAACCTAACAGCCAATTACCCCTACGCACGGTCACCGTGACCCTGAATGAAGACACCAGGGATCGGTTTTTCGATGAGCTCAAGAAGTTCGCTGACACCTATGCTTTTGCAATCCGCATCGCCCCCAATCATCCGGACCTAAAGCATTTTCTTATCCAGATGTGGCGCGTGGACATCAAAGGCATTGGATCAAATGTTTTAGAAATTGATGAGTTCAATATTAGTTTTTATAACAACAGCAATCACCCTGTGGGTGCTGAGGCTGTCGAGCGCGTAGTCGTAGGCCTTAAGCAAGCTATAGAGAAAATTCCTGGCGCTACTTCTTCAGATTCAAAATGAGACTTCGCGGGCCGCTTAACACCAATGGGAAAGAAATTCTTTAAACCGCTCCCGGTCCCTTGCCTTCGAGGTTCGACACGATGCCGCGCAACAGCCGCAGCAGCGTCTCCATTTCCTTGTCGGAAAATCCCACGCGCGCATCTGCGTTGGCTGCCGCGGCACAGGCAAGCAGTTCCTGCATCAGGTCGAGGCCGGACGGCATCATGTGCAGGTTGATCTTGCGGCGATCGACGAGATCCTGATCGCCCCGGATCAGCTTGCGCTTCTTCAGCGCCTCGATCACGGACGTCGTTGATGCCTTCTGGATGCCCGCGCGGCGTGACAGTTCAAGCGGCGTCAGGCTTCCCGCCTGCCACAGCAGCCACAGCAGCATCCATTGCGCATGCGTGATGCCGTGCCGCGCCAGCCGGGCATGGAAATCGCGGCTGAACGCGCGATAGGCCTCGCGCAGGTGATAACCAATGCCCGCAGCGGACGGAACCTTCTGCCCTTTCAGCTTCCGGGCAGTGGCTTTTCTGGTTGGCATTGGAAACCATTTATTGGCCGCGCACGGCACCTGCGCTAAACTACCTCATCCGAACACAGACGGCGGCCGTTGACAAGTTAGTATGACAGCCATACTATTTTGGCCAGCGAGCGGAAGACTATAAGTACCGCCGGCAAGGGAGCGTCCGATGGCAGGAATCGAAGTCAAAAGCGATCCGCGCATGCAGGCCCTGGAAGCCAACATGACCGCAGCCAATCTGCGCGGCCAGTGGCAGATCGACGCCAACCGTCCACAGAATGTGCGCAAAGGCCATAACGGCCAGATGGTGATCGAGCCGATGCCTGCCGGCATCCCGCATGTCTGGCGCTGGACCGACATGCAGTCGATCCTGTCGCAGGCGCTGACTGCGATGACGGAAAGCAACACCGCGCGCCGCGCGCTGATGTTCACCAATCCGAAGCTGCCGCGCGGCACGGTGCAGAACCTTGTCGCCGGCATGCAGGTGGTGAAGGCCGGCGAAATCGCCTGGGCACATCGCCACACCATCAACGCGCTGCGCTTCTCCATTCAGGGCAGCGAGAAGGTTTTCACCGTCGTCGATGGCCGCCCGCTGCCGATGGAATCCTATGACTTGGTGCTGACGCCAAGCTGGGCCTGGCACGACCACCATAACGAGAGTGACAAAGACGCGATCTGGATGGACGCGCTGGACGTGCCCTTCACCGTCGGCATGAACGTGAATTTCTACGAAGAGCCCGGCGAGATTTCGCAGACGCAGACCGGACCGGAGCTGCTGCCCGACATGCTTTATCGCAACGGCGCGGGAAAGAGCCTCGGCGCCCGCCCCTTCCGTTACGCCTGGAAGGAAACGCTCCGCACGCTGAAGGCGATGGAGAATGAAGCAGCCGATCCGTATCACGGCCAGTTGCTCGAATACATCAACCCGACCAACGGCGGCCCGTGCCTGCCGACGATGAAGTGCCAGATCCAGGTGCTACCGCCCGGCTTCACTGGCCGCCTGCATCGCTCGACAGCGAGCAGCATTGCATTCGTCATTCAAGGCGAAGGCCGCACCCTGTTCACCGACAAGGAACTGACCTGGGGCAAGCATGACTCCATCGCGATCCCGAACTGGAGCTGGCACCGCCATATCAATCCGGGACGGACGCCGGCCTATCTCTTCACGATGACAGACTCCCCCATTCTCACCACGCTCGGTTTCTACCGCGCGGAAACCGAAGACAGTGCCGAAGCCCTGCCGCCCACGATGCCGGTGGCGAAGCTCACGGCGGCGGAATAAGGACCGACGATGAAGGAATACGTGATCGGCAAGGTTGGCGACATCCCGGAAGGCAAGGGCCGCGCATTCCAGGCGGGCCGCGCCACCGTTGCGGTGTTCAAGTCGAACGGCAAGTTCTACGCAATGGCCAACCGTTGCGTGCACAAGGGCGCGTCCATGTGCGACGGCGACCTTACCAATGGCGGCACGGTCGTGCGCTGCCCCTGGCACAACTGGGCCTTCGACCTCACAACCGGCGTGCATTGTTACGACGACAGCGAAAAAATCCGCACCTATGAAGTGAAGACTGAAGGCGATCAGGTCATCCTCACCGCCTGACGGCTGCGATGACGAAAGGAACGACGTCATGAACGAACAAAATCAAACCGGCTTCGAGCGCGAAAATGCCGAGGCGGTCACGATCGACCCGATCAATCCGAAAATCCGGCAGATGGAAGTCATCGACACCGACTTTCACTTCACGCCGTCGTGGAAGACGATCCGCAGCTATCTTGAGGAGCCGTTCCAGAGCCTGTTGTTCCACTATCCGGTCGGCAGCCTCGAATACAATCCGGAGCCGGCGAACGAAAAGCCCGGCGTCGGTCAGGACACCCATGGCGTGGCCGCGACCGCGGCAGATGTACTGAAGATCCTCGATCAGTTCGGCACCGACACCGTGATCCTCAATCCCGGCTACAACCGGCCGCAGAGCATCTTCAACGAGCCGATGATCGCCGCGATCGCATCGGCGCATAACGATTACCTGATCGCCGAGGTGTTCCCGGTCTCGCCGCGCATCAAGGCGTCGCTGATGATCTGCCACCGCGACCCCTTCATGGGCGCGGAGGAAATCCGCCGTGTCGGCCACCACAAGCAATTCGTCACCGTCTACACCTCGTTTAGTTCGCTCTATGAGCCGATTGGCAACGCCAAGTTCGATCCGATCCTCGACGCGATGCAGGAATTCGGACTGACGCTGACCTGCCATAGCGAAGGCTTCTTCCCGCATTTCACGCCGTTGTGGAACGGTGCACGCACCTGGATCGAGTTGTTCGGCAATGCGCCTATCGGCAATTGCATGGCGCATCTCGCCGCCATGATCGTGCAGGGCATGTTCGACAAATATCCTAAGCAGAAGGTGATCTTCCAGGAGGGCGGCTACTGGTGGCTCCCCGACTTCATGCTGCGGATGGACGATTTCTATCTCGGCTCCGGTGGCGACATCGCACTGGTGGAGCGCAAGCTCGCCACCAAGGAGAGCAAGCTGCACAAGCTGCCGAGCCAGTATGTACTCGACCATGTGCGCTTCTCGACCCAGCCGATCACCATCCCGAAGAACCGGAAGCACTTCGCCTGGATGCTGGAGATGTGCCACGCCAAGGACCTGTTCTGCTTCTCGTCAGACTGGCCGCACCAGACGCTCGACCCGGCCAACTGGGTGGTCGAGAACACCGACTGCATCGACGACGATTTTCAGAAGGCGCTGCTGAGCGGCAACGCGCGCAAGCTTTATAACCGGCTCTAGTGTCCCGAATCCGAAGTTCGCACGCATTTGCTGCAGACACTTTTGCGAACTTCGGATTCAAAGGGACACTAGAATTTATAAGTTGCTAGTGTGGCTTTGGTTCAGAAGTTCCCTCCCGACCTGGCTGCAAGGCATGGGGAACTTCTGAACCGCCACACTAGGAAAATCAGCGCGGTCGCCGATCGCGCTTCATAAAAATACGGGCGCGGCTTTTGCCGCGCCGCTGTGGGAGATCGCGAATGTCTGAAGAACGCATGAAGAAGCTCGCCGAGCGCAACCTGTGGGGCGAATTCATCGACATCCGCGACGAGCAGCGTGGCCGGATGAAGAAAGGCCTGCAGGTCGTCAAGGAAAAGGAGCTTCCGCTCGAGACCAACCAGATGGGGCAGATGCGCTGGTACATGCATCCGAACATCAAGGACCTCGTGGTCAACATGATGATGGTCTATCAGCAGGAAATCCTGCCTGGCAGCCGCTCCGGCCGGGTGAAATTCCAGGGCGGCCAGATCATCATGATCCTGGACGGCGAAGGCTACACCTCGATCGATGGCGTGAAGCACGTCTGGAAGAAAGGCGATGTGCTCAACCTTCCGCTGCGCGACGAGGGCATCATCGTGCAGCATTTCAACACCAGCACCACGGAGACTGCCAAATTCCTGGCGGTCGAGCCGAACTGGTTCGAATGCACCAGCGTCGACCGCGGCTGCGGTTTCGAGGTGCTGGAAGAAGCCCCGGAACACAGGGCGCAAAAGAATGGATGACTTCAATCATTCGCAAGGCGGCGGCCACGCGCATGGCGGGATACCGCATGTGCATGCGACCGTCGATCATCTCGCGAATGAAGTCGGCAATAGCGCGCGGTTGGCCATCCGGCTCGACGCGGCGTTGATGCAGAAGCTCGACCTTGCGGTCGACGCCTGTGTGCGTATCGCCACCGATCGCGGCCGCAGCATCGTCGTCCGCCTCGATCCGCCGATGGACGAGGACAAGGGCACCGGTATCATCCGCCTTGACCGCTTCGTGCGGCAGGCGTTGAAAGCCCATCTCAACGAAGACGTCGAAATCGAAAAAGCCGAACTGAAGCCGGCCAAGAGCATCGAATTGCGCCCGGCGGTGGATGTCTCGCTGGCGCATGACCTCACGCCGCATCTGAAGGCGGTGATGGCGGAGAACCGCACGCCTGCCAGCAATGGCGCGATTGTCTATATCCCCTTCCCCAATTCACATGCCGGAACGACCTATGAGATCGGTAAGGTGAACGATGGCGTGGGGTACGTGGACGACTCCACCGAGATCATCGTCAACTATCACGACTCGCATCTGCCGGACGGCGCCTTCGACATCACCTTTGAAGACGTCGGCGGCCTCGGCAAGCAGATCAAGCTCATTCGTGAGCTGGTTCAGCTGCCGCTGAAATTCCCGAACGTCTATCGACACCTCGGCATCAATCCGCCGCGCGGCATCATCCTTTACGGGCCCCCGGGCGCGGGCAAGACGCATCTGGCACGCGCCGTCGCCAACGAAGTCGATGCACGCTTCTATTACATCAACGGCCCGGACGTGATCGGCACCTATACCGGCGAGACCGAAGCCAACCTGCGTCGCATGTTCAGCGAGGCGAGCCATCACGCGCCCGCTATCATCTTCATCGACGAACTCGACGCCATGGCGCCGAAACGCGGCGAGACCGGCGCCCATGCCGACACCCGTACGGTGACGCAACTGCTGTCGCTGATGGACGGCCTTAAGCGCGTCGATTCCGTCATCGTCGTCGCAACTACCAACCGCGTGGATGCAGTGGACCCCGCCTTCCGCCGCCCCGGCCGCTTCGACCGCGAGATATTCATCGGCCCTCCCGATGCGCCAGGCCGCCGGGAAATCCTCGAGGTGCATACGCGCGAGATGCCGCTCTCCGACGGCGCGCAGAAATTCCTCGACGAGATCGCCAAACGCACCCACGGCTTCCTCGGCGCCGACATGATGGAGCTGTGCCGCGACGCCGGCCTCTCTGCGATGCGCCGGAGCGCCGGAAACCTTGCCGATCATCGCGCGGCTTTCCGGATTCCGCTGCAGGACCTGCGCGTCGAGCAGGAGGACTTCGAGACCGCGCTGTCACAGATCCGCCCTTCGGCACTTCGCGAGACGCTGATCTCGGTACCCAACGTTGCCTGGACCGACGTCGGCGGCCTCGCCGAGGTCAAAAAACGCCTGCAGGATACGGTCGAGCTGCCGCTGCGCAATCCGCAACTGCTAATCGCGAGCGGCTTACCGCCACATGTCGGCGCCCTGCTTCACGGGCCTTCCGGCACCGGCAAGACATTGCTGGCGAAGGCGCTCGCCAACGAATGCGGCGTGAACTTCATTTCGATCGACGGGCCTGAGATCTTCACCAAGTGGCTCGGCGAGACGGAAGAAGGCTTGCGCCAGATTTTCCGCATCGCGCGCCAGGTCGCGCCGACGGTGATTTTTTTCGACCAGCTCGATGCCATCGCGCCCATTCGCGGCGTCAATTCCGGATCGATGACGACGGACCGCGTGGTCGGCCAGTTGCTGGCTGAGCTCGATGGCGTGGAGCAGTTGTCGCGCGTGATCGTGCTTGGCGCTACCAACCGTATCGACCTGATCGATCCGTCGGTGCTGCGGCCGGGCCGGTTCGGCGTCCATATCGCCGTCAGCATGCCGGAAGCCTCGGACCGTGCGGAAATCCTGCGCATCGGCTTGCGGATGCCCAAGGTCGAGGCCGGCAAGGACATCGACGCCATCATCGAGAAGGTCACGCCGCTGACTGAAGGCTTCTCCGGCGCACGGCTGCGTCAGCTCTGCGACGAGGCCAAACGCAATGCGATGAAGCGCACCGGCTTCACCAAGGTCGCCATCCCGACAATCGACGATATGCTCGTCGCGATCGAAGCCGACAGGGCAAATAAAACGGAAGGAAAGAACAATGGCTGAAATCGAACGCACCAGAGAACGCGAGCGCCCGCCGATCAAGGACAATCCCTATGAGGCCGTGCTGCGCCAGCGCAAGGCGCTGAAGGAGCGCAATCTCAACGGACCGGTCGTGGTTCGCTCGGAGGACCGTGAGGTGTTCCAGGCGCGTCAAGGCAAGCTGCTGTTCTACATGGACCCGGTGTCATTCAAGGATACACCGCTGCAGCAGTGGCGCGTGTTCAAGCATCAGATCGTCACCAAGTCAGGCAAGCACGTCCATCAGGGCGGCCTGCTGATCTTCGTGACTGAAGGATTTGGCTATTCCATCGTCGATGGCGAACGCTGGGACTGGGAAAAGGGCGATCTCGTCCTGCTGCCGATGAAGCCGGGCGGCGTCGAGCATCAGCACTTCAATCTCGACAGCAAGCCTTCCGTCTGGGCGGCCTTCATCAACACGCCGATCCAGGAACACGTTGCATCCGACTTGCAGCAGCGTGAGATTTCGCCCGACTTCAAGGAATAATAAGGCGCGCCAGTATCGTACGAATTCGAAGTTCGATCCGAAATCGCCACGCACTCAGGCGAACTTCGAATTCGAGATACTAGCGGCCACAATGCGAAGGGACTGGTATGCCGGAGAGTAACGAACAGGCACGGCGCAACGCGGCGCTGGGGGATCTGCGTAAATGTCTGGAACTCGCCGAGGAGATGGGCGAGCTTGAAGTGATCGACGGGGCCGATCCCTATCTGGAGATGGGCGCGCTCTACACGCTGAGCCAGTCACGCAAGATCCCGCCGATCCTGTTGTTCCAGAAGATCCAAGGTTATCCCGACGACTATCGCGTGGTGGTGAATGTCCGCGCGTCCAAGCTGTTCGTGCAAGGCGAAGGCCTTGAGCTGGTGCAGGCCTATCGCAAGCATCGCCGCAAGAAATCCGATCCGATCCCGCCTGAAATCGTGACCACCGGCCCGGTGCTGGAAAACATCATGCTGGGTGACGACGTCAATGTGCTGAAGTTTCCGACGCCGCACTGGAACAAGGGTGACGGCGGCCGCTACATCGGCACCGAATGCATGGTCATCACCAAAGATCCGGACAGCGACTGGGTGAACGCCGGGACCTATCGCGTGCAGGTGCAGGACGAGAAGACCGTCAACATCTTCATCGAGCCCGGCAAGCACGGCGACACCATCCGCAAGAAATACTGGGCGCGCGGCGAAGCGGCTCCGTTTGCGATCAGTGTCGGCCAGCCGCCAGCGATGAGCGCTTCGGCCGCATCGACATTGCCGGAAGGCGTCACCGAATTCGCCGCCGCCGGGGCGCGGCTCGGCCGGGCGGTCGAACTCATCAAGGGCAAGATCACGCGCATTCCCTTCCCCGCCGATTCCGAAATCGTGCTGGAAGGCTTCATGCCGCCACCGGAACAGGTTTCGATGGAAGAAGGCCCGTTTGGCGAGTGGCCGGGCTACTACGCCTCCTCAGGCAAAGAGCCTGTCTTGCAGGTAAAGGCGATCTATCATCGCAACGGCCCGATCATCACCGGCTCGCCTCCCGCGCTGCCGACGCATCCCGGCGTGCAATATGGCGTCGCCGGCTCCGCGCTGTTCCGCGCCGCGTCGCTGTGGGATGAGCTCGAGGCCGCCGGCGTGCCGGGCATCATGGGCGTCTGGAAGGTACCGGGCGGCGGTACCCGCTTCATCAACGTGATCTCGATCAAGCAGATGCATCCCGGCCACGCAAAAATGGCGGGCCTTGTCGCCTTGGGTTGCGGCTCGGCGGCTTATCTCGGGCGCATCACCATCATCGTCGATGATGACATCGACATCACCAATCCGGCCGAAGTGATGTGGGCCGTGGCGACGCGCTGGGACCCCAAGACCGCCACCGATATCATCGACGGCATGTGGACCGGCTATATCGACCCGATGCTGCTGCCGGAGCGGCGCAAGAATGGCGACATTACCAACAGCCGCATTATCATTTATGCTGTGCGTCCCTATCACTGGAAAGACGAATTCCCCGAGGTCAACGCGATCGACAAAGACTACGCCGCGGATATCAAGCGGAAGTGGACCGGGAAACTGAAGTTCCTGAACGAAGCCTGAGGCCAATCTGTAAAAGGAGATTGCAACGATGCTAAGCGCAAAAGATATCGGCGGACTGATGGCGATGATGCCAGCCTTTGCCACCGACACCGCAGCGGACATCCGCGCAACGAACACCGTCGATGTGGCCAAGCTCCACAAGGGTGTCGATCGGATGGTCAGCGACGGCGCGAACGTCATGGCCGCGGCCGGAAGCTTCGGCGAATTCCATACGTTGCTGCCGGATGAATTCGAAGTGCTCGCCAACGAAACCGTCGCCGCTGTGAAGAAGCGCATTCCGGTGTTCGTCGGTACGACCTCGCTCAACAGCCGCGAAGTCGTGCAAAAGATGAAGATCGTCGAGAAGTCGGGCGCCGACGGCGTGCTGCTCGGCGTGCCGTTCTACTTCCCCTCGACGGTCGATAACGCCGTGCGTTTCTACCGCGAGATCGGCGAGATGTTCCCGAAGCTGAACATCATGATTTATCACAACCCCACCCTGCACAATATCAAGATCCCGGTGGAAGCCTTCACCGAGATCACCAAGAACCCTGCCGTGATCGCGATGAAGGACAGCCATCGCGAGATTCCGGAATTCCTCAAGCTGATGCGCACTGTGCAGGGCAAGATGAGCGTCATCGTCATGCAGACGCAGTTCTTCAATCTTGCCGATCACGGCGCGGCCGGCTTCTGGTCGATCGATGCCTGGATGGGGCCAACCCCGCAGCTCGCGCTGCGCGATGCCGTCAAGCGCGGCGACAGGAAGCTCGCCGAAGACATCACGCTTGACCTGCTACCGCCGCCCGGCGCGCCGGTGAACCTTTCCTGGCGCGAGACCGGTTCGAAGATCGCCACGCAGGCGGCCGGTTACGTCGATTGCGGTCCGCTGCGTCCGCCCTTCCTGACCATTCCGCAGGAGATCGTGGAGCGGCAGACCAAGCGCGCCGAACGGTGGAAAACGCTGTGCGCGAAGTACCAGGCGGCGCCGACGGCCAAGGCGGTTTAACCGCCATTTCCTGACATCGGCGGCGCTTCGAACATCCGCTGATTTTGCTGACGATCCTGCACCAGGGCGCGCTTCACGGCGCGCCCTGTCTCTTTTGTAAAACACATTAACCTTCAGAGGCTTACGTCGTTAACCAAGAGTTAATTTTAACCATCCGACTTGTCCTAATTCGCTTCCCTTGCCCAGGGTTACGCAGGAAAAATGGACCCCAAAGGCATTCTTCCGCGGCAGCGGATTTTAAGGCCGTCGCGAAGGAGCAAACGAAACCCATTCGGGCGAATGGGCCGTACGTTGTGTTGGGGGGTTTAGGTAATGTCACGGCGTCTCGTAACGCGCGCAGTGTTTGCGCCGCTGGTGGTCGCCATTGCAGCGACGGCTGTTCCGCCTGAAGGCCTCAAGTCACAGGCCTATGAGTGGGCGACCGAGACTGTCCCCGCGGCCATCGCAAGTTTCGATCCCTCCAGCGTGCGCGATGCATTCGAGCGGCAGCTCCTGAACGGTGAAGCCGCCGCCAGCGCCACGAGCATCGATGCTGCCAAGGCGTTGAAGCCGACGATTGCGGACGAATTCGCCCGCTACGGCGTCCGCGCGGTGGCGCCGAAAAGCGTCAACTAGGAGACCGGTCGGGCCGAACTAATGCTGTTCGGGGTCTTCCTCGGTCTCGGGCACGACCGGCTTGCCGATATACTCCGGCACCCGCACTTTCATCCATGACGCTGCTACCGCCACGCCGATTACACCCGCGCCAAGCAAGATGGTTTCCGGCGCACCAATCAGGCTCACGGTGAAGCCGCTCTGCACGCGCCCCATTTGCGAACTGCCCCGTGTCGCCAGCATCACGATCGACATTACGCGCCCGCGCATCGCATCCGTGGCCAGCAATTGCGCCAGCGTGTTACGCGTAACGCCCCACATCGAGTCCACCATGCCGAGCGCGAGCAACAACAGCGCGGACAGCCAGATCCAAGGCGACAGGCCTACGCCAGCCCACAGCGCCGTATAGATGAAGCCCAGAGTCAGGATCAGCCGGCCATGTTGCTTGATCTGCAAAATCAGCAACAGCGTCATGCCGAGCAAAGCACCCGCCCCGGTAGCGCTCATCAGCAAGCCGAGAGATTGCGGACCGGCGCCGAGCACGTCGCGCACGATGATCGTGATCAGCGCGGTGTTGTGACCGAATAGTCCCGTCGCCAGTTCGAGCAGCAACGCCATCCGCAGAAACGGCGTACGCCAGACAAAAGAAACGCCTTCGCTCATCCCCTTGCGAATACTGGGGTGCTTGACCGGCGCCTCATCCTTCTTCGGCAACTTCATCATGACAAGCGCCGTCAGCATCGCAACAAAACTCACGGCGTTGATGAAGAACGGCAGTGAATAGCCGCCATAGGCGAGCGCCAGGCCGGCAATGGACGGGCCGATAAAGCCGCCACTGCGCACCGACACCGAATTCATGGTGACGGCGCTGGACATCGCTTCGCGCGGAACCAGACCGGAATAGAGCGCGTGTCGCGACGGCACAGAGAAAGCCTGTAGCGTGCCGCTGATGAAATTCAGCGCGTAGAGGTGCCAGTATTCAAGTTTTCCGGTGTAAGCGAGGATGCCCAAGGTCACCGACAGCACCAGCATCGTCGATTCCGTGCACATCAGTACGACACGGCGGGGCAGCCGGTCGGCCATGGCCCCACCATACAAAGCCAGCAGGATCGTGGGCGTCGCGCGGAACAGCCCGACCAGTCCCAGCAAGAAGGGCGAATTGGTCATCTCGTAGACAATCCAGCTCACCGCGGTGAGCTCGATCCAGCTTCCAAGCTGCGAAGTGAATTGCCCGATGACGTAGAGGACAAAATTGCGTTCGCGGAGCGCGATCAGCCCGCGCGGCAACCAGCTTCCGGCAGGACGCTTACTCATCAACGCAAACCTTTGGCGGAACCAGCCGGATTGACAAAGGCACGCTGGGCAATAGAGCTTTCATACGTCTCGCGAAGGCGGGGTTTTGAGGTCTAATGCCGTTTACTGACAAAATCGCGCGCTAGTCAATTGACTCGCGGTCTAATGAGAGGAAAGAATAAATATTATGAGCACAGATGATGGCATCGCCCGGCTCGCCAAACTCGACACCTGCGCGGTGTCCGATGCGCTCGACCGCCTTGGCCTGAAAGGCGCCGTGATCGGTATCCGCCCGCTGTGGCCCTGCCCCCGCATCGTCGGGCGCGCCGTGACGGTCAAGATCAAGCCGGCCGGGCTGGAAAAGCCCAAGCAGCATCTGTGCACGCCCGCCATCGTGGCAGCGGATGGGTCTAATGTCATCGTGGTCGATCACGGCGGGCGGACGGATGTCGCCGCCTGGGGCGGACTGCTTTCCCTCGCCGCCCAGATCAAGAAGATCCGGGGCGTCATCGTCGATGGCGCGGCGCGCGATGTCGATGAAAGCCGCGAGCTGGAGTTCCCCGTGTTCGGCAAGGCCGCGGTGCAGGTGACGGCGCGCGGTCGCGTCATGCAGGAATCCTTCAACGAAGAGATCGAATGCGCCGGCGTTCAGGTCCATCCCGGCGACCTGGTCATCGCCGACATGAGCGGCGTGGTCTTCATCCCGCGCGCCAGGGAACAGGACGTGCTCACACAGGCGGAAGGACTGGCCGCTGCGGAACTGCGCATGGCGGAAGCGATCAAGACCGGATGCTCGGTGGTCGAAGTGATGGAAACACTCGGCTACGAGGCAATGTTGTCGAAAGACAAATAACGCATCTCTGCATTAACCTCCCATGGCGTTGACTCTGCCGCGATTTCTGGAAAGGAATATGCGCGGGAGGAAGACCGCGTGACAACAGAATATGAAATCCCACGCGCGTCACCGCACGAATGAAAAAGGATAATGCCGCCAAGATCGGCGCCAAGTCTGCCTATCATCAATGGATTGAATCGCAGGGCATCCCGATCCTGCGCGAATTCCACATCGAGGATTTGCGCAAGGTTGAACTGGCCCCCTGGGCCTGGAAAGACGCCCGTGGCGCCTATCTCAATCTGATCGGAACCGGCGACGTCAACGACGGCTATGTGCTGGAAATTGCACCGGGCAAGAAGGTTGCGTCCCAAAGGCTGTTATTCGAAGAGATCATCTTCGTGCTGGATGGCAGCGGATCGACATCGGTCTGGAACGAGGAAAACAAGAAAGTCACGTTCGAATGGCAGGCCGGCAGCCTGTTTTCCCCGCCTGCCAATACCTGGCGGCAACATTTCAACGCCAGCGGGCAGAAACCGGCTCGTTTGTTGTCGGTGACAACAGCGCCTGTGCTGTTCAACCTGTTCCGCGATACGGATTTCATCCTCAACAATACTTTCAGCTTCAAAACCCGCTTCGACGAGAATCCGGAAAGCTTCTCCGGCAGCGGAGAATCCTATCGCGGGCGCCGCATGCAGGTGTGGGACACCAATTTCGTGCCGGATGTCCGCACCCTTCCCGTTCATCGCTGGGACGAACGCGGACCGGGCGCCGCCTCGGTCAGCATTGAATTGTCTGAGAATTGTCTCACCTCGCATATCTCGGAATTTCCGGTCGGAAGCTACAAGAAGGCGCACCGGCACGGCCCGGGCGCGCATGTGATCATCATCGGTGGCCAGGGCTATTCACTGATGTGGCCGGAAGGCGAGGACATCAAGCGCTTCGACTGGAAGGACGGCTCTGTCGTGGTGCCGCCGGAGCGCTGGTTTCATCAGCACTTCAACACCGGAGCATCCCCCGCCCGTTATCTCGCGATCCGCTGGGGCAGCCAGAAATATCCAAGGCCATGGCAGATGAAGAGCTACGGGGTCGATGAAAGCGTCAAGAAAGGCGGGGCCCAGATCGAATTCGAGGATGAAGATCTCAAGATCCGGCAGATGTTCGAAGCCGAACTGGCCAAGCATGGCCTGAAAAGCCGCATGGATTACACCAAGAAAGAACGGCGGGCGGATTTCGTTTGAGCTGGCTAAAACGCGTGCACATTCTGCGGCTGACTTGAAAAAAGGCTGCCGATTTTTCCTGCATTTCTGCCTTTTCCCGGATCACCTCCCGTGGCTGTGAAATAGCCCGTGACGGATTAGACTCTGTCTAG
>CANKHA010000061.1 GCA_947481685.1 Bradyrhizobiaceae bacterium
CAAGCGCCACCTTAGCCTTGAAGCCCGGTGTGTGGTTCCGGCGCGGTCGTCTGCTCATGGTCTCTCCTGATTCGCAGGCAACAGCGTGCCCGCCGTCAGGCAGAAACTCCACTTAGCGTCCTGTGCAGATTTGCGGGACCGGCTCTGTTTTGCAGGCGACACGATCTCCTATGATGCTTTGATGGGTATCCTTGTGCTGCTGGGAACGTTATCCGAGACCGCGCGCGGCGATAAATACAGCTTCCTGCAGGTTGAATTTCAGGTTGCCATCCTTGGCGTCTTGCGTGCGCAGGTAATCCTGCAGGCCGGGCGTGTCGTCCCACAGCATCTCTTTCAGTTTCGCCCTGTCCTCCGCGCTCGCGCTCATGCGCCCGGCCCAGCCGTCGAGATCCATGTCCTTGTCCAGCACCTCGTGGTGTTGGACGACGAAGGCGTTGCGGCGAAGCAGATCCAGCCACTCGCCCGCCGACCAGCAGCGCACATGCGACGGGTCTCGCACTGTCTCGATAATGTTGAGTTGCTCGGCCGCTTTCGGCGACTCCGGCGCGATGTTATCGACCAGCCCGAAGGTGCCACCGGGTTTCAGCACGCGCTTCACCTCCTGCACAAAACGCGGCACGTCCGCGAAGTGATGCGGCGCAATCCGGCAGGTCACCAGATCGAACGACGCATCGGCGAAGGGCAGGTTTTCCGCTTCGGCTTCCCGGAAGGTAATGTTGGTGAGGCCGCGCTTCTGTGCGAGCCCGGCCGAGACCTCCAGCATGCGCGGCGTCATGTCCGTTGCGGTGACTTTCGCAACATGCGGCGCGAAGGCCATGGCGGTGTGGCCCGCCCCGGTCGCGACGTCGAGCACCTGCCATCCGGGCTGCGGCCGCGTGAGTGCGACCAGCCGCAGCAGGCTGTCGCCTTCGGCATGGATGCGGCTGGTCGCATAATTTTCGGCATTGGCGCCGAACTGCGATTGCACCAGCGATTTCAGGCCCGAGTTTTCCATAACGCCGATTTCAGCACAGGAGCCGGGTTCGCGCCAGACTCGACCCAATCACGCCCGGCTGATAACTCTCTGGCATGACAAGCCTGACGCGCATGTTCAGCACCACCGACAACGATACGATCCTGCTGGTGGATGATGCCGACGCCCTGCTCGGCACCGCGCCGAAGCTCGACGCCCACCGGCGCGGGCTCAAGCATCGCGCGGTGTCGGCGCTGGTCCGCAATCCCAAAGGCAAGATGCTTTTGCAGCGGCGTGCCGACGGCAAGTATCACTCGGCCGGTCTCTGGACCAACGCCTGCTGCAGCCATCCACGGCCCGACGAGAGCAACGAAGACGCGGTGGCCCGCCGGCTGTTCGAGGAGATGGGCGTGCTGTGCGATCTGCAGCCGCTGTTCATCGCGCAATACCGCGCCACGGTTTCCAACGCGCTGATCGAAAACGAAGTCGTGCATGTGTTCGGCGGCACATTCGACGTGACCGTCGATGGCACCGTTGCGCCGGATCCGGAAGAAGTCAGCGACTGGAAATGGATGCCGTTCGACGCATTGCTCGCCGATGTCGCGACCAATCCGGTGCATTACAGCATCTGGTTCAGGCACTATCTGCAGCACCACGGCGACGCGATCGCCGCGTGGATGAAATAAAAACGGCCGGACGCGCGCGATCAGCAAAAGTGGGTACCGGTTTTGCGTCCGCAATCAAGCTTGCGCAGATTGCGTAAACTTATCTGCGGCTCGCGCGCCACTATTAGTGGCGCATGATCTTATCGGCGAACCGGTTCCCACTTCGCCGGATCATGCGCTCCCGGCCGTTTCCAATAATATGTCCTAAAGACTACTCGGTGCCGATGATCGACTGCAGCCGGTCGGCAACCGCACGCGGCGTCGCGACGATGTCCACGACGATCTTCTGCATTTCCTCGCCGCTGACCGGATTGATGTCGAAGCCGCGAGTCTTGGCATCCGTCAGAAATTCCGGATCCTTCATCGTATCGTCGAAGGCCTTGCGTAGAGCCTTCACGCGTTCTTCCGGCACGCCGGGGCTGGTGAACAGCGGGCGGCCGATGGTGGTCGAAGCGGATAGCAACTTCAGCACCGCCTTGTCGTCGGCGTTCTTGGCCAGATCCATCATCAACGGCACATCCGGCAGGTCGGGCGCCTTGGTCAAACCGATCTGAACGAGGATGCTGATCTTCTTGTCCTTGATCCATTCCGGCCGGGTCGATTTCCACGACGCCCAGGCATTCGAGCCACGGCCTTCGACTTCGCCGCGTTCCATCGCAAGGTTGATGTCGTTGCCGCCCGGATAGCCGAGGATAATCTTGAACTTGGTGCCAAGCAGCGCGTTCATGGCGCGGGGATATTGCGACGAGGTCGAGCCGCCAGTGGCGCCCATCGGCGCCTCGAACTTCATTGCGTCCTCAATCGTCTTCACCTTGGAAGTGTTCCACATCGAGGTGGTGTTGTTGTCGGCGCTCGGATTGCCGATGTAGATCAGCTTCGAGGTGTCGATCTTCATGTCGGTGAGGGCTTTGTCGCCCATCGCCTGTGCCACCGAAAGCGACTGGTCGGCGGTAGCAATCGCGAGCCCATCTTTCGGCGCCACATTGGCAATCCATGCCACCGCGGTGCGGCTGCCGGCGCCCGGCATGTTGCGCGGGATGATCGTGGGGTTACCCGGGATGTGCTTGCCGATGTGCTGGCCGACCATGCGCGCATAGAGGTCGTAGCCGCCACCCGGGCTGTAGCCGATGACGAGGTCAATGTTCTTGCCCTTGTAAAAGTCCTCGACCGACTTCTGGGCCGTGGCTGGAGAACTGCCCGCGACAACCAGCATGGCAGCCATGAATAACCCGGTTCCCGAGCCCAAAACCCGCAACTTGTCGATCATTCGAGCCTCCTTTAAAAGTCACCGCTCTTGCGAAAATTCATCAGGCGGTCTGTATAGGCGCCAGCGATGCAACCGGCTGCCGACGGGCGGCGATCATTGTTCGAAACGCGCTGATTTGCCAGTCAAAAACGCGCCAGCGAATGTCTTTCTGGGGAGGCGAGTTCTAAATGGAATTGGATAAGATTGAAGGCAAAGCCGATGATAAGGTCGCATGGGGCAGCGATGTGGCGGCGCAGATGCTGCGACGTTTTGGCATCCCCTACATGAGCCTGACGCCGGGCGCGAGCTATCGCGGGTTCCACGACAGCGTGGTCAACCACCTCGGCAACAAAGACCCGGGCATGATCCTTTGCCTACACGAAGACCATGCCGTCTCCGTCGCGCATGGCTGGGCAAAGGTCACCGGCAAGCCGATGGCTTGTGCACTGCACAGCAATGTCGGCCTCATCCACGGCATGATGAGCATCTACAACGCCTGGTGCGACCGCACGCCGATGGTCATCATGGGCGCAACCGGCCCGCTCGATAACGTGCAGCGCCGTCCATGGATCGACTGGATCCATACCACCCGCGATCAAGGCGCCTTCGTGCGCTCGATGGTGAAGTGGGACGACCTGCCGCACTCGCCGCAGGCCATCGTAGAAGGCATGACGCGCGCGTTCATGTTGACGCAAACCGCGCCGACGGCACCGGTCTATATCTGCCTCGATGCCGGCTTGCAGGAATCCAAGCTGGAGAAAGAGCCGGAGTGGCCGGATCTCGCCCGCTTCCAACCGCCCGCGCCGGCACGCCCCGCGAAGGAGGTCATCGACAAGGCTGTCGCGCTGCTCAACAAGTCATCGAAGATCGTCATGCTGATGGGCCGTGGCGCCCGCAACGATGAGATCTGGAATGCGCGCATCAAGCTCGCCGAACGTCTCGGCGCTGTCGTGATGTCGGATCTCAAGGCGGGCTCGATGTTCCCGACCGATCATCCCGCGCATCCGGTGGTGCCGTTCAACGTGCTGCCGAAATTCGCGCGCGAGATCATGACCGAAGCCGACCTCATCCTGTCGCTCGACTGGATCGACGTGCACGGCGCGATGAAGCAGGCCAAGAGTGTCGGCAAGGTCACTGCCAAGGTGATCCACGCCACGCTCGACAACCACCTCGCGAACGGCATGAACATGGACTACCAGGGCCTGCCCCCGGTGGACGTGGCCTTGGCGTGCGAAGGCGACATTGCGACCACGGAACTGCTTGCCGCGCTCGGCGCAGGCAAGAAGGATCCGTGGAAGGCAAAGCCCGCTCCGAAGCAGAAGGACACCGGCGGCGACGTCATCACCCTCAACATGGTGGCGGCGCAGCTGAAGTCGCTGTTCAACGACGCCAATGAAGTCGGCTTCGCCAGCCTGTGCAAAGGCTGGCCGGTCGACATCTGGCCGCATCAAAATCCTTACGCCTACATGGGCAAGGACGGCGGCGGCGGCATCGGCTCCGGCCCCGGCCTCTCGGTCGGCGTCGCGCTTGCGCTGAGCGACATGGGCAAGCTGCCTGTGTCCGTGCTCGGCGACGGCGACTTCCTGATGGGTGGCAATGCCATCTGGACCGCGGTGCACTACAAGATCCCGCTGCTGATCCTGATCAACAACAACGAGTCGTACTTCAACGACGAGTTGCATCAGGAAACGGTTGCTAACACCCGCGGACGCGAGCCGAAGAACCGCTGGATCGGCCAGGCTTCCGGCAATCCGACCACCGACATCGCCAAGCTCTGTGAAGCGCAGGGCGCGGTCGGCATCGGCCCGGTAACCAAGCCGGCCGACGTGAAGGCGGCGCTCGAAAAGGGCGTTGCCGCGCTGCGCGCCGGCAAGTGCTGCGTCATCGACCTGCGCATTCCGCCGGGCGCCGACCGTCACGAGGGCGCCTCGCTCGGCAGCCGCCCGACGACCGCCGCGATGGAAGCCGGCAAGAAGTAAGCACCGGCGCATCGGCAAACAGAAACGGCCGCCTCAAAAAGGGCGGCCGTTTTCTTTTGAGCAATGATTTACAGCGGCTTCAACCCGCCCGTGCGGGCGGGCGCACGGCGAAAAAACGCCGAATGCTTCCGTTCTGTAAACAGCCCGCACAGCGCATCCCAGTGGCTGTCGAGCAGTTTTGCGATGGTTGCCGCGCTGGGCGATGGACCGAAGTCTCTTTGCGTGAGCGCAAGGTCAACATACTGGATCGAATGCGGCATCGGATGCCATCCGGTTTGCTCGTCACCGACATCCACCACAACCTGCCCTTTGTCACGCGCGATCCGCACACTGAACGGCACACCCGCCATGACGATGACGTCGTCACAGCCTTCAGTTTGAACAAGCCCTCTGGTTTTAAGAAACGCGAAGACCGGGAAGATTTGGGATATGTCTGTCATGGAACCACTTTATAACACGATCAGCCCTTCGCGCGGGCGATGCCTTCCAGAACGACTCGATGCGCGTCTTCAATGCCACCCCAGTGGGTCACATTCACCCACTTCTCATCTTCGAGATCCTTGTAGTGCTCGAAGAAATGCTGGACCTGCTTGATCGTGATCTCCGGCAGGTCGGCATAGGTCTTCACCGAGTCATAGCGCCGCGTGAGCTTTGATGACGGCACCGCGATGATCTTCTCGTCGCCGCCTGCTTCGTCTTCCATGAACAGCACGCCGACAGGCCGCACGCTCATCATCGCGCCGGGCGTGATCGCGCGTGTGTTGATCACCAGCACGTCGCAGGGATCGCCGTCGGACGAGAGCGTGTGAGGGATAAAACCGTAATTTCCCGGGTAACGCATCGATGTGTAGAGGAAGCGATCCACAACCAGAATGCCGGATTTCTTGTCGACCTCGTACTTGATCGGCTCGCCACCGATCGGAACCTCAATAATGACATTGACGTCGTGCGGCGGGTTGGAACCCACCGGGATAGCCTTCAAATCCACGAAAATCTCCTTCTGGCCACGGGGCGTATTGCTACGCCGCCACGGCAACATTACGGCCGGCGGTTCATCATCACCCGCGGCGCGTGGAGAATTCAACCGTGAATGCACGCCCGATCGATTTCGGCACGAAGATCGATATTTCCCCGGTGGTCTGGTTGGCGCTCCAGCTTGCCGAAGCGGGCGAGGATTTCTTGCCCGCATGCGGGACGGGCTTGCCATCCAGCAGGATATTCCCGGGGCTTCCGAGGCCGTAAAAACGAATCTGATAGTTCCGCGGATCGGTCACGAACGTGTCGTCGCCGCTCACCATTGCAACGCTGAATTTGACCGCATCGCGCGCCTGCTCGTAGCGCATATTGGTGCGCTGGAATTCCCCGTTCTGATAATCGGCGCTCAGCCCGTCGTCGTCATAGAGCGATGCCGCGCTTGTCCGGGTGTCCGCCGCATCGTCCGCGGCAAATCCAAAGACATGGATGGAGAGCGGATCGACCGGCTTTTCGGACGTGTATTGCATCACCGGCCCGAGTGGCACGATGCCGCCCTCGCGCACATAGACCGGAAGCCGGTCGAGTGGCACTGATGTGCGCTTCACGCTACGCCCACCCTGTTCGGGCGGCTGTTCGCCGAAGAAATCATACCACAGCCCCTTCGGCAGATAGACCTCGCGGTTGCCGCCGTCGTCGAACAACGGTGCGACCAGAAGATTGTCGCCGATAAAATATTGATCGTCGATCCGCCGCGCCGCCGGATCGGCCTGCTCCTGCAGCGGAAAGGAACGCAGCATGGGAACGCCCGTCCGGTGCGTCTCCTCGTGGAGCGAATAAAGGTAAGGCACGAGCCGGTAGCGCAGGTTGAGCCATTCGCGCGCGGCCTTTTCGACTACGGGGCCATGCGCGTAAGGCTCATGATCGTTTTGCCCGTGCGACCACATGAAGGGATGGAACGTACCCGCCGCAAACCAGCGCCCGTAAATGATGTCCGGGCCTTTGTGATCCCATCCACCGATGTCCTGGCCGACATTGGAAAACCCCGACAGGGTCAAATTCAACATACCGCGCGTGTGCGCGCGAAAATTCTGATAGCTCGGATAGGAATCGCCAGTCGTGGACCAGCCGAGACGCTGCGTTCCTGCAAAGCCCGGCCGCACCATTCCCGTGCTGCGTCCGCCGGTGCGCTGAACCACGCCATCAACCACTGACATCGGATAGGCGAGACCGAAGAGATTGCGGGTTTCCACAACGGACATGCCGAGGCTGGGCCAGAACTTGTCGGTGGCGTCGGAGAAATTATCCATTTCTCCGAAATCGACCATGCCCAGGAGCAGGCCGTTCTTGAGTGCTTTTTCCCACTTGGCGGCAAACAGGTAATTGACGGCCTGCGGAGAAAAATAATCCAGATAACTCACGGAGCTGTTTTGTCCGGTCTCATCGACGCGCCAGTCCGGTCCGATCACGGGCTTATTCTGCCGGTCGACCATTACGAAATTGCGTGCCGTAATTTCCTTGAGGAAAAGAGAATCGTCGGTGCCCTCCCATGTGCCAAACATCGGCATGCCGAAGCCCATCGTCAGCCGCACATGGTATTTGCTCCACAGCGATGAGATGAAGCGCTTGGTGGTCGCCTCCTCGATCCAGTCGTCATAAAAAATGACATCCATGGGAAGCTTGCATTGCCGCATCTTGCGCGCAACCTCAAAAGCTTCATCGTTGTCATAAGACGCCTTGCCCTGATGATAGCCGAAGGCCCAACGCGGCAGCATCGCGGGACGGCCGGTCAGTTCGGTGTACTGCGTCAGGACGCGCTTCAGGTCGCCGGCGAAAACATAGAAATCCATCGGGCCGCCGGTGGCCTTGAGCTTGATCTTGTCGTTGCCGACGCCGACGTCAAAGGTCGATGGACGGAAATTATGGAAAAACAGGCCGTAGCCGGCGCTGCTCATATAGAAGGGGATGCTCTTGTAGCTTTCGTTGGTTTCGCTGCCATAGGCGTCGCGGTTGGCCATCTCGATGGATTGCCCGCGCTGATCGAGCGCCGCGCGCTTGTCGCCAAAGCCGTAGATGTGCTCGTCGGCCCGCAGGTCGATCTGCATGGTCCGCGCGCCAGGATCGATCGTCCAGTTGTCGATCAGGTTGCCGTCAGGCGTTCGCACGGCGATGGAGATGGCGCGATCATCCGCGGCGACGTGAATCGTGATTGCCGCCGTCGAGAACGTCACGGCGTCGCGCTCCTGTTCGGCCTTCACCGCCACCGGCGGATAACTCGCATCCGATTTCACCCGCATATAATCGTGGAGTTGCGCGACGGCTGCTTCATCCGTGAAAACATGGACGCGGAAGGCAGTCGGAGAGAGGAAAGTCATGCGCAGCGCGGGCGATGCGGCGCGCGAGACATTGAAAATGCGCGCGTCTTCATCACGCGTTACAGACAGCCGGGTTGCCGACGCGACACCCGTATCTTGCCCGTATGCATGATCCACAAGGCCCAGCACGGAGAACGCGAGAGCGGCGGCGACAATCGAAGCTGCGAAGCGAGACAATCTCACGGTTGGCCTGTCTATCCTGGAAGGTTATTTACAGCGCAGAGCCTAGGACCAAGTGCCCTATGCCAGATATTTGTTGCGGTTTTAAGCAATGCTAGCCGATGCCCTGCGACTTCAGCATCTTCTTGATGTAGTCAAGCGCTTCCGGCGTGGTGTCGCCAAGAGTCTTTAGCAGGCTTTCGACGTCCGTCCCCAGCTGCGGCTCGAAATCCTCACTCATCTTTTTTCCACGCTCGATGAAGTCGGGATCCTTCATCATTTTGGCGAAGGCATCCCGATACGCCTTCAGGATCGGCTCCGGCGTTTCGGACGGCAGCGCCAGCCACTTGTCGAGCACAAGATTGCCGAACCAGTATCCGAAGGCCTTCTCCTGTACACCTGATTTCAGCTTGCCCTGAAGATCGTTGGTAAACACCGGCGCATCGCTGAACTCCGGACGCGGTACCATCTTGCCGCCGGACAATGTGCCGCTCTGGTTCAGCACTTTGATCTTGCCGCCTTGCAGCAGCTTGCCGACCTGAAAAAAGTTGCCGCTTGCCGTCATGTCGATCTCGCCGCGCTCAAGTGCGACGAAGAGATCATTGGTGCCGGGATAGCCCAACACCCATTTCGCGTTCCAGTTGAGAAGATCGATGCCCCACGCGGTGGTTTGCATGCCCGCGCGCGGCACGCCGGCAACCGCACCCATGATCACCGGCGGTTTGCTTTTGTCGAACAGGCGCTCCTCGGCGTCTTTCCGTATCACCAGGATCGTGCCACCCCGACCGACGCCGCCCACAACGCGAAGCCTGGTGGCATCGTATTGCGATTGCGGCGTCCGATAGACCAGCGGATCGCCCTGCGTGCCGGTCGCCATGATGACCATCATGCCGTCAGGCTTTGCATGCTGGGCGAAATAATTCATCGCGACCATGCCGTCCGCGCCCGGCATGTTCTGAACGATGATGTTGGGACTGCCGGGCAGATGTTTGGCGAGCGCCGCTGCGATCATCCGGCCCGCGGTATCGGTGCCGCCGCCGGGCGGTGGACCGATGAACATCGTGATTGTCTTGCCCTCGAAATTCACGGGGGCTTGCGCAGACGCGGTGACGCAGAGCGCCAGCGTCGCTGCGATCGCAACGACCAAACGTTTCATCGTCTCCTCCCCGGGGATTTGCGCGCGGGATTCTTTGATCCCGTCGCGCTTATTGTATTCTAGCCGCCGATACCCTGCCTTTTCATCATGCCTCTAATGTACTCGAACGCTTCCGGCGATGTCTGCCCCAGCGTCTTGATCAGCTTCCCTACATCCTCTCCAGCCTGCGTATCGAAGTCCTGACTCATCTTGCGGCCCTTTTCCTGGAATTCAGGATCCTTGGCCATCTTGAGGAACGCTTCCCGATACATTGCAACGATCGGTTGAGGCGTACCGGGAGGCAGCGCCAGCCATTTGTCGAGCAGCACAAGAGCGAACCAGTACTGGTAGCCCTGCTCCTGAACCGGATCTTTGACCCTGCCTTCGACCTGGTTCGGGAAAACGGGAACGTCGGCGAATTCAGAGCGCGGTGAAAATTTGCCATTTTCAAGAATGCCGGTCTGGGTCAGCACCTTGACCTTGCCACCTTCCAGGAGCTTTGCGACCTGAAACAGGTTGCTGCTCGCTGTCATGTCGATTTCGCCGCGTTCGAGAGCGACAAACAGATCGTTGGTGCCGGGATAGCCTAACACCCACTTGGCGTTCCAACCGAGGATTTCGATGCCCCAGGCCGTGGTCTGCATGCCCGAACGTGGCTGGCCGCCAACCGCGCCCATATTCACCGGCGGCTTGCTCTTGTCATACAGCCGCTCCTCGGCGTCCTTGCGGATGACAACCGTGGAGCCGCCGCGGCCGATGCCACCGATAAATTCAAGCTTGGTCGGATCGTATTTGACCTGCGGCTGCTTGTAGACGACTGGATCGCCCTGCGTGCTCGAGCCCTGTGTGATGGTCATGCCATCCGGCTTTACCTGCTGATAAAAATAATTCATCGCGGTGACGCCATCGGCGCCGGGCCGATTTTCAACAATGATGTTCGGAGTGCCCGGGAGATGCTTGGCAAGGAATTGCGCGATCAGGCGCCCGGCCGTGTCGGTGCCTCCGCCGGGGGCATAACCGATGATCATCGTGATGGTCTTGCCGGCAAAGGTGAAGGGTTCCTGCGCTGAGGCGCCGCCGCACATCAGCAGCGCGGCCGCTATCCCGAGCATCCATCGTTTCATGATCGCAACTCCTGTTAATTAGTGCGAGGGCGGCTGGTTTCCGTAGAGCCCGTCGATAAAGCCTGCGTCATCAAGCCGGCGCAAATGATGCAGATCCCACAGCGCCATCGGATTGACGCGCGAGGCATCTTCCGGATCCTGGCGCAGCGCTTCCTGATAGACGTTGGAGATTGCCTGCATGGTCGGAAACATTTTCGATTCCAGCACGCTCGCCACCGACGCGTGCGTGAGTGCTGCCTGCTCGCGGTTCATCTGGCCCGCCTTGGTGTAGCGGCGCTGCAAAATCTCGATGGCCTGGTCCGGGCGCGTCTTGAAGAAGGCGATGCCTTCCAGCAACCCCTTCATGAAACGCTCGCACAGATCCGGATGTTTCTGCACGAAATCGAGATTAGTGGAGATGCTGGAGAACTGGATCATCGGCAGCGGCTCGACGTCGATGACCTTCAGTCCCGCCTGCTTCGCGAACAGGCTCGATGGCATGCCGACGAAGGCCGCGTCGATCTTGCCGTCACGCACCCAGTGCCACAACGGCGGAAGTTTCTTTTCCGGCTCGAGCGGATCCATGGTGCCGGGCTTGTATTCCTCCTGCATCACCAGCTCATAATCGTCGCGATCCTGATCGAGGCCGCGCTGCTTCAGGTAGAGCCAGTTGTTCAGGATTGGATGGGAGCCGACGCCGCCGAGCTTCTTGCCGCGGATATCCCCGACGCTTTCGATGCCGGAATCAGGCCGAACCACGAGACTGTGATAGACGTTGTTGACGGTCTGGCCGAGATAGACCCACTTCGATCCCCGCGCACGCAGCCCATAGGTCGAAACATGGTTGCCGCCGCAAAATTCGAGTTCCCCCGAGTTGATGCCGGCCTGCGCGTCTTCCGAACCGATCTTGTAGTCGTATTCGACATCAAGTCCGTGCTTTTCCCACGATCCCGACTCCGCGACGACATGCATCAGCATGAGATGGCTGGACGAACGATAGGGGAAATGGACCTTCTGCATAGCACTCCCTGTAAAAGCGACATTGATGTTGTTTTTTGCAAAGTCGCAAAGTTTGGCATATTTGTCTAGCCTGTTCCCCGCCGCCAAAGACTTTGGCCATCGCGTGGGACCCTGTGACGCGCGGCGAACCCGGAGTGCCAGATGAACGAGCATGCCAAGCTGGAAGCCGACAGCTCCAAGGTGATCGCCAGCAATTTCCTGCGCGATCCCTATCTGGAGTGGACCAGGGCGGAAGGCGTCCCGGTGGTCGAGGAGTTCGCGGTCAACCTGCATGACGTGCAGACCGCACCCTGGGCGCGCGCCGGCGTGCCGGCCGCCTTTGTGCATCTCAAGGGCCGCGGCGACTTCATGTCGCTGTTCGTCATCGACCTGCCGCCGGGCGGCAAGACGTCACCGCAAAAGCATCTCTATGAAGAGGTGATCTACGTGGTCTCCGGCCACGGCAGCACGACCGTCGAAGTTGACGGCCAGAAGCACAGCTTCGAATGGGGACCGCACAGCCTGTTCGCGCTGCCGCTCAACATTCCGTACCAGCACTTCAATGCCTCGGGCACCGAGAAGGCACGGCTCGCGTCGGCCAACAATCTCACCGCCATCATGAACGTGTTCTATGACGACGATTTCATCTTCAACAATCCAAAGGTGTTCCAGCAGCGCATCGGCAAGGAGAATTATTTCCAGGGCGAAGGCGAAATGGTGGAGACGCAAGTCGGCCGCTTCATGTGGGAGACCAACTTCATCTCCGACGTCGCCAACTTCAAGCTCGAGGCATGGAATCGCCGCGGCGCGAAAAGCTCAAACATGCGTTTCGCGCTGGCCGAAGGCATCATGCATGCGCACACGTCGGAGATGCCGGTCGGCACCTACAAGAAGGGCCACCGCCACGGACCCGACTTTCATGTGCTGACGCTGAAGGGCGAAGGCTATTCGCTGTTCTGGGCGGAGGACGACAAGGATTTCATCCGCATCGACTGGAAGCCCGGCGTGGTGTTCGCGCCGGTCGACGGCATCTTCCATCAGCACTTCAACACCAGCGCCTTTCCGGCGCGCTATCTCGCGCTGGCGATGGGCAGCCTGCGCTATCCCCTCACCGCACAGAAGCGCGCGATTTTTGTCGGGGTCGATCAGGATGCTAAAAAGGGCGGCGCACAGATCGAATATGAGGATCAGGACCCGCGCATCCACACGCTGTTCCTGCAGGAGCTTGCAAAGAACGGCATGACGTCCGGCATGGGCGAGATCTTCAACGAAGGCTGTAACACCTAGGCTCAGGACCCATTAAAGTTATTGCGGAACACTTGAACGGTTGATTCAATGGCGGTGCGAGGAGGCATCGCCATGACTGATTTGTTCTTGCTGTCTGAGGCGCAGATGCGCCGGATCGAGCCGTTTTTCCCACTGTCTCATGGC
>CANKHA010000062.1 GCA_947481685.1 Bradyrhizobiaceae bacterium
CTGAGCCGCGACCGGCGGCAGATCGGCGACGGCGTGGCGCGTGGCGCTTTCCCCATCGCGCTCGGCGCCGAAGACGAGGAAATGCTGAAACTGCAGAAGGAAGGCTTCCCGGTCCAGCGGATCTATAGCCTGAGCGGCATGTCCGACATCGTCTCTCCGAGCGAAGGCCATGTCGGGTTGTTCAACAACGCACCGCATCCCAACGCCGCCCGGCTGTTCGTCAACTGGATCGCTTCGAAGGAAGGGCTTGAGATTTATTCCCGCTACCGCGGCACCTCGCCGACGCGCAACGACATCGATGAATTGAGCTTCCTGGACCCTGAAATGATCGCGAAGCCCGGCGTCGAGTATTTCGACAGCTACAACTGGGACTTCGTGATGAACACTAAGGAAAAGATCCGGCTGCGGATCAAAGAGCTGCTGGGAAAATGACCATGAAAAAGCAACTCGTACTGGCGCTGGCTTTTTACACGGCAAGCACGTTCACCCAGGCATGGGCGCAAACCGTCCCGGACTGGGAAAGGAAATGGAATACCGTACTCACCGCCGCGAAGAAGGAAGGCAAGGTGGTGATCATCGCGCCACCCGACCCGCAGGTCCGCGAGGCCCTGCCGGTTGCGTTCAAGGCTAAGTACGGCATCACGGTCGAGTATCTCGGCGGGCGCAGCAACGAGACCGCAGCGAAAATGCGCGCGGAGCGCAACGCCGGTGTGCACACGGTCGATGTCGCCCTCTCCGGTATCCAGACCATGGCGGCGATCTTCTATCGGGAGCAGATGCTCGATCCGATCGACGATACCGTGCTGCTGCTTCCGGAAGTGACAGAGGGGAAATACTGGAAGAAGGGCAAACCCTGGTTCATGGACCCCGAAGGAAAATATGTCCTCCGACTGTTCAACACGCTGTCTTCAATGTTTTACGTCAATACCGGGCAGGTTAAGGTCGAGGATTTCAAGTCCGTGCAGGAATTGCTCAATCCCAAATGGAAGGGCAAGATTGTTGTACACGACCCCACCGTACCCGGCACCGGCAGCAATGATGCCGCACGGCTATACGTTCAGTTTGGTGAAGACTTCATCAAGAAACTTTACATCGAGCAGAAGCCTGCGATCGTCCGCGACCGCCGACAGATTACCGACGGGATCCTGCGCGGCACCTATGCTATTGCGCTCGGCGCCGAAGACGACGACATGGACAAATTGCAGAAAGAAGGCCTGCCGCTTGCGCCGATCTACGAGTTGAGCGACCTGCCTGGAACGCTCTCGGCCGGTGTGGGGCAACTGGCGCTGATGAATAAGGCGCCGCATCCCAATGCCGCCCGCGTCTTCATCAACTGGATGGCATCGAAGGATGGCTTGGAACTGTTTTCGCGCAACCGTGGTGGCGCACCCACGCGAAATGACATTGACGAACTCAGCTTCCTGCCTGAACAGGCCGTGCCAAAGCCCGGAGTCGAATATTTTGACTCCTTCGGCTGGGAATTCACGCTGAGCACCAAGGAAAAAATCAGGGAACGCATGGTCGAGCTCCTGCGGAAATAACAATGATGAATTGGTTGCCCACCACGCTTGCACTGTTGCTGCTGACAGCAGCAACTACAGCCTCCGCGCAGAGCGGAGACTGGAAGCCCGCATGGGACAAGCTGGTCGCTGACGCCAAAAAGGAAGGAAAGGTAGTCATTATCGCGCCACCCGACCCACAGGTGCGCGAGGCGCTTCCCACCGCATTCAAGGCAAAATACGGCATTACTGTAGAGTATCTCGGCGGCCGCAGCACTGAGACGGCCGCACGCTTACGCACCGAACGTGCCTCCGGAATCTACTCAGTCGATATCGCGCTGAGCGGCATTCAAACAATGGCTACGGTTTTTCACCGCGAGAAGATGCTTGATCCGCTGAAGCCGGTATTGATGCATCCGGATGTAATCGATGGCTCCAAGTGGAAAAGTGGCAAGCCATGGTTCATGGATCCCGAAGAGCAATATGTATTGCGCCTATTCTCAACACTCGGGGCTTTCTTCTACATCAACACGGACAAAGTTAAGCCCGACGAGATTAAATTCTTCAGAGACCTGCTCGATCCAAAGTGGAAGGGTAAGATAGCAGCGCACGATCCTACAGTTTCGGGAACAGGAAGCACCGACGCCGCCCGTCTTTATGTTCAATTCGGCGAGGATTTTGTCAAAAAATTCTACGTCGATCAGAAACCGGCGATATCACGGGACCGGCGGCAAATCACCGATTGGCTCGTGCGAGGTAATTATCCCATCGCTTTTGGCGTTGAGGACGATGATCTTGAGAAGCTGCGCGCCGAAGGCTTTCCGATTTTGCCGATTTATGGGCTATCCGATCTGAAGGGCTCACTCTCCGCAGGCGTCGGCCAAGTAGCGCTCATGAGCAATGCTCCCCATCCCAATGCCGCCAAGCTGTTCATCAACTGGATTGCCTCGAAGGAGGGCCTCGAAATTTACGCAGACACGCGTGGCGGCGCGCCGACCCGTACCGACATCGACGCACTCAAGTTCATGCCGGCGGAAGCCATCCCAAAGCCCGGCATCGATTATTTCGACAGCTACGACTGGGAATTTACGGTTACGACGAAAGAGAAGATTCGCGCGTATATGAACGAGATCATGAAGCCCTAAGGACAGCGAGTTACTGATGAGGAACCTGGTCAAATCGGTGACGTGCGGCGTTTTTATGCTGTGCTTCAGCGCGGTATCTTGGGCCCAGGACAGCAGCTGGAAACCCGCATGGGACAAGCTGGTCGCTGACGCCAAGAAGGAAGGAAAGGTGGTCATTATCGCGCCTCCTGACCCGCAGGTGCGCGAAGCGCTTCCTACCGCCTTCAAGGCCAAATACGGCATCACCGTAGAATATCTCGCCGGTCGCAGCACCGAGACTGCCCCGCGTCTTCGCACCGAACGCGCATCCGGAATCTATTCGGTCGATGTCGCGCTAAGCGGCAACCAGACGATGTATACCGTGTTCTACCCGGAAAAAATGCTCGATCCGGTGAAGCCGGTCCTGCTCGACCCGGAAGTGACCGACGGTTCAAAATGGAAAAGTGGAAAGCCCTGGTTTATGGACCCGGAGGACAAATACATCCTGCGGCTGTTCAATACCCTTGGTGCATTTTTCTATGTAAACACCGACAAGGTGAAGCCGGAAGAAATCCGAACCTTTCGGGATCTGCTCGATCCGAAATGGAAGGGTAAGATCGCCGCACATGATCCGACCGTTTCGGGAACGGGCAGCAGCGATTCCACCCGTTTCTACGTTCAGTTCGGCGAAGACTTCCTCAAGAAATTCTATGTCGATCAGAAACCTATGATCGCACGCGATCGCCGCCAGCTTACCGATGCGCTCGTACGCGGCGCTTATCCAATTGCCTTTGGCGTAGAAGACGACGACCTCGAACGACTGCGCCAGGAGGGTTTTCCCCTTTATCCCGTTTACGGACTGAGCGACCTGCAGGGCTCCCTGTCGGCCGGCGTGGGTCAGGTGGCTCTCTTCAACCATGCGCCACACCCGAATGCTGCAAAGCTCTTCGTCAACTGGATCGCATCGAAGGAAGGTCTCGAGATTTTCTCGCGAACCCGCGGTGGCTCGCCAACTCGCAACGACATTGATGAACTGAAGTTCCTGCCTGCGGAGGTCATCCCAAAACCGGGCATTGAATACCTTGACAGCTATGGATGGGAATTCACCACTGTGACGCAGCAGAAGGTGCGCGCCTATCTGAAAACGATCATGCAGGTCAATTGAACAACTGGCCGGACATCGAAGGACGACAATCAGCATGACGATCAGGCTCATCGCGTTATTGGCTTTTCTTTCGCTGATTCCCGCAGCGGTTTCCGCGCAAACCGACGACACCATGGCCAGGGGGTGGAACCAACTGGTTGCCGCTGCAAAAAAGGAAGGCAAGGTTGTCGTCATCGGTCCACCCGATGCCGTGGTGCGGAAGGCACTGCCTGAAGGCTTCAAGGCAAAATACGGAATCACCGTCGAATATATCGGCGGGCGCGGCACCGAGACCGCAGCCAAGCTTCGCGCCGAACGCGCTTCCGGCATTTATACCGTCGATGTCGCCTTCGGCGGCAGCGACAGCATGCATACCACTTATTATGCTGAGAAGTTCATTGCGCCAATAAGGCCGGAACTGATCGATCCCACCGTCTCCGATCCGACGAAATGGACCAAGGGGAAGCTGTGGTTCAGCGACCCGGAAGATATGTATGTGCTGAGACTCTTCAGCACGGCCGGCCCCATTGTCTTTATTAATACGTCATTGGTGAAGCCCGGTGAACTGAAGAGCGCAAAGGACCTGCTCGATCCAAAATGGAAGGGCAAGATCGGATCCCACGACCCGACTGTTGCGGGCAGCGGCATCGGCCAGGCGACACGCTTTTATCTGCAGTTCGGCGAAGACTTCATCAAGAAGCTCTATGTAGACCAGAAGCCCGTCATAAACCGGGACCGCCGTCAGCTAACGGATGGCGTTGCCCGCGGCAGCTTCCCGATTGCGCTCGACGGTGAGGACGAAGCCCTGCGAAAACTGAAGGCCGACGGACTTCCCATCGATGCCATCTACACATTCCCCGACATGGGAGGCACGGTCTCGTCCGGCATCGGCCAGATGGTGCTGCTCGACAAGGCGCCGAATCCCAACGCGGCGCGCCTGTTCGTCAACTGGATCGCGTCAAAGGAAGGCCTCGAAATTTTCGCACGCGCACGCGGCGAAGCACCAACGCGCAACGACATCGACGCAACCGCTTTCCTGCCCAAGGAAATCGTCCCCGATCCGAAGCTGAACTACTACGACGTACACGATTGGACCGAAGCCGTGGCCGCGCGAAAGAAGGTCATGGGAATCATGAAGCAACTGCTGAATAAATAATTTCACGAGAAAGATTGGAAAGAGAATGGCCAAGAAGAAAATCCGGGTTTTTTATCGCGCACCGAGCCACGTTCCGCTTTGGAAGGTGATGGAAGCTGCCGGCTTCAATGAAAAGCATGGCTTCGAGTTCGAGTTTGGCTCGCTGGAAGACAAACGCAAGCGCGCAACCGAAGGCCTGCTCACCGGCGATTTCGACATCGTCTCCGGCAATCACCACAGCCTCTATGCCCGGCGCGGCCTGCACAATGAACCCTTCGTGCACATCGCACAGGTCAACAACCAATGGAACCAGCACTGGATGGTTGCCAACGATGGCATCAACACCGTCGCTGACCTGCGCGGCAAGCGCATCAGCATGAACAAGCGCGAAGGCCATCCCGGCCTCAATCTCTGGCTCTACCTGAAACAGCAGGGCTTGGAAGACGGCAAGGAATTGACGATCGTCGAAGGCGACAAAAAGGGCGTGGAGCGCGTGCGCCATGTCCAGGCCGGCGCTTTCGACGCCACCTTCCTTGGTGCCGTCGATGCGCTGCGTGCCAGGAAGCTCGGCGCCCGCGTGATCGACCTACCGACCTTCCCGATGATCGAAGGCGTCACGCTCACCACCACCACCACATTCGTTAACAGTCACCCGGAGGAAGTCGACGCCCTGCTCCGTTCGCTGGTGGACGCGATCCACCACTTCAAGACCAACAAGAAGGGCACGCTGGCGCTGATTAACGACACCTGCCGTGGACTGCTGCGGATGCAGGACGATGAGGAACTGGACGCCTTCTACGAGGATACAGCGCGGGTTCTTGAGAAGAAGCCCTATGCCACGCCGGAAGCAATCCAGAACGTCTTCCAGCTCGGCGTGCATGACACGCCGGAAGTGGCGGGATTCAATCCGCTGGTGATGTGGGATCCACATTACCTGCGCGCCATCGACGACAGCGGCTATATTGACAAGCTGTACAAATAAACGAAGGCCGGCGGTGACGCCGGCCCTTTTTCATGATGGGGAGGAAGCAATGAAAAAAACACAAGCTTCAACAATCATCGGAATTCTTGCCGCCGCGCTGGTGGTATCGAGCGCCATGGCGCAAAGCGCCGACTGGAAAAAGCAATGGGAAGAAGCCCTCGCCGGCGCAAGAAAGGAAGGCAAGGTCGTTGTCGTCGGATCGCCCGACCCCGTAATGCGCAACGACGTGATCCCTGCCTTCGAAAAACGCTATCCCGGCATCAAGGTGGATTATCTCGCCGGGCGCTCGGCTGACCTCGTCGAGCGCGTCAAACTGGAGCGTGGCTCCGGCATATTTTCGGTCGACGCTTATCTCTCCGGGCCGGACACCCAATACAACGTCCTGCACGCGGAGAAACTGATCGATCCGCTGCAGCAATACCTCATCCTGCCGGAAGTAACCGAAGGCAAGAACTGGAAGCCCGGAAAGCTCTGGTTCATGGACAAGGACGGCGCTTACGTGCTTCGGCTGTTCAGCAGCGTCGACAGTATCCTGTTCATCAACACGGATTTTGTGAAGCCTGAGGAAGTCAGGAAGGCGACTGACCTTCTGAACCCAAAATGGCAGGGCAGGATCAGCTCGGAAGATCCCACCAGCGACCGCGGCAGCGGGGGCAACACGGCAGCAAACATCTATAGCCAACTCGGCGGGGATTTCGCGAGAAAGCTTTATGTCGACCAGAAGGTTCAGATCAGCCGCGATCGGCGCCAGCTCACGGACTGGCTGGCGCGCGGCACCCATCCACTATGCCTGACCTGCCGCAACGATGACGTGAAGCCTCTGTTGAAAGACGGGTTCAAACTCCTGGAGGTCTATGACATCGAAGGCCTCAGGGGCCGGGTGAATTCGTCGCCCTTCCTGCTCAGCGTCGCGAACAAGGCGGCTCATCCCAATGCCATGAAGGTTTTCATCAATTGGCTTGCCGGCAAGGAAGGTTTGGAAATCTATTCCCGCGGCTTTGGGGCGACGACCTTGCGCACGGACGTGGACGAGTCCTTCCTCGATCCCCGGACTGTCCCGAAGAAGGGGGTGGACTATCCGGACGACGCCGATCCGAAATGGCGTTCGGCGGACAAGCTGGAATACGGCGCGAAGATCCGAGCTATGATGAAATGAAATAGAAAAGATTGGACGAATTAGAAATGCCTGACGTTTGCAAAGCGCCTGCAGCAGCAGACGCGTTATTAGAGGAGGAACGCTTCCAGGCGCTTTCTTCCGGTGAAGCCAAGATCGTGGAAGCAGCCGCTTCCCGCATCTTCCCAACAACCGACACCCCGGGCGCGGCCGAGGCCGGTGTTGTTCACTATATCGACCGCACGCTGAAGGAGATTTATCCGAAACAGATCGCGTCCTATCGTGAAGGCTGTGCGGCGCTCGAAAGGAACGCAAAGGAAACATTCGGACGACAGTTCACGGAACTCGCGCCTGACCAACAGGACAAGATCCTCTCGGCTTTCGAAAAAGGAACGGCATCCGGATTGGCGGATGCGAGTGAATTCTTTGCGCTGCTGCGCAAGCACACGATGGAAGGCATGTTCTGCGAGCCCATGTATGGCGGAAATCGAGGACTGGTCGGCTGGCGTCTGGTTGGTTTTCCTGGTCAGCAGTTTGGCTACGAAGATCCTTATATCAACCGCGTGGTGGACCTAGAGCCTATTGCCCATGAGATGCCCTTCTCGCAGCAGGAGGCGCTCGATGGCCGCAAGAGCTGATGTCGTTCTGGTCGGAATCGGTGCCGTCGGGGGGATTCTCGCCAGCGAACTGACCGCCGCTGGCCTCAAGGTGGTCGGACTGGAGCGCGGGGAAAGCCCGCCCTACTCCGATTACGCGCTGAAGGACGCCGTACATGCGATCGTCCGGCACGCATTGCACGATTCCGCGCGCCATGAGCCGATTGCTCGGCGCGACAAGGAAGGGGAGAATACGCGCAGACGACCTGTCAGCAGTCCAACGAACCAGGTCGGCGGCGCACTCAACCGCTGGACGGGGCAATCAAACCGCTTCGCTCCGGGAGATTTCAAGGTTTTCACCCAAGAGATTGCCAGCGGACTGGCGGAGCGCGCAGGCGCTTCCCTGGAAGGCTACAATGTCGCGGACTGGCCCATCGGTTACGACGATCTAGAGCCCTATTACACGAAGTATGAATACGAGATGGGGATCACCGGGGCCGACGGTGAAAATCCATTTGCCGGTCCGCGCAGCAAGCGTTTCCCCATGCCGCCGTTACGCGACACCGCAAAGTTCGTTCTGTTCAGGGATGCCTGCAGGAATCTCGGCTACCATCCCTATCGAACCCCGAACGGCATTCTTTCACAACGCTACAAGCCCCCAATGCCTTATGCCCAGGGCATACCGGAGCGTCCGGGCTGCGTCTATTGCGGCCACTGCAACAATTATGGCTGCCATGTCCATGCCAAGGCATCAACGCTTTACACCCATGTGCCTGCGGCGCTCGACTCCGGAAATCTCGATCTGCGTACCCGTTGCAAGGTCTTCAGGATCAATACCAGCCCGGACGGCAAAGTGACCGGCGTTTCCTATTTCGATCCCGCAGGTACCGTGCAGGAGCAGCGCGCGTCCGTCGTTATCCTGGGCGGTTATCTCTACGAAAATGTGCGGCTTCTCCTGCTCTCCCGATCGGAAGCAAGCGTGCATGCAAGCGGGCTGGGAAATACCCATGGCCTTGTCGGTCAGCACATCATGGCCCACGAGGACGTACGGGTTTCCGGCATCTTCGATGACCAGATCATCAACGGCTTTATCGGTCCTGGATCGGTTGGCGGCCGCATCGATGATTTCAACAGCAACAACTTCGATCACACCAAATTGGGCTTCATCCGCGGCGCGACCATTGGCACCAGCGGCAGCGGCACGCCGATCGAACGCTACAATATCGTCCCCCGCGGCATGCCGAGATGGGGCGCCGACTACAAGAAATATCTTACTCGCTATTACACGCGCAGTTTCGACCTCAACATGCAGCCCGAGACCCTTCCTCACAAAGACAACTACGTGGATCTGCATCCCACCGAATGCGACGCCTGGGGGATACCGCTGCCCCGCGTTACCTTCAGCCTGCATGAGAACGAGCAGCGCATGCATCGTTTTCTCGCCGGCGAAGGGGAAAAGATCATGCAGGCCACGGGAGCCGCCAAGGTCTGGAGCGCGTTCAGCAAGCGTGGGAGCCGCTGGGCCGGCGGCACGCGCATGGGCACAGACCCTTCAAACTCCGTTGTCAACGACAAATGCCAGGTTCATGGCATCGACAATCTCTTCGTAATGGGCGCGTCAGTGTTTCCGACCATGGCAGGATATCCGCCTACGGCGACGGTAGCCGCGCTGACTTACCGGGCTGCGGACTTCATCCGTAGCCAAAATGCTTTGTTTCACTAAACCGAGATGGTCGGAAGGGAGAGGTTGCGCCATGAAAAATGTTGTCCTGGCATTGATCGCTCTATTGATGGCACCCGCGGCCTTCGCGCAATCGGCGGATTGGCAGAAGACCTGGGACGAAACCCTCGCCGCCGCCAAGAAAGAGGGCAAGGTTGTTGTCCTCGGTTCGCCCGATCCAGTGATGCGCAACGAGATCATTCCGGCTTTTCAGAAACGCTATGGCATTACGGTGGAATATCTCGCGACCGGCAATTCCGGCCAGGCCTCAGGCCGCATCAAGACCGAGCGCGCTTCCGGAATTTACTCGGTCGATGTCTTTCTTTCCGGCCTTGGAACGACGGTCAACATTTACTACCCGGAGAAGATGATTGACCCCATCAAGCCGCTGCTGATTCTGCCGGAAGTCACCGACGGAACAAAGTGGAAGCGCGGCAAGCCGTGGTTCATCGATCCTCAGGCAGAATACATCCTGATGCTTTTCGCCAACGTCGATAGCCAATTCTATATCAACACCGACTACGTGAAGGCGGAAGAGATCCGCTCGGCGAAAGATCTCCTCAGCCCCAGGTTCACCGAGAAAATGTCCACCGAAGATCCCAACAGCAGCGGCACCGGCGCCAATACCGCCGGCCATTTTCTGCGAGAGCTCGGGCCGGAGTTCGCCAGGAAGCTTTATATCGATCAGAAGCCGGCGATCAGCCGCGACCGCCGGCAACTCACGGACTGGCTTGCCCGTGGCACCTACCCCATATGCCTGACCTGCCGCACCGATGACATTCGCCAGCTGATCAAAGAGGGCTTCAAGATCACGGAAGTGTTCGAGCTAACCGATGTGAAAAATCGGATGAACTCGTCACCCTTCATTCTGTCCTATGCCAACAGGGCACCGCATCCGAAAGCGGCAACGGTGTTCATGAACTGGCTGGCGGGAAAGGAAGCACTCGAGATCTACTCCCGCGGCTATGAATCGCCCACGTTACGGACCGACGTAGATGAGTCATTGCTTGACCCCAACACCATCCCGCGTCCCGGTGTGGCCTATGTCGACAACACCGAATTCAACTGGATCGCCAAGGAACGTGTCGAGGCCGCGGACAATGTCCGCGCGGTCCTGAAAAGATAACAAATGGTTCAACAAGCCTAGCGATGCAGAAAACCTCGATTTTGCTCATTGGCCCGGAAAGCGATAACTCGTCCCCGGAGGATCAGAGCTTCGCAGCGCGATTGGCAGTTGGGCCGGATGTCACCCTCCACCACCAGCGTTTCCGGCGCGACGTGCCTGACGACCTGGAACGGCAAGTGGCTGCCTGGAGCGGAAAAGTAACCGGGGTTGTCGGGACCATGCGCGTTCCGGAATCGCAGTTGCTGGGAGAACTCGCCGAGCGCCTGAATATGGTGTGCTTTGTCGCCAACAACAATCCATCCGTCTGGCAGCAACGCCGGAACGTTTTTCACATTGGCTATCCGACGGGCCAGACCACGGGCGCTGTCGCCGATGCGCTGATGCGACAGACGGGGCGCCGCCGCTACCTGATGCTGCACGATCTGACGGAATTCCAGACGCGGGTCGCCATCCATACGGAAATGCGTCTTCGCGACGGGGGCATGGATGCCCGATGCCTGGCGCATGATGCCGAGAAACCATTCACACCCGATAACGGCTGGAAGCCGGATTTGATCTACGTGGTATTTTCAAGTGAGCGAAAGGCGCTGAAGGTTATTGCGGCTGTTCGGCAGAGCATGCCGGACGTTCCGCTTGTTCTTGGCCGCTCGCTGTTGCGCGAAAGCTTTCTGCAGGCGTTGCGCGGACAGCCGGGTGAGTTCTGGTTCGTCGATACAAATTTTCGTAACGGCAACAGGACCAATGAGCAACAGACATTCATGCGCACGATGACGAGCCACGCCATTGCGTTACCGACCACCAACCACGCATTCGGCTGGGATTGCATGACATTCTGCGACGCGTCGCTGAAAGCCGGCGGCGGCGACCCGCAGCGCGCAATTGCCTGGCTCGAGACGGGCGTCACGCTTGAAGGTGCCGGCGGGGGATGCTCTTTCACGCACGACAACCACAACGGCCGCCATGGATTTGGACCGACCGTTCTCACGAACTTGCGCCACGGCATGCTCCGCGAACAACGCATCGATGCATAGTTTCACAACAAGGGGAAAAGCAAGAAATGGCTAAGAAGAAAATCCGGATTTACTACCGCGCGCCCGCGCATGTTCCGCTCTGGAAAGTAATGGAGGAAGGCGGTTTCCTGCAAAAGCACGGCTTCGAAATGGAATTCGGCTCGATGGAAGACAAGCGTGCCCGCGCGACTGAAGGGCTCCTGTCGGGCGACCTCGACGTCGTTTCGGGCAACCACCACAACCTCTATGGCCGCCGCTATCTGCATAACGAACCCTTCGTGCATATCGGCCAGGTCCAGAACGACTGGCAGCAGCACTGGCTCGTCGCCGGCAAGGGTGTCACCAAGCTCGCAGACCTGAAGGGCAAGCGGCTCTCGATCGACAAGCTCGATCAGCATCCCGGATTGAACGCCTGGCTGTTCCTGAAGCAACACGGGCTGGAAGACGGTAAGGACATTCAAATGATCATGGGCGAGCGCCGCGCGGTTGAACGCGTGCGCGCCGTGATGGCGGGCGCATTCGACGGCACCTTCATGGGTCCGGTCGATCAGCAGCGCGCCCTGGACCTGGGTGCAAACGTCATCGATGTCGGCACCATGCCGATGATCGAAGGCCCCACCGTCACCACCACAACGACCTACGTCAACAGTCATCCGGAAGAGGTCAACGCGCTGATGCACGCGCTGGTCGATGCGATCCACTTTTTCAAGACCAACCGCAAAGGCACGATCGAGATCATCAACCGCACCAGCCGCGAGCTGCTGCGGCTGCAATCCGACAAGGAGGTCGACATCTTCTACGACCACCATGCCGAGATTTATCAGAAGAAGCCCTATCCGACCCCGGAAGCGATCCAGAACGTGTTCGCACTCGGCGTGAAAGAAAACCCGGCGGTGAAGGGCTTCAACCCGATGGTGATGTGGGACCTGCACCACCTGCGCGCCATCGACGACAGCGGTTATATCGACAAGCTCTATCAATAGCGATTGCGCCTGTTCTCTCCCGTCCCATGCGGCACGGGAGAGAACAACGGCGCCCGAGTGCTGCTGCTGAGAGCCGGTCCCGCAAATCTGCACAGGACGCTAAGTGGAGTTTCTGCCTGACGGCGGGCACGCTGTTGCCTGCGAATCAGGAGAGACCATGAGCAGACGACCGCGCCGGAACCACACACCGGGCTTCAAGGCTAAGGTGGCGCTTGC
>CANKHA010000063.1 GCA_947481685.1 Bradyrhizobiaceae bacterium
CGTGCTGTACGAGAAGCAGCCCTATCCGCTCCCGGTCAGCCTGGAGATCGGGGACAAGCTGCTGATCGAAGGCACCGGCGCCTATACCTCGACCTACTCAGCGGTCGCCTTCAACGGGTTCAATCCCCTGAAGACGTTCCACATCTGAGGTCTTCCCCTCAGGTTTGAATAACCGGAAGCCGGTTCGCCGGCTTCCATCCCGTCACCATCAAGTTTGATGACAACACTCCGCGGCGATGAGCCGTGGGAGTGGGGACTGACGTGCCATGACTGCTCTGCGGAAAGCCACTGTTGCCCTTACCACCGAAGCCGTTCCGTTCGCGATCCGCGCGGAACGCGCCTCGGACGTCGCCGCGCGCGAAGCGCTGCTCGATGCGAGCTTTGGCGAGAACCGCCAGGCGCGCACCTGCCAGCGCATCCGCGACGGACGTGCGCCTGCCGAAGGCCTCGCCTTCACGGCGGTGCACCGGGGCCGCGTGGTCGGTACCGTGCGGTTGTGGCACGTCAGCGCCGGGGGCATCCCGGCGCTCGTGCTCGGCCCGCTGGCGGTCGATGGCCCCTATCGCAAGTTCGGGATCGGCGCGGCACTAATGAAGCACGCGGTCGCGGCAGCGAAAGCGCGCGGCCATGGCGCCGTCGTCCTGCTGGGCGATGCGCCTTACTACGCCCGCTTCGGCTTCTCACCGCTCAAGACCGGCGAGCTCAGCCTGCCCGGACCGTTCGAGCGCGACCGGCTGCTCGGCCTCGAGTTGCGTGAGGGTGCGCTCGACGGCGCGTGGGGCATGATCGTGCCCACCGGAATGACCGCCTCTCGCCCGCGTCCGCGGGTGAGCGAAAAAGCCCGGCAGTTGTCGCCTCAAGCGGCTTGATTTGCCTATCAGGACACGGCATTGCGGGGCCGAACAATCCCGCAATGCCGCCGTCATCGTATCGACCTCTTATTTCCCGGAGACCAATACCATGAGTTCGTCTACTTCCCAGATTCACGCCAAGATCACCGGTCCGATCGTGATGATCGGCTTCGGCTCCATTGGCAAAGGCATGCTGCCGCTGATCGAGCGGCATTTCGAGTATGACAAGAAACGCTTCGTCATCATGGATCCGCATGAAGACGGCGAACTCGCGAAGAAGCACGGCATCCGCTTCATCAAAGACGCCGTCACCAAGGACAACTACCGCACGCTGCTGAAGCCGCTGCTGACTGAGGGCGGCGGCCAGGGCTTCTGCGTCAATCTGTCGGTCGATACGTCCTCGGTCGATCTCATGGAGTTTTGCCGGGAGATCGGCGCGCTTTATATCGACACCGTGGTGGAGCCATGGCTGGGCTTCTATTTCGACAAGAGCGCCGGTCCGGAAAAGCGCTCGAACTACGCGCTGCGTGAAACCTTGCTGGCGGCCAAGCGGAAAAATCCCGGCGGGCCGACTGCGGTTTCGACCTGCGGCGCCAATCCCGGCATGGTCTCGTGGTTCGTGAAGCAGGCGCTGCTCAATCTTGCCGGCGACATGAAAGCCGACGTGAAGGAACCGAAGAGCCGCGAGGACTGGGGCAAGCTGGCGCAGAAGCTCGGCGTGAAGGGTATCCATATCGCTGAACGCGACACTCAGCGCGCCAGGAACCCGAAGCCGCGCGACAAATTCGTCAACACCTGGTCGGTGGAAGGATTCGTGTCGGAAGGTTTGCAGCCGGCGGAACTCGGCTGGGGCACGCACGAGAAGTGGATGCCGGCGAACGGCCGCAAACACACCGAAGGCTGCCAGGCTGCCATCTATCTGATGCAGCCCGGCGCCAACACGCGCGTGCGCTCGTGGTGCCCGACGCCGGGGCCGCAATACGGCTTCCTGGTCACGCATAACGAGTCGATCTCGATCGCGGACTACTTCACCCTGCGCGACGGCGACAAGGTGGTGTACCGCCCGACCTGCCACTACGCCTATCATCCCGCGGACGACGCCGTGCTGTCGCTGCATGAAATGTTCGGCGCGACCGGCAAGATGCAATCGTCGTGGCACATCCTCGACGAGAACGAGATCGTCGATGGCATCGATGAGCTCGGCGTGCTGCTCTATGGCCACAGCAAGAATGCCTATTGGTACGGATCACAGCTCTCGATCGAAGAGACGCGCGATGTCGCGCCCTACCAGAACGCAACCGGCATGCAGGTATCGTCGGCCGTGCTCGCAGGGATGGTTTGGGCACTGGAAAACCCAACCGCCGGCATCGTGGAAGCCGACGAGGTCGATTTCCGCCGCTGCCTGGAAGTGCAGACGCCGTATCTCGGCCCGGTGAAAGGCTACTATACCGACTGGACGCCACTGGTCGGCCGCGGGCAATTGTTCCCCGAGGATCTCGACGAAAGCGATCCGTGGCAGTTCAAGAATATTCTGGTTAGCTGAAGCGCAATCCGGCGAAAGCCGGTCCCGGACTTGATCCGGGATGGGAACCGGTTCGCCGCAAGATTGCGCGACAAACTAGTGAATCCAGAGTTTGATCCGATTCAATCGGATCAGACCCTGGAACAGGGAGCAGGATGATGCACAAGCTACTATTTGTTGCCGGAATCCTGCTCCTGCTGATGGGTGTGCTGTTCATCGGACAGGGCACCGGCATTTTCCCCTATCCGTCCTACAGCTTCATGGTCAGTGACATGGGCTGGGCTTATCGCGGCATTGCCATCGCCGTACTGGGCGCCATCGCCGTGCTGCTGTCGCGCAAGATGCGACGCTGAACGGCTAGCTGCCGTCCGGCATATTCAAGCCGGGTAATACTTTGCCACGCGTGACCGGCTTGTCTTTGCCGCATTGAAACTTCCGTGCCTCTTCGTCGGCAAGCTGCTGCGCCAACGCATTGGCATCGGGATTGGCGCGGGCATCGACATAGCCGATCTGACAAACGCCACCGGGACCAAGCCGCGTCACGACCAGAACGCGGCCGGTCGAGGTTCTCTCGTCGTCTTCCATCCGGACGTTCCAGCGCAGAATAGTGGCGAACGGGCGAGGTTTGCCACTGGGCTGCGCGTCCAGACGCCACTCCACCGTGCCTTCATAGACATTGTTGAAAGCCGGAAATGTCTGGCTGGCGGCGGGTTCTTTCGCGGCATTGCGACCGAAGCTGACGGTCATGCGCTGATCGCCGGCGCTGAGACGCACGTCGATCCCATCGTGGCCCTTGCAACGCCAGGAGCCGTAATCCTCCTCGGCCCGTCCGCGCGTATGTGGGCATTTTTTGGAGTCGAATTTTGTATAGACGCGCGTGACCGTTTGCGCCGTCGCGCTCGCAGCCGATGAAACAACACCAGCAACAATCATCGCAGCAATAACAGCGAGCTTCATTTTGACCTCTCCGCATCCACAAGCCTGGCATAGGCTTCCGGGAGCACGCGGGCAAGCAGTGCCGCCCAGTCCTGCTGCCCCTTTTCGTCGCTGATCAAATCCTGGCGAATTTCCACTGCGGTGTGATGCAAGCCGCGGCGTTCGCCGTGAACTGGAATCGTGTAATCGGTTTCATCGGTCACACCGTAGGGTTCGTTGTCGCCAACCGTGAGCCCGGCTTTCTGCTTCAATAACGCCATCAACAAATGTGCGAAGCGCGGATCGCGGTTGTAGAGCACCCCTGCGTGCCACGGCCGCGTCACGCCTTTATAGATTGGCGTGAAACTGTGCATCGCGACCACCGCGGCCGGACGGCCCTCGGCAGCACGACGATCGAGTTCGGTTTCGATGGCGCGATGATACGGCTGGAAAATCTCGCGTACGCGTTGCGCAGCAGCGCTGTCGCTCAAGCCGACGTTTCCGGGCACATGCGTCAGTTCACTGATCTCGGCCATCGAGGTCTCGCTGCCGGGCACGCGGTTGCAGTCGATCACGAGGCGCGAATAATTCTGCTGGATCAGCGTGGCATCGAGCGCCTCCGCCAGCAGGCGCACCACGCCCGCGATGCCGATATCCCAGGCAATGTGCCGCTGGCATTCGCTTTCGGAAACGCCGAGAGACTTCAGCGCGCGCGGCATAACATTGCCCGCATGGTCGGCCACGATCAGCAAGGGTGATTTCCCGCCCGGATTAACCAGCGTTACGGGCGCGGGCTCATCTGCCGCCAGCAGATTGTGCAAAATATCGTCCATGGCGTTCCAGTTTCGGCATCGCGCCGTTTCTGGCGCGGATTATGCATAATATCAGAGCCTGGATGATATCGGGACTGAAACGAAGAGCTGGTTGATGAAGATACGGGCAGGCTTTGAGATTTCTTACGACTGCCCGCAACCGACTCCGATGATCGTACAATTGAGCGTCCATCCCTCCCGGTTTGGAGACCTGATCTCCCGGGACCAGCTCCGGGTCGAGCCGCGCGTTCCGATCAAGACCTATCACGACAGTTTCGGAAATTTCTGCCACGTGCTGCGCGCGCCTGCCGGGCGGCTGAATCTAACGACAGACTTCCTGGTCCACGATAGCGGCGAGCCTGACATCGTTGCACCGCATGCCAGGCAGCACGAGCTGCAAGACCTGCCGGTGGATACCTTGGTCTATCTGCTTGGCAGCCGTTACTGCGAAACCGACCGCCTGTCGGACGTGGCGTGGTCACTCTTCGGGCTGACCCCAAAAGGTTGGCCGCTGGTGCAGGCGATATGTGATTTCGTGCACAACCACATCACCTTCGGCTACGAACACGCCCGCGCAACCAAAACGGCTTTCGACGCCCATGCCGAGAAGCTCGGCGTGTGTCGCGACTTCGCGCATCTTGCCATCACGCTGTGCCGCTGCATGAACGTTCCGGCGCGCTATTGCACCGGCTATCTTGGCGATATTGGCGTGCCGATCGACCCGGCGCCGATGGATTTCAGCGCATGGTTCGAGGTCTATCTCGGCGACCGCTGGTACACATTCGACGCCCGGCACAATCATCCGCGGATTGGACGCGTCCTAATGGCGCGCGGCCGTGACGCGACCGATGTGGCGCTGGTCACCTCTTTTGGCTCCTGCACCATGGTCGGCTTCAAGGTGGTCACCGACGAAGTAGCCGAATAAGCATCTCCCGCGTCAATAACGCCATTCCCGTGCGTTCGTGCGTGCTTGAGCCCGTCTCCCCAATTCTGCATAATCACGCCAGAAACCGCCGGGTGCTGATCACGGCGGATGAATCAAGAATTGAGGGAGGTTTCAGGATGCGGCGGTTTGCGCTCCTTTCGACGGTCATTGGCTCATTGGTTCTGACGCACGTCCCGGCGGGCGCCGAGACGGTCGAGGAATTCTACAAAGGCAAGACAGTGACCGTGATCGTCACCGGGGCAACCGGCTCGATCTACGATCTCTCCGCGCGCCTCGTGACGCGCTACATGTCCGAGCATTTGCCGGGCAAGCCGACCATGGTGGTGAAGATGATGGTCGGCGGCGGCCATCTCATCGGCACCAACTGGCTCTACAACGTCGCGCCGCGTGACGGAACCGTTCTGGCTTCGATTGGCGAAGCCATCCCGATCACGCAGGTATTGGAGCCGGAGAAGGTTAAATTCGACGTCAGCAAATTCAATTGGCTCGGCAACCCGGGCCTGAGCAACCTCGTGCTGTCGACCTGGGCGGACAGCGGCGTGAAAACCATCGACGACGCCAAGCAGAAGCAAGTCATTATCGGCGCCGGCGGACCGACATCGCCTTCGGGCCAGATGCCCCGCGCGCTGAACAATATTCTCGGCACCAAGTTCAAGATCATCGTCGGATTTCCGTCCACGTCGATCGATCTCGCCATGGAGCGTGGTGAGGTGGATGGCCGCGGCAGTGCGCAGGTGAGTTACTACAAGACCGTTCGGCCGCATTGGGTCGCCGAGAACAAGCTTAATCATCTGGTGCAATGGGGGCCCAAGCGAGATCCGAGTCTGCCCGACGTGCCGCTGCTGACAGAGCTCGCGCGTAATGAGGCGGAGCGGCAGGTGTTTGCGCTGCTGTCCTCCTCCGTCATTGTCGGGCGTCCGATCCTGACAACCCCGGACGTCCCGGCGGACCGCCTCGCTGCGCTGAAGGAGGCCTTCGCCAAGACCATGAAGGATCCGAACTTCCTGGAGGAAGCGAAAAAGCTCAACCTCGAGATCAATCCGATCTATGCGGACGAGATGCAGAAGCTGATCAATGACGTCATCGCCACCAAGCCTGAGGTGGTTGCGCTTGCCAAAGCCGCCATCAATGAAGGCGAGGTCTTCGACTGCGCGAAATTGGTGAAAGACGCAAAGCTCTGCGAAGAGTCGAAATAGGCGAGGAGAACAACATGTCTGCAAAGATCAATCATATGGCGATGGTCAGCCCGATCTATCCGATGCTGGCCAAGTTCTATGAAGCTTATTTCGGCCTGAAGCCTTCAGGGAAAACCAGCCGACCGCTGAACGCCATGACCGTGGGCGACGGTTATGTCGGCCTCAATATCAATCCGCAACGCGACGGGTATGTCGCGGGTATCGATCACTTCGGCATGGTCGTGGACAGCATCGACGAAGTGATGGAACGAGCCCGTTCCAAGTTTCCCACCGCTGCCATCGTCAAACGGCCATCGACCCGGCCCTTCGCCGCCTATAGCGCGCACGATCCTGACGGCAACGTGTTCGACCTGGCGCAGAGGGACGAAAGCGACAAGCTGGTCGGCGTCTATGCAGAGCAATCCGCCGCCGGCTGGAATCAGGACCGTTATCTCAACAAGTTTGCGATCCGCACCCTGCATGCCGAACAATGCGCGGAATTCTATACGGACGTAGTCGGCCTCAAGCCGGTCAACAAAACCGACAGCGAAGGCTTTCACCTGACCGACGGGCGCGTGACGCTCTCGATCATGCAGTGGTCGATCCCGATCTTCGAAGGCATGGGCATCAAGCGTCCGGGCGCGGACCATATCGGCTTCAAGGTCGAGAACATGGACACGTTCAAGGAACATGTCCGGACCACGATGGGCGGCAACACCTTCCTCAACCCGATGCCACTCGGCGGCAACAAGGAAGCCGAAGCGCGCAAGGCATTCCTGGCCAAGACCGCGGGCGGCAAGATGCAGATGGCGGATCCCGGCGGGAACTGGATCGTCGTCACCGACGAATAACGAATCTCACCCTGTGAAATGAAAAAGCCCGGCTTCGAGCCGGGCTTTTTGTTGCGATCGGGTCTGGCTTAAACCGGACCCTTGCAAACAATGTTCAGCAGAGCCTGACGCTTCTCGCCGATGACGACCTTGAGCGCACGCTCGATGGCCTTCGGCATGTCCGCGGGATCTGAAACTTGCTCGCCGTAGCCACCGGCAATTTCCACCGCCTTTTCGAACTTCAGCGCGGGATCGAAATAGGTCAGCGGTTCGCGGTTGCTCTTCGCGGCAAAGCCATCCGGATAGACTTCGTGCGTGTTGCGCTTCACCGCGCCCCACATCTGGTTGTTGAAAACCATGGTCAGGATCGGCCACTTTTCCGCTGCCGAGACGTAATGCGCGGGGATCGGATTGCCGAACATGTAGGCGCCGTCGCCGCAGGTGGCGATCACGAGCTGATCCGGTGACGCCGCCTTCACACCGAGCGCGGTGCCGAGACCCCAGCCGAGCGCACCCGCAGCGCCTGTGCTGAAGAAGGTGCCGGGCTTGCTGAAGGTCATATGCTCCCAGGTGATCGGCGATTCCTTGATCACGATGGCGTCCTGGCCTTTCACCTCGTTGAGGCAATGGGTAATCCAGGCCGGATGCATGGGGGTCGCGTCCTTCGCCTTGACCAGCATGGCCGCCCACTTCTCGCGCATGGCCGCACGCTCTTCGGCAAGGCGTTTGCGCCGCGCCGCGATGCGATCCTTCGCGCCGGCTTGGCGCGACATCAGCGCCTCGGTGAGCGCCGGCAAGGTTGCGCCCAGCACACCTGTAATGCCGAGATCGGAAGTGAAGCCGCGGATCGGATACGACGAGAACAGCGGATCGACCCCGATATGGATGATCTTGGCATCGCTCGGCGGTGACTTCTTGCTCGGAATCCAGGGCACGTCGCATTCCGCGACGATCACAAGATCGGCTGTCGCCAGCACAGGGTCGGGCTCATAGCCGAGGTGCATCGGATGATCCGTCGGCAGGCACATGTAACGCGGCTTGCGCTGCACCACCGGGATCGCAAAGCATTCCGCCAGTGCTGCAAGCTTTGCCACATCATCCTGATCGCGGCCGGCGCTGGAGGTGACAAACACCGGGCGCTCGGCGCGCGCGATCATGTCGGCGGCCTGGTCGATGGCGCGCGGATCGGGAAACGGCGCCGACGGCGTCGCGTGCTGCGACGGGGATGCGTAAATGAAATTCTCGATCGGCGACGCCAGCACCTCACGCGGCAAGGTCAGATAGATCGGGCCCTTCGGCTCGGCGAGTGAAATGTTGATCGCCCGGTCCACCGTGGTTTCGAGCACATGCGCGTTTGGCAGCTCGTAATCCCACTTGGTGAATTCACGCACCATCGCGCCCTGATCGCGCATTTCCTGCGGCCAGTGGATTTCGCCCGTGCGTTGCCCGGTGCCACCACCCGTTTCGCTGTAAGGCGTGCGGCCTGCGGTCATAAGCACGGGAATGTTGCCACGCCACGCATTCATCAAACCGGCGATGGCGTTGGCGGTGCCGACATTGACGTGCACCATCACGAGTTGCGGCTTACCGGTCTTCAGGTAATAGCCCTGCGCCATATGCACCGCGACGTTCTCGTGCGGCACCGTGACCGGGCGCGGCACCTTGGTGCCCTGGGCTTCGGCCTTGGCCAGCGCTTCGATCAACGGCGCAAAGTCCGTGCCGGCATTGGCGAACAGATAATCGACGCCACGGTCTCCCAGCAGCGCGAGATAGGCATCGGCGGTCGTGCCGGATGAAATGGTCTTGACCGGGACCGAGTGGTCTCCGGCAGGCGGGCGGGCTGTCGTCATACTTTCACCGAAACCATGATGCCGGGCGGGAAGAGGTCCTCCGGCTTTGCGTGTCTGCGGGCGATCCCCTGCTCATAAGCGTATTGCAGGAAAGTCTCCAGCGTCGGACGATTTTCTTCGATCCCGTAAGGATAAAGATCCTTGCCGTATTTGTTCTGCAGCTTCTCGACGGTGTCGGCAAGCCACGGCACGGGGTAGCGCGACACCGACATATCCGTGAGGCGCTCCAGACTGTTGTTCTTGGATTCCTCGAAGGCGTTAAACAGGTTACGCGCAACCCAGGGATGCTCCTTCAGAATGCTCCGCTTCAGCGCAATGATGTGCATGATCGGATAGACCTTGGTGTGCTCGAACTGGCGCATTTCCTCGGTCTGGAAATCCGGCATGAGGCGGGCCACGTCCGGATGCTTTTTCGCGAAGCACGACGGCGGCCGCGCCGTCATGATGCAGTCGAGCTCCCCGGCGGCAAGCATGCCGCTCAAGGCCTTGTCGGTGACACGCGTCAGCCGGAGACCCTTGGGCAGATTGAGCTCGACCTTTTCGGTGCGTCCCGGCTGTTCCGTGCCGGCCTGGTACCAGTCGATCTCTGTGAGCGGCACGCCGACCTCATGCGCCAGCCAGCCGCGGGTATAGACCGCCGCAGTCTGCGCCCATTCCGGCAGGCCCACCTTTTTGCCGCGCAAGTCTGCCGCAGTTTTGATACCGCTCTTCCTGTTGATGTAAAACGACGACATCCGGAACATGCGCGAGGCAAACACCGGAATGCCGATGATATCCGGATCCGGCTCGGTGGCCTGCGCCACGAATTTCGCGAATGACAATTCGCTGACATCCCACTCGCGGTTGGCCGCGAAGCGCGAGAACACCTCATGGATATCCATGCACAACCAGGTGGTCTCGATGCCCTCCGCCTTCACCAGGCCGAGGCGGAAATCACGAAAGTGATCGTAGTCGTCGGTCGCTACCGTCAGATTTAATTTCTTCACTTGCTTCCTTCGCTAGGCTTACTGCCCTCACTGGTCTTCGGTTTTTCGACCAGGCTCTTCGGATCCATCGCGGCCTTGGCTTTGACGACAATGTCCGGCGGCGTCTGAATCAACTCTTCGACGATTTTCTGGATCTTTGCACCCTCAACCAGCGTCACGTCGAGACCTGCCTGCGCAGAGTCCTTGAGATAATCGGGATCCTTTGTCATGGCCGCGAAGGCCTTGCGCAGGATTTCAACGCGCTCGGCCGGCACACCCGGCGCGGTCAGGAACGGCCGCCCGATCACCACATCGGCGGAGAACAGCGTCAGAATTTTGCGCTCTTCCTCGTTCCTGGCAAAGTCGATCATCAACGGAACGGAATTGAATTCCGAGTCACGCTCCAGACCTACCTGAGCCAAAATCGTGATTTTGTTGTCGCGCAGCCAATCCGCATTTTCCGCCTTGAGGCTGTTGAAATTGTTGCCCGCGCGCCCCTGGACCTCGTCGCGCTCCATGGCGAGACGGACTTCTGCCGTGCTGGTATATCCTGAAACGATTTTGAATTTTGTCCCGAGAATGTGATTCATGATCAGCGGGTAGAGCGTGGTGTACGAACCGGCGCCAGTGCCGCCCATCAACACTTCCTTTTTCTTCGCGTCATCGATGGTGTTCACGCCGGTCTTTTTCCAGACATACACGGTGGAGTTGCTGGCGGAGGTGGACGCGAGCCACGGCATCTTGGCGGCGTCGAATTGAATCGCATCGGTACGGTCGAGAACCTGAGCCATCACGAAGGCGGGAATTAACGTTCCGATGGTGGTGCCATCCTTCGGCGCCTGATTGTAAATATAGTTCGCAGCGCGCACGTGGCCCGCACCCGGCATGTTCTTGGCTACGATCGTCGGGCGACCCGGGATAAACTTCGGCAAATGACGCGCCACCATGCGTGCATTGTTATCGAGACCACCGCCGACGCCGGTGCTGATGATCAGCTCAATCGTCTTGTCTTTGTAGAAATCGGCCTGAGCCGAAGCGGCACCCGTCAAAGCGACGGTCCCGAGCAGAACGACGCCAGCACCACGCACCAAGCTCGCCAAAATGGCCATAAACCCATTCCTCCCGTAATGACCGCGTCTTTTTTTGCGCGCGGAATTATTGGCTCAAAACGTGCCAAACCGGGGTGGGGAGGTCAAGCAAGCGCGGTGCCGCACGGGGCACCGTCTTTACGCACGCCGGCCCCGTCTGCGGGTCGCGTCTATTCCGCTTTCACACCCTGATGGTGCAGCATCACCGCGAGAAACGCGATCGATTCATCCGGGGTGTCCGCCATCGTCTTGATCCAGGATTGCAGATCCTGCCAGGTCGTCGGCGTAAAGTCCTCCGCCATGCCCTTGGCGCGCGAGAGAAAGTCGGGATCTTCCGTCAGTTTCAGGTAGGCATCGCGATAGACCTGCACGATGTCGGACGACGTTCCAGGCGGCAGGGCCAGCCATTTGTCCTTGGATTCAAGGCTCGCCCAGTATTCAAAGCTCTGCCGTGCAATCGGGTCCTTGATTTTGCCGGCCAGCATAGTCGTCAGAAGCGGAGCATCCGGAAAATCCGACCGCCCCATCAGTTGGCCATCCCTGATCATGCCCGACTGCGACAGGATCTTGAACTTTCCGGTCTGCAAAAGCTTTTCGATCTGATGCGTGCTTGAAGTCGCGGCCATGTCGATTTCACCTCGCTCAAGCGCGGTGAAGAGATCGGTGGTGCCTTTGTAGCCGACCACCCACTTCGCATTCCAACCGAGAAACTCCATGCCCCAGGCAGCGACCAGCACACCTGATCGCGGTGCGCCGCCGGGAGAGCCCATGATGACCTGTGGCTTGGACTTATCGTACAGATGGGGCTCCGCCTCCTTGCTGATGACAACGACGGTGCCGCCGCGCCCGGTGCCTCCTACAAAAAAGAACTTGCTCGGATCGTATTTTGCCTGCGGCTTGCGAAAATTGATCGGGTCTGCGACCGAGCCGGATCCCATCGTCAACGTCAGGCCATCGGGCTTCGATTGATTGCCGAAGAAATTCATCGCCGTCATGCCTTCCGCGCCCGGCATGTTCTGCACGATGACCGTTGGCTGCCCTGGAAGATACTTCCCGAGATAGGAGGCGATCAGCCGGCCGGCCAAATCGGTTCCGCCGCCTGCGGCGAAGCCGATAGTCATCGTGACGGTCTTGCCTTTGAACGAAACCGGTTCGGCGGCGACGCCACTATGGGTAGAGGCGAGGAGGACGGCCAGGGAAAAGCCGAGCGCGCGCATACGACCGCAGGCAGTCACGCCACCGCTATTGTTAAGATGCCTCAACATTTTCTCCTCCCTGATTTTTTCCGGCGCGTTTGCCACGCCATTTTTTATTTCGCGAAATGAATGTCACGTTCGATAAAAATCTCAAAGTTTGCCGGCGTTGTCCAGTCCAGCTCATCTTACCCCGCTGCGGCTAGGCTCAGGACTCATTGTTTATAGCCAGAAGATGACGACGGCCGCGATGCAGATTGCTGACATGAAGGTGTGGGCGCATCGGTCGTAACGGGTATGAATGCGCCGCCAGTCCTTGAGCCTGCCAAACATATTCTCGATTTTGTGGC
>CANKHA010000064.1 GCA_947481685.1 Bradyrhizobiaceae bacterium
CAAGCGCCACCTTAGCCTTGAAGCCCGGTGTGTGGTTCCGGCGCGGTCGTCTGCTCATGGTCTCTCCTGATTCGCAGGCAACAGCGTGCCCGCCGTCAGGCAGAAACTCCACTTAGCGTCCTGTGCAGATTTGCGGGACCGGCTCTGTTCGCCACGCGTAGCCGGCGCCGGCCCGCTACTTTTACTTTGGAACAATCAAAAATGAGGCCCTAGCGCCCTGTGCCCAATGGGCTTTTCGCGACGCTCTTTTGATCCGGATCAAAGCAATTTTCCTCGGTTTGACAATGCTTTAGGAGGCCCCTAGGGCAGGTGCTCCGTTGGCTTTCATCCGTCGCAAAGTTGCTCCTGGAGATTACGATGAGAATTCGTTCCGTACTTCGCTTTGCCCCGCTCGCCCTCGCGGCGGCCTTCCTTGCCGCACCGAACGAGACGCGCGCGCAGGCCGACGAAGGAATCGTCGTTTACAACGCGCAGCACGCCAGCCTGACCGAAGAATGGGCCAAGGGCTTCACCAGGGACACCGGCATTAAGGTCACCATCCGCAAGGGTAGCGACATGGAAACGGCCAACCAGATCGTGCAGGAGGGCGCGGCCTCCCCGGCCGACGTATTCCTGACCGAGAATTCTCCGGCAATGGCGCTGGTCGATTCCGCCGGCTTGTTCGCGCCTATCGACAAGGCCACGCTCGATCTGATCCCGGAAAATTACCGTCCAAGCAACGGTCACTGGGTCGGCATCGCGGCACGCACCACCCTTTTTGTCTATGATAAACGCAAGCTCACCGCCGACAAGCTGCCGAAATCGATGATGGATCTTGCCGGGCCGGCGTGGAAGGACCGCTGGGCTGGTTCTCCGTCAGGCGCCGACTTCCAGGCTATCGTGGCCGCCTTTCTCGAACTGAAGGGGGAGCAGGCCACCGCTGCCTGGCTCAAGGCGATGAAGACCAACGCCAAGGCTTATCGCGGCAACGGCAACGCGCTGAAAGGCGTCAATGCCGGCGAAGTCGAAGGCGCGCTGATCTATCACTACTATTACTTCGGCGACCAGGCGAAGACCGGCGAGAACAGCAATAACATCGGCCTGCACTATTTCCGCAACCAGGATCCAGGTGCCTTCGTCAGCATCTCCGGCGGCGGCGTCCTGGCGTCAAGCAAGAAGAAGGAACAGGCTCAGGCGTTCTTGAAATGGATCGCGGGCAAGGGTGGCCAGACCGTTCTAAAGGACGGGGACTCGTTCGAATACGCCGTCGGCAAGGGCGCGGAGTCGAACCCCAAGCTCGAGCCGCTTGCCAAGCTGCAGGCTCCCAAGGTCGTGGTGGACAAGCTGGATAACAAAAAGGTCACCGACATGATGACGGCGGCCGGCCTACTGTAAGGATTATGGACGGTTTCTGCTAGACGTTTGCGGAATGATGGCCGACATACACTGCACATGAACGTCTTTCACAGCCGAAGCTCATCGATCGCAGCGCCCGCCACGGGCGCGGCGATGTTCGTATCGGCGGCCGCGCTGGCCCCGCTGTGCTTTATCCTCTGGATCACCTTCCAGACTGGCTGGGCGACCGCCACAGCACTGCTGTTCCGGCCGCGCGTCGGCGAGCTGCTGGTCAATACAACGCTGCTGGAAGTCCTTGCCGTGCCGCTGTCGATTCTGCTTGGCGTGGCACTCGCCTGGCTGACCGAGCGCACCGACTTGCCCGGCGCACGCGTGTGGTCATGGCTTGCCGTGACACCGCTCGCCGTCCCGGCCTTCGTTCACAGCTACGCCTGGAGTTCCGTCGCGCCTAGCTGGCATGGCTTGCCTGCCGCCGTCGCGATTTCAGTCCTCGCCTATTTCCCGTTCCTGTATCTGCCGGTCGCGACGCAGCTGCGACGCCTCGATCCCGCCATCGAGGAAGCCGCCGCCGCGCTTGGGCTGGCTCCATTTCAGGTGTTCTTTCGCGTCGTGCTTCCGCAATTGCGTTTCGCAATCTGCGGTGGCGCGTTGCTGATCGGTGTCCATCTCCTGGCGGAATACGGACTCTACGTGACGGTGCGTTACGATACCTTCACAACGGCGATCATGGATCAGTTCCAGTCCGCCTTTAACGGCCCCGCCGCCAACATGATTGCAGTGGTGCTCGCGCTTTACTGCATCTTCTTGCTCGCGCTGGAAAAGATCATGCGCGGAGCGGAGCGTTACGCCCGCGTCGGTTCTGGCTCGCCGCGCATGCCCGCGCCGCATCAGCTGGGCCACGCCGTCTGGCTATGTCTGCTCCTGCCCGCAGCCACCGCCGCGTTATCTTTGGGCATACCGCTGATCACGCTGGCCCGCTGGCTTGCATTTGGCGGAACTGCGATCTGGCACGCTGCGGTCGGGGCCGCGTTTTTGCAGACCCTGATGCTGGCTATTTGCGGTGGCCTGCTGGCAACCCTCGCGGCCATGCCCATGGCATGGCTGTCGGTCCGCGCGCCGGGACGGCTCGCTCACATTCTGGAAAGCTGTCACTATTATGTAGGATCGCTGCCCGGCGTCGTTGTGGCCCTGGCGCTTGTCACCGTCGCGGTCCACGCCTTCCTGCCGCTCTATCAAACCATGGCAACGCTTCTGATGGCCTATTTTCTGCTATTCCTGCCGCGCGCGCTTGTCGGATTGCGCAGCAGCGTCGCCCAAACGCCGGTCGAGCTTGAACAGGCGGCGATGATGCTCGGCCGTAGCCCCTTCCGTGCCGTTCTGGCGACCACTGTCCGGCTGGCTGCTCCCGGGGCCGCGGCCGCCATGGCCCTAGTGGGGCTCGGTATCGCCACCGAACTGACCGCCACGCTCATGCTGGCCCCCAGCGGCGTGGAAACCCTGGCCACGGGTTTCTGGTCCTACACCAGCGAACTCGACTATCCCCGCGCGGCACCTTATGCCGTCCTGATGATATTGCTGTCGCTACCCTTGATCGTCCTGTTGCAGGCGCAGTCCAAACGCATGGCGGGACGATGAGCTTTCTTCAGCTTCGATCGGTGCGCAAGCGTTACGGATCCGTGGTCGCCGTGGACGATCTCGGTCTCGACGTCCCGGCAGGAAGCCGGACCGTGATCGTCGGACCCTCGGGCTCCGGCAAGACCACCCTGCTCCGCTTGATCGCCGGTTTTGAGGCGCCTGATGCCGGCAGCGTGACAATGGAAGGAACCGTTCTCGCGGACGAGAAGACTTTCCTGCCAGCGCATCGCCGGAACATCGGTCTTGTCGCGCAGGATGGCGCGCTGTTTCCGCATCTGAGCGTTGCCGACAATATCGGGTTCGGTCTGGCGCACAGCATGGACCGGCAAGACCGTATCCTGGCGCTGATGGACATGGTCGAACTTGATCGCATTCTGCTGACCCGCCGTCCGCACGAATTGTCGGGCGGCCAGCAGCAACGCGTCGCCTTGGCGCGTGCGCTCGCCCGCCAGCCCCGCCTGATGCTGCTGGATGAACCTTTCTCCGCACTCGATACCGGATTGCGCGAAGCGACGCGGAAATCCGTTGCCCGCGTGCTCACGCAAGCGGGCATCACGACAATCTTGGTCACGCACGATCAGGCCGAGGCCTTGTCCTTCGGCGACCAGGTCGCGGTGCTGCACGCCGGGCACGTCAAGCAGGCAGGCTCGCCTGCTGAGCTTTACGCTCGTCCGATCGATCGCGAGATCGCATCCTTCCTCGGCGATGCCCTTGTACTCCCGGCAACGCTGGGAGGTGGCTTTGCTGATTGCGCGCTTGGCAGGATTTCAGCGGACAGCATGGGCCAAACGGGCGAAGCCGTCATCATGCTGCGGCCGGAACAGCTGAAGCTGTCCGTCGCGACAGGCACCAATGACCAGACCTCACACGCGCGGGTTACGGCAGTGGAGTTTGGCGGCGCCCACTGTGTGATGACGGTCAGCCTTGCCGGATCCAAGGTGCCGCTGATCTTCAAGACGTCCGCCGTCGAAACGCTTGCGGTCGGGACGGATGTCCATATCAGCGTGGCAGGCAAGGCGCATGTGTTCGCCTAGAGGCGGCCTTCCAGCGCGCGGTTGAAGATGGTGCGTGCCGCGCGCTTGTCGAGTGGAATCGGGTTACCGCCGGCAGTTGGATCCTTCGGCGCCATCTCGACGATCTTGTCAGCCTTGGTATCATCGACATTCAGTCCCGCGAGCGTATGCGGCACGCCGGTCTGCTCGCGCAATTCCAGCACGAAATCCAGAAATGCCTTGAAGCGCGGCTTCAGTCCGATATAGGCCGCAAGCCGAATGATCTGCGGTTCGATCGCCTTTTTGTTGAAGATGAGCACGTAAGGCATGAACACGCCATTGGTCAGGCCGTGGTGGGTGTCGTAAAGTGAGCCTACCGGATGCGACAGCGCATGAATGGCGCCTAAAGCTTTTTGAAACGAGGTTGCGCCCATCGCCGCCGCCGACATCATGTGCGCGCGGGCCTCAAGGTTCTTGCCGTCGGTCACCGCGGCCTTCAGATATTCCTTCACCAGCCGCACGCCCTCGACCGCAATACCATCCGCCATCGGATGATAGAACGGCCCGCAATAGGCTTCGAGGCAATGCGAGAAGGCGTCCATGCCAGTGCCCGCGGTGATGATCGCCGGCATACCCACCGTCAGTTCCGGATCGCAGATCGTGACCTTTGGCATCATCTTCGGATGGAAAATGATCTTCTTAGTGTGGCTCTTTTCATGTGTAACCACAGCCGCACGGCCGACCTCCGAGCCGGTACCGGCGGTAGTCGGCACCGCAACCACCGGCGCAATGCCGTCGGCGTTGGCGCGCGTCCACCAGTCGTCGACATCTTCGAAATCCCAAACCGGTCGTGTTTGTCCCGCCATGAAGGCAATGAGCTTTCCAACATCGAGGGCGGAGCCGCCGCCAAAGGCGACCACGCCGTCATGCCCGCCCGCCTTCATCGCGGCGACGCCAGCGATGACATTGGCCTCGACCGGGTTGGACTTGATGTCGGAGAAAACCTTTGCGCCGTTGAGCGACGCCGCCGCCTTTTGCGTCATCGGCAAGGTGGCAAGGTTGGGGTCGGTAACGAACAGGGGATTGCTCATGCCCGCCGTTTTCACCGCCTCGGCGAGTTCGGAAATGCGGCCAGCGCCGAACTTCACGGAGGTGGGGTAGTTCCAGTTTGCGCGCAGGTCCATCACACAACTCTCAGGTGGAAGCTTTTGGGGCGGGTGAGCATTTCATAACCGATGCGCGACAGCGTAGCACCACGGCCGGTTTCCTTGACGCCGGTCCAAGCGAGACCGGGATCGAGATAGTCGCAACGGTTCATGTAGACCGTGCCGGTTTCGACCTGCGCGCCGATCCGCTCCGCGGCATCCATATCTTTGGTCCAAACCGAAGCCGTGAGGCCGTAAGGCGAGTCATTCATCAGCTTGATGGCCTCGGCGTCGTCACGCACCTTCATGATGCCAACAACCGGGCCGAAGGTCTCTTCCATCATCACTTTCATGCCGTGATCGACATTGACCAGCACCTGCGGCGCCACATATGTCGAGCCGGCTGCATCCTTTGCGAAGGCCTTGGTATCGATCAGCGCGCGAGCGCCCTTCTGCACCGCTTCGCCGATATGCTCGCGCACCGTGCCTGCGAGCCGCGCCTGCGCCATCGGGCCCAGCGTAGTGTTGGGATCGAGCGGATCGCCGAGCACATATTGTTTGGTGAGATCGACAAAGCCGTCGACGAATTTTTCGTAGACATCGGCTTGCACATAGATGCGTTCGATGCCGCAGCAGCACTGCCCGGAATTGAAGTAGCTGCCGTCGACCAGATTCTCGACCGCATGGGCGATATCGACATCGCTCCGAACGTAAGCCGGGTCTTTGCCGCCAAGCTCGAGCCCAACACCGGCGAAAGTGCCGGCTGCGGCCTGCTCGATGGTGCGGCCGGAGGCGACCGACCCAGTAAAGCAAACCTGATCGATCTGGCCGGAGCCGATAAGCTTCAGCGTGGCCTCGTGCGAGAGCACGATGTTCTGGAAAAGCCCCTTGGGAAAACCGGCGCGGTCCATCGCCATCTGGAAACGGTCGCCGACCAGAATGGTTTGCGACGCATGCTTCAGCAGCACCGCGTTGCCCGCCATCAGCGCCGGAATGATCGAATTCACCGCCGTCAGATAGGGATAATTCCACGGCGCGATGGTGAGCACGACGCCAAGCGGATCGCGCCGCACATAGCGGCGAAAGCCCTGCTTGGGATCAGGCTCGATTGGCGCGAGCGCGCTCTCGGCAATCGACACCATGTAGCGGGCACGATCCTCGAAACCACCCATCTCACCCGTGCCGTATTTCACCGGGCGGCCCATCTGCCACGACAACTCCGGGCCGATCTCGGCCTTCATCGCTAGCATGGCATCGACCGCCGCAAGGCACAGCCTGCCGCGCTCGGCGAGGGGAACCTGCGCCCAGACAGCCTGCGCCTTCTTCGCAGCAGCCACGGCAGCGGCGATCTGATCGCCGGTCGCCGCCGGCTTGCGCGCGACCTCGCGGCCGTCGACAGGAGAAATACAAACGATGTCGGTCATTACGCTGATGTTTCCGTCTAGTAGCGCTCGAAGCCGCGCATTAGCTCCCAGTCGGTGATGCGTCGATCGTATTCGAACTGGTCCCAGTCCGCGGTGCGCACATAGTGATCGACCACGGCGTCGCCCAGTGCCGCCCGCAGCATTTTTGATTTGCTCAAGGCTTCACTGGCTTCGCGGAGGGTCTTCGGTACTTCAGCCAGCTTGGCCTCATTGTAGGCGTCGCCGGAGTAGGCCGCAGGCAACTTCAGCTTCTCCTCGAGGCCAGCGAGGCCCGCGGCCAGCAGGGCCGCAAAGGCGAGGTAAGGATTGAGATCGGCGCCACCGATACGGCATTCGATCCGGATCGCCTTGGACTTCTCGCCGCAGAGGCGGAAGCCGGCGGTGCGGTTATCGCGGCTCCAGATCGCCTTGGTGGGCGCGAAAGTGCCAACCTGGAAGCGCTTGTAGGAATTGATGTAGGGCGCGAGGAAATAGGTGATGTCGCGGGCGTATTTCAACTGGCCCGCCACGAAGCTTCGCATCAGCGGCGACATGCCGTGCTCGGCCTTGGGATCAAAGAACAGCGGCGTCTTGCCGGCAGCATCCCACAGCGACGCATGCACATGCGAACTCGAACCCGCGAGGCCGTAATTCCACTTCGCCATGAAGGTGACGGACTTGCCCTGCGTCCAGGCAATCTCCTTCACCGCATTCTTGAGGATGACGTGGTTGTCCGCCATCTCCAGCGCATCGGCATAGCGGACGTTGATCTCTTCCTGCCCGGGACCCCACTCGCCCTTGGAATTCTCCACCGGAATGCCGGCCGCCTGCAGGCCCTTGCGGATAGCGCGCATCACGCCCTCCTCCTTGGTGGTCTGCAGCACATGGTAGTCCTCGATATAGCTGCCCGCGGTCTTCAGGCCGTGGAAGCGCTTTTCCGCAGCGCTCTCGTAGGATTCGTCGAACAGATAGAATTCCAGTTCCGACGCAAAGAAGGCGCGCATCTTGTCCTTCTTCAACCGGGCAAGCTGTGCCTTCAGCATCCCGCGGGGTGAATGCGGCAGATCATGATGGTGATGGTCGAGCACATCCGCGAGCACCAGCGCGGTGCCTTCCAGCCACGGCGTTACCCGCAGCGTGCTCATGTCGGGTTTCAGAACGAAATCGCCGTAGCCCTTGTCCCAGCTCGCCGCCTTGTAGCCTGGCACCGGCTCCATATCGATGTCGTTGGCGAGCAGGTAGTCGCAGGCATGCGTCTCTTCATAGGCGCCATCGACGAAAAACTCGGCCTGAAAGCGCTTGCCGATCAGCCGGCCCTGCATGTCGATCATGGCCACGACGACGGTGTCGATCGTGCCCGCCTTGACGGCCTTTTTCAGTGCATCGAGGGAAAGCTTGCCGGTCATGGCGCGTCCTTTTCAAAGCTCCGCGAGACAATCATCGATGATATCGAGCGAGCGATCCATCTGCGCTTTCGTCGTGGTCAAAGGCGGTGTCAGGGTCAGCACGTTTCCAAACGTCGTCTTGAACGACAGCCCCTTTTCCAGCGCACGATACATCACCTTGTCGGCCTGGGCACTGGCGGGTGTTTTGGCGGCGCGGTCGGTGACAAGCTCCATGCCGAGTAATAATCCCTTCCCGCGCACGTCGCCAACAAGGGCTCGGCGGGACATGATGTCCGCCATGCGCTTGAGCGCCGCCTGCCCAACCGCCGCAGCATTCGCCACCAGGCCTTCGTCCTCGATGATCTCGATGGTCGTGAGGGCGGCCCGCGCCGTCACCGGGTTCTTTTCGTGGGTGTAATGGCCAAAAGCATAGTCGGCGCCGACGTCGAGTTCAGGCTTCGCGACCACGGCTGCTATCGGCAGGATACCGCCGCCGAGAGATTTTCCCAGTACCAGAATATCCGGCACAACGCCGTCATGCTCGCAGGCAAACATCTTGCCGGTCTTGCCGAGCCCGGTCGGGATTTCATCGAACACGAGCAAGGTGCCGTGCCGGTCACAGGTTTCGCGCACCTGTTTCCAGAAACCCGGCGCAGGAATGTAAGGTACGGCGCGGATCGGCTCGGCGATCAGAGCAGCAACATCGCCCTCGCGGCCGAGCACATAGTCGATCATCCGGGCGCAGGCCGCGGAGGATTCCTCTGCACTCGAGGTGCCATAGGGGCAGCGGTAGCTGGAGAATGGCGCGACATGCTCCGCGCCCGGCATCAGCGGGCCGATTGGCCCAGACCGGAAAAGCGCCTCACCACCCACGGCCGCAGCGCCAAAGCCCGCCCCATGAAAGGCATCCCAGAACGACAAGGTCTTGTAGCGGCCGGTTGCCGTGCGCGCGAGCTTGATCGCGACCTCCACAGCGTCGGAACCGCCGGTGGTGAAGAGGACTTTGCTAAGATTACCCGGCGTGATCGCGGCAAGCTTCTTTGCCAGCAAAACCGCAGGCTCGGAGGTGTAGCGCCGCGGCGTGAACGGCAGCGCATCCATCTGCTCGATGATCGCGCGCTTCAGCCGCGGGTGGCCATAGCCGATGTGGTGCACGTTGTTGCCGTGGAAATCCATCATGCGGCGGCCGGCGGTGTCTTCGATGAAGATGCCGTCCGCCTTGACGACCGCATTCAGGCACGGCGTCGACACCGACTGATGCATAAAATAGCGTTCGTCTTCTGCCAGCAGAGACCGTCCGGCTTTGTCGAGATTGCGTTCCGCCCACGCCCGTCGCTCGTGCGACAGATTTGTGTCGCTCTCGGAAGGCGCGGGGGTGCCTGCGTTGCCGGGAGGAGCGCGCATCAACGCTTCCGCCAGGCCTGCAGGCGAACCAGGAAGAAGCGTTCGACCAGTACATGCAGCAACTTGACCGACAGCGCGGTCGCGACGATCAGCGTTGCCATCGCTGCGGCACCTGCCGTCACGCCCGCTTCGTCCATGTGCACGATAGCGACCGAGGCAAGCTTGGTGCCGGGGCCATAAAGGAAGATCACCGCCGAAACCGTGGTGAGCGCATTGACGAACATATAGACGGCGATGTCGATGATGGCCGGCATGCAGATCGGCACAGTGACGCGGCGGAAGGTCTGCCACGCCGGCACCTTGAGCGACGCCGCAACCGATTCAAATTCGGGATCGATCTGCTTCAACGCCGTCAGCGCGGTGATATGCGCCACGGTGTAATAATGCGCGGTGGAATTGACGACCAGCACCAGCAGCGTGCCGTAAAGAATATTCAGCGGGTTCCAGGGAGCGTTGAAAAAGAAAACATAGCCGAGACCCAGCACCAGTCCCGGCACCGCCATCGGCAGCATCGCAAGGAGATGCGCCAGCGCCCGCCCGCCAGGAGAGATCTTGGTCTTGTCGATCAGATAGGCCCCGGTAAAGACCACGATCGTTCCGATAATAGCCGCGAGCCCGGCCATCTTGATCGAGTTGAAATAGGGCGTCCAACCGTCGGCGTCGAAGACTCCGAAATCGTAGTTTTTGAGCGTCAGCGACAGGTTGTAGGGCCAATAGGTGACGAACGAAGCCCACACCGATACGCCGAGCAGCCCGACGATCAGGCCGGCAATCACCGCCACATAGATGGTGAGGGAAATGTCGCGGCGCGCGCTGGGCTTGGGCTCATACGGCACCGCCCGCGCTGAAAGCAGCGAGAACTGGCGGCGTTGCACCATGCGGTCGATGAAGAAGGCCAGCACTGCAGGCACCAGCAGGATCATGCCGACCACCGCGCCCATAGAGAAATTCTGCTGGCCGACAACCTGCTTATAGGCATCGGTCGCCAGCACGTTGAACTGTCCCCCGATCACCTTGGCAATACCGAAATCCGTCACCACCAGCGTGAACACAACGAAGACGGCGTTGATCAGGCCGTATTTCACGCCCGGGAGCGTGATGGTGAAAAATACGCGCCACTTGGTGGTGCCGAGCGCTTCGGCAACTTCATAGAGCCGCGCGTCCGCCAATGTCAGCGCGGTGACCAGAATGATCACCGCGGACGGCAGGCAATAATACACCTGCGCAATGATGATCCCGAGCGGGCCGTAAATTGAATTGCCGAACAACAACCCCTTCAGCAGGCCCTGCGTGCCGAACAGATAGGTCAGCGAAATCGCGGACAGCAGCGAAGGTGCAAACACCGGCAGCAGCGCCGCGGCATAGAACAGCCCCTTGAACTTCATCTTGCTGCGCGTCAGTGCGAAGGCATAGAGAAAGGCCAGCGGAATGACGATTGTCGTGGAAACCACCGCCACCCAGACGCTGTTGTAGATGGAGTGGAACAAGGACGGGGTAGAGAAGTAACGAATGTAGTTCGCCAGGCCGATGAACTGGCCGTCGGTATTCTGAAAGCTCTTGGACAGCAGCGTCCACAGCGGCATGGCGATGGTGAGAATAAGCCAGCCGACCAGCAGGATGATGCCAACGCGAATGATCAAGGCATCACGGTCGATGCGTGGCCCGGTGAAACCCGCGGCGGGGGAGTTGTTGGCTAGGGAAACGTCCACCACCGTCAGATCCTCGCAAAGACCCGAAGCGTGTCCGGCGGAAGCGAAACCGTCAATTTCTGTCCCTGCATGACTGCGAGGTCACGCATGAGATTGGCAGAGAAATCCGCAAGGATGGTGACATCGGGCGCTCCCGTCGGCTTGAGTTGCGCGCGACAGAAGGCGCCGAGGAAATCGAGCCCGGCGACTGTGGTCTCAATGACATTGGGCGTGGTCGCATCGAGGTTGCGTACCCTCACCTCTTCCGGACGCAAACCGAGCCGCACCGGCGTGCCCTGCTGGTAGCGGCCTGCATCCGGGCAGATGACTTCCAGCGAACCGACGCGCAGACGGTCCGCGCCCGTCACCTCGGCATCGAGGAACATCATACTGCCGACGAAATCTGCCACGAACGGTGTCGCCGGCGTGCGATAGATGTCCAGCGGCGTGCCGATCTGGTCGATGGCGCCCTGGTTCATCACCACGATGCGGTCCGCCATCGCGAGCGCTTCTTCTTGGTCGTGCGTCACCATGATGGTGGTCACGCCAAGACGGCGCTGCAGGGATTTGATCTCATCGCGCAGGCGCACGCGCACGCGCGCATCGAGCGCAGATAGCGGTTCGTCAAGCAGAAGCAGTCCTGGCGACGTCGCCAAGGCCCGCGCCAGCGCGACGCGCTGCTGCTGGCCACCCGAAAGCTGCACCGGATATTTCTTTTCCTGATCGCTGAGACCCACCAGCGTAAGCAGTTCCTTCACGCGCGCGAGGATTTCCTTGCGCGGCTTGCCGCGATTGACCAGGCCATAGCCGACATTGGCGGCAACCGTCAGATTGGGAAACAACGCGTAGGATTGAAACACGATGCCGAAATCGCGCGCCGCGGGCGGCAGCTTGGAAACATCGCGACCGCCGATCTCGATCGTGCCGGCATCCTGCGGATCAAGGCCTGCGACGGCGCGCAGCAAGGTGGTCTTGCCGCAACCTGAAGGCCCGAGGAAACAAACGAATTCGCCCTTGTAGACTGTACGCCGTCAGCGCCTATGAGACAGAATTGGGGTGGTGATTAAGGGAGGGTTTTGGTTTCATCGCAGTGATGGAGGCACGCAGATGAGATCGAAACCGATGAACTCGAAGGCCCCAGCCGAGCGGG
>CANKHA010000065.1 GCA_947481685.1 Bradyrhizobiaceae bacterium
AAGCACTTCGAGGCCACCATCGACTCCGCACGCGCTTTTCTCTACGCCGCTTCCGTCATGCTCCTCGTACGTCGTATCGCGCGCGCTTCATGACTTTCGAAACCGACTCTAAGGCTCGAGGGACTTGTCATGCCCGGCGAAAGCAGGGCGTCCAGTAAGGCGCATAACCAAGAACTGATAAGAACAGACGAATGACTGAACCCATCAAGACTGACGTGCTGATTATCGGTGCCGGGCCGGTCGGCCTGTTCGCCGTGTTCGAACTGGGCCTGCTCGACATCAAGGCTCATCTTGTCGATATTCTCGACAAGATCGGCGGGCAATGCGCCGAGCTTTATCCCGAGAAGCCAATCTACGACATTCCCGGCGTGCCGTTCGTCACGGGGCAAGGCCTGGTAGATGCGCTGATGGCGCAGATCAAGCCGTTTCAACCGGAATTCCATCTGCAGGAGATGGTGGCGGAGATCGAGAAGATCGGCGATCCGCTGTTTCGCGTGACGACCGACCAGGGCAAGGTGTTCGAAGTTAAGGTTGTGGTGGTGGCCGCTGGTGGCGGTTCATTCCAGCCGAAACGTCCGCCGATCGCGGGAATCGAAGCCTATGAAGACAAGTCGGTCTTCTATGCCGTACGGCAGATGGAAAAATTCCGCGGCAGGAGGCTGCTGGTCGTCGGCGGTGGTGACAGCGCGCTCGACTGGACGCTGAATCTGCACCCGCTTGCGTCGGAGATGACGCTGCTGCACCGGCGCGATGACTTCCGCGCCGCGCCCGACAGCGTCAACAAAATGCGTACGCTGGTCGCCAACGAAAAGCTGAATCTCGTTATTGGCCAGGTGATGTCGCTGGAAGGCGCCGACGGGCAGGTGACGGCGGCGCACGTCAAGGATTCCAAGGGCGAGATGTCGACAATCGCCTGCGATGCCGTGCTGCCGTTCTTCGGGCTCACCATGAAGCTCGGACCGGTGACGAACTGGGGCATCGATCTGGAGAAGGACCTGATCACCGTCGATACCGCGAAGTTCGAGTCGAGCGTGCCGGGCATTTTTGCCATTGGCGATATCAATACTTATCCCGGCAAGCTGCAATTGATCCTGTGCGGGTTCCATGAGGGCGCGCTGATGGCGCAGGCTGCGCATCGCTACGTCTATCCGGATAAGAAGATCACCTTTCAGTACACCACGTCGTCCTCAAGCCTGCAGAAGAAGCTCGGCGTGAAGTAGGGCTAAGGGGTCGGACAGCGGTTTTCCCAGGTGTTGAGGTTGCGCTTCTTGTAAAGCGGCGAGAGGCCGAGCGTTGCGGCCTGCAGGCAGAAGGCGGGGAAGTTGATTTTGTTGTCGGTATATTCGATCGCAAACACCGGCTTGTTTGCGTCGATGAAATTGCTGGAATCCGCGCACCAGCCCTGGTCGAAGCAATCTTCCGTCACCGCGTAATCCATCAGGTCCATCACGTCATCGGAAATGTCGCTGGCGTTTTTCAGGCCGAAGGCAGGTCCGCGCGCATGCGCTTCCGTTGCGAGGAAGCGCACATAAGCGACACCATCGGCGCGCGTGAGCGGAAATCCGGTCTTGGCCCAGAAGCTGTCCACGTTGTCGGCATCGACGCCGTCGAAGCCCTTTTGTTTGCAGAGATCCAGCCGCGCTTTCATGATGGTCTTCACGGACTGCGCGCGAATATCGATCCAGCGCTCGCCTTTCCAGCCGTCGTAATTCTTGCCCAGAACGGCGGGTGGAAAGCTCAATCGGTCGGGACGCCAGTTCTCCCATGATCCGGCGCTGAGGTAGCAGACCACGCGCTTGCCCTTGGTCTACAGCGTGTGAACCACCGACGCATTGGTATCAAACAGATCGAGATCGACGACTTCCGCCGGCGTATTCACCGTTTTCGGCGCTACCGACAGGATGATGGAGAAGCTGGTGCCGGCGTCCGGCTGCCAATGCTGCGCGGAGGCTGATGCATGTGTCGCCAATAGTGCCGCGATGGCCAGGGTCAGTGTCCGGATCATGTGCGAATCCTAATGCATTATGGCGCGCAGCCCAAGCTTCCATCAGCCCCGCCGTCCCTCGCCAACAGGCGGCATTCTGCTAACATAACGCTTCCGGAGCGTTAATTCGTGGAGGAAAACAAGGATGGCTCAAGCAGGTCGTGTTGTGCGCGCGCTTTTGATCGGAGTGGCCGCGGGGATTGTGACAATGGGCGCGGCGTCGGCGCAGGGCGTGTCCTACGAGGGCAAGACGCTGCGCATGATCATCCCTTCGGGGGCCGGCGGCGGCTACGATTCTTATTCCCGCGTGCTCGCCGCGCATCTCGCCAACCACCTTCCCGGCAAGCCGACCGTCGTCAACCAGAACATGCCCGGCGCGAGCGGCATGATCGGCGCCAATTGGGCGGCGAGCGATGCCGCGCCCAAGGACGGTACCGTGATTGTCGCGACTTACAACGCGCTGTTGCTGGAACCGCTGTGGGGCAACCCACAAGTCAAATACGATCCGCGCAAATTCGAATGGATCGGCAGCATCGGCAAGCAGCAGCAGATCTGCGTTACCTGGCATACGAATCCGATCAAGACCATCGAGCAGGCAAAGTCGCGCGAGATTATCGTCTCGTCCACCGGGGCGACCGGCAATTCCTCCACCATGCCGAAAATGCTCAACGCCATGCTCGGCACGAAGTTCAAGGTCGTGACGGGCTACACCACGTCGGAGTCGCGGCTCGCGGTGGAGCGCGGCGAGTCCGAGGGCGTCTGCGGCCTGTCCTATTCCACGCTGAAGGCGTCGAATCCCGACTGGATCATCAACAAGCGCATCAATGTGCTGGTGCAGACCGGCACGAAGGCCCAACAGGGCCTCGAGGACGTGCCACTCCTGATCAACCTCGTTTCCGATGCCGATACCAAGAAGGTGCTCAGTCTGCTCGCATTCCAGGATGACCTGGGGCGGCCTTACCTGATGCCGCCCGGCACGCCGAAGGAATACGTCGCGGCCATGCGCAAGGCCTTCGACGAAACGCTGAAAGACCCGGCCTTTCTTGCGGATGCCGAAAGGAGCCGGCTCGAGGTCGATCCCATCTCCGGCGCTGAGATGGAAAAGATGATCAAGACCGCCTTTGAGACGCCAAAGCCGTTGATCGAACGCGCGTCGCAATTCAAGGGCGAGTAGCGGAGGGCAGCCGGCGGCTCACTACTCGGGCATCGGATTCAGCGGGAGGAAACAATAAAATGAACAAAAGTCTTTTTATGCGTGCGACTTTGATTGGTGCGGTTGCAGCGAATTTTATGACAGGCGCGGCCGTCGCACAGGGCGTGTCCTACGAAGGCAAGACGCTGCGCATGATCATCCCGTCGGGCGCGGGCGGCGGCTATGACGCTTATGCCCGTGCCCTTGCCGCGCATATCGGCGATCATCTTCCCGGCAAGCCGACCATCGTCAACCAGAATATGCCGGGCGCGAGTGGCATGATCGCCATCAACTGGAGCTATAGCGACAACGCGCCGAAGGATGGCTCGGTCTTGATCGCGACTTACAATTCGCTCCTGGTCGAACCGCTGTTCAACAATCCCCAGGCAAAATACGATCCGCGCAAATTCGAATGGATCGGCAGCATCGGCAAGCAGCAGCAGATCTGCCTGAGCTGGCATACGAGCCCGATCAAGTCGATCGAGCAGGCCAAGGAGCGCGAGGTTGTGGTTTCCGCCACCGGGGCGACCGGCAACACCGCCGTGATTCCGAAGATGCTGAACACGCTGCTGGGCACGAAATTCAAAGTCGTGACCGGTTACACCACAACAGAGTCGCGGCTGGCCGTGGAACGCGGGGAATCGGAAGGGCTATGTGGCCATTCGTATTCCACATTGAAGGCCTCCAATCCCGACTGGATCATCAATAAGCGTATCAATGTCCTGATGCAGACCGGCGCCACGGCGCAGGAGGGTCTGGAGAAGGTGCCGTTGCTGATCAATCTTGTGTCTAACCCGGATGACAAGAAGATGCTTGGGCTTCTGGCGTATCCCGAAGAAATGGGCCGGCCGTTCCTGATGCCACCCGGCACACCAAAGCCCTATGTCGATGCGATGCGTAAAGCCTTCGACGAGACCATGAAAGACCCGGCCTTTATCGCCGACGCCGAGAAGGCGCGGCTTGAAATCAACCCGGTCACCGGGGCGAAAATGGATGCGATGATCAAACAGGCTTTCGAGACGCCGAAAGCGATCATCGAGCAGGCATCGAAGTACAAGGGGGAATAGCCGATCACGGGTTTACCCGAAGATCGGCATGTAAAAATTTGTAGTTGAGGGCGGCTAGTGTTCCCTGAGCAGCTTGCCGTAGCCCGCGATCCGGTCGTCGATGCCGGCAACCCGCATGGATTCCCATGCGATTGCCTGCAGGGATGTCATCACGTTGACCTTTAGCTCCTGCTCCAATGGCTCGATAGCATCGGCGACGCGCCAGTGTGGCTGCGCGAAGTTGATGGTGTCGAGGTCCGGGTTCTGCTTTTTCAGCCTGCGCGCCCATTCCATCACCTGATCGAGCTCGATCGAGCCGACGGTTTTGAGGTCATAGCCTCCGGCATATACGCCGCAGGGTTCGAGCCCGAAGAAATCCTTCAGTTGCTTGTCGTGGCGAATGCTCTGGTCCGGCTTGAACGGATGCACCGTGCCGACCTTACGAGAGCCGAGCGCCTTGTAGGCTTTCTGCTGCGCGGTGGTCGAGCTGGTGACCGGCACACCGATCTCGTCTTCCAGCCGCTTCATCAGCCCGGCCGGGTCGCCCCGCGACATGTTGATCGGAAGCCCGCCCAGCAGAACGATGTCGGCGCCGCAGGCCGCCAGCGTCCTGGCGCCTTCAATACTGGCGTCGTAGCATTTCTCCACATCCTTGGCGCTGCGCTCGCCGAGCGGCAGCATGACCATCATCAGCGATACGCCTTCGGGTACGATCTTGTAGAAATCGATCGGGAAGACCTCGGTGGTAACGGCGGCCACTGTGTAACCGATGCGTGCGCGATGCCCATACATTCCGTTCTTCTCCCGCTGTGAAAATCAGTCGAAACGATATATACACAACGCAGTATCATCCAGTCCTGGAACTCCAATGACATACGAAAAGATTATCCCGCGCGCACGCTTGGGTTTCATCATCCCCACCTCCAACCGGATGGTCGAGCCGCAGGTCCAGCGCTACATGCCACAGGGCGTGGTGCCGCATTTCACCCGCATCGGCATGACCAACAAGCACAAGGCGCCGCTGGAGCAGCAGATGCCCAAGATGGCGGCTGCCGCGGAGGCGCTGTCGGAATCGAAAATGAATGCGATCATCCTGCAATGCACCGGCACCTCGATGTCGGGTGGGCTGGATACGGAAAAGGTCGTGATCGAGGCGATGGAAAAAGCTTCTGGTGTGCCGTGTTCGACCGCGGCTTCCTCGCTCACATCGGCCTTCAGGGCACTGAATGCAAAGAAGCTCGTCTTCGTGTCGGAGACGAAGCAGCCCGATCACGAACACAAGCTGAAATATCTGCGCGAGGCCGGCTACGACATCGTCGCGGACAAGGCCGTGGGTCTGGCGGGCAGCGATGAATATTGCACCATGCCGCCGAAGCTCTGGTTCGATACTACGGTGGCACTGAAGAACAACGATGCCGACGCCTACTTCATCAGCTGCGCCAACATCCACAGCATCGACGTGATCGAGGAGCTGGAAAAGGTGCTGAACAAGCCGGTGATCACCAGCAACCAGGCCGCGATCTGGAAGTCGCTGCGGCTTGCGGGCATCTATGACGCCGTGCCCGGCCTCGGCCATCTGCTGCGTCACGATTCAAAAGCCGGCGGCGCGATCGCCGCGGAGTAATGCCTGTTACTGCGGCGGCGGCAGTGGCCTGACGTCCACCGCGGGTTCCTGTGTGAGTTCCAGCAGGCTCCGGATCGCCGGCCGTGCTGCATCGGCCATGGCGGCGTGGCCCTCGGCGGTGGGATGGATTGCCCCGCCATAGACCGCACTGAGGATGCCCCATAGGGCGTCGTGAATGTCTGCCGGTTGCAGCACCGATGGCAGGCCGTCCGGATAGGTCATGGCGGTGAAGTAGCTGTCATTCGCGGTCCGCGCCCAGCGCGCGCGCGACGCATAGGGCCGGAATTCGCTTGCCTTCGCGCCGCAGACCAGCGGCGAATTCGCCGCCTGGACGATGTCGCTATCGAAGCTCTCGCCTGTTGCCGAGAAACATTGCTGGTCGAAGGCCGGATCGGTTTCCGAGCGCACGCAGAAGCCGTGCTCTTCGAATTCGCGTTGATGGCTATCGACAAAAGTCATGCGGTCGGCGTCCGGCTGGGCGCAGAGCGTCGAGCCTTCGCAGGTCGCGAGTGAACGAATTTTCGGAAGGAAGCGATCCGCGAAGAAACTCTGCACAGCGCGCAGCCGCGCGGGGTCGGCATTAAAGGCAGGATTGATGTCGAAGCCTTCGCGCCCGCCGGGGCAGGGCACACCGCGCTCGCCCATGGCCATGTTGCCGTAGGTAGTGAACAGCACGCGGCGGAGGGTGCTTCCGACCAGCGGCTTCAGCGCTGCGCGCAGCTTGGCGAAGTTGGCCGGCAATTGGGTATCCGCGACCTGGGCGGATTGCTCCGGGGTTGCGATGATGCCGCCGCGGGTGAACAGCGAGCGTTCCGCGCCGGGCTCCAGGATGACGTTGGCGACGAGGCCGGAAAAATTGATGTCATTCGCGCCGACCGTCAACAGCAACAGGTCGAGCGCGCGATTGCGATCTTTTTGCTGGGCTTGCGTCAGCAACTGCCGGAGCTGCGCGATTTGCCCTGGCGACGTGCCGGCGCAGTCCTCGCGCGTATTGCGCGGACATTCGCGGATGCGCTGGGGTCCGAGTATGCCGTTCTCGATGGTAGCGCCGGCGCAGGCGAGAGGGAGAAAGGTGACGGCAGCGTGAGGGGTATCGACGGCGAGGTCGATTGCGGCGCGCATCTGGTAGCCGTACATCGAGCGGTGGCAGCCGGCGCTCATCCAGCCTGCGCTCTGGCGTTGCCACTCAAGAAGCGTACCGCTTTTCACCTCGCCCATCGCGGCGTCGCACGTCTTGTCGCCGGGATAGCGCGCGCGTCCGGGCCGATAAAACTGACTGCCCGGGCCGCCCAGGAAGTCGCGGAAGCAGAAGCCGATACCGGACAACGCGACCGGCTTGTCAGGATTGCCTTCGCCCGCCGCGATCGAATCGCCGATTCCGGCGATCAGGAAGTCGCGAACTGCAATCTCGATCGAGGTTTGCAGGATATTGCCGTCTGGCGCGGTGATGCCCACGCTGGCAATGGTCGGCTTGCCATAGCGCACGCGCACCCCGATTTCGTTGCCGCAATCGGCCGTGATGCTTTGCGGCGGAACGCTGCCGTCGTCGAAATTCCAGATGCACTGTGAGCCGGCAGGCACAGCGCCGCGCAGCTTTGTGCTGATGGGATGACTCTCCGGCGTCAGATAGGATTCGCGCTCGCCATCGCGCTGGCAGGTTTCGGTCAGGCGGCCGGCGCCATCGACGCAAAGACGATCGACCATTTCGCGCGCCCAGCCGCGGCCGGCTGTGCGCTGCTCAAGCCGCATTTCGGCGGCAAGGGTGCCGTCGCCGCGATTGGCGGCGACATGGCGCAGGAAATCGGCTTCGTTGCGGAATAGCCGGAAGCGGTTTTTTACTTCCCATTCGATCCGGAGATTGCCATCCCCCTGCGGTTGCTGCGCAAGAACCGGCTCGGTGCTTGCAAGCGACAGGATGGCGAGGATCGCAATAAAAAAACGGCGCATTTCAAATCTCAAACGTCATGCCCGCGGCGTCGTCTGGCTGGTGCAGACGCTGTAACGTCGCAGGATCCATGTCCTTGTAACAGATGTCAGACAAGGATGGCCGAAACAGCCATGCCGGGTGTTTAGGTCTGGGGTGCGGCGGAAATATGGGTGACCGGGGCAGCTTGTACGTTGCGCTGGTGCCGGCGCTGTCCGCGTCGCCGGAAACTCGGAATAAGAACACTTCGCCCGCGAGCGCTAATTCTGCAATTGCATCAGGGATTCACAGAGTTTTGACGGAGGGTTGCGTCCCTCGGACAATATTTGTCCAAAAATGTTGCGAAACTTACAGACGATGAGGGGCGTCGGCGCAAGATTTAAGAACGGTGCCTCGATGCGTGAGCCGGTGGTTATGAGTGCTCTCGTCTTCACCTGTCCCCAGACCGGCCGCGATATCGTCAGCGGCATCAATACCGATTTGGAAAGCCTGTCCCATGTCCAGCATCTTCCGGTCATCCTGTTTTGCCCAAACTGCGGAAAGGTCCACCGGCTGGTCGCTAAGGACGGCCGGCTGGCGGCGCCGCCATTGCCAGAGCCGGAACGGACGCACGTGGCGCGGGTGTAGATGGTGAATGCGATGATCGACATACATTCAGCGGCAGGACTTCGGCGATGGGCAATGCAATGCGCCGCCGCTGCCGACGATCCGTTTGCCGGCGGAGATGAACGCGAGCGGCTGCTCATCATGCGCCGGGCATTGCTGGAATTGTCTGACGCGCAGGATTGGCTCGATGGACGCAGCCGGCAGCAACAGCCGGGGACTACGCCGCGGCCGCCGATCAAAATTCCAGCCTGACGAAAATCGCTACGGCTCGCGGTCGCGCTTTTCTTCAAGCGTGGTTGTTGCTGCGCCGGTGGTCTCCGTCTCGACACCTGGCGTCACAGCAACCACCGGAATGAGCGCGAAGAGTTGCGCGCCGGGCTTCGCGAGCGCTTCCACGGTTCTGCCGCGGCCCTTGGCTGCATAATAGTAGCCACGCGCATAATAAGAGACCGCGCGGTTGTGGTCGCCGCCGGCAAGGCGATAAGCCCCGGCGAGATAACGCACGGCATACGTCAGATTGGTTTCCGCATTCAGCAGGCCGGCGGGCGTTCCGCTATAGCCCACGCCGCGTGCGGTCGCGGGTTTGATCTGCATCAGGCCCATCGCGCCGCCTTTGCCGACCAGGCCTGGATTGTAGCGGCTCTCCCGGATAATCACGCGATGGACCAACGCCACTGGCACACCGTTGGCCGCGGCATGTGCGGCTACCAGTGCATCGAGCTCCGCGCGCGTCGCTGCCTGGGCCGTTTGTGTGAGCGCCACCAAAGCGGCCGCAAGAATCGTCGCACGAAAGAGTGTCATGAATCGCTGCTCCGGAATGCAAGGGAGGCGCGGCTTGTCTTGGTCAATTGCGGCGCTGGTGAGGCAACTGCCATGCAAAACGTTCGCCGTCTGGAAAGGTTGCAGGGGACGGGCTAGGTTTGGGTAACCGGAGGGGGAAATGCGCAACAATAATCAAAGGCGAAATAACCGGCGGGCTCTGCTCGCAACAATGCTCGGAGTGGCTGCGGCGCTGTTCACGCTGTCTTCCGCGCAGGCGCAGGATTATCCCAGCCGGCCCGTCAAAATTATCGTGCCGTTTCCCGCGGGTGGCACCGCCGATATCATGCCGCGCCTGATCGGAGAATGGCTCTCTCGCAAGTGGGGCCAGGGCGTGGTGATCGAGAACAAGCCGGGCGCAGCCGGCAATATCGGCGCGACCGAATTCGCCAAGTCCGATCCCGATGGCTACACACTGTTCTCCGCGCCGCCGCCGCCGCTGGTGATCAACCAGTCACTCTACCCGAAGCTGAACTTCGACGCCGCCACCTTCGAGCCGATCGTCATCATCAGCCGCGTGCCCAATTCCCTGATGGTGCATCCCAAGGTGAAGGCGAACACGGTCGCGGAGTTCATTGCCATGGCGAAGGCGTCGCCTGGTACAATCACGTCGGCGACGCAGGGCAACGGCACGACGTCCCATCTCACCTCCGAGATGTTCCAGATGATGGCCAACGTGAAATTCCAGCACGTACCCTATCGCGGTTCGGCGCCGGCCTTGCAGGATCTGCTGGCCGGCACAGTCGATGCGATGTTCGACAATCTCGGCGCCTCGCTGGCCTTGGCGAAGGCCGGTAACCTCAAGCTCATCGCCGTGGCGACGCCGAAGCGCATGGCATCGTTGCCGGACGTGCCGACGATTGCGGAAACCCTGCCGGGCTTTGACTCCTCCGCCTGGTATGCTGTGGTGGCGCCGGCGAAAACGCCCAAAGCCATCGTCGACAAGATCAACGCCGATATCAACGAGGCGCTGCGCGATCCTGCGATCCTGGCGCGCTTTGTGGAATTCTCCGCCGAACCGATCGGCGGTACGCCAGCCGAAACCGCAGCCTATATGCGCGAGGAAGTCGCGCGCTGGCGCAAGGTGATCGAAACCGCCGGGGTCAAACTCGAGTGAGCGCTTCATAGAATATGAGCCTGCGTTTTCGCCTTTCGGTGTTGGTCGCTGTTGCGGTTGCGCCGTCGCTCGCGCTGATCGGATTCAACAGCTACTCCTGGAAGGAGTTTCTTGAAGCGGATGCGGGCGGAGATGCGGTCGCTTCCGCGCGTCTTGTGTCGGCCGAACTAGGCCAACTCCTGGAAGGCTCACAACGGTTGATGATCACCTTGATGAAGCATCCGGGCGTCCCGGACCGCGAAGAGGAATGTGCTGCCTATTTCAAATCGGTCATCGCCGATCTCAACATCTACCGCGAAGCGGCGTTTATCGACCGTGCCGGAAAATTTCATTGCTCGACGATTCCAATTCCGGCCAATCTCGATGTCACCGACCGGGTTTATTTTCGTGGACCTCTGGAAACCGGCAAACTCACGGTCGGAACGCTGACAATCGGCCGGGTCACAGGCGAACCATCGATCCACATTTCCATGCCCTATCGTTCGGCCGACGGCAGAACCGATGGCGTTGCGGTGCTGATCCTCAATCCCGACAAGGTTACAGAGGAATTCGAGGGGCGGAAGTGGCCGGCGCAGCAGCGGCTCACGGTCTATGACCGCGATGGGGCGGTGGTGCTGCGCATCCCGCGTAAACAAGGCATCATTCACGACAAGGAAGTCTTCGCGCGGGCGCGCGATGCCAAGGCAGGCACGTTTCTTGTCGAGCACGAACCCAGGCACGAAGAAATCGTCGGCTTCGTTCCACTCAAGGACACCGCCGACGGCCTGGTCGTTACGGTTGGGATCGATCGCGATTTCGCCTTGAAACGCATGCGAACCATTTCGCTGCGGAGCCTGGTCGTCGGACTGATAGCGATCCTTCTTGCCTCCATCGTAACCTGGATCGCCGCCCATATTCTGATCCGCCGTCCGGTTCTCGACATGGTGCACACCGCGCATCGGCGCGAAGCGGGCGATACCTCCGCGCATTTTCCGAAACTGAATTCCCAATCGGAGCTGGGCCTCCTCAGCACGGCGCTTTCCGGGATGTCGGACAAGGTCGACCGCTTGCTCGAGCAGAAAGAATTCCTGCTGCGCGAGTTGCAACATCGGGTCATGAACAGCCTGAACATCCTCTCCAGCCTGTTGATGCTGCAGGGCAAGCACGCCACAGAACCGGCCGTGCGCGATCAGCTTATTCGTGCGCAGCAGCGCATCCTCGCTATGGGCGCGGTTTACCGTCATCTCTATAGCGCCGACATTACGAACCGCGTGGAGCTTGGCGAATTTCTCCAGATGATCTGCCAGGAGAGCGAACGCGCCTATGTCGGCACCGCGCGTCCATCGATTACCTGCGAAAGCGACGTTGTCGAAATCTCCGGCAGTGATGCGGGCTCGCTTGCCGTGATGGCGCATGAGCTGATCACCAATGCACTCAAATACGCCTATCCCGCAGAAGAGCAGGGCCCGATTATCGTGAAGCTGAGGCGAGGCGATGACGGCCTGCTGGAACTGAGCGTGGCCGATCGCGGCCGAGGGATGCCGGCGAATATCAATATCGACCGCTCGAATTCCCTCGGCTTCAAGGTGATCATGGCGACGGTGCGGCAATTCAATGCCACGCTGGAAATTC
>CANKHA010000066.1 GCA_947481685.1 Bradyrhizobiaceae bacterium
GAGAGCAAGGCGCCTCTTCATCTATTTCCCCATCAATTCTTTTGTCCGAAGGCGGATTTTGTCCTGGTTCAAAACGAAGTCCCAGCTATAGGCGTCGAAATATTCGACGCCGGGCTTTGGAATCATTTCGGCGGGCAGGTAGCGCTCTTCGTGGATGTCATTGCGCGTTGGCACCCCGCCGCGGTTGCGCGAATAGATCTCGAGGCCTTCCCTTGATGCGATCCAGTTTGCGAACAATTTTGCGGCGTTCGGATGTGGCGCGTTGTTGAAGATCACTACCTGACCAACGCTGGAGGACACGATGTCCGACATGCCTTCAAGGCTATAGATTCGGGCTATCGGGAATCCTTCCTTCTGAAGGCGCTCCATCTCCTCGTCTTCGGCACCGAGCGCAATCGGGTAGGCGCCACGCGCGAGGCTGTCGCCAATCTGCCGGCGATCACGGCTCAGCATGGGCTGTTGTTCGATATAGAGTTTTTTGACGAACTCCTCGCCGAATTGGACGTAGAACCGCGCGTTATCGCTCGATCCGATGCCCGGCAGGGTTGGGTCGGAGGTGATGATCTTGCCCTTGAATTTGGGATTGATCAGGTCCTGCGCCGACTTGATCTCCTCGGGCTTCACATATTTCGTATTCAGGAAGAACATCGGCGTCCGCGTGCTGAAAAGCCTTAGGACATATTGTTTTTCCGGATCGACGAAAGGCAGCTTGCCGGTCTTCCACTTTGTGCCGTCGGTCACATCCGGATCGATCAGCGCCGGCCGTAGCGGATCGAGCATCTTCTCACTGTAGAAGACCGAAGTGATGGTCTGCTGGCCGGAGAGGGCGGCATCGACCGTGTAGAGGCCGGCTTTGCGTTCCGTGCGCAGCCGCGCGGCGGTATCGGAGCTGGGGCCGCCGAGATATTCGAGCGTGATGCCGTACTTGTCCTTGAAGGCCTTTGGCAGTGCTTCACGGACCTGGGGATCAGGTGGGGCAACGACGACAACCTTGCCCTCTTTCTTCGCGTCAGTAATGAGCTTGTCCCATTCAGGCGAGGCCGCTTGCGCCCACGCCGGGGCGAGGGCGCAAAATACGCTGGCCACCAACGCCTGTGCGACGAACTTCATCATCCTAGCGGCCCATCAATTCCTTCATGCGCACGCGGATCTTTTCCTTGGTGTTGAGGACGAATTCCCAGTTGTAGCTGTCGAAATAATCGCCGCCTTCCTTGGGGATCATCGCGGTCGGCAGGTATTTAGCCGCGTCGATGTCTTTGCGGGTCGGAGCGCCGCCGCGGGCGCGGGAATAGACCTCGAGGCCTTCCTTCGACGCAATCCAGTTGACGAACAGTTTGGCGGCATTCGGATGCGGCGCATTGTTGAACAGGCCGACGTGACCGACGCTGGGCGAAACAACCTCCGACATGCCATCCAGGTGATAAACCCGATGGATAGGGAAGCCTTCCTTTTCCAGTTTTTCCATCTCTTCGTCTTCAGCGCCGAACGCGATCGGATACGCGCCGCGCGCGAGTCCATCGCCGATCTGCCGCCGGTCGCGGCTCACCATCATCTGCTGGTCGAGGTAGAGTTTTTTGACGAAGTCTTCGCCGTACTGGATGTAGAAGCGCGCGGAGTCGCTGCTGCCGATGCCGGGCAAGGTCGGATCGGAGGTGATGATCTTGCCCTTGAATTTGGGGTTGAGTAGATCCTGCGCGGTTTTGACTTCCTCGGGCTTCACGTAAGTCGTGTTCATGTAGAACATCGCCGTGCGGGTGCTGAACAGCCGCAGGATGTAGCCGTCTTCCGGATCGATGAACCAGAGCTTGCCGGACTTCCACTTGGAGCCATCGGTGACGTTCGGATCGATCAGCGCCGGGCGCAGCGGGTCCAGCATCTTCTCGGTGTAGAAGATCGACGCCATGGTCAACATGCCGGACAGCGCGGCATCGACCGTGTAGATGCCGGAGGAGCGTTCGGCGCGGAGCCGTCCCGCCATATCCGAGCTGCGTCCGCCGAGATAATCGACGGTGATTCCGTATTTTTCCTTAAAGGCTTTCGGAATGCTTTCGCGCACTTCCTGGTCGGGGGGCGCGATGATGACCACCTTGCCCTCTTTCTTGGCATCTGCGACCAGCTTGTTCCACGCGTCGGAGTTTGTTTGAGCCGATGCGCAGGTCGCATACAGCACCAACGCCAAGGCCAATAGCTTCCTCATTCCGTCATCCTCGTCTTAAAAGTGCTTTACTTGAGCAGGTCGCGGACTTTGTCCGCCGTTTCATTGCGGCCTTTCAGAACCCATTCGAAATCTGTGTCGTCCGGGTACTTAATGCCGGGTTTCGGAATCATGCGCGGGTCGAGGAAGGATTCATCCACATCCGTGCGCAGCGTGACCGCTTCGTACTCCCGGGAATAGGTTTCCAGCGCGTCCTTGCCGGCGAACCAGTTGATGAAGACCTTGGCGGCATTCGGATGCGGCGCCTTGTTGGCATAGGCCATCAACAACGGTGCGGAATTGACTCGGCTCATGATGCCGTCGAGCTCAAAAACATCGACAAGCTTGAAGCCGTCCTTGAGCAAGGGTTTGATGTCGTCCGCGCGGCAGGTCAGGCAGATAGGGTAGGTGCCACGCGCGAGCCAGTCGGTCAGCTGCCGGCGGTCGCGGCTATAGACCGGCTGTTGGTCGACATAGAGCTTCTTGATGTATTCGGGCCCGAGGCCGACGTAGAAGGCAACAGCTGTATTGGCGCCGCTGCCGCCAAGCCGTGGGTCCTGACTCGCAATCTTGCCCTTCCATTTTGGATTGATCAGGTCCTGTACGGACTTCAGCTCTTCGGGCTTCACGAAGTCGGTGTTGATGAAGAGCGTGTCGTTCACGGTGCTGAAAAGCATCATGATGTATTGCCCATCGGGATCCATGAAGGTAGCGCCGCCATCGCGCTTCCATTTCTTGGGATCGGCGACGTCGGGATGGATCAACAGTGGCTTCAGCGGGTCCAGCATTTTCTGCGGATAGAGCGTTGAGACGGTGGTGCCGGCGCCGGAGAGATAAACGTCAATGGAATAGATGCCAGACTGGCGCTCGGTCTGGATACGACCGGCGAGTGCGCTGGAGCTGCCGGTGAGGTATTCGACCTGGATCCCGAATTGCTTGGTGAATTTCGGGATCAGGTCGTTGCGCATCACCGGATCGGGAGAGCCGACGACGACGACCTTGCCTTCCTTCTTCGCGGCGACGAGCGTGTCGTTCCACTGCTTCCGCCAATCGGCAGGCTGTGCCCAAGCGGCATGCGTGAACGCAGCCGACAACACCAAAGCCAATATTGTTCTCAACGCCACCTCCCACAACGCCACTTATTATTCTTAGTTGGCCGCCGGCTTGGCTTCCTCCCGTGACGGGCCGGTCAGTCGGAGGCCGAGGCCGCGGCCGATCAACATCATGACGCAGATGATGAATGTAATCAGCAGGCCCAGCGCGGCGGCCCGCTCGATCTCACCCGTGAAACTGTATTCCAGCAGCAGGATCGACAGCGGCCGCGATTCCGCGCTGTAGAGCAGCACCGGTGTGCTGATGCTGGTGAGCGCGCTGCCGAAATTCAGCATGCCCACGGTTGCGGCGATCGGCCCTACTAGCGGCAGCAGGATACGCCGGTAAGTATAGCGCCAGGAGGCGCCGGAGACGCGGGCAGCTTCTTCCAGGTCAGGCCCAAGCTGCATGAAAGCTGACTTGAATGCCTGTGTGCTGACCGGGCTGTCATGGATGGTCAGCGCCAGTGCGATGCCCCAAACCGTCCCATACAGCACACCGCGCAAGGGTGTCGACAGGAAGATCCAGAGCAGGCCAAGGCTCATCAGGATTCCGGGAATGACCCACGGCAGCCAGCAGAAGAATTCAAGCAGGGCTGGAAACAACAACTTTTTCGACGCCAGCAGGTAACCGACGATCGAATAAATCATGATGCCGAGAATCGCGGTGGTGGAGGCGATAATCAGACTGTTTGTCAGCGAACCGATGAACAGCGGGTCGCCGAACAGGTTCTGCCAGTGCGACAGCGTGAACGGGTTGCTGATATTGAAGAAGCCGTAGCGCCGCATGAAGGAGCCGATCACCAGGAAGGTCAGCGGCAGAACCATCATAAAGAGAAACCAGGTGATGAAGGCTCCGATCGCAACATAGCGCCATTTGCCGAGCTTCACGCGCAGCGTCGAATAGCCTGAGCCGGTAACGACGGTGAACTTCTTCTTGCCCTGCAGATAGCGGCGATAGAAGAAGGCCAGGAAAAACAGCACCAGCAGGAAGACCGAACCCAGCGCGGTCGCTTCGCCGTAAGCCGGTGGCTCCTGACGCAGATAGTCGTAAATGCGCGTGCCATAAACGTAGATGCGCGCGGGCAGGCCAAGCAGGAGCTCGGTGTTGAACGACTCCAGCCCCTTGATGAAGCTCAGCACCGCGATCGCGATGATCATCGGCGACAGCACCGGGAAGGTGATGCGCCAGAGCGTGGTGAAGGTGTTGGCGCCGGAAACCCGGGCGGCTTCTTCCAAGCTGGCGCCGAGCCGGCGGAACACCGGCGTCAGCAGCATAACGTTCAGCCAGATGCCACCGGTGCCCAGGTGCACGAACACGATGCCCCAGAAGCTGTAAGGGTTGAACAGCGGCCCGGTCACGAAGGGCAGATGCATCGCCATGGAATTGAGAAAGCCGTAATGTGGATCAAGCAGCAGCATCCACGCCAGCGTTAGCGGGAAATCCGGCACGAAATACGCAAACCAGCAGAGGAATTCGACGGTATTGCCGCCGGGCATATCGGTGCGTGCAATCAGCCAGGCCACGATCACCGCCAGAGTCAGCGAGGGGATGAGACGCACTATGGAAAACAGGAAACTCATCCACAGCGCGTTCAGCGTTTGCGGATCGGAAAAGGCGCGAATCCAGTTATCGAAGCCGAAGACCTGAGGTTGCCCTGGCGGGTTTATGTTGAAGCTGCCGATCAGCATGAACAGGATCGGCAATGCCATCACGATACAGAAGAACAGCAGCACGCCGAGTTCCGCAAGGCGGAATCCGCGCATCTTCGGCCATGATGAAGCAGGTGTCGGGATCGTGACCGTACTCATTGGGATAGCGCCGTGACGCAAGCGGGATCGAATACCAGACGCACGCTTGCCCCGACGGGATGATTGTCGCGCTTCCCCGAAGGCAGGATAAGCGTGCGGCCCGCCGCTTCGATCGTATATTCGAGATGGTCGCCCATGTAGGCGACGTGTTCGACCTTACCGACCACCTGGTTGGGCACAATTTCGCCCATTCCCAGCAACGAGATGTCTTCCGGACGCGACAGGATGCGCACTTCGGTTCCGTCGCCGAATCCGGCGTCGCCATTGACGAGAACCCGGCCGGCTCCCTGAATATCGACGATGCTCTCGCTACCGTCCTTGTGCATGGTGCCTTTGAGAATGATGGTACGGCCCAGGAAGTCGCCGACGAAACGCGTCAGCGGATGCTCATAGACTTCCGATGGTGTCCCGACCTGTTCGAGCTTGCCCTTGTTGACCACGGCAATGCGATCCGAGAGCGCGAGCGCTTCGGACTGATCATGGGTGACATAAACCACAGCCAGATTCAGCCGCTTATGCAGCGCGTGCAGTTCGAGGCGCATCTGCTCACGCAGCTTGACGTCGAGATTCGACAACGGCTCGTCGAGCAGAAGAAGCGCAGGGGTGTAGACAATGGCGCGTGCCAGGGCGACGCGCTGCTGCTGGCCGCCGGAGAGTTCGGTGGAGCCGCGGTTTTCGTAACCGGAGAGGCCGACCACCTCCAGCGCATCCAGTACGCGCTTGCGAAGCGAGGCTTTCGGCTCCCCGCGGACGCGCAGCGGGAAGGCGACGTTCTCGAACACGGTCAGGTGCGGCCAGATCGCGTAGGACTGGAACACCATGCCCATGTTGCGCTTGTCGATCGGCACATAGATGCCGCGCGCCGGAGCAGCCAGCGTGCGGCCCTGCAACGTGATCTCGCCGCCGTCCGGCATTTCCAGGCCGGCGATCATGCGGAGCGTCGTGGTCTTGCCGCAGCCGGAGGGGCCGAGGAGGGTGAAGAATTCCCCCGGCGCAACGGTAAAACTGATCCCGTCTACGACGGTGGTGTCGCCATATCGTTTTACGGCGTCCTTGAACTCGAGCAGTACGTTAGCAGACACGACAACACCCTCCCATGCCGCTCTTGCGGCGGCCTTTTACATTATAGCCGATATAGCTTCTTGGCGTTGAGTTCGAAGATGGACTTTTTGTCGCTATCCGACAGGAATTTGAAGCCCTCGATGATCGGCCGCAGGTCGTCCATCGCCAGGCCGGTATGCGGATTGATCGACGATCCCGCACCGGGGGCTTCTGTGCCGAAGCAGCAATTGGCCGGGCCGATCACCTTGAACAGCAGTTCGAGCGCCTCAGCGGTATAGAGGCAGGTGTCGTAGTGGAGCTTCTTGGCGACGTTCTCGAAATAGCGCTCCGGCGACACGGCCTTGCGGTCCATGTCGCGGCGGCTCTGGTAACGCCCCGCCATGAAGCGGCCCATGTGATAGGGGATCGCGCCGCCGCCATGAGCGACCACGATCTTCAGCTTCGGGAAATGCTCGAACACCTTCGAGTTGATCAGCGAAACGACCGCGATGCTTTCTTCGTTGATGAAGTGCAGCGTGTAGTTCAGCCGCGACGACAGGCAGGTCGATGAATGGATCATGCCCGGAATGTCGAGTTCGACCATTTTTTCGTACAGCGGATACCAGTATTCGTCCCCCATCGCAGGCGTCGAGTCGTCGCCGCGTGCACCCGGGTCCGGGTTGATCAGGAGGCCGACGAAGCCAAGCTCTTTCACGCAACGCTCAAGCTCCGGCAGGCAGCGCTCGATCGGAACGCCGGGAGACTGCGGAATCCCCGCGACGCCCTTGAACTTGTTGGGGTACATCCGGACCTGCTGTGCGATCAGGTCGTTGCAGGCCTGAATATAGGCATGAACGATGCCAACTGGCTGTTCATGATGCATCTGAGTGTAAGGACGCGGCGACAGCAGCTGCATGTCGGTCTTGGCTTCTTCCAGGAAGCGCAGATGACTCTTGAGACCCTTCTCGACCTTCTCGTCATCGAGAGTGAACCGCTTCTTGCCGGGGCTGCGGCTCGCCATCATGTTGGCCTGATAGGCGTAGAGCTCCGGCGGCGCGGAAACGTGGGCGTGAACGTCGATGATCATGGAAAAATTCCTCTTGCTAGCTCATTATTAAAATCAGTTTAGGACGCTTCCGCGCCTGACTTAAAGATCAGAAACTAAGAAGCGAGCTTGAGGACTTCGTCCATCTTGCTCTTCAAGCCGTTCCTGGCGAGCGCCTCTTCAAACATCTGGCGGATCATCGGATCTTCATCGGCATATTCGATCTGATGGCCGCCATCCTTGATGCTGACATCGGTGCCGCCGTCGGCAAAACCCACGGCGCGCACGAACTTTCGGGCCCCCCAGCGGATCGCAAGATAGCGCGCGGGCTCAGCGCCGGTGTTGAAGTGCTGATGAAACCACATGTCCGGCGGCACGACGACGCTGCCATATTTCCAGGGGAATACTTTAGGTTTTTCACCTGCCGGCCACATCAACGAATAGCCTTCACCGCCGATGATCACGACATGCGCGCCGGCGCCATGACGATGCGCCTTCTTGTAGGTGCCGACCGGCATTTCAGAGATGTGCGCGGTCATCTGGTTCTCGGACATCTCAAGGCCAATGAAGCTGCCGCCGGCGCCGCGGTTATTGCGGCGATGCAGTCCGAGGTTGCGCACGTCCGGCACAAAATTCGTGTCCCACACCGTCGTCGCACCGACCGGATACGTCACGCCGGTGCTCGAAAAGGCGTCGGGCTCTTCGTCAAAGCGATCATTGAAGTTGAAGTTGGTTTCGAAGACGAATTTCTCGTTGCGGAACAGGTTGAACATGATAGGAGCGGACGTCACCACTAGGAAGCGTGCCGGTTTGTCGCCCCTTGCGTTGAAGTGTTGCCGCCAGGTGTTGAGCGGAGGAGAGAACAGGCTGCCTTCCGACCACTCAAAGCTGACCTTCTTGTTGTCGTTGTTCCAGACCGTGCTCGAGCCGTTGCCGTCCAGCACCAGATAGAATTCCTCGAACATACAGCGCTGCGGGCGGATGCTGCCGCCCGGCGGGATCTCGAGGATATAGGCGTCGTTGGAATCCTGTGTGCCGATCAGGTTGAGGATCGCACCCTTGGCTCCCTTGAAGGCCCAGTCTGCGACCGGAACGGTCTTCAGATCCTGGATGTAATATTCCTTGATGACAGGAATATTCTGGGCTTCGACCCAATTGCGATAGCTGTTGAACTTCAACTCGATCTTTTGACCCTTGATCATTATTTTTCCCCCGCGAGACTGCAGTAGTAGCGCCACAATGGAGCCTGGTGCGTGCTCTTATTCTTGCCGCGCGTGATATGCGCGATTTCGTCGTCGGGGATCGGCTGCGGACTTCCCAGAAGCTGCGCGCGATAGTTCATTTCGGCGAGTTCGTTGAGCTTGATGGCCGTCAGAGTCGCTTCCATTACACTCCCGCCGACGGTGGTGATCCCATGGCCCCGCATCATGCAGGCGCGCGCGGGCGCGGCCATCGCGCCGGAAAATTCCTCGCCCAGCTTGTCGTTCGAGACCGTGATGCTGCGGGGATAGGTCGGGATGCCTTCCATCAGCAGCTTGAGGCTTGAGGGGTCGTAGGCGCCATAAAGCGGCATCAGCGGCTTGTTGCAAATGGTGAAGAGAACCACCGTTGCCGGATGCGCATGGACGACGGAAGCCAATTCGGGCCGCTTTTTGTACATCCAGGTATGGATGAATACTTCCTGCGGTGGTTCGAGGCCATCGCGGCCGGAAAGCTTCTTGCCGTTGAAGTCGACGGTGATCACGTCTTCCGGCTTGGTGTAACGCACGCCCATTTCATCGGGCCCGCGGGCGCGAATGAGGATCGTATCCGTACCAGGCACGCGGGCGCTGATATGGCCCGTCGCCGCCTTGGTCAGATCAAGCCCGCCAATCACGCGGCAGGCTTGCGCCACCTGTGCCCGAAGTTCTTCCACGATCTATGTCTGTTCGTTTGAGTGCGCGAAGGCAGGCATGGTTACGCCTTCAACATTTCCTTGGCCGCCACTGCGGGCACTTTCACATCCACGCTCGGAACCTGATGCGACAGCGTGATCTCGCGCCGCTGCTTCGACGATTCCAGCATGGCAAGGCATACCTCGACCGTCGCCTTGCCCCAGCGGCCGTCAAGGAAGGGGGCGCGGTTTTCGTCGATCGCAGCCTGCAGGGATTTCAGCTCCGCGGCGCGGCCTTCGTCTTTCGGGCAGGGAATCTCCTCGCGGCCGTTATCGGTATAGACGAACAGGCCATTCGGCGACTGACGGATAATGCCGTGTTCGCAACCGATGACGGTGATGCCGAAAAAGGATTGCGACGAACGCTCGCGCGTGGCGCGTTCTTCGGTGGTGCGCGGGTTGGCGTATTTGTATTCCATATCGACGGCGCCCTTGAGGCGTTCGCCGGGAGCATGCTGTCCGGTGTTTTCTTCCGGCAGGCGCTTGCCGCCTTCGCCGATTCCCCAGGTCAACTCCGCGGCATCGAAGAAACCGTAACCGTTGAAAACACCTGTAGCGGCGCAGCCATTGTCGAATTCAAGGAACGCAGTGAAATCGCCTTCAGTATTGAAGTTCTTGTCATTGCGTCCGGTGACAGCGCGCACGCTCTTCACCATGCCGCCGCCGATGTAGCGGATGATATCGATCATATGCGGGCCCTGGCGGAACACGATGCCGCCGCCGACGCTGGTATCGACTTCCGAGGCAAGGCGCGGGCGCTGCAGCCAGTCGTTGGAGTTCCAGCTGTTGATCTGGATCACCTTGCCGAGTCGGCCGCTCGCCACGATTTCGCGGATCTTCTGGATCGCCGGGCCATAGACCTTGGAATGGCCTTGCACCAGCTTGACCTTGTTGCGATCGCAAGCCGCGATCATTTGGTCGACTTCAGCCAGTGTCACTGCGGTCGGCTTTTCCACGATGACGTGGATGCCTTTTTCGGCAGCCTTGATCGTGTGGTCGGCGTGGCTGACATTCGGCGTCGCGATCCAGACAGCGTCGATCTCGCGGCTGGCGTACATCTCTTCAACGCTGTTGAAAGCGGCGCGGTTGTATTTCTTCTTGAATTCCGCCACCGCGTCAGGGCGCGTATCGGCGCCCGCCGTCAATGCCATGCCGGGCACGCGGTCGATGTGGGGGAGGATTTGGGTTGAAGCCGCTCCCAGCCCCGCAACGCCAATTCGCAAATTTTTACTCACGCAACTCTTCCTAACTTTTACTCGGCAGGGTTGGCTTATTCGGCTGCCTGCCGAACCAGCCCGATCCGTTCGTTAATGACCGGGATGTCGAGGATCTTGTTCTTCGACGGATCGCGAATGATGCCCATGGGCTCGCCACCCTTTTGCACGATCTCGATCTGCTCGCGCAGAAGCTTGCGGAGCATCACTATGCCCTTGTCGGCATGGCCAAGGTGCTCTTTGGTGCGGTCAGTTATCGCGCCCTGCGTTTCCCAGCACATGGAGTCTTGGGCGCCGACGATGCTGGTGTCGTACTTCGTCATAGGGATATCCATCGGCAGTTCGCGGCCGTTTTCGCCTTCTTCGAATTTCAACGGGCGAAGCTCCCACGGCGCGTCAGCATCGGCAGGCGAACGGACGCCATCCATCGGTATGAAATTCACCCGATAGACGCGGGTATGCGTGTCGTCCATCGGCACGCGCACTTGCAGGTTGTGGCGGTAAAGCGGATTGGCCTTGCCGCGCTCGCCGGAAACGTGGCGCAACGTGCAGGGGAAGATCAGGGGATGTTCGTCGGTACCATGGGGCGTGATGCGCCGCTTCATGATGCCGTACTCGTACGGAATGAATTCGTGCTTTTCGAGATACTGCGCCTGGCGCTTTTCCAGTTGCACCGGATCGACCAGATGGCCGGAGCCGTAACGATAGCCATGCAGCCAGTAGAGATGCGACGGATCGACCGAATTCTCCATAGGCTGTAACCAGTTACAGTCCATGATGGATTCGACATAGATCACGCGTTTGCCGTCTTCGCGCGCGAAGCAGTCCCAGCGCGGCAGCAGCGGCACGGGTTTCGGTCCCATGTAGGTCCAGAGCAATCCGCCGAGCTTCTCGACTGGATAGCCGGCGTGCTGAATCTCGTTTTTGTAAGCCCAATCCGGCGGCTCGGGTGGCGTTTCCAGGCAGGTGCCATCGGCGCCGTACATCCAGCCGTGATAGGGGCAGCGAATGCCGTCTTCCTCAACGCGGCCATATGCCAGGGAGGCCGAACGGTGGCTGCACTGTTCAGCGACCAGCCCGTAGCGATGCTTGGTCTCGCCTTCCTTTAGCGGCATGCGGAAAACGACGAGGTTCTCGCCAAGGATGAGGACCCGCTTCAGGGGATTTTCGTCGGTCAATTCGCCGGAGACACACACCGGGTGCCAATATCGGCGCAGAAGCTCTCCGGCCGGAGTGCCTTTTCCGACGCGCGTCAACAGCTCATTTTCAGCTTGTTTCATCGTTTCCTGCCCATCGTCGCATTTTTGGCCCGCGGCTCATTTTTCGACCGTAGTGCAAAATTCGATATAGCTTACGAAATTCGATCCTACTACTTTTGGCGGTACTGTCTAGACAGAGGCTAATCCGTCACGGGCTATTTCACAGCCACGGGAGGTTATCCGGGAAAAGGCAGAAATGCAGGAAAAATCGGCAGC
>CANKHA010000067.1 GCA_947481685.1 Bradyrhizobiaceae bacterium
ACCGCGTAGAACACGCGGGTGTCCGGCAACGCCTTCGCGAAGTTGGTGTAGTTGTCGCGCACGATCTCAAGATCGACCACGAGGCAGGCCTCGGTGTCCTGGCCCGCTTCACGGCGGGTGCGCAGAAATTCACGGATACGCGCGGTCATGGCGCTATTCCCCATACAGCTCGTGAGGCGATGAATCGCCTCGAAGGTGCGGGTTTTTCGGCCTCTCCGTGGCGCGTGGTGGATACGCGCCGGACGGCGAGGGTTCGAAACCCCGCGGAAGCTGCCTCGGATTGGATTGGGGAGACCCCGCACCGCACTGTCGGCAATGATGAAACAAGCCTCTTCGGTGCGCTGGCTGTTGGAGGGCCAGCAGAGACAAAGAAGCCCGCTTCGTCGTTGCTTTAAGTCGCGTCCCCCGCTGAGAACGGAGTTCACCGGTTTCGCTTCCGGCTGCCGGTCAGATAACTTGAAGAAGCTCTCGCTTCCCCAGGCGGCTGTCAGGCCTCTTGTCCTGATACCTACCGACCGACACGCGACCACAGGCACGTGCGAAATTGGGCAACTCGCGCATAAGTGATTCAACCGCGAGGTGCAAGCGTTTTACCCGTGACGGGTAAAAAAACTCTATCGATTGTGGTGATGGAGTGACTCTTCGACGTCACTGGCGACGTCCGGGTCAGCCGCAGCTAACTGCGCGCGGAGAACGGCTCGATCCGCTGCGCGTTACGGATGAAGTAGAACATGATGGCAGCCCCGCAGAGGGACAGCACGACATCGAGGGTGATGCGAAGCATCTGGTCGAGCCCCAAAAGGGTAGCGAGCGCCCAGCTGGCCGCGAAGGCAGCGCCGAAAACTTCGGCCCCAATCAGGATCGCCGCGCTTATCACGGTAATCACATTGAGCCAGTTGATGCTGCTGCTCTTGCCAGTCATTGTGTTGCTTCCCACCTCTGAATTGGGCCGCAATTTCCCTGAAAACTGCGCCCGGTTCAAGGCAAAAGGCAGCGGCAAATGAATGCAGGCAATTCCTCCTCCGGCGGCACCGCGGCGGCCAATCCGCTGCTCGGCGCATGGACCGGCGCCTTCGGCCTGCCGCCCTTTGCGGCGTTGAAGCCCGAGCATTTCCCGCCCGCCTTCCAGCAGGCCCTGGCCCGGCAGCGTGCCGAGGTCGATGCCATCGCCGCCAACCCGGCCGCCCCCGACTTCGACAATACGGTTGCTGCCATGGAGCTCGGCGGGGAACTGCTCAACCGGGTATCGAGCGTCTTTTTCGTCCTGGCGGGGGCCGATACCAGCGACGCCTTGCAGGAGGTCGAGCGCGATATCTCTCCGCTGCTCGCCCGCCACAGCAACGAAATCTATCTGAGCGAGCCGTTGTTCCGGAGGTTTGACGGCCTCCACCGGCGGCGCGAAAGCCTCGGGCTGACGGTCGAGCAGAAGCGGGTGCTCGACCGTTACCACACCCATTTCGTCCGGGCCGGCGCCGCGCTCGCGGCCGACAAGAAGCAACGCCTTGCTGCAATCGGCGAGCGGCTTGCAACCCTGGGGACCACTTTCGGCCAGAACGTTCTGGCCGACGAGAAGGCCTTTGCTCTGGTGCCCGAGGACGGGGACCTCGCCGGCCTGCCGGACTTTGTGCTCGCTGCGGCCCGTGCCGCGGCCGAGGAGCGCGGCTTCCCTGGCAAGCACGTCATTACGCTGTCGCGCTCGTCGATCGAGCCATTCCTGCAATTCTCCGCCCGCCGCGACCTCCGCGAGAAGGCTCATCACGCCTGGCTGAAGCGGGGCGAGAACAGCGGGGCAACCGACAACCGCGCAGTGATAACTGAGATGGTGCAGTTGCGGACCGAGCGCGCACGACTGCTCGGCTTCGAGACTTTCGCGGATTACCGGCTCGACGACCAGATGGCCAAGACGCCGAAGGCGGTGCGTGAGCTACTCGACAATATCTGGGGGCGGGGTCGGGCGCGCGCGCGGCGCGAGCGTGACGATCTGCAGGCCAAGGTGCGTGAAGAGGGCGGCAATTTCGCCATCGCGCCATGGGACTGGCGCTACTACGCCGAGAAAGTGCGCAAGGAGCGCTATGACATCGATGAGGCGGAGACCAAACCCTTCTTCCAGCTGGAGCGCATGATCGAAGCGGCGTTTGAAACCGCGCATCGGCTGTTTGGGCTAAATTTTTCCCCTGTGGATGTGCCGCTCTACCACCCGGACGTGCGCGCCTGGGAGGTGAAGGACGCCGGCGGCGAGCATGTCGGCCTTTTCCTCGGCGATTATTTCGCGCGCGAGTCCAAGGCCAGCGGCGCCTGGATGACCTCGCTGCGCGATCAGGAGAAGCTTGCCGGTGACATCCATCCGATCATCGTCAATGTGATGAATTTCTCCAAGCCCGAGCCCGGCCATGCCGTGCTGCTCAGCTTCGACGATGCGCGCACGCTATTCCACGAATTCGGCCACGGGCTGCACGGCCTTCTCTCCAACGTCACCTATCCGCTGCTGTCGGGCACGGCGGTGTCGAGCGATTTCGTCGAACTGCCGTCGCAGCTTTACGAACATTGGCTGGAGGTGCCGGAGATCCTGAAAAAATATGCCCGCCATTGCAGCACCGGCGAGCCGATGCCGCAGGCGTTGCTGGATCGCGTGCTGGCGGCGCGCAACTTCAACCAGGGCTGTGCGACCGTGGAATACACATCGTCGGCGCTGGTCGATATCGACCTGCATTCCTTGCGCGACGCGGACAAACTGGATGTGACGGGCTTCGAGCGCGACACACTGGCGCGCCTCGGGATGCCGAATGAGATTGTGATGCGGCATCGCCTGCCGCACTTCCAGCATCTGTTCTCCGGGGGAGGCTATGCCGCGGCGTATTACTCCTACCTGTGGTCGGAGGTGCTGGATGCCGATGCCTTCCTCGCCTTCGAGGAAAAGGGCAACGCCTTCGATCCGGAAACCGCGAAACGACTGCACGATTATATTTATTCAGCGGGCAACCTGCGCGATCCGGCGGAAGCCTACAAAGCCTTCCGTGGGCGTTTGCCGACCGTCGATGCCTTATTGAAGAAACGCGGATTGGAAGAACAGGCACCGGCGGCGGATGCCTAGGACAGGACACTCAATTTAGCCTCAGTCCGTGGTATGATTCGCCCATGAAAATCCTGTCATCCATCCTCGTTGCCATCTGCATTGCGGCGACTTTTGTCAGCTCCGCGAACGCGCATCCGCATGTGTGGGTCGTCGTGACGAGCCAGGTCATTTATGACGGCAAGGGTGCGGCTACCGGCCTCCGCCAATCCTGGACGTTCGACGACATGTATTCCGCCTTTGCGCTCGAAGGCCTGCCGCAGAAAACCAAAGGCGTATTCACCCGCGAGGAGCTGAAGGATCTGGCGGAAGTGAACATCACGAATTTGAAGGAGTCGGACTTCTTCACCTACGTTAAGGCAAGCGGCAAGGATATCGCGCTCGGTGATGCCGCTGACTACTGGCTCGAATACAGCAAAGAGATCCTCACGCTCAATTTCACGCTGCCGTTCAAGGCGCCGTCTCAGGAAAAGAACCTCTCCATCGAGGTTTACGATCCTAGCTATTTCGTGGATTTTGGTTTTGCCGAGAAGGAAGCGATCACGCTGGTCGGAGCGCCCGCGCAATGCAAGGCGTCAATCGAGAAGCCGAAAGAAGCAACGCTGGCGCCAGGCAAGCAGGTCATGAGCGATGCGGAAGCGGCCGCGATGGCCGATAACTGGGGGCAGAATTTTGCCAGCAAGATCGCGGTGACTTGCCCGTGACCAAGACAACCCGACAGGCGGCCTTGCAGGCCGCCTCTTTTTTATGCGCGCTCGCATGCATTCTTGCGGTACTCGGCGCCCTCGATGTCGTCTTCGCGCAAGGCAACCCTTTCGGCACCGGCCCGCGTCCTTCCGCATCGCCGCCTCCCACCGACGGAGTGATGGGCTGGGTCTTCGCCAAGCAGGCCGAATTCTACCGGATGTTATCGTCCAGCATCCGCGCGGTGAAGACAGATCCCACTGCGGTGGCGGGGCTGTTCGGCATTTCGTTTCTCTATGGCGTCTTTCACGCCGCCGGGCCAGGTCACGGCAAGGCGGTGATTTCGTCTTACCTCTTCGCCAACAACGAAACGTGGCGGCGCGGGGTTGTGCTGTCGTTCGCCTCGGCGTTTATGCAGGCGCTGGTCGCCGTTGCACTGGTCGGCATTGCCTCCATCATCCTCGGCGCGACCGCACGCATGATGGGCGATGCGGTCCGCTATATCGAGATCGTGAGTTATGCGCTGATCATCCTTATCGGTTTGCAACTGCTATGGCGTAAGGGTCGCGCCTTTATGGCTGCGCTGCATGGCGATGCCGGGCACGATGACCGTCACGATCATGACCACCACGATCACCATCATCATGACGATCATCACGGCCATGCGCACGGACCGGAGCCGGCAGACCTCTCGGGTCCGGGCGGTTGGCGGCGCGGCTTCGCGGCGATTGTCGCGGTGGGCCTGCGCCCATGTTCCGGCGCGATATTGGTGCTGATCTTCTCGCTGGCGCAGGGGATATTCTGGGCCGGCGTCGGCGCGACTTTTCTGATGGGGCTTGGCACCGCCATCACCGTTGCGGTGATAGCCACTATTGCCGTGGGTGCGCGCGGTTTTGCCGGCCGGATTGCGAAGTCCGGCAGCGGAAAAAGCGCTGTGCTTTTGAAGGGCCTTGAGGTGCTTGCTTCTCTGGCAGTGATCGCCTTCGGCGCCCTGCTGTTGGCCGGTTATATGGCGAGCGAACGGATGTTTATTTAGCGAAATCGTCCGGACGCAATGCAATCGGTTGCCCGTGCGGCGTTCGGTCGGCGGCATGGTCCCAGGCGTCACGATAGCGGTGCAGCGTTTGATGGTTTGTGGCGCCTTTATCCGTAACCAGCCACTCAAGCGCTGCGAGCCAGTGGTGGTAATAGGTCTCGCCGGTGTCGGGATCGCCTGCGTCCTGCGCGCGTTTGATTGCGAGGCCGAGCGCTTCCGACCATTCCGGCCAGGAGAACAGCCCGCGTTCATGTAACGCAAGCGTCATGGCGAAAGCTTGCGCTTCCCAAGGTTCGCGGAACACAGGCCCGTTGTCATCACGCGGAATGCCCGCTGAAATTTTTGCGGCGTGAAGTGCCGCATCGCCGGCGCTCACGACGCCTGCTCCATGTAGGGCTCCCAGGCCTCGACGGATATCTTCAGCGTGGGGTCCGTGTGCTCGCCCCACAATTCATGGCTGTCGAAACGCACCGTATAGAGCCACTGTGGATCTTCTTCGCGGCTGGACGAAGCATGGCTGTCGGGGAAAACGTGGCAGCCATGGACGCGCTCGATCACGCCGGCATGGCCACGCACATACCGCGGCAAACGCGTGTGGCCTTGAGGATGAATGTTGCGCATGCGGACGTGATCGCCGACATTGAACAATGCGGGCGCCTTTGCCGGCCGATCGTAAGAACCGCGCGCCAGCGCCGTCTCCAGTCGTTCTGTGGTGAGTTTGCGCTTGAGCGGCTCGCCGGGGCGCAATGATTTTCCGGCTGCAAATTCATCAGCGCCAACCAGACCGTTCTCCATCAGCATCCATTCCAGCCCGATGGCCCAGCGCCGGTAATAGGAACTGCCGAGATAGACTTCCGGCGGGAGTGCTTCCTTGGCGTAGCGCGAGATGTCGCCGTTCCAGGTGCGCGTGTAGCCCATCGCCCGGTTCATCGCGAGGACGCGGCCTTCCCACGTCTCGTGAAACACCGGCTCGTTCACTTCCGGCACGACCGGTCCGAAGCCATCCATGCCGCCCATGTCATGCACGCCGTTCATCGCGCGTCTCGCGGATCGGGCAGGCGCGTGCCGATCATGCAATCGCGGTTGACGATCGACGCGAGTTTTTCCTCGCTCCAGTCATCCGTGCCGTTTGGCCGCATCGGCACGACCATGTAGCGGATCTCGGCTGTCGAATCCCACACGCGTATTTCCATATCGGTGGAGAGCTCGACCCCGAAGTCGCGCAGCACGCTCCGTGGTTCAGACACCGTGCGCGAACGATAGGCCGAAGATTTGTACCAGACCGGGGGCAACCCCAGAGTCGCGGAAGGATAGCAGGAGCACAGGGTGCACACGACCATGTTGTGCCGCTGCGGCGTGTTCTCCAGTGCGATCAGATGCCCCGCGCCGCCGCCCGGCACGCCCAGCGTGGCAAAGGCCTTGCTGGCATCGTCGAACAGCTGGCGGCGGAACTCCGGGTCGGTCCATGCCTTGGCAATTGCCCGCGCGCCATTATGAGGGCCGATCTTGTGCTCATAGGTTTCGATGATGGCATCGAGGGTGGCTGGATCCACATAGCCCTTCTCGACCAGGATAGTTTCCAGCGCGCGGACGCGCAGCTGCATTTCCGACAGTTCGGAGCCATGTCCGTGGGGGTGATCGTGATCGCTCATATCGTTATTGCTGCCGCAATCGTCGGCCTGTATCAACCCCTAGCGCGCGATCAGCAAAAGTGGGTACCGGTTTTGCGTCCGCAATCAAGCTTGCGCAGATTGCGTATACTTATCTGCGGTTCGCGCGCTAACTTGTTAATTTGGCGCATGATCTTATCGGCGAACCGGTGTCCACTTCGCCGGATCATGCGCTAAGATGGCCTAGCCTGAGGGTGAATTGGCCTGGAGGTTCCGGCGCGAATGGCGCTAAGGCACGTCACGCTCGACGATAAATACGATTTGGCGCAAAAACAGGTGTTCGTCACCGGCTTTCAGGCGCTGGTGCGTCTCTGCCTGATGCAGCGCGCGCGCGACCGCCGCGCCGGGCTGAACACCGCGGGTCTCGTCACGGGCTATCGCGGCTCACCGCTTGGCGGCTTCGACCAGCAGCTCGAGCGCGCGGAAAAATTCCTCAGCGCCTCGCATGTCCGCTTCCAGCCGGGCATCAATGAAGACCTCGCGGCGACCGCGCTTTGGGGGACGCAGCAGGCCGAGCTGCGCGGCGAAGGCAAATACGATGGTGTGTTCGGCATGTGGTACGGCAAGGGTCCGGGCGTCGATCGCACCGGCGACGTATTTCGCCACGCCAATCTCGCCGGTACATCGCCAAACGGTGGCGTGCTTGCGGTCGCGGGCGACGATCATACCGCGTCCTCGTCCACCACCGCGCATCAGTCCGAGCTTCGGTTTGTCGATGTGACGATCCCGGTATTGGTGCCGGCCAATCTGCAGGAGATTCTGGACTACGGCCTCTACGGCTGGGCGATGTCGCGCTTCACCGGCACCTGGTCGGCGATGAAGGTGATGCAGGACACGGTGGAGGCGACCGGCGTTGTCGATGGCAGTCTTGACCGCATGAACTTCGTCACGCCAACCGATTTTGCCGTGCCATCAGGCGGTCTTAGCATTCGTCTCAGCGATCCGAATCTGGCGCAGGAAGCGCGGCTGTTCGATTTCAAGCGCGATGCCATCACCGCATTTCTCCGCGCCAACTCGCTCACGCGCACTATTACCTCGGGAGGTAGCGCGCCGAAGCTGGGCATCATCACGGTTGGCAAAGGTTACGCCGACACGCGTCAGGCGCTAGAAGAACTCGGCCTCGACGAAATCGCCTGCAACACACTCGGCCTGCGTCTGCTGAAGCTCGGCTGCGCCTGGCCGCTGGTGCGCGACGAAATGGTGGCCTTCGCGCGCGGCCTCGATCTGATCGTCGTGGTGGAAGAGAAAGAGGGGTTGGTCGAAACGCAGTTGCGCGCATTGCTTTACGGCACAGCCAGTCAGCCCGTGATCATCGGCAAGAAGGACGAAGAAGAGCGGACGCTGTTTTCGGCGAAGGGCGCACTCGACGTGATCGCTGTTGCGACTTGCATCGGCGACCGGTTGCTGAAGTATGCGCCGCAATCCGATCTCGCGGCCCGCGTCGCGCAACTCAAGGACATGCGCAAGCGCTTAAGCGAGACTGAAGAGGTCGCCAATCGCCGCGCCTATTTCTGCTCCGGCTGTCCGCACAACACATCGACGGTGATTCCCGAAGGCTCCCGTGCCTATGCGGGCATCGGCTGCCATTACATGGCGCAGTGGATGGACCGCTCGACGTTGGGCTTCACCCACATGGGCGGTGAGGGTGCCAACTGGATGGGCGAGGCGCTGTTCTCGAACCGTAACCACGTGTTCCAGAATATCGGCGACGGCACCTATAATCATTCCGGCAGTCTCGCGATCCGCGCCGCTATCGCGGCCGGTATCAACGTCACCTACAAGATCCTGTTTAACGACGCTGTCGCGATGACTGGTGGGCAGGCCAATGATGGCAAGCTCACCGTGCCGCTGATCGCCAAGCAGATGGTGGGCGAAGCCGCAGCGCGTGTTGTTGTCGTCGCCGACGATCCGGAGAAATATTCCAGGGACGAAGACTGGCCGCGCGGCGTCACTATCCATCATCGCGACGACCTGATGCAGGTGCAGACCGAGCTTGCCGCCATCCCCGGCGTCACGGTGCTGATCTACGACCAGACCTGTGCAGCCGAAAAGCGCCGCCGCCGCAAGCGCGGGCTTTATCCCGACCCGGACAAGCGCGTCATCATCAATGAGCTGATGTGCGAAGGCTGCGGCGATTGCGGCGTGCAATCCAACTGCGTCTCGATCCAGCCGCTGGAAACCGAATTCGGCCGCAAGCGCAGGATCGATCAGTCGAGCTGCAACAAGGATTACTCCTGCCTGAAGGGCTTCTGTCCCGCGCTCGTTACCGTGCATGGCGGCAAGCCGAAGCGCCGCTCGGCGGTAATCGAAGGCATGGCGCTTCCTGATTTGCCGGCGCCGCAACGGCCGGCTCTGGACAAGCCGTACACCATGATCGTCACCGGCATCGGCGGCACCGGCGTCGTCACCATCGGCGGTATTGTTGCGATGGCGGCGCATCTGGAAGGCAAGGGTGCCGGCGTCATCGACATGTCCGGCCTCGCACAGAAGGGCGGCCCTGTGCACAGCCACATCCGCATCGCTGCGCAACCGGAAGACATTCACGCCATTCGCGTGCCGGCGGGCGGCGCCGATTTCGTGCTGGGCGGCGACATGGTGGTGGCCGGCAGCAAGAAGGTTCTGGACACCGTGAAGCAGGGCCGCACCCAACTGGTCGTGAACCTTGCGGAATTCTTGCCGGGCGAGTTCACGCGCGATGCCGACTTCACATTGCCGAACAAGCGCATCGAGCGCGCCATCGCCGATGCGGCCGGAAGCGCTCGCGCCCACTTCGTTGATGCAACGCGGTTGGCCAGTGGACTGCTGGGAAATTCCATCGGCGCCAATATTTTCCTGCTGGGCTATGCGTGGCAACTCGGCACCGTGCCGCTGTCTGCCGAAGCGATCGAACAGGCCATCGTGCTCAACGGTGAAGCGGTGGCGATGAATCATGCTGCGTTCCGCTGGGGTCGCGTGGCCGCCGCCGATCCGGCCAGAGTCGAAGCGCTGCTGCGCCCGCAGACGGACGAGGAGACCGATGACCGCCGCCTGTCGCAATCCTTCGACGAGATGGTGGCGCGGCGCGTGCAATTCCTCACCGGCTATCAGAATGCCGCTTATGCCGAGCGTTACCGGGCATTCGTGGAGCGGGCCAAGTCCGTGGAGGCCACGCTGACGCCGGAAAAATGCGGTTTTGCCGAAGCGGTGGCGCGCTATCTGTTCAAGCTGATGGCGTACAAGGATGAGTATGAAGTGGCGCGGCTCTACGCGGATGCGTCCTTCACGCGCCAATTCAACAACGAATTTGACGGTGACATGCGGCTGGAATTCCATCTCGCGCCGTCGTTGTTTGCGCCGCGTGACCGCATCACCGGCTTGCCGCGCAAATTGACTTTCGGCGGCTGGATGCTTACGGTGTTCCGGGCGCTGGCCACGCTGAAATTTCTGCGCGGGACAGTTATCGATCCATTCGGCTACACTCAGGAGCGCCGGATTGAGCGCAAGTTGATCGGTGACTATGAGGCCATGCTCAACGAAATCATGCCGAGGCTCACGCCCGACAATCATCATCTCGCGACGGGTCTCGCCGCTGTCCCGGAAAAAATCCGCGGCTTCGGTCATGTGAAGGCACGGCATCTTACCGCTGCTAAAGCAGACGAAGCCGCGCTATTGGAACAGTTTCGCTCCACTGCGCCCTCTTTTCTCAAAGCCGCCGAATAACCCGCCGCCATGACCCAGATTCAAGCTCCTGCCCTTGCACCGGCCGCCGAAGCCGACCAGCCCGATGTCAGCGCCGCGCGCATCGGCGTTCTGATCGTCAATCTCGGCACGCCGGAGGGAACGAGCTTCTGGCCGATGCGCGCATACCTGAAGGAGTTCCTGTCCGACCGCCGGGTGATCGAGACCAACTCGTTGTTGTGGAAGCTCATCTTCAACGTCGGCATTCTCACCCTGAGGCCGAAATTCAAGGGCCGTGACTACGACAAGATATGGAATCGCGAGAGGAACGAGTCGCCGTTCAAGACCATCACGCGTGCACAGGGCGAGAAACTCGCCACCATGTTGTCGGGCATCGATACGCGGATCGTCACGGACTGGGCGATGCGTTACGGCCAGCCGTCGATTGCCTCCCGGCTTGCGGGGCTCGTCGAACAGGGCTGTGAACGTATTCTGGTCGTGCCGCTCTACCCGCAATACGCTGCAGCCACCACCGCCACGGTCGGAGATGAAGTCTTCCGCGCGCTGATGACGATGCGGTATCAGCCGGCGGTGCGCATTGCGCCGCCTTATTACAACGACCCGGTTTATATCGAGGCGCTGGTATCATCGATGACGGGTCAGCTTTCGAAACTCCCGTGGCGGCCGGATGTCATTCTCGCCTCCTTCCACGGCATTCCGAAGGAATACGTCGACAAGGGCGATCCCTATCAGGCGCAATGCATCGAGACCGCGCGGCTGATGCGCAAAAGTCTGGGCCTTGATGACAAGGCCTTCATGCTGACCTTTCAGTCACGCTTTGGCCGCACCGAATGGATCAGGCCCTACACAGACATGACGGTGAAAGATCTGGCCCAGAGGGGTGTGAAGAACATCGCCGTCGTCACGCCGGGATTTTCCGCCGACTGCCTTGAAACTCTGGAAGAGATCGCGGTCGAGAATGCGCATATCTTCAAGCAGAACGGCGGCGAGAATTTCTTTGCCGTGCCGTGCCTCAACGACAGCGAACTGGGCATGACCGTGATCAGCCGTTTGGCGCTACGCGAGCTGCAAGGCTGGCTTTGAGCCTTTCAAATTCGGACGCCACAGCGGAATCGCGCTTGTGATGCAGGCCGGACTACGGCAACCTTGTTGCTAGGCTCAGGACTCATTGTTTATAGCCAGAAGATGACGACGGCCGCGATGCAGATTGCTGACATGAAGGTGTGGGCGCATCGGTCGTAACGGGTATGAATGCGCCGCCAGTCCTTGAGCCTGCCAAACATATTCTCGATTTTGTGGC
>CANKHA010000068.1 GCA_947481685.1 Bradyrhizobiaceae bacterium
CTGCTGCAAATTCGAGCGCTTCGGGTGACTGGAACCCGGATCGGGTACCGTGGCGGGAAAGTATGGGAGTCATTCCTGCAAAACATTCCCTTGGGAAGTATGATGCCGCCGTTCCGCCAAAGTTGAAATACGAAGATAACTTCCTAGATTTGTGAACTACCTGCGACGCTCTCACCAACGGAATAATGAAGTCATGTCGAATGCCGCCACCCCCAGCAGATTGCTTGAGTCCTATCAGCTTGGAAAAATTACCTTACGCAATCGTGTCGTCATGGCGCCTCTGACCCGCAACCGGGCGACGGAAGGAAACGTCCCGTCTCCGCTGGCGGTTGAATATTATGCACAACGCGCATCGGCTGGCCTGATCGTCACCGAGGCAACCCAAATCAGCCCGCAGGGGCAGGGCTATCAGGCAACGCCCGGCATTCATTCCCAGGAGCAGGTCGCGGGATGGAAAAAGGTGACGGATGCCGTGCACGCAAAAGGTGGGCGCATTTTCGTTCAGCTCTGGCATGTCGCCCGCATTTCGCATGTGTTGCTGCAACCGAATGGTGAAGCGCCGGTAGCGCCTTCCGCGATCCGCGCCAACACCAAGACCTTCGTCGATAACCAGTTCCTCGATGTTTCGGAGCCGCGCGAACTGCGACGCGACGAGATTCCCGCGCTGATCGAGAGCTATCGCGTGGCCGCGCGCAACGCGGACGCGGCGGGCTTCGACGGGGTGGAGATCCACGGCGCCAACGGCTATCTGCTCGACCAGTTCATGCGCGACGGCAGCAACAAGCGCACCGACGATTATGGCGGCAGCATCGAAAACCGCGCGCGCCTGCTGCTGGAAGTCACGAAGGCGGCGATCGGAGAACTCGGCGACGCCCGCGTCGGCGTGCGGCTCTCTCCGGTCAATGCCGCAAGCGATGCGGCCGACAGCAACCCCCAGTCCCTGTTCAACCACGTCGTCGAGCAACTCGACGCGATCGCGCCCCTCTATATCCATGTGGTGGAAGGCTCGGGGCCGGACCGCGCGTATCTGAATTTTGATTACACCGCGCTGCGCGAACGCTTCAGCGGGACATATATCGCCAACAACGGCTACACGCCCGAACTCGCGGAGGAAACGCTCGCCGCAGGCCGCGCCGATTTGATTGCTTTCGGCAAGCTGATCCTCGCCAATCCCGATTTCGTGGAGCGGGTGCGGGCCAACGCGGATTTCAACGCGCCTGACAAGGCGACGTTCTATGGCGGTACAGCGAAGGGCTACACAGACTACCCGGCGCTGGAGACGGCCGGCGTCTAGGGCTCGATTGCTGCTTTTGCCCGGCTCACAACCGCTTCCGGTGAAGCGAGCAGGGCGGAGGCTGCCGCCTCGACGTCTTCTCCGATCATCGGATCGATCTCAAGCCCCATCTCGTTGGCATTCTGCAGAAATTCCGCGTCGTGCAGCATCTTGTCGAAGCCGCGGCGCAGGATTTCTGTGGCTGCAGGCGGGATGCCGGGTGGCCCCAGGATCGGTCGCGTGAATGCATTGAGCGATGAGAATACGCGGATGATTGCGCGGTCTTCTTCGTTCTTCGCCAGATCGAGCAGGAGGGGTGTATCGGGCAAATCGGGGCTTTTCTGCAAGCCGACCTGAACCAGCAGATTCATCACGCGCGAATTCAACCAGTCCATCCGCAGGCTTTTCATCGTCGACCAGGAAACGCCACTGCGGCCCTGAACCTCACCACGTTCGAGCGCGAGATCGATGGCCTCGCCCGATGCATACCCGTTGACGACCTTGAATTGCGTTCCCAGCACGTTGTTCATGAGCAGCGGATACATCCCGCCAAGGGAACCCGGAGAGGCAGATCCAATTGCGATCTCGCGCTTGCGGGTGTCTTCGAATTGGGTGATTCCGGAATCCGTCCGGACAATCGTAACGGTGTTGCTGCCGGACATATTGCCGATCCACCGGAACTGCCGCAGGTCGAAGCGCACACCGGCATTGCTGAAGAGCTGCGCAAGGATCAGTGGCTGGGTGCTGAGCATAAGCTCGCTGCCATCCTTTTTCGCATTCACGGTCATATAGGCGGCGGCGGTCATGCCGTTTGCGCCCGGCATATTGACGACAATGATGCGTGGTGAGCCTGGAAGGAAGCGGCCGAAATGGCGGGCGACGAGCCGCGCATAAATATCGTAGCCGCCACCCGCTCCCGCGCCGACAACGATCTTGATCTCGCGCCAAGAGGGAGCCGCATCTTGCGCGCGGGCGGGCGTCACAAACAACAGCGCAGGCAGCAGCCAACGCATCGCGAGAAGCGTGGCGTTGTAACTGCGGGTCAAACGCAGCGCACGCAATCGGGGGAAGAATCTCAAGGGCAATAAAGGATCAAGCATTCTGGATTTTGTTTGTGCGGGTCAGGCCTGAAGCGTCCGCGTTAAGACGCGGATCGTTCAGGCGATCATTCATATTTTGAAATGAATGTCAAAATTCGCACTCCGCAGCGCAAGCTAGTAATCCAGCTTGGGGTACCAGTTCTTGCCGCGTCCGGTGGGCGTCAGGTCGAGGATGCTCCATAGCGGCGCGATTTCCGGCGCAAGGCGCGGGTCCTGGCCCGGATCGGCGGTCTCCATTCCCATCTCGCCGCCCCAGAAGTGATGGATCTCGCCTTTGGCCTTGTTGAAGATATGGATTCCCGCCCATTCGTCGCCGTTGTCGGCGAGGCCGCGGTAATCCTTCGGGAAAGCGTCGTCGGTGGTCTGGTAGAATTTCAGGTTGTGCCAGCCGCGTTCCTTCTTGAATTCCTTTTGCCGATCGATCGGCGAGCGGCCGATGATCGCGAGAGCAATGCGCTGCGTGATGTCACGGGCCGGAATGTCCAATGAACCGATGAAGGATGTGCACATTGGGCAGGGGCGCTCTCGCTCAGGCCCGAACATCCAGAAATAGACAAACAGCGTATCGAACTTGCCGAACATCTCCGACAGTTTCACGCGCTTGCCGTCTTCCGCGACGAATTCATAATCCTGCGGAATTTTGCCACCGGGCGGCAGTGCACGCCGTTGCGCTGCGACGCGTTCGAGATGTCTCCGCAGTTCGATTTCCTCGGTCAGCAACGCGGTGCGGGCTTCGCGATACGCGGCGCTGTCGTTTGGAAACGGCTTGCTCGCCTTCTTTGCAAGCTCGCTCGCGGGCCGGAGAGTCTCTGCCATGGTCGTTGTCCTTTCGGCAATATCTGCAAAGGCTGCCGCCACGCTTGATTCCAAAATCGGCAGGGGAGGGTGCAGGTCACAGCCGCCTATAGATTAACCCAGGGCGGTCATGGGGGTTCCGGGTTCGATCGCCGGGCAATGCCTCAATGAGGAGGCTAATACGCACCTTCGCACACCAACTCTATGGAACGTAACGCGGAAGACCGCGTTGCGTAGTGCGTTCAAGCCACAAGCGTGAATCAAAGACCTCCCAGGCAGAAGTCGCCAATCGGCGCTGCCGGTGATGTCGTGCGACTCATACAGAAGATTTCACAAGTGCCAGCCCCTCGGGAGCCGACAGATGCAGGCGACGAAAATTGGTTTTATCCTGGTGTTGTTGCTCGGCCTCGGCGTCGAATCTGCCGCTGCCGCGGACCCGAATGTCGAACGGGGTCGCATGCTCGCCCAGACGAATTGCGCCAAGTGCCATTCCGTCGACAAAGTGACTCCAAGCCCGCTGAGCATCGCGCCACCGTTTCGTACGCTGCACGAGAAATATCCCGTTGAATCGCTTCAGGAGTCACTCGCGGAGGGCATTCGAACGGGCCATCCCACCATGCCTGAGTTCAGGTTTGACCACGATCAGGTTGGGGACTTCATCGCCTATCTCAAAACGCTGGAATGACCGCTTGCGCAACTGCGATGCCAAAGACCGCTGACAAATTTATTGCGGCAACCAGGATGTCTTCATGAAAGCTCTCGTTTATCTCGGTCCTGGGAAGAAGAGTTTGGAAGAACATCCCAAGCCGCCTTGCAAGGCGAGCATGCCAAGAGCAGCGAAAGCGTAAAACGCGATGTGACGCTTTGTCATGGGAGAACTCCTGTCGTAAAACAGCGTTAGCGATCCTCTAAAAGGATCGCGCGGGAGTTTCCGCCCGCCGCATGCAATTGTCCATATCGGCGGGACATCAAAAAACGGTGTGAAACCGCGTGGCTCGCCGCAAAAAGGTTATTTCCAGCGTGGAGACGGTGAGGTTTTGAGGGGGCTGGCGGCATGCGAGTCAGCGGGTCCAGCGTTCGGGTTCTATTTTTTTGTACAGGTTGTCACAAAGCTTAGAAGCGCATTGCCGGCCAGGGACTGTTTCTTTCCTTCGTCGTAGCACTCCACGCGCTTTTTCCGGCCCGCAATCCGCTGGGCCTTCTTCTCGGCCTGCATCTGCTTTCTGGCTTCGCGCTTTGCGGCGCTTGAGGATGCGGCAGGGCCCGGCGTTGTGACGCTCGTGCCGGTGGCTGGTGCAGGCGGTGTCTGGGCGCGCGCATCCGCAATGAAAGGGACCGCGGCGACAAGGCATGCGAATAGCAGAACACGCGAATTCATTTTATTTCTCCATGACGGCAGAAATGAAGACTGGGAGGTGCGTCTTTAGAGTCTGATTTGCGGACGTGGCCGGAAGCACCGTAGCAGACTTTCGCTGCTCCAGTCATCGCTATCGGTGAGCCAGGTCACCGGTTCAGCGCGGGCGTTCGGGCGACGACAAAAGCCAGCACGGCGCAGCCGATCAGCAGGACTCCACCCATGATGATGAAACCATTATCGATGCCGAAATGCTCGACAACCACACCCATCGCGATCGGGGTGACGATACCTGACAATCTGTTGTTGGTGACGCGCAGGCCCACGACAGACCCTTGCGCGTTGCGTGCCACTGCGCGGGATTGCAGCGCAAACATCAATGGCTGAACGAGGCCTTCGCAGCCACGACGCAGCGCCTGGGCAAGCGCGAGCAGAAGGAAGACACCGCCCATGAACGGCGTAATCAGCAGCAACAGTGCGGACACGGTCGTGAAGCCGACCATGAGCCACGGGATCGGCATCAGCCTGGCTACGCGGCCCGAGAGCAGGGAACTGAAGCTGTTAACGACTTCGGCAGCTGAGAACAACACGCCGATGGCGGAGGCGGCAAAACCGAGTTCGCGCAGGTAGACGATGAAGAACGAACTCTCCACGCCATTCGTCGCGTGGCGCAGGAACGACACAGCCAAGGTCAGCGCCACCGCCGGCATCACAATCAGGCCCAGGGAGCCGGTGTAGTCCGACAGGCGCGGGAGAATATCGACCCAGCGGAAATTACCGGTGGCTTCCGTCGCAGCCGGGTCATTGATCTGCGACACGACCGCGAAGAGCAGGCAGGCCCAGAATGCAATGCCGAAGAAGGAGAGCGTTGGTCCGGCGACGTCCCACATCAACCCCATCAGGAGCGGTGCAAGCACATTGCCGATGCGCGAGTAGAAACTGAATTGGCCGATCTTGCCGGGATCGCCATGGGCGACCTCGCCGATGATGGTCTGCGCCCCGATCCACGCCATGTTGCCCGCGTAGCCGATCAGAACCTGCAGGGCGACCATCGCGGGAAACCACGGCAGGAAGGGATAGAGCGCTGCAAGCGTGCCGCTGGCGCAGGCGAAAAACATCATCACCCGGCGCGTGCCGAGCCGGTTCATGAGGGCGCCGCCGTGAATGGCGAGGAACAACGTCAGCATCGAGCGCGCGCCGACCAGCGTACCGATCTCGGTGGGTGTTGCGCCCTGCAACACGGCCCACAGCGGGACCACCATGGTCAGGAATTCCGACTGGCCCATGCTGAAGAGGCCGGTGGCGTATGACGCATAAAGGCTGCGCCGGTCCGTGCTCGTGGAATGGGAAACGTCCTGGTCGGCAGCTTGATGCAAAAGGAACAGGATCCTTCGGGGAGGAGTGCGGCGTCACCGCCGGCGGAGACAGGAGAACCCGCAGATTTTATTGGTGGGCGCACCAGGGCTCGAACCTGGGACCCGCTGATTAAGAGTTACTTGCCTACTCTTAACAAGCAATAAAAGAAACTAACATTGGTCAGGCGGAAGACCTTCAAAACAAACCATTTCGTGGCTGTCGTCCATAAATGGTATGCTGTGTTCGTGACAAGCCCTGACACCCCATAACCCCCCTCGATGTTTACCCCGCCGTTACCCCGGAGGAGCTATGCCGAAGACGTTGACAACCGCTGCAGTGAGAAATTTCAGGCCCGGGGCAGGGCGGCTCGAGATTCAAGACGGGGGTTGCACAGGCCTACACTTGATAATCCAGCCCAGCGGACACCGGTCCTGAGCCCTTCGCTTCCGGCGCCCCAATGGGAAGACTGCAAAGTTGACCCTGGGACCGGTTGACCTCTCCTCGGAGCTGCAAGCTGATCCCGTTATCGGGCAGCCGTTGACACTTGCTTCCGCCAGGGGCTGGCGGCTGATGTTCACCGGCAACGGGCTCTCGGGAAGGACGTTGTCTCGGAGCACAACGTTGCGAAGATCAGACAAAAAATGGAAGCGCAAACACGCTCGGCCACCACCTTCGTCGAACATCCCACGATACAAAGCCTTATCCCTTTATGCCGTCACCAACTTCCGCGCTTAGCTCAAATGTTCTGACGACGAACAACTATTCAGAATACGCTCAATTTCATAGCGGACCATGAGTGCGGCTATCGGACTGGTAATCTTGTGCATGTCAGTCACAGAAACGCTGGGTGGAATTGCGACGATCTCCGAAGTCCTCACGAGAGCTCCGGTGTCGAAGGTTGAATCAACGTGATGCATGCCTATAACACACGTCGGCAAGCAATCTCGGATCATGGTCGCAAAAGGGTTGGCTCCGGCGTATTTTGATGGCCATTTCTTTCCGTCATAGGGATGGAGATTATAGAAGCCTTGAGGGGGATAGGAAAAAAGCGGCATGTCAATCAACTGGCCAAAGGTTGCCATGATACACAGATCGGGCCGCCATGTGTGCTTGAAGAGCTCGTGGAAGGCTTGATCTTTGACGCGCCCATCAAATACTTGGATGCTTTCTCTCGAAGCAAGGTTCCGCACCATGCTCGCTTCCTCACTGGTGTGAGGATACTGCCAAACTCGCTTTTGACGGCTAATGAACGTCTGCTCGGGGGCGTCAGTAGCGACGCCGACAATTTCGATCCTCTTAGCTAGGGGTCCAAAGAGACACTCATGCAGAACATGGAACCCGCGATAGTAACTGCCAAAAATGGCAATGCGCAGACGGCTTTGGGATAATTGGGGTGCAATTGACAAGACTTATCAACCTTGATTGAGGCCTAGATAGGCAGCGCTCGTGATCGGCGCCGATTGGCCTGACAGATTACAGGGGGCAACATGCGCAAGCAAATTTGTTTTTTCGAGGATGCGTGATACTTTGGATCGAGGAATTTTTTTGAGAGGCATTCATGCGCAAATTTCTGGCTCTCTCTTTTATTTCTATCGTAGCTTTAGTCATCGGTACCCCCTCCTTCGCACAATCGGCAGCCAACTTCTGCAGCGGTAAGCAGCTCACGTTCATTGTCGGCTCGTCACCTGGCGGTGGCTATGACCCTGGTACAAAAAACCCGTCAGGCCAATCGAGGTGCGCGTCAGCCGAGATAAAAGGGCGCTCTCGCATATTGGATTGGCAAGGCCGCAGCCAAGCGCTGGTCGATTTCGTTTTCTAGCGCGTTAATCCGAGCCACTTGGTGGAGAGATGTTTTCGGACTGGCCCCCCTTGCCACCGTGGCTACCCTCCTAATCAGCCGTCCTAGTTGTGCAACATCCGCGGCGATAGCTGATGTGGGTTCCGGACAAAAAAGATCACTCACCACCTTCGGCGTGTTCGTCGTCAGAACATTTGGCACAGCCGAGACCATCGAGAAGGCGTTGGGGGAGGGAGGAAAAGCTGGATTTTTGCCACCGTTCCCGTACGGCACGGATTTTACCGATGTCGAGCAACGCCTGCTCCCAGCATTGCAGTTGCTGAAGTCTGCATCGCCATTCCAGCTTTTCACAGCCCTGCTACTGGGTTCAGCTGGCGTCGTCGATTACGATTGCATGAAGCGTATGGGACTGGAGCGGCCGTCTTGTCCAATGGAATGGTTTTATGCACATCTATTAAGCGGCGCGCTTTGGCGGTCTCGGCGCCACTCGTTATAGTCTTTCACGTGTCGGCGTAGGCTCTTGCACTTTTTCTGTTGAGTGACAAAATTTTAGCTGCTCAGAAAATGTAACCAGACCGCGCCACGGAGCCATTGGGAGCCTATGAATATTCTTTTGAGTTTGCGAACGAGCTCTCATGACTATCCTCGCTGGGGCTTGTTCATCGTAAACCTGACGACTTTCGCGGCATTCTGGGTCTCGGCGCTCTGTTGGGCCCCAACAGCGGAGGCGGCGGCCAGTTCAAGTGAGATCTTCCAATCCATCAAGCAGCGCGGCGAAGTCGTCATAGGGGTTAAGACGGATTTTGCACCATTCGGCTTCCTAGATGCGAGTGGCTTGCCGGTCGGACTTGAAGTCGATCTCGCCAGACGCTTAGCACGTGATCTGGGGATTGAAGTAAGGCTCGTTCCGGTCACAACCGAAAATCGGTTCCAGCGCCTCCAGCAGGGTATTGTTGACATCATCATCGCCACGGCCGCGGACACGCAGGAGCGACGCTTGCTCGCCACTGCAATAGAACCGCATTACTACGCTTCCGGGGTCAATGTCCTGCTACGCCCGGAGGCGACTGCGCGCAGCTGGCATGAGCTTAGGGGGCGTTCAATATGTGCGCTTCATGGCTCCTATTTCAACAGAGCTATCACACAACGCCACATATTAGACTTGGTGATGTTTCGCAGCGTGCGAGACGCCCTGCTGGCGTTGCGCGACGGACGCTGTCTTGGCTTTCTTTATACCGACGTTGCCGTCAATAATTACTTGAGCCAAACCGAATTCTCGCAATTCAGAGCCCTTGATGAGACGACGCTGAATGCTCCCTGGGCCATCTTTGTAGCAAAGTCTGAGGGCGGGACTGATTTTGAGATCAGGCTCAGCGAGGCGATCGCCGGATGGCATCGAGAGGGGCTGCTTAGTGAACTCGAACGGCGATGGAATTTAGGCGCTAATCGCTTCGTTGAGCGCGCCCGCGACATTTGGAGTCGCAAAGACACTGGCGGCAATTACGTCTGTACGTGGGGCCCGAACGGAAATCTGCCCCTCGAGTGTCGCGACAAAGCCTTTATCATCTCCACCGAGGTGGATGGAAGCCAAAAACTTGGTCTTTGGCTGAAAGAGAAACTCAACTTAACTTTGCCCATACTGTACGACCAATTCGACCTCCAACTTTACCTTACTGGCCTGTTCCACACGTTGTTTCTGAGCGTGGCCGCGACCGCTCTTTCACTTTTTCTTGGATATTCTGGTGCTTGGCTGTTGTTCTCCTCTGGTCCGCTCATCAGGTTTATCGTCACACCCGTAGTGACCATTGGCCGGATGACGCCGCCAATACTGCAGATGTACCTTCTGTTTTTCGGCCTCGGGAGTTGGATCAACGCAGAATTTAACGTGTTGGCGTCGCCGCTTTCAGTCGCCATACTCGCGCTGGGCCTTTATCATAGCTGCATCATCATAAACACGCTGCTGGAAGGCGCGCGAATCCTGAAAGCTCAGGACAAGCATTTTCGTCTGTCTTTGAGTACGGCGCCAGAACTCTTCACGGTTACCGCAGTAGGGGTTCGCATTACGCTCAATAATCTTGTCAAAGCGACGACGATCGCGGCGGCGATTTCCGTGCCAGAGTTGCTGTCGGCCTCGATTCATATCATATCAGATCATGGCAATCCTGAAGTCATGATGCCCTTGCTCATGGTCATCTTCTACATTTACACGGCGGCATTCATCGCGGTGTGGATGAGGATCGAAAAACTCGCCAGAGCGAGGCGCACAGCATGAGCGAGCGACTTGAACTGTTGTGGGCGTGGGCGCCGTTCCTCATTGGCGGATTTGGCATGAACATCCTCATCGCCGTGGTGGCCACGATAATTGGCACAGCTGCTGGGGCAGCACTTGCCTTCATGGGGCTCTCAAAATCACGCCCCCTCGTCGGACTTGCTGACGTGATAAGCTCGTTCTTCAGGAACGTTCCGACGCTGGTCCTGCTCTTCTACCTCGCGACGCTGATTCCAAACGCAATCTCGTTTTCAGAGGAATTCGTCATACACGTGCCGCTCTGGGTCAAAGCCTCCATTGCGCTCTCCGCCTCCTCGCTTGGGTTTACCGCATGGAACCTGCGCAGATCGGTCCTTATGTGGACGTCTGAAAATCAAAGCGAAGCTCTGATGTTTTTTCCAAATTGGTTGGGTGGTTTTTTGATTACCCTCATGACCTCGAGTGTGTCGTCGCTGGTTGGCGTCAGCGAGCTCGTGGGGAGGTGCAATACTGTCATTGTAGCGACTAGTTCAAGCAACAGCACGCTCATTTACCTTTGCGCTGCATTGTTATTTGTCACCTTTGGCGCGGTGTTCAGCTGGGTTGTCAATAGGGTCAGAGCCAGCCTTGTGGAGCCTTAGAGTCGGTTTCGAAAGTCATGAAGCGCGCGCGATACGACGTACGAGGAGCATGACGGAAGCGGGGTAGAGAAAAGCGCGTGCGGAGTCGATGGTGGCCTCGAAGTCCTTTGCCAGCCTCCGGTTGCGTCCGATCCATGCAAAGAACCGCTCGACGACCCAACGCCGTGGCTGAACGGCGAA
>CANKHA010000069.1 GCA_947481685.1 Bradyrhizobiaceae bacterium
GAAAGCGGAACTTTGCGTCCCCTGAGTGCCAATTTTGATCGTTCTAGTATCCGCTGAAAGGCCTTGATTGCTTATAAAGATGCTGTCCGTCGGCGCAGTAGAGTTCCATCCGGCGAAAGTCCCTACCGCAACATTGTGACTACCAGTTGTGTTGGACGATAGCGAGTTTAGGCCAAGCGCAGCATTGTTGATGCCTGTAGTGTTCAGTTGCAGAGAGCCACTTCCTATCGCGGTATTTTGAGAGCTGTTTGTGCTGCTGTAGAGGGAGCCAGGGCCGACACCAACGTTATGAGCGCCGGTAGCATTGTTGTATAAAGCGCGATCACCTACGGCGGTATTTGAATTGGCTATATTAAAGTACAACGCACCTTTACCAACTGCAGTGTTTGATGCGCCTGCAAGGTTAGTTCCCAGTGCCTGAAAACCGACTGCGACATTGTCTATGCCGGTTGTGTTGAAGAACATCGCTCCGCTTCCGAGAGCCGAGTTCTGTAACCCGCTGGTAACCGAGGACAAAGCTGCGAACCCCAAACCAGTGTTGTTCGTTCCCAAATTATGCAGGAAGAGAAAACCTTGTTCCGCAAGCGCTATCTTGTTGACCGCTGGCGAAAAGATTCCCGTGTTGCTGCTCGATGTAAATTTGATTGCGGGGGCGCTGACCGTCCCGTCTGCAATGGTGTTCGGCCCGGCGGGGCCTTGCGGGCCTTGTACACCTGTTGCCCCTTGCGCCCCCTGCGATCCTAGCGCGCCTTGCGGCCCCTGAGGTCCTTGCGAACCCTGCGATCCCGCCGCGCCTTGTGCTCCGGTGTTTCCTGTATCGCCCTTCGTGCCTTGATCGCCTTTCTGCGCCATCAGCGTCCAGAATGTTGTTTGCGTTTCGGGGTCTTTGTTGGTGCCGGCCTGGATCGCCATGTAGGACGAGCCGTTGCGGGAGACGGCATCGTGCAAGGTGTAAGCTGTGGCAGCGGACCACGCCGAACGCCATGTGAAGCTCGTCCCGTCGGCGCCGTTTGTTCCGTTCGTACCTGGTGTGCCTTGCGGCCCTTGCGCTCCAGTCGAACCGGTGGCGCCGGTAGCGCCTTGCGGCCCCTGTGGGCCTTGCGATCCTGTTGCTCCCGTCAATCCTTGCGCCCCTTGTGCGCCCGCCTCTCCAGTATTTCCGGTGTCGCCTTTCGGTCTTTGCGTTCCGGTGGCTCCCGTCGCACCGGACGCACCTTGCGGACCCTGCGTCCCTTGCGAACCTGTATCGCCCTTTAAAGAGAGGACGGACCAACTGCCGGGAGTGGCCTCCGGCACTTCGTTGGTCGTATCCGCCAGCGCGAGATAGGACGAGCCATTGCGCGCGATGGCGTCGTTCGTGTTGTAGGCGGTAGCTGCGCTCCACGTTCCGCGCCAGTTTTGGCCCGAGACGAGCAGAGACCAGTAGGTGGGTTCGCTCGCGGGACTTTTGTTGGGGCCGGCGAGCAGCGCGACGTAGGACTTGCCGCCAAATTGCACCGCATCGTTGATCGCGTAGTTTGTTGCCGCCGACCAGGCCGCGCGCCAGGTAAAGCCGGTGCCGTTGGCGCCGGTCGGGCCCTGCGATCCCTGAGGCCCCGTCGCTCCGGTTGCGCCCGCGCTGCCGGTCGCGCCTGTTGGGCCTTGAGGTCCGGTCGGTCCTGCAGGTCCTGTTGAACCAGCCGTTCCGGCTGCACCGGCTGCGCCCTTCGCGACGAAGGTTTCCCAGTCCGCGGCGCTGGAAGTGGGGTTCTTGTTGGTGTTGTCCCGGAGCGCCCGGTAGGCCGAGCCTTGCAGCGTCACCAGATCGTTTGCCAGATAGGGAGTGGCCGACGACCATGTGCCGCGCGGAAATATCCCGCTTGTGCCGCAGTTGGCCACCACGCCTATGGCGCTGGCGCCACCGACGCGCACCGTCACCAGGCATTCGTCCGGGTGATAGTCGCCGATCGTGAAGGTGAATTTCGATTTCTTGGCCTGCGCGGTGAACAGGCCATCGAGCGTGACCTGGTCGCTCGCCCCCGCCGTGCTGCCTTTCACCGTCAGCAGGCCATTGTCGATGGTGGCATCGGTGACCGCGAGCGGTGCAGCAACTGCTGCAGTATAATGACTGGAAATCGCGAGCGCGCCGCACACGGCGGCTGCCGTCAGTATTGTTGCTCGCATAGTGCCCCCAGCTCCCGATGAAGGCTTCATCCTTGTGATTTCAGCGGGCGGCGTATAGCCCCAAATGGGGGTATCAGGGGCTGTTAGCGCAGCAAAAGCCGCGTCATCAGGGAAACAAGTTCGCTTTGGCGCGATACCCCGACCTTTGAAAACACGCGCTTCAGAACGGATCGTGCCGTTTGCTCCGAAATGCCCAGCCGCTCCGCTGCCTGCTTCGGAGGCAGACCGATCCCAACCAGCGAGGCGAGCCGTGCTTCCGATAGCGTCAGACCCATCAAGTCCCGGATCATGGTGGGATCGGCAGGCTCGCCACTCGCGGAATCGACCAGAAGCACAATGGTCGTGGCCCGGGCGAGGAAAGCGTCAGACTTGGACGATCCGGTAATCGGGAAAGAATAGACCGCGAGTGGCCGTTCCGAACGCAGCCTGGGCACGAGAATGGGTTTTGGCCGTACTGCAACCGCGCCATGGTCGCCCTCAGCCAGTCCCGCGATGAGGCGCATCAGCTTTTGATGGCTTTCCGCGTCGTCAAGACTCAGGCGCTCATCGGACACATCGATCCCGTCGCCCACCAGCGATTGCGCCATCGGGTTTGAGAACACGACTCGTCCGAGCACATCCAGCACAAACACGCCAATGCCGACGCGCGCCAAAGCGATAGCAAGCCCCTCGTTGATCAGATGCGCGTCCATGAGTTGCATCCCGAGGCGCAGGGACTGCTCCACATGGTTCCCGAGGCGGGCGATATCGTCCATTTCCTCTTCGGTGAATTCCGGGCGTCCGATGCGTCGCTGGATGCTCATGGCGACTTCGACCCGCTTGTTCGGCGAAACCATAGCGGCGGCGAAGTATTGGAAACCAAACTTGCAAAGGAATTCCGTGTAGAAAGGATCGGACCTTGTCTCCTCAACGCTCAATACGTCGCGATCCGTGATCACGTCGCGGCCAATAAAATAGCCTCGCTCCCGGGAGCGGATCGCGCGGCTATCGCGAAAATTCCAGCCGTCGCGCAGATATTCTGCAACCATGCCGGTCAGGGACGGCGATGGGATCACGCCGAATCCGCCATCGTCACGTCCATAGAGCAGAATAGCGGAATTGTCGCCGGTGCACGCCGCGATGGACTCCAGCGTCTGGGCCCAAAGATCAGGCTCAAGCGCTGCGCGGTAGATCAGTGCTATTGCTGAATCATACGTGTTGGCGGGCATTTGCACCACCAATATGACTTGCGAAGAGATTGCTTACAATCAACAATAACTACGACTTCAGACCAATTTCCTTTGTTTGATCCGCCCAATCAAGCCAATGGTTCGTTCAGGAATGGAACTTTAGCTCCGGTTCCGCAGCACCAGGCACGCGCCGCTGGATTTGCGGATCGCGGTACAAAGTTGTTCTGCGGCAACGCGCGTGTCTGCTCCGATGCGCACCTGATAGAACGTCCGCGTTCCCCGGCTCAGCAATCGCGTTGCCAGAATGCTCGGGTCACGTCCCTCTAATATGCTGTCGTGGCGTTTCGCGATTGCCGCATAGCTGCGTAATGCCTTGTCGCGCGAGAAGCCCGCGCTCAACTGCACGCCCCAGGGCGCGGCGGCGACGGTGGCGACGCGTTTCTCAAGCTCCACCACAAACGGATTAGGTTCGCGGTGAAGCAGCGCCATGAGCGTATTGCAATTCGGTGCATCGGGCCGGGGACGATCCACCGCGCCGGGCACGGCCCATTCCTCTACAGACCGCCCGGTGATCGCCATCACATAAGCGCGCGTCTCCGCCGGCATGCCGCCCTGGCTTGCGATGAAATTCTGCACCCGCTGCGGGCCGGCATTGTAAGCGGCGGCCGCGAGCCCGAGATTGCCGAAGCGCGTGCGTAACTCGCGGAGGAACTCCGCGGATTTCGGCAAGGCCTGCACCGGATCGTAGGGGTTCAACAATCCACGCTCGGCTGCGGTGCCCGGCATGAACTGCGCGATGCCGCGTGCGCGTTCGCCGCTGCGCGTTGTCGGTCCGGTCGCGTCCGGCTGGAATCGGCTTTCCTGCCAGATCACGCGGGCGAAGAATTCGAGCGGAAGGTTGTTGGCGAGCGCGGCGGATTCGATCAGCAGGCAGATCGACTGGCCGGTAGACGGAGCCGGCGCATTATCCTTCGCATCCGGGGCCGGACTTTGCGCCCACACGAGCGAAGGCATCGCAATGAGCGCGATTGTCAGAAACACAGCGCGCATGATGTCGGACGTGCTCCCGCTGCAATGTAGCGATTCACATATAGTGACAAGTCCGGGGGCTTTGCAGCTCAGGCCCCGCCAGTTCGCCAATTCGCTTCGCAACCGCATTGAGTTGCCAGCCATGCGCGAGCGCCGCGGCTTGCTCCCATGATGGCTTCTGACCCTTCAGCCAGCCCAGCAGATTGTCGCGCCGCTTGTTAATGGTGTTGATTGAAGGTGGCGATTTTAACGCCGGTCCTGGTGCTCTCCAGCGCCGTATTTCCCGCGATTCCTGCCTTCGACCCGGCAATGTTGCATCTTATTCTCGGCCAAGTGTCTTAAATTCCATCAGGGGGCATAGCTGTTTTCGTAGTATTGTTTTCACCATTGGCTAATCCTTGGGCTCTATCGTTGTCACATGGACGAGCAACGTCACCAGCCGAGGCATCGCACGCTCAAGGGCGGGTCGATAGCCTTCAATAGCGGTGGATGCGATTGCACGATACGCAATCTGTCCGACGCCGGGGCCTTGCTTGAAATCGAGACTCCGACTGCGATTCCCGATGCCTTCACGCTGATCATCAAGCCGGAATATCTGAAGCGCGCCTGCACGGTCATCTGGCGGCGCGATAAACGCATTGGGGTGCATTTTGCCGAGCGGCACGCGTCGGCCCCGCTGACCTCACACGAATAAAGAAAAGGCCGGAGAAAAACTCCGGCCGTGTTCTTCCGACGAGTGTCGAGGGATGCGTTATTTCAGGGCGGTCGAGACCGATCCGAAGGTGGTGCTCAGGGTCGTCCCCAAACTCTGCACTGCAACGATAATAGCGACGGCAATACCCGCAGCGATGAGGCCGTATTCAATGGCGGTCGCGCCGGAGTCATCCTGAATAAATTTCTTCAAATCGACAGGCATTAAAGCTCTCCAAGAAATGTTCGGTTGCAATCCGCAAGTGATACTTCACGGAAGTAAATGGAACTTTCTTCCGATCGATAGAAAAACCCCGAGATTTCTCCCGGGGTTTATTTTAAATTCTAGGAATCGGTTGATGCCGGTCGCGCACTTCAACCAGTCGATAACTTAAGTTAGTCGCAGACTTTAAGTTAGTCGCAGACCTGGACACGGGGGCGAACCCAAACACCGCGATAGCCATCCCAGGCCGGTGCGCCGCGGGTCCAGTAACACCCGCCACCCATTGGAGCGGGCGGCGGCGCCATTTCGACCTCAACCGGCATCGGCTCATACGGCATTGGTTCATAATAGTAGCGCGGTGCGGCGACGGCCGACCCGATGATGGTGCCGGCGGCAAGACCGCCAAGGATCCCGAAAGCAACACCGTTGCCGGCATGCGCCGGCTGGGTGGGCGGCAGGATAGCCAGAACCGCGATAGTCGCGCAGGCAAGTCCAAAAGGTTTCAACATCGAACGCACTCCTTACATTTGAGGCGATCGTTGCAACAACTCGTTAAGCGATCATGAAGGTGAATTAACCAAACGTGAGCGCAGGAAGCTGTATTTGCTCCCGCCAAACGTGTCAGCGATGGCTGCCGTAGCGGAGAATCTTCATCGGAGGCCCATAGTGGTCTTCCGGGAGAACGGTGGGGCTGAGGTCGCATTCCATCACGTTGCGCTCGAAACCTTCTTCCACGCTCTTGATGCGATATTTCCGATCGACCGCCTGAAACTCCTCCGGCATTCTCCGCGTCACCACGAACAGCGCGACGTTGCAGCCGACCGGCTTGTATTCCACTGCCTGTCCGACTTCATACTTGAAACTCATGGACGCACCTTTCTTGTTCTATGACTTCGGCTAACGCACTTCAGCGGTCGCGTCAGCGTCTTTGCGGAAATTGCGGATATTCGCTCAACATCAGCTGCAATGCGATTTTACCGGCGCGTCCGGCTTCGGTCATCGAAGCGAAGTTGACCGGGGAATGCTCGATCGGCCTTGCGGCGCCGGCGCGGTAGATTTCCCAACGCCAGCACCGGGGCAGGGGCGCCCGATTCTTCACCACCACTGAGAAATCCGAGTGTTCTGACATTAGATCGCTTTGCTTGAGATAGGTCATGCGTTGTGGTCCCGGACGGTCGGCTCAAGCCGGAAAGTCAATGCTGCGAAGAATAAGGCCCGGAGGATTTCCCTCGCGCCCGACGTCCATGAATTTTTTGGCGGCAATGGTTTCGATCCGATCGCGCAGCCGTTCGAATTGGGCTTCGCGTTGCTCCGGATTTTTTGAATCCCGGTTCTTTTCCAGGTCGTCCATGGCTGTGGTGCTGATGGCGCAGGGAACGTCAGCCGTGCCGTCGAGCATGGTGAACATGACAACCATGCGGTTGTAGTCGAAGGACAGAAATCGGCCGCGCGCGAGCGTCATGTCAGGCTTTCAGGCGTTCGAGGCCGGACGGTGCCGGTAAAACCAGCCGCGACGCCGCTGCGTCGCAAATGCCGGATCTGGAAGTGGAGCGGATGCAGGCGGGAGCGCGTCTCCCAGTCACCGATGCCCTGGCAGCCATATTCCGGTGATGGGCGCACCCTAGGCCGGCGGGCCTGGAAAGTCGATCAAAGTCTCGTCAGCGGAATCCGCCGGTTTGGCACTTTCAGGCGATCAGGATAACACTTGAACCGCTCTAAGATGCTGTTATTGCTTGCTAATAGTCGATGAGCTGCATGGAACAGAGTTGAAGTTCCGGGTGGCCATCAACCGCCTCCGAGGCGGTGTTTACCCTTCATTAACCATACCGGCGCAGCATTTTTGGCGGGGAAGGGGATGTCTTTTCGAGTCAGCTCGGCGAGCTGAGCTTGGAGGTAAGTATGCTTCGATCTTCCGTCGCCAAAAGTCTCGATCGCTTGCCCGATGAAATCGTGTCCTGGCTTGTCGGCCACACGGTTCAAGAGATCGAGTGCGAGCTTTTGCTGCACACCCTGGCCCGTCATCATGGCTGCCGTACGCATGCGGCCAGGGTTCTCGGAATCTCTATCCGAACGATCCGCAACAAGATTCATGAATACGAAGCGGAAGGCATTGCCGTGCCGTGTCCGGAGATGCCGGGATAGGCCGGGTTGCCGAGGGTCTTGCGTCCGCTGCGGAGGCGAAGCGCCAAAAGCACCTTACAAAGTCGGCGGCGCACCCGGATAGATGCGCCGCCTGGGATGAAGCGAAGTCAGTTCGAGGCCCTTGCGGGGCGCTTCATCCAGCGCGTTACTTCGGCAACAGCACCTTGTCGATGACGTGGATCACGCCGTTGGACTGCTTGACGTTGGCAATCGTCACGGTGGCAACGCCGCCGTTTTCATCCTTGAGCTGGATCTTGTCGCCCTTCATCATCGCGACGAGAGTGCCGCCGGAGACGGTCTTGATCTTGTGCTCGCCGCCGTCGTCCTTGATCATCTTGCCGATGGCGTCGGACATCGCATTCGCCGCGACCACGTGATAGGTCAGGATCTTGGCGAGCTTGTCCTTGTTCTCCGGCTTCAGCAGGGTGTCGACCCCCGAAATGGCCGTGCCAGCGCCAATGGTCTATCGCGTGAAGCGCACTGTTAACAGCTATCAAAGTTCCGAGAGGGGCGAAGGTTCCCGGGAACGATGTCGCAGTACCCGCAACCGCCTCACCACGAACAACAAGAATTCAGGAGGCGTGCAGACATGCGGAAGGTTTTGATTGCGGGGGTCGTTGCCCTTGCCACCATCGGTTCTACGGCAGTCCGGGCGGACACGGCCGAGAGTTCGCAATCCCATGCGGTGAAGGCCGAGCCGTCGATGTCCGCGGGGCAGGTGTCGCACCTGAAATTCGTGCTCAGGCTCAATACGACGCAGGAGCAGCTATGGCCCGCGATTGAAGGCGCCTTCCGCGAGATCCGCGATTCCCAGGAGGGCGTCGCGGCACAAGGTTTTGTGCAGGGCCTGAAAAATCGCGCCGCCTCGATCGGCCTCAATGCACTCGCGATGCGGCGGCTAGCCTCTGCGGCCTATCCGCTCATCCGCACACTGAGCGAAGAGCAGAAGCAAAGCGGGCTCGCTTTCGTCCGTTCGGCAGGGCTTTCCAGCGTCGCCGCTGCTTTCTGAACAAATAGTCAGAAACGCCGCTGTTAAAGTTGGCGATGTTTAACTTGCGGAACACGACACTTCCTCATTACTTGAGGGAGTGTCGTTGTTTATTTGGAGCAGGGTTTTGCGGAAACCGGTCCTCGCCGCGATTGCAGCCATGGTTGCAGTTTGGCTCATAGCATTGCCATCGGCCGCCGACGCGCAGCAGCGCTTCGATCGCGGCGACGGGCAGGCGCGTGGGCGCGGCCAGGCGCAGCAGGCGCCGATCGACGCGCGCCGCGGCGGCGGGTTTTCCGGCATGCTGGGCGACATCGCGGGCGCGCGGCTCAACCGCTCGCATATCGACAAGCGTCCGCAGTCGCGTGACGGCGGTAATGGTGGCGGTGGTGGTAACGGTGGCGGCAAGGGCCAGCGCATTCGCGGCAATGGCGGCGGATCTTAGGATTCTCGCGCGGGCTCCGGTGAAATACCGAAGCCATCTTTCCAAACTGTAACTTGTCCATTCTCCGGCCCGGCCTAACTATGGTGGTGGGGTAGGGTTATCACGCCGATCTTCGGGCAAGCCCGTGATCGTATATGGAGAACGACAATGCTGAAAACCATTCTTGCCGGCACTGCGGCGCTCGCCATCGCCGGCTCAACATTCGTTTATGCGCAGCAGCGCGATCACGGCCCCGGCCGTGATGGCCGCGGCCCCGGTGGCGGACCGCGCATGTCGCTGGAAGATCGTGCAGCCTTCACCGACGCGCGCATTGCCGCGCTCAAGGCGGGGCTGAAGCTCACGCCCGATCAGGACAAGAACTGGGCGGCGTTCGAGACCGCGTTGCGCGACATCGCGAAGGCGCATCAGGAGCGGCTTGCGCAAGGCCCGGCCGCCGATGGCCCGCGCGCACGCCGCCGCGGTCCCGATCGCGATCAGGCCGCGGGGCGCGATGCCGATAACGCAAGGCCGGGTACACCCGACTTGCGCGCCGCTGATGCCGATCCGGTTGCCCGCATGCGTCGTGAAGCCGAAGTGATGAGCAACGCCGGCGCCGCGTTGAAGAAACTCGCCGATGCGCAGGAGCCGCTTTACGCCAGCCTCGACGACAGCCAGAAGAACCGCTTCCAGCTGCTGTCGCATATCCTGACGCAACCCAACCAGAGCTTCGCGCAGATGCGTGGGCATGGTGGGCGCGAGATGCGTCGCATGCACGAGCGCCATCACGGCCCGGATGACCGGCGCGGCATGCGCGGTCAGGAAGGTGGCGGGCCCGGTGGCCAGCGCGACATGATGCATGACAAGGACAAGAACACCGGCTCGGGCGGTGAAGAACACCTCTAACCGCCGACGCGATCAAGCAAACAGAAGCCGCCGGGAAACCGGCGGCTTTTTTGCAGTTCAATCCATAAATTGCTTATGAACGGTTATTTTGCATTCTTCTTCAGCCAATCCTGCATCATTGCGATCTCTTTTTCCTGATCGCCGATGATCTTTTCCGCCATTTTGCGCATTTCGGGATTTTTCCCATGCGCCAGCTCCACCTTCGCCATATCAATCGCGCCCTGGTGATGCGGGACCATGCTGCGCACGAAATCGACGTCGGGATTGCCGGTGAACTCGACGTGCATCGATTTCATCATTTTCATGTGGGATTCTTTGAACGCCTTGGTCGATGCAGAATCGGTTGCTGAAGGCATCATGTCCTGCATCATTTTCTGCATCGACGCGGGCTCCATCGCGGGAGCCTGCATGGGCGCCTGCATCTGGGATACTGCCGCGGTGCTGACAAAGAGCAAACCACCCGCCGCGATTGCCGCATATCTGAACATGATCCGCTCCTGTGTGTTACGATTGGGTGCAAACGCGGGCCATACACACATAGTTCCCGCTTCTGGAAGTTCTGCGCCCTACATCTTCCGATGCGAACGATCTTGCGGCTGATCTGCTTTATTCCCCGAAGAAATTGCGTGCTCAACGCAATGGCTTACATGGTCACGCAGAATCTCCTCTTCAACGCGCGCCGCAGAGCCGCGCGGATGGCGTAAGTACTTGGTGGTGTTAGGATACCTGTCGTTGACGGGCTGCGCGTCGGTAACGCGGGGATGGGATGAGCAGATGAACTTCAATTCGGCGCCAAGCGAGGCGCTGATGCGAACATCGACCGGGCTGACATGCACGACGCCGTGCACCCTCAAGGTGGGTCGCAAGGATGAATTCATCGCAACGTTTTCCAAACCCGGCTACGTGACCCAGGACGTTCCGATCAAGACGCA
>CANKHA010000070.1 GCA_947481685.1 Bradyrhizobiaceae bacterium
CGGCGGGCCCTACCATTTTTTTGTCAGAAGTTCCTTCAGCGCAGCGTTGTCGAGCATCGATTCCGCCAGCAGCTTCTTAAGCTTCCGGTTCTCGTCCTCCAGCGCCTTCAGCCGCCTCGCCTCAGACACGTCCAGGCCGCCGTACTTGGCCTTCCAGTTGTAAAGCGTGGCTTCCGAGACACCGTGCTTGCGTGCCAGATCGCCTGGCTTTGCTCCCGCCTCATGCTCACGCAGCACCGCAATAATCTGCTCCTCAGTGAACCTGGTCCGCTTCATCGTCCGTCCTTCCTAAAGGCCGGACTCTAACTCCACGTGGAGGAAAAACTCAGTGGCAGGTCAAAGATTGCGTAGGTGAAATACCGTATCGCCCTCTTGCAGGCTCATTATTTTTGTCCAGTATGCTCAGCTTTGCCCGGTTTTCTTTCTTGTGGGCGCCCATAGACAGTTGGGGAATGCCCAACTGCCTCCGCCATGGACGGGGTCTTTAGACATTTCGATATAGATCATTTGAGAACCCTAACCGTAGCTCAATGCTTCGGGTTTCTGGCCGTCAGTGGCAGGGACTTTGTTCCCGTCAGGCTTTCACGGTTCGATCGCGTTTAGTGCCTGTTTTGACGAAAACATCTTCTTGGCATTGTGGGCAACGCCCGGCACTTCCACGAGACGCCAGTTGAATGGTAATCTCTGGCGTTCCGCCATTTCCCTGGCGGCCTTGAATGTGTTCAACCCGCGTTCGTAGCGGGTTGCCCCCTGTGCCTTTGCCTCAGGTGTCTCGGAAAGATTCTTGTCTCCCACATCCTCCTGACCAAGCATGATCGTGACGGGAGTGGCGAGGTAACGCTTGAGCGCTTCTTTGCTTTTTTCTGGCCCGTAAACATCGCCCAACCCGTAGGGCGCTGCAACGTCCGTCGCCGCAAGAACGTACGAGGACGGATTCACAATCACAATCCGCCGGGCTTCCTTGGGCGTAAAGGCTGCGACGCGGCTCAGGAATTGCGCGCCGGCCGAATGGCCGAGCAGGGAATACGGCAAGGCTTTACCTTCCTGCTTGCGCGCCCAGTCCACTAGTTCGATGACAAATTGGCCCGTCCAGTCGCGCTCAGACCGGGTCGTGCCATTTTTCCTTTTGATTCCGCCTTGCTGATAGCGCCACACCGGGAATTCCTTCCTGTCGAACTTTGGCGCTAGGACAACGAAGCAAAGCTGGTCGGCAAGTGGCCGCGCATAATTGCGGTAGCCACCGGCATTCCGGGCGACGCCGTGAAACACCAGCAGGAGAGAAGGATTTTCGCAGGATGGCCGGTAGAGAAAAACCGGAATTTTTTCTTCACCGAGCGTGACAGTTTGCTGGCTGGCTCCAGCCTCAATCGGCGCTGCTGCGAGGGGGGCGGCCAAAAGAAAAGCGAGGCAGCTCAGCCCAAGTATCGATGCTAGTCTTACTGAAGGTGCCACGCTGCTTTCTCGCGTTACTTTCCAACCTTATCCAGAAATTCCATCACGCGCGCCGCGGTGACTTCCTCAGTTTGCTTGTCGACCGGCATGTCCCAGTATTCCGACTTCGGCAGGCATTCCTGCAGATAACGCGCCGCCGACGTGGCGTGGAAGTTATCGTTGCCGGGCACCACGAGAGCAGGGGTACTGAGCTGCATCAGGTCTTCAGGCTCCGCACCGGGCGCCGTGTCGCGGTCGAACAGGGTGCGCCCCATCGCAGCGATGGTGAGTTTGTATTTCTCGACGTCCTGTTTGACGTAAGCCTCGGCGAAGGCCTTGTCGGTCTTGAGCACCGATGCCCAGGGGCCGCCGCGCGGATCGGCATTGAACGGCTTGCCGTCTTTGGCGACGAGATCGGCCACGCCCTGCAGGCCGTTCTGCGAGACATAGGCGAGATGCTCGGCAAAACGCTGATGGCTGGAAAGGCGATACTTCGCGCCGCCGACCGGCCAGTAGAGCACCAGCGACAATACCGTCTCAGGTTCCAGCACGCCAAAGGCGGTGGCGCAGGACACGCCCATGCAGCCGCCCATGATATGCGCCTTCTTGAATCCCAGATGGTCGAGCAGGCCTTTGCCCTGCGCGACGTAGTCGGCCCACTGCACGCGCTCGACGCGTCCGCCGGACTGGCCGCATTCGCGCCGGTCGAAGGTGATGCAGGTGTATTTCTTCGGCATATGGTCGAGGAATTTGACCTTGGCGTAGACGCCCTGCGTGCGCCAGGTCTCGATTGCCGCGTTGAATCCCGCGGGTGAATACATCAGCACCGGCGGACCGTCGCCGAGCACTTCATAGTTGGTCTTGATGCCGTCGATGATCGCGGTGGGCATGATTGTCCTCAATTCACATTCTGGCCTCATGGTGAGGAGCGTCGCACCGATATCGAGTAAACCCGAGATCGGTGCGCCTCCTCAGGATGAGGCGGAGTAAAGTGCCTAGCCCTTGATCTGTTTTCCGGTGCGGACATCCTCGATCAGTGCCTTGAAAGCTTCCAGGCTGAGCTTCGCGGTATTGACGTAGGTATCGGCCTTGGAGTCGATCCACTTGGCCGACGAACCATTTGCCGTCTGCGCCAGCCGGACGCGGCCATCGAGCCATGGACCGCCGCCGAAGCCGCCGATTACGGGGATCTTCACGGCCTTTACCACCGCTTCGCCTGCAACCGGACCGGAATTGGTGAAGTCGAGCATCGCGGCGCCCGCGCCTTCCAGGCGCTTGGCTTCTTCCACCAGCTTCTTGGTCATCTCCGGCGTGGCCTGCGCGCTCGCGGCATTCTGCGAGCTGTAAGGAATGCCGTATTTCAGCGCGGTTTGCGGCGTCAGGCCGAATTGCGCGAAGACCGGAATGCCGGCGCGGGTGAGCGCAGTCACATATTCGGGAAACTCGGCTGCGGCATCGAGCTTCAGCATATCCGCGCCGCCTTCCTTCACCAGCTTGACGGCCGCGCGCATGAGATTGCTGAGGCCTTCGTGCAGTGGGCCGAAGGGGATGTCGCAGATCAGCAGCGCACGCTTGGTGCCGCGCCGCACCGCCTTGCAGCAGATCAGGATTTCTTCGACCGTCACTTGCAGTGGGTTGTCGTGACCGAACAGGTTCACGCCCACCGAATCGCCGATGACCACAAAATCCGCGCCAGCACGCTCCGCGATCAGCGCCGTCTGATAATCCCACAGCACGAAGCCGGCGCTCTTCTTGCCCTCCCGCTTCATCTGCTGGAGCATCGGGATGGTCACGGGTTCGTCGGACGCCATGGAAATCTCTCTTTCTCGACGTGGAATTGCACTATCGGTGGGCAGAATGGTGCTTGGTTAATCAGCGATTGCGCGAGCATATGACAGGAGGACGCGGCCGTTTTCAAGCGGTTGCGAATGACACAATAAGCCACGAAAATCGCCGGATAGCTGCAGTTCATGTGCGGAAATCCGCCCAAAACTGCTATCTTTCTCTCGTTTCCGCAAAACGGCGGTGCCGCTCTGCGACGGAACGCAAGCCTCGGTGGATTTGTTAAGCCACGAGGCGCGTAATTTGCAATGAGGTGGCATGGTCGAAGCTGTAAATGCACGCCGCGCGACGGACTCCGGAAAAGCCGGCGTGGCAATGCTCCGCGATGCCATTGTGGCAAAACTGACCTACTCGCTCGGCAAGGATCCAGAGCACGCGATTCCGCACGACTGGTTCATGGCAACGGCGCTCGCCGTTCGCGATCAGGTGATCGATCGCTGGATGCATTCGACGCGCCAGACTTACGCCGAAAACAAAAAACGCGTTTATTACCTCTCGGTGGAATTTCTGCTTGGGCGCCTGCTGTTCGACACGCTCGGCAATCTCGGCATTACGGAGACTGCGCGGGAAGCTCTGGCGCAGCTCGACGTGGATATCGAAGATCTGCGTGCGATCGAACCCGACCAGGCGCTCGGCAACGGCGGGCTTGGGCGGCTCGCGGCCTGTTTCATGGACAGCATGGCAAGCCTCGCGCTGCCCGCTTACGGCTACGGCATTCGTTACGACCACGGATTGTTCAAGCAGCTCATCAGCGATGGCTGGCAGCATGAAATGCCGGAGGACTGGCTGGCCTTCGGTAATCCTTGGGAATTCGAGCGGCCGGAGGTGATCTACCAGATCGGCTTCGGTGGCACCGTGGATTATCTGGAAGGCGATGCAACGAAAGCCCAATGGCACCCGGCCGAGACGGTGAAGGCGGAGGCCTACGATACGCCCGTCGCCGGTTGGCGCGGCCGTCACGTCAACACTTTGCGGCTCTGGAAAGCGCGCGCCAACGATCCGATTCATCTCATTGCCTTCAATGAAGGCGACTTCATTGGCGCTGCATCGGCGAAGGCGAAGGCCGAGGCGATTTCCAAAGTGCTCTATCCGAGCGACGCCACGCCATCGGGACAAGAGTTGCGGCTGCGGCAGGAATATTTCTTCACGTCGGCTTCGCTGCAGGATCTGGTGCGACGGCACGTCAAGCAATTCGGCAGCCTGTCGTCGCTGCCCGAGCACGTTGCGATCCAGCTCAATGATACCCATCCGGCAATTGCCGTCGCGGAGTTGATGCGGCTTCTGATCGACGAGCACGACTGCGCCTGGAATGAAGCCTGGCGCATCACCACCAATACGCTCAACTACACCAACCACACGCTATTGCCTGAGGCGCTTGAGAGCTGGCCCGTAGAACTGATGAGCCGGCTGCTGCCGCGGCTGATGCAAATCATCTACGTGATCAACTGGAATCACCTGAAGGCGGCCGAGCAGAACGGTATTTTCGATCCGGCGCGAATTGCTGCGATCTCACTGATTCAAGAAAGTGGCGACAAACGCGTGCGGATGGGCCACCTCGCTTTCATCGGCTCGCACCGGATCAACGGCGTTTCCGCGCTGCACACCGACTTGCTGCGCAAGACCGTATTCCGCGACCTCGACGCCATTCGTCCCGGACGCATCGTCAACAAAACCAACGGCATCAGTTTCCGCCGCTGGCTGCAACGCGCAAACCCGGAGCTGACACAACTTCTTGTCGGCACCATCGGCGAGCGGATGCTTGACGATCCGGAAGCAATGCGTGCGCTCGATGGCCATGCAGACGATGCCATCTTCCAGCGCAATTTCGCGACGACACGCCTGCACAACAAGCAGAGACTGACCGCGAGCATCCTCGATCAGACCGGCATACGCATCAATCCGGCGGCGATGTTCGATGTGCAGATCAAGCGCATCCACGAATACAAGCGCCAGCTGCTCAATATCCTGGAGACGGTCGCGCTCTATCAGGCGATCCTGAAAGAGCCAAACGCGCCCTGGGTGCCGCGGGTCAAGATCATCGCGGGCAAGGCGGCGGCGAGTTACCATCGCGCCAAGCTCATTATCAAGCTCGCGCATGACGTGGCGCGCGTGGTCAATTCCGACCCGGTGGTAGGGGACAGGCTCAAGCTTGTCTTCCTGCCAAACTATAATGTGAGCCTGGCGGAAGCGATTATTCCGGCCGCCGATCTGTCGGAGCAAATCTCCACTGCTGGCATGGAAGCATCCGGCACCGGTAATATGAAGCTCGGGCTCAACGGAGCGCTCACCATCGGCACGCTCGACGGCGCCAATGTCGAAATGCTTGAGCAGGTGGGGCCGGAGAATATTTTCATTTTCGGAATGACCACGGATCAGGTCGACGAAAGACGACACGCCGGCATGACTGGGCAGGATGCCGCCGCCAATTCACCGCGGCTGACGGAGGTACTTGAGGCCATCGGACAGGGAAAACTCTCCCCCGACGACCCGAGTCGGTTCCATTCGCTGGTTGATACGGTGCTGGTGCCTGACCATTTTATGGTTGCTGCTGATTTCGATGCTTATTGGCAGGCGCAGCGGCAGGTTGATTGGCTGTGGCGCGAACCGGCTGCCTGGTGGAAGGCGAGCATCCTCAATACCGCGCGGATGGGGTTCTTTTCATTCGACCGCACCATCAGGGAATACGCGAGCGAAATCTGGGGCATCGAAGGACTGTAACTGGGTAATGACAATGCAGACGCTGTTTATCGGTCATAGTTATATCGACGTCACCTTCGTTACCGACCACATTCCGGAAGGTGATGACAAAGGTGTCGCTCGCGATTACGCCATCTCCTTCGGCGGCAACGCGGTGACGGCGGCGTTCTGTTGCGCCAAGCTCGGAATCGCGCCGGATCTGCTGGCCACCCAGGCGAACGACTGGCTCGGCCGCATGTTCTCCGACATGGCGGCGAAATACGATATTCGTTTCCATCCGCGCTACGTGAAGACCTCTTCGCTGTCCTTCATCATGCCGCATGACGGCAAGCGCGCGATCGTGCGCTGCCGCGACGACCATTATCTCAGCTCGTTTCCGAAACTCGACATGACCGGTTGTGGTGCGCTGCATATCGATGGGCATCAGCCGGACGCAGCTCTTTATTATGTGCAACAGGCGCGCGCACTGGGGATTCTGACGTCGCTTGATGGCGGGGCAGTGCGTTCCAACACTCACGAGGTTCTTTCCTACATTGATGTTGCGATGGTGGCCGAGCGTTTCTGCGAACAGATGAAGCTGTCGCCACAGGACACGCTGAGCTATCTCAAGAGTCGTGGCTGCCGGATTGGCGGCGTTACGCTCGGCGAGAAAGGCTTCCTTTGGTATGACGAGACCGGGGAAGTGCGCTCAACGCCGGTGCTGCCGATCCCGAAAGAGCTGATTATCGATACCAGCGGCGCGGGCGACGTCTTTCACGGCGCCTATGTTTATTCCTATCTCACGGCTCCCACGAAGAAATGGGAAGAGCATTTTGCCTTTGCCCAGCGCGCATCGACCTTCAAGATCCAGCATCTCGGAAATGAAGCGGGGCTGCCGAGTCTGGAGGACATCAAGAATCTCCCGTACACGGCAGAACCGGAGACCCCGGCGGCGAACCGTCCGCGCATCGTGTCTTCGCAATAGCTTGCTATCTCTCGCGGGAATGCGCACGCAAACGGGACTTGCACCTGCTTCCGCTGCGAATACACTCTCCTCATAAGACAAGCCTTGCTGACAAACAGCGGCGCGCGTCATACGCGTGACCGACAAGGCGCTGGGAGGGGACAGATGGTCATCGCCAAAAAACTGGCGCGCTGCAGTGCATTTTCACGCCTTGTTGCCTGCTGGCTTGCCGGCATCATGTCCGTGATGGTTGCGCCTGGCGCCGGTGCGGCTGAGAGCGTCGCCGATTTTTATGCGGGCAAGCAGATCAAGATAATTGTCGGCGGCAACCCGGAAGGCGGCTATGCGCCCTATGCGCGGATGCTGGCGAACCATATGGGCCAGTATATTCCTGGGCATCCGCAAGTGCTTGTCCAGTTCATGCCCGGGGCGGGCGGGCTGGTTGCCACGAACTATGTTTACAATGTCGCGCCGCAAGACGGCACCGTGATCGGGTCGGTCCAGCGCAATGTCGTGCGGCTGGCGTTGATCGGCGACACCGGCACCAAATACGATCCCGGCAAGATCAAATGGGTCGGCAGCCTCTATAACGATGTCAGTGTCTGCGCCTCGTGGTATACGTCAGGCATCGACAGTATTCAGGACTTGATGAAGCGTGAGCTCATCATCGGTGGTACCGGCCTGAACGATACCGAGCAGTTTCCCGCGGTGCTCAACAATGTCCTCGGAACCAAGTTCAAGATCATCAGCGGTTACAAAAGCACCCCGGCCATCAGCCTCGCCATGGAGCGCGGCGAGGTTGCCGGTCGATGTGGGTGGTCGTGGGAATCGTTGAAGAGCCAGAAGGGCGAATGGCTGACGGAAAAGAAGATCAATCTTCTGGTCCAGTTGTCCATGAAGAAATTGCCGGAGATCGGCGACGTCCCGATGGTGATGGATTTGGCCAAGACCCAGGATCAACGGGACGTCCTGGAATTCATCTTTGGCGAGCAGACGATGGGCCGGCCTTTTATGATGGCGCCTGGGGTCCCGGATGACCGCCTGGCGGCCCTTCGCGCGGCCTTCCTGAAAACTGCGGCCGATCAGACCGCTGTTGCCGAAATGACCAAAGCCAATATCGGTGTTTCACCGACCGGCGGTGAGGAACTGCAGCAACTGGCGGCCAGAATGTATGCAACGCCCAAGGCTATCATCGACCGCGCGACCGAAGCCGTGGTCTATCGCGAGAAATAAGCAAGGAAGAAGGACACATGCCAGCTCCTGGCGCATTGAAGGTCGCAGACCTTGAGCCTGTTGGACCGGGTACGCCGACAGGCCGTTACCTGCGGCTGTTCTGGCATCCGGTCATTCGTGCGCAGGATATTCCGGTTGGCCGCGCCAAACCGATCGAAATTCTCGGCGAGAAGTTCACGATCTATCGCGGCCAGAGCGGCAAGGTCTATATCAGCGCCTTCCGCTGCGCGCATCGCGGCACGCAGCTCTCGCTTGGCTGGGTGGAAGGCGAAAGCATCCGCTGCCGCTATCACGGCTGGCGCTTCGAGGGGAACGGCCAGTGCGTCGAGCAGCCGAACGAAGACCGTCCGTTTTGCGACAAGGTGAAGATCGCTGCGCATCCGACGCGGGAATATGCCGGGCTGATCTTTGCCTATCTCGGCGAAGGCGAGCCGCCGCTGTTTCGCACCTATCCCGATCTCGATCGTGCCGGTGTGCTGGTTGCGGACCCGGTTGAGGTTCTGCCCTGCACATTCTGGAATCGGTTTGATAACGACCACGGCCATCGCGCCTGGGTGCATCGCGCGACCGCAGTCCGCAAGAATCGGCCGGACATTCTCGTCATCCGCCACGAGAGCGTGGAGGAATGTCCCTACGGCTTCATCGGCTACCGCTCGGTCAAGGGCAAAGGCGATAACGCCGACAGCTCCATGGGCATCGTCGAAGGCTCGAAAGTCGCGGCCGACCGGCACATCGAGATGGCGCGCTGCATCCACTGGTTCATGCCGAACGTAAGGCTTTGGTTCCAGCGCTCGCGCGCCAAGGGTTTCGAAGATCGTGAACTTTGGGAAACCAAATGTGTCTGGATCGTGCCGATCAATGACACGACGCACGCCGCCTTCGACGTCACGTTGACGCCACTCGAAGGTGAGGAAGCGCGTGCCTATAAACGAAGCCGCATGCAGCAGGAAGAAGAGGACGAGACGCGTTGGGATCTGGCGGAAAAGATTCTCGCAGGCGAGATGACGCTGGAGGATCTACCGGACGACATGAGCGCCTATACCAGCTTCACCATCGAGGATTACGTCACGCAAGTCGGGCAGGGACCTGTGAGCACACGCGGCCCTGAATTGCTGTCGGTGAGCGAGGCGCGGGTCATCCTGCTGCGCCGTCTCTGGCTGCGCGAGATCAATGCCCTGGTGGACGGCAAACCACTGACCGACTGGAAGTTGCCGAAAGACCCTTTCATTGCGGCAGCGAAGGAGCAGTGGAAGGTTGATGCCTTGCCCGCGTGATCAGCGCATCGTCGGCATGATGTAGTCGGCCCCGGCGCGGATGCCGGTCGGCCAGCGGGAGGTCACGCTCTTCAGCCGCGTGTAGAAACGCACGCCTTCGGCGCCATGGATGTGGTGGTCGCCGAACAGCGAATGCTTCCATCCGCCGAAGCTGTAGAAGGCCATCGGCACCGGGATCGCGACATTCACGCCGACCATGCCGGCCTTCACGCCGCTGACGAAAGCGCGTGCGGCATCGCCATCGCGTGTAAAGACTGCCGCGCCGTTGCCGAATTCATGATCGTTGACCAACTTCAACGCATCGTCGAAGCCCGGCGCGCGCACTACCACCAGCACCGGCCCGAAAATCTCTTCCTTGTAGATCCGCATTTCCGGTTGCACCTTGTCGAACAGCGAGCCGCCGATGAAGAAACCGTCCTCATAGCCTTGCAGGCGAAGATTGCGGCCATCGACGACCAGCTCCGCGCCTTCCTTCACACCGAGATCGATATAACCCTTCACCCGGTCGCGATGCGCCGCGGTGACCAGCGGACCCATCTCGGATTCCTTGTCGGTGCCGGGGCCGATCTTCAGCGCGCGGACTTTCGGCGCGAGCTTTGCAATCAGCGGATCGGCAATGGCGCCGACGGCGACAGCGACCGAGATCGCCATGCAACGCTCGCCCGCCGATCCATAGGCTGCGCCCATCAATGCGTCTGCTGCCTGATCGAGATCGGCATCCGGCAGGATCACCATATGGTTTTTCGCGCCGCCGAGCGCCTGCACGCGCTTTCCCGCTTGCGTGCCGGTGCGATAGACATGCTCGGCCACCGGCGTCGAGCCGACGAAGCTGATGGCAGCAATTCGTTGATGCGCTAAAAGCGCATCGACGGTGTCTTTCGCGCCGTTGACGATGTTGAACACGCCCGATGGTGCGCCGGCTTCGGTGAGCAGTTCCGCCAGCCGCATCGAGCAGCCCGGCACCTTCTCCGATGGCTTCAGGATGAAGGTGTTGCCGCAGGCGAGCGCCACCGGAAACATCCACAGCGGCACCATCGCGGGAAAGTTGAACGGCGTGATGCCGGCGCACACTCCCAATGGTTGGCGCAGCGAATAGGCGTCGATCCCGGTGCCGACATTCTCGCTGAACTCGCCTTTCAGCAGATGCGGGATGCCGCAGGCAAACTCCACCACCTCAAGCCCGCGCTGCAGGGAGCCGCGCGC
>CANKHA010000071.1 GCA_947481685.1 Bradyrhizobiaceae bacterium
AGCGTGACGGACCCGCGCGTAAAGCTCCACTGTCTTCATCCCACGCCCCCTGCCGACTCAGGCAAAGGACTCTAACTGCCGCAGTTTGACTCCGGCGCAGCCAAACCAATCGGCCGCTTCAGTGAGGGATTATTGCTCCGGCTTTTACATCATCAAAGGCAGGGCGCTGATCTCTACCCTTTGCGCCTGAGATACCATTATCAGATAGTTCGGCGACGATTTTCCAGCCGTTGCGTTGGGCTACTGCGCGAAGTTCTTGGAATTGGTTTTCCACCGTCTGGCTGGCGGTAGAAACCCTAGCGTAAATCGCAACTCTACGAGGCTTAGTCATCAACATTGTATTGGCGTCCTTTCCAGATATTTCGGTCTAAACTGGCGTTGGCTTTGGGCATTTGGATCATTGCTGGCTGTGAATGTTTTGTGAAAAAATGCTAAATCGCGTTAGCATAAGCCGTTGATCTTCAACGCATTTTGCACATTTGCGAATGTTTTGTCAATTCATCATATCTAAATATATCAAAGGCTTAGATGGCTAAATGGGACTTCTGGATCGACCGCGGCGGAACGTTCACCGACGTGGTGGGACGCAGGCCTGACGGTTCCCTGGTACCGTACAAACTGCTCTCGGAAAATCCCGAAGCCTATGCCGATGCCGCCGTCGCAGGCATCCGCAACCTGCTTGGCCTGCAACCGGGCGAATCGATTCCGCGGGGAAGTATCGGCGCGATCAAGATGGGCACCACGGTCGCAACCAATGCGCTGCTCGAGCGCAAGGGTGCGCGCACGCTGTTGCTCATCACGCGCGGCTTCGGCGATGCGCTGAAGATCGGCTATCAGGCGCGCCAGAAGATTTTTGCCAAACATATCGTGAAGCCGGACGTGCTCTATGAGCGCGTCATTGAAGTCGACGAGCGCGCGCGTGCCGACGGCACGGTGGAGCGTGCGCCCGATATCGATGTGCTGCGCCCTGCCCTCGAAGCCGCAAAGGCGGATGGCATCGAATCCGTCGCCATCGTCTTCATGCACGGCTACCGCCATCCGGCGCATGAGCAGAGCGTCGCGGCACTGGCGCGCGAAATCGGCTTTGCGCAGGTGTCGGTGAGCCATGAAGTCTCGCCGCTGATCAAGCTGGTCGGCCGCGGCGATACGACTGTGGTCGATGCGTATCTCTCGCCGATTTTGCGAAGGTATGTTGAGCGGGTGGGCACAGAGCTCGCGCGCACGCCTCGTCCTTCGAGACGCGGGCAAGTGCCCGCTCCTCAGGATGAGGCTATGAACCTCCCTCATCCTGAGGAGCCCGAGCGAAGCGAGGGCGTCTCGAAGGACGAGGGAGGCCCCCAACTCATGTTCATGACATCCGCCGGCGGGCTCACCGCAGCGGATCTGTTTCAGGGCAAGGACGCCATCCTGTCCGGTCCCGCCGGCGGCGTAGTCGGCCTCGCCGAAACCGGACGCGAGGCGGGATTCAAGAAGCTGATCGGCTTCGACATGGGCGGCACCTCGACCGATGTGTCGCATTACGATGGCAACTACGAACGCGCGTTCGAAACCGAAGTCACAGGCGTGCGCATGCGCGCACCGATGATGCTGATCCATACCGTGGCGGCAGGCGGTGGCTCGATCCTGCATTTCGATGGCGCGCGCTTTCGCGTCGGGCCGGACTCGGCGGGCGCCAATCCCGGGCCGAAGAGCTATCGGCGCGGCGGGCCGCTCACCGTCACCGACGCCAATGTGATGACCGGCAAGCTGATGCCGGAATTCTTTCCGAAGATTTTCGGCCCGCAGCAGAACGCGCCGCTCGACGCCGGTGCGGTGCGTGAAGCTTTCGCGACGCTGGCGCGGGAGACCGGCCGCGCGGCAGAAGATGTCGCCGATGGATTCCTGCGCATCGCCGTCGAGAACATGGCGAATGCCATCAAGAAGATTTCCGTGCAACGCGGCTATGACGTGATGCGCTATGCGCTCAACTGCTTCGGCGGCGCGGGCGGACAACACGCATGCCTCGTCGCCGATGCGCTGGGCATGACCACCGTGCTGATCCATCCGTTCTCGTCGCTGCTCTCTGCTTACGGCATGGGGCTGGCCGATATCCGCGCAACACGCCAGCAGGCCATCGAGTTGCCGCTGAATGCCAGGGCCGTGGCGGCGCTGAACAAGGTGGCGGTGAAACTTGGCAAGGACGCCACGAAGGAAGTCGCCGGCCAGGGCGTGCCGCGCGGCAAGATCAAGGTGCTGGTCAACGCCCACATCCGCTATGCCGGGACTGATACGGCGCTGGAAGTGCCAGCTGCTGCTGTCGCCAAAATGCAGTCGGCGTTCGAGAAAGCGCACAAGGCACGCTTTGGTTTCATCGACCGCACCAAAGCACTGGTGATCGAAGCCGTCTCGGTGGAAGCCATCGGGGGCGGTGCGAAATTCCGCGAGCAGACCAAACGCAAGAGCGGCGCGAAACTCCCCTCGCCTGCGCTACGCACAAAATTCTTCTCCGGCGGGGAATGGCACAAGGCCGCGGTGTTCACCCGCGACCAGATCAAGCCCGGCGCAAAAATGCCCGGGCCCGCGATCATCATTGAGCCGCATCAGACCGTCGTGATCGAACCCGGCTGGCGCGCCGAACTGACCGCGAAGAACCATGTGGTGCTGACGCGCGCCAAAGCACTGAAGCGCCAGAGCGCTATCGGCACCAAAGCCGATCCGGTGATGCTGGAAGTATTCAATAATCTTTTCATGGCGATCGCGGAACAGATGGGCGTCGCGCTGCAGAACACCGCCTATTCGGTGAACATCAAGGAGCGGCTGGATTTTTCCTGCGCGGTGTTCTCCGCCGGTGGCACGCTGGTCGCCAACGCGCCGCACATGCCGGTGCATCTCGGCTCGATGGACCGCGCGGTCGAAACCATCATCCGGCAGAACCCGGTGGTCCATCCCGGCGATGTGTTCGCGATCAACGCGCCCTACAACGGCGGCACGCATCTGCCCGACATCACCGTCTGCACGCCGGTGTTTGGCAACGTTCCCCGTCACCCTGAGGAGCGAGCACAGCGAGCCTCGAAGGGCGACGGTCCGGGCCGTGCATCCTTCGAGGCTCGCGCTTCGCGCGAGCACCTCAGGATGACGGATAAGAAAAACGCTCAAATCCTGTTCTGGGTCGCGTCGCGCGGGCATCACGCCGATATCGGCGGCATCGCGCCGGGCTCGATGTCGCCCGACGCCGTCACCATCGGCGAGGAAGGCGTCTATATCGACAACTTCAAGCTGATGGATCGCGGCAAATTCCGCGAAAAGGAGATGCGGGCGCTGCTGACGGAGGCCGCCTACCCCGCGCGCAATCCCACGCAGAATGTCGCCGACCTGAAAGCACAAATCGCCGCCAACGAGAAAGGCGCGCAGGAACTGCACAAGATGGTCGCGCAGTTCGGCATGGCCACAGTGCAGGCCTATATGGGCCATGTGCAGGACAATGCCGCCGAAAGCGTGCGGCGCGTGATCGACCGGCTGCACGACTCGAGCTTCAGCTACGAGATGGATCAGGGCACGCAGATCAAGGTCACGATCCGCGTCGATAGGACGAAGCGCGAGGCAACCGTGGATTTCACCGGCACTTCGCCGCAGCAGCCCGACAACTTCAACGCGCCCGAACCGGTGACCCGCGCCGCGGTGCTCTATGTGTTTCGCGTGATGGTGGACGACGACATTCCGATGAATGCCGGCTGCCTGCGGCCGATCAAAATCGTGATCCCCAAGCGCTCGATGCTGTCGCCGGAATATCCCGCTGCCGTGGTCGCGGGCAACGTGGAAACGTCACAAGCGGTGACCAATTGCCTGTTCGGTGCACTCGGCGGCATGGCGGCGTCGCAGGGCACCATGAACAACCTCAACTTCGGCAACGCGCGCTATCAATATTATGAGACGATCTGCTCCGGTTCGCCCGCCGGTCCCGGCTTCCCCGGCACCGATGCAGTGCAGACTCATATGACAAACACCCGCCTCACCGATCCGGAAGTGCTGGAGTTGCGCTATCCGGTGCTGCTGGAAGACTTCCACATCCGCAAGGGTTCGGGCGGGCGCGGGCAATGGAGCGCGGGCGATGGCGTCTCACGCACCATCCGTTTCCTCGAAAAAATGCAGTGCACGATCCTATCCGGCCACCGCCGCGTGCATCCGTTTGGGCTGGCGGGCGGCGAGGATGGAGAAACCGGCGCAAACAGCGTGCGGCGCAAGAACGGCCGCATCGACAGGCTCAAGGCCTGCGACTCCACGCTGCTGGATGAAGGCGAAGCCGTGACGATCACAACGCCGACGGCAGGCGGCTACGGCAAGGCGGATAGGGGCAGCGGCTGATGCCGCGCCGTTGAGGCAGCGTCAGATCGGCGTGGCGTCCACGATGAACAGCCGCATCTCGCCGTTTTCCTTGGGCAGCTTGTAGTTGATCGAAATCTTGCTCTTGTCATCCAGCGTGAGCTTGGCGTTGCACAGGATTTCATCGTCCTTCTTCGACACCGTATCGATCGAGTCATAACCTGAAGCCTTGACGTTCTTTTCCTTGAAGATGGTCGAGAGCGTGTCCTTGGCGCGCTTGGAGTCACACCCGGGAAGATCGTTCCAGGTGATGATCTTGGCGACCCCGATCAACGCGAAGACGACCGCGACGACTATGCCGACGATTTTCGTGATGCGTTGCGTCCAGTTTGGCGTCGCCGGCGTTGCCGGAAACTCTGGCGGTGTAGCCGGCGGTGTTTCGGTGGAACTCATGTCGCGCCCCCATTCAAAAAATGTTGCCTTGCCTCAATGACACAGCTTTTGCGCGAGGACTATCGTTCCCGCCCCAAGGGCACAAGAAAATGGCCGGGCTTGCGGCCCGGCCATGAAATTCTGCGTTGGAACGTCGCTTGGCGTCAGGCTTGCTGAATGGCGGCCAGCACCCAGTTGCCGCGCGGCGCGCGGCGGAAGGTCCAGAGTTCCGTCGCTTCCGTCGGCGTGGTGCTGCCATCGACCAGTTTGCCGGTGGCGCGATCGAGTGTCTGGTCGGTCAGGCCAAAATGCATCGCCACCGTTGCATAGTCGGTGCCGTCTTCATTCCAGGCTTCCGCCAGATCGCCCTGCAGCAGCTTCACATCCGCGATCTTGTTGACCACGCCGCGGCTGGCATTGTCCGCCAGATCCTCGGCGAAGTAAGAGATCATTTCCGGCGTCGCGAGCGAACGCAACGCATTAAGGTCCTCGTTGCTGTAAGCTTGCTGGATGTTGCCCAGCAGTTGCTCGAAGCTGTCGAAGTCCTTCGGCTCGATATCGAGCGGAGCGCCGGCCGGTTCCGGATTCGCACCGCCACCCCCCAGACCGAACATGCCGCCGAAAGCGCCACCCATGCTGCTGCCAGCATTGCCCATGGCGTTGTCACGCATCGACGGGCCGGAAGCCATGGCAGTCTGCGGTTGCTGGCGGCGCTGCCACCAGGCCCAGGCCAGCCGCGCAACGATGATCACCAGGCCAACCTGCAACAAGAGGCCGATGAAGGACGAGATGCCGCCGAGGCCGCCGCCGAAACCATGGCCGAACAGCATGCCGAACAGGCCGGCGCCGATGAAGCCCGCAGCAAGGCCGCCGAGCATGCCGCCGCCGAACATTCCGCCGGGACGGGCGAGACCGGTTGACGGCGCTGCCGCAGGCGTGCCGGCACGCGCGGCATTCGGCTGCGTGGTCGAGCGGTTGAACGTCGCCCCGCCGGAAGGTGCGGTATTGGTTGAAGGCGGCGCGGAGAATGTGCGACCGCCACGGCTGCCGCTGCTGCCGCCTCCGCCTACGCGCGCATCGGCTTCGACCACGACGAAGCTGAGCGTTGCCGCGACGGCAAGAAACGCGAAAAGATGACGAAACCAGAAGCGAGCCATTTCACCAGTCCTCCAAAAAGCGGCACGGCTGGCCACCTCGGCAGGTAATATAGGGGGTCGAAGGTGAGTATTTAAGGCGCGCCGGATGCGGCCAAAGGTAGCCAAAAATACCTGCGTACAACCGGTTAAGCCGCGGAACGGGCCTTTTCCGGAGCCGCTTCAAGATCTTCATCGCCCGGCATGGCACGCACAGCGCGCTCGGCGCCGGCATATTCCTTCACCGCAAGCCCATCGTCCGCGCAGACCACGCAATTGCGTACCGCTGCCTTGGCGGAATAAAGCGCCATATCGGCGCGCCGCAGCATTTCGTCGATGCTTTCGCCGGGGCGCCATTCGCTGACGCCGGAGCTCACCGTCAGCGTCACAAACTTGCCATCCGCCAGCAGGCGAAGGTTGGCAATCTCGCGGCGCAGGCGTTCGGCGATGTCCCGTCCACCCGCAAGGTCACGGCCCGGAACCAGGACGGCAAATTCCTCACCGCCAAGGCGGCCGACGATCTCACCGGTATTGGACACAAGACTTGCGACTTCGCGGATCGCACGGTCGCCGACGCCATGGCCGTAGGCATCGTTGACGCCCTTGAAATGGTCGATGTCGATCATGATGGCGGCGAGCGTGCCTTGCGCCGGACGCTCCGCCAAAGCCGCTTCCGCATGCTCGAAAAAAACGCGGCGATTGAAGATGCCGGTCAGCGGATCGAGTGAGGCAAGCTGCACAAGATCGCGATGCATGGTGGAAAGCCGCTCGGCGGCGCGCAAGCGGGCGTAAAGCTCTTCGGCCGCAGGCGGCTTGCCGATGAAGTCGTCGGCGCCGGAATCCAGCGCTTCGATCAGGTTGCGCCGCTCCTGGTTGGACGACATCAGAATGACGTAGATGGCGCGCCGGTCGCCGGCGAGCAGCCGCGTTTCCCAGCACAGTTCAAGACCGGTGATCGACAAAGGCTCGGCGCTGGTGATCAGCGCATCGACGGCCTTGTCTTCCGCGACATAAGCAAGCGCCGCGCGCCCGTCGGTAAAAGGGCGGACTTCATCGCCGCGCGCCTCAAGCAGGCGGGCGACGAATTTCAGAACTGTCCGGCTCGGATCGACAAGTACGACACGCATGGCCATCTGTATAAATTCAAACCCATACCTTTGTATGAATACGCGTGGATAATTTTCCGCGCTCTTTATTCAGAGTGACGAAAGATTAACCACGCAGTCCGTTACAAGTCGCGCATGTGCTCGACCTTGATCGGCTTCCGCACGACGGGCTCGTCCGGTTCGTCAGGAACAGCCGTCGTCGCCCAGTTGTGATCGTCGTCTTCGTACGGTTTGTCGGCGAGCTTTGGTTTCTTTTTTTCGATCGATCCGGTCGTGACCGGATCGCTGCGGCGCGCATAGCCCTTCTGTTGCGCCGCGCGCGCGGCAGCGACTTCGCCGGGGATCGCAGCAGGCTGACAGATATTGCGGCGGCTGACGCGCCGCATCAGATCGACATGGATGTGATCGTAATGAAACTGGTTTGAGCCCGGCGCAAGCACGGTCGTGAATTGCTTGCAGGCATCGCCCTGAACGTCGTGCAGGAAGCCCTGCTCTTCCGGCGCGCCATTCCACGCCGTGCGCACCACCACCTTGCGGCCGTCGGCGAGCGTGAAAGCGGCGATGTCGAGCGCATTGCCAAAAGCGTGCTCGGAAATCTTCGCGCCGATCTGCCCGTTCATGCCGCGGCAGGAATACGCGGAGATCTGCTTGATCTCGGTGACGGGCTGGCCGAACCAGCGCATCGCCGCGGGCTGCACCGAGCCCGCGATCCATTGATCGAGCGCGGACACGATGGGACAGGCGAGCGTTGCATTCGGCTTGATTTCGACCGGCCGCACCGCGCCGGTGTATGGCGTTCCGCGCGCGGGGCCAAGCACCGGAAGCGGCAAAGACTGCGCGGCGGCGGGCCTTTCCATGCGTGGCGGAGGCGGATTATAGGCCGGCCGCGTCACGGGAGACGGGTCGTAAGCAGAACGATCGGGCGGATAGGAATTGACCACGCTGCCGCCGCGCCGGTCCGGCGGATAGGAGCGCATCGTGTCGGCTTCAATCATGTCGTTGATGCCGGGCGGCTTCAGCGACATCGGTTCGCTCGACGCGCCATAGGTCGGAGCGCTGCGTTGCGCCGGCGCGCGCAGGTAATTGTCCGGCGGCGGCGTGGCGTAGGACGGATTGCCATAAGCCGGCGCAGCGCGCGGCGCAGGATAAGACGGTGGAGGCAGCGGCGCGCTGGCGACCGGCGCGTTCGCAGGCGCGGGCGCGGGCGCATAGACGTCGGCGGGCGGATAAGACGGCTGCGCGACCGGCCAGCGCGGCTGTGCATTCACCTTGGGAATCGATCCGGGCGGACGGATATCGTCGGCAAAGCCAAGCGCGGAACTTTCACCGAGCGCTGCAACCTTGAGCGGAAAATCCGCGCCGCAGATGCCGGGGCCTTCGATCGGGCTGATGCGCACCAGCGCGGAAGTTTCCTTCACCGTGCCGGATTTCAGGCAGGTGACCTCGGCCTCATGCCGCCAGGCTTCACGCTGTTCGAAAGAAACAAAGCTGCGCGCACAGCCCGCAAGCGAGCCGAGCACGCCGAGCACAGACAAACCCAGGAGAGAAAAACACAGTCTCCTCCGCATATCGCGACAATGGGAGGGGTTGAATTAATGACTTATCAATCGTGAAAGGCGGCTCAGCATTAAGGCTAAGAAAGTGTTGCTTGAAGAAGCGTCTCGTTTCGGGTCACATCGCGCGCAAACGGGAGAACAACAAAAATGCTTTCGGCGCTGGCCCTCGCGCGGCAAATCGAAAACGGCACGCTGACACCGTCGAAGGTGGTCGATATGTGCGCGGAGGCCATCGCTGCGCATGAGCCGGATGTCGGCGCTTTCGTCCGGGTCGATATCGCGGCGGCGCGGCGCAAGGCCGATGCTCTGGCCAGAACGCCGCTGCATGGCCTCCCGGTCGGCGTGAAGGACATTTTCGACACGGCGGATTTTCCGACCGAATACAATTCGAAAATCTACAAGGGCTACCAGCCGCCGGGCGATTGCGCGGCGGTGATGCAGATCAAGCGCGCAGGCGGCGTGATCCTCGGCAAGACCGAGACCAGCGAGCTTGCCTATATGCAGCACCCGCGCACGAAGAATCCGCGCAACCTCGCGCACACACCCGGCGGTTCATCTTCCGGATCGGCGGCGGCGATTGCCGCGGGCATGGCGCCGATTACCACCGGCACGCAGACCGGCGGCTCGGTGATCCGGCCCGCGGCCTATTGCGGCATCGCTGGCATGAAGCCTTCCTACCGGTTGATACCAACCGCGGGTATCAAGGATTTTTCGCCATCGCTCGATACCGTCGGCCTGTTCGGCGCGACGGTGCCGGATGTCGCCTTTGCGCTTGCGGGCATGACGGGACGCGACATGCGCGTCGATCGCACGCCACCGGCAGCGCCGACATTGCTCGTTGCACGCACACGCGTGTGGGATCAGGCGAGCGCGGACATGCAGAAGGCGGTCGAGGATACCGCACGCGCGGCACAGGCGGCGGGTGCGCGGGTCGAGGACATCGAGCTTCCCGGCATTGTCGAAGAAGCCTGGCGCGTTCAGCTCATCATCATGGATTATGAAGGCTTCCGCACGCTGGCCTGGGAATATGACAATCACCGCTCGTTGATCGGCCCGGTGCTCGGCGCGCTGCTCGACAAGGCGGCCAGCATCACCACCGAAGATTATGACGCCGCGCGGCGGCTCACGCGGCAGGCCCGCCATGTCATCAACGATATGCTGGAAGGCCGTTTCATCCTGACGCCGTCATGCGGGAGCGCCGCGCCGGAGGGCTACCTTACCACCGGCAATGCCATCTTCAACCGGCTGTGGACCTCGATGGGCACGCCGTGCGTGAACGTGCCCGGCATCGTCGATGGCGCGAACATGCCGCTCGGCGTGCAGATCGTCGGCCGGTTCGGACGCGACCATGCCACGCTGGAAGCCGCGGCATTCGTCGAGACCGTCATCGCGCGTTCATAAGCTTTTGCGAGCAAATAGAAGCTTTACGTCGCTTGCTCGCTATACTTGGGAGGTATAGTATTACGGGCGTAGCATCTGGCCATTGGGGGCAACGTCATGAAAATCGCGACATTGGTCATTCTGGGCGGTGCCGCTCTGATGGCACTGCCGGCACAGGCCGCAGCCCCGAAGCTGTCGGGCACGTATGCAGTGATGTCTTTCAGCCAATGCACTGTGGGCTTCGATACGGTTGAAGACACTTACCTTAGGCCCGGCAACGTTACGGGACCCGGACTAAAAGGGATTAACACCCTTGGCAGCGGCACCTTCGAGATTGCCGTCGGCACCATGACCTTTCCAGCCAAGGCAGTCTCAGCCGGCGCGGCCAGTCTCACATAGAGCCGGTCCCGCAAATCTGCACAGGACGCTAAGTGGAGTTTCTGCCTGACGGCGGGCACGCTGTTGCCTGCGAATCAGGAGAGACCATGAGCAGACGACCGCGCCGGAACCACACACCGGGCTTCAAGGCTAAGGTGGCGCTTGC
>CANKHA010000072.1 GCA_947481685.1 Bradyrhizobiaceae bacterium
CCGCCGCCGGCCGCATTCGAGCCTTGACGACGCCACACCCGATCAAGCCTACTTCAACCCGCTGCCAATCCGCTTGGCAGCCTAACCCCGGCAGACGCTCCACTTATCGACGCGGAGAATCTGTTCAGACAACCGGGACCAGCTCTCCTGATTTGGTTTTTGAAGCGCCGGAGAGCTTTAAGAGCGGGCCCAAGCAATTATCAAAATAATTATTGAGGGCGTAATCAAAGCAATAAAAAATTGAAATAAGGCTGAAACTGGTCCAGGCGACGGCTGCGTCGTTGCCGGAATATCATTCAGCAGGGGATAAGAACGTGGTGGGCTCGCCCCGTCTCCGGGAGCTCTGGTTGTGAAGCCTCTAAAGCGTCGAAGCTGCTGACCAACGTCATCCGACATGTGGCGGTCTCCCAAGGGAGAAGATATGGCGTTTTGCTTCTCCACGGCAAGCATTAGGCCGCCTCAGTTGGCGGCTTCCAGACGGCTTCTCGCGCCTCCCAGACTCCCTAGGGTGGGCGTATTTCCGCCATATCGCAGGCATTCCTTGTCGGCCTCGCGACGCCACGTTGCGATTCGATGGAGACTTCCATGAAGCGGCTTCACGTCATTCTGCCTGTCATGACTGCGGTGGTAATCGGCCTCGGCAGCCAGGCCTTTGCGCAATCCGCGCAATCGTCCTCGTCGGCGACGACGCCGGCGTCGGATCCCTGGAGCAATACCAGAACGCCCAATACCGGCTCCTCCATGGCCAATCCCGGAACCCCGGTGACAAACTCCAGGACGGCTTCGGCTCCTGCCGGCACTTCGGCGCAAACGCCCCAGGACCAGAAGCGCGCCGACAGAAAAGCCCAGCGGGTGGCGGAGCGGACGACTGCGCGCACCACCTGCCGCGACCAGGCCAAGCAGAAATCGATCCAGCATGAAGGCATGCGCGACTTCATGAAAACCTGCATGACGACGACGCACTGAGGCATCGAAAAAGGCCGCCGCATCCGGCGGCCTTTTTGTTTCGGGCTGCTGAAATCCCCTTACCAGCGCGGAATCGTGCCGGTATGGTGTGTCCATCATGCGCATATCCTTCCTCGTCGGTCTTGCTCTCTGTCTCCCGTCCGCGCCTGCGCTGGCGGAGACCATTGCCCCCACATCCAATTATTGGTCGGTAGCGCCGAACTTCGGCAAGAACGCCGAAGCGCGGCGCAATCTCAGCGGCGCCGCCTGCGCGCCGACCCAGCCGCCGTTTCGCGCATGCCTGACGGTGAACGACCAGAAACGCTATGCGCAATTCTTTGCGATCAACGGCAACACCATGGTGCCGGGCGCGATCATCCAGATCCTGAGTGAAAACTCGCTGAGCGATCCGGACGCGGAAGGCGTGGCCTTTCACAACGGCTATTTTTACGCGACCGGTTCGCACGGCGTCGGACGCCAGAGCGGCAAGGACAATTCCAGCTTTACGGTGTTCCGCTTCAAGGTGGACGCCAAAACCGGGATGCCTGCCTTCGAAGTCACCGACAAGCGTGTTGCGCCGCAGATCGAAATCTCGACTGCGCTGCGGGCCGCGATCCGCAAGGCCGATAGCATCGGGCCGTTTGCGGAAAAGGCGCTCAACAGCAATGGCGTGAACATCGAAGGCCTCGCGCTCGCGGGTGACCGGATGTATTTCGGCTTTCGCGGTCCGTCAGTGGACGGCCAGGGCTTCATCATGAGTGCGGCGATTGACGGCGTGTTTGGCGTCAAGCCGATCGATGCCAAGGTGCATACGCTGGCGCTCGGTCCGACCACCGGCATTCGTGATCTGGCGCGGGTGGATAGCGGCTTCCTGGTGCTGTCCGGCGCGGTCAACGATCAGGAAGACATCATCCCTGCGGTGTTCCACTGGAATCCGGAAACGGGAGCGCTGAAGAAACTCGGCGAGCTCGGCGCCGTGCCGCACAACGCCAAGGCCGAGACCATCCTGGTGCTGGAGCAGGGCGCGAAGGGCTACCGCGTCGTCATCATGTATGACGGTCCGGCCAACGGCGAGCCGATGGAATATTTGATCCCGCGGGAATAAGAATTTAGCTGCAGCGCTTCAGCTTCAACGTTCCGCCTGGCGACATCGCAAGCTCGATCCGGTCCGAATCGACCAGGCGCAGGGTGTATTTCAACCGCGCATTGATCTGCGCGGTGGCGAACTGCTCAGTGATGCGAAAGTTCGCCGGGCCGTTTTGCACGACATCGAAGATCCGGTATTCGGGCACGCCGCCATTGCTGTCGAAACGCCGGACGCCATCGAAGCGGATCACGCGCTTGCCCGCGCAATCGATCGGGCCGGGTTTGGTCTCCGCGCTCAATCCATAGCGTCCGCTCACCGGATAGCTCAACGCAAATGCCGGCGTCGCGAGCAGCGACGCAGCGAGTACGATGGTGATCGGCGTTTTCATGCAATGACCAACCGGTGCAAAGACGCAAGGTTCCTGCGGCGCACCTTACGAAAAGCAGCGTGGTAAAGACATCGTATCGTCGCGCGAGCGTTAACGCGGCTTATGTGGTCATGCCCATGAGCTCGAAGGCGGCGTAACCCATGAGGCCATAAGGGCTATGCATGGTTTCCTGCGTCTCGAAGTGGTTATAGGCGGCGCCGACATAGAGCTTCGCCGGCTTGCCCGCCTTCACCAAAGCGGCATGGAAATCGCGCCCCTGGCGCTGGAATTCCGGGGTCTCCAGCGCGCCGTAGGTAATGGTGATCGGCGCCTGAATCTTGTCGATGTGCCGCATCGCGCTGAGCGCATGCTCCATCTCGTCGGTGAAGGCTACATATTCGCTGCGCTTGGACAGCCGCGGCGCTTTCAGGTCGTACATGCCGCTGCCGAGCAGGTAGCCCTTCACCGTGTCTTTCGGCAGGCCCATCTTTTCCCATGCGGTAATGGCGACGCAGCTTCCGAGATGTCCGCCGGACGAATGGCCGGTGACGTAAAGCCGGTTGGGATCGCCGCCGAAGCTTTTGGCGTTTTTCCAGGCCCAACCGACCGCGCGGCGCACCTGATCGACCATCGGTACAATGCTGCCGCCGACTTCGCCGACGTTGCTGAAATCAATCGGGATGAAATGCACCCCGGCATGGACGAAAGGCTCCGCCATATAGGCGACCTGCGATGAGGTGCCGCCTTTCCAGGCACCGCCGTGGATGTACATCATGACCGGCGCGTTCGGTGTTTTGGTCTTGTAGATATCGACCTTTTCGATCTCGGCCGGGCCGTAGCCCACGCGCTCCGGCGCGCCAATCCGCGCAAGGGCGATCTTGTTGTTGGCGATGCGCCGCTCGCGGACCTCTTCGCGGTTCTTCGCATAGACCCGCTGGTCATAGGCGTCGTCGAGTTCCTGCTGGTCCATGTCCAGCCAGACGAGGGGACCTTTGATGCGCGGCGCTTGAGCGGAAGAATTCATGGGACCTCGTTCTTGAAAACGGCGCAGGGAGCCACGCTCCATTGAGGGCTATCTAAACGTCATTCGCACAAACTGGCAAGGAGCACCGGAGGCAGACGGTCATCGCGGATTCACATGTCAAACAGCCGTGCGTCAGCGGCCCGTGTTTGGTCAGGCGACGGGATGCCTGTCGTTTCTCGTGTTATCCCCGAGCAGGGGGCTCGGGGGAGTCGATCCCCGAAAAATATCCGGGGAGCGGAGCGCCGAACGACGCACCAAACAAATCACGCCAGCGCAGGCAGGCTTGCGAGGCCTGCGTTGCGCATCGGCGTGGACATCCGCGACGCCATCAAGCCTGCGAAGCTTGTACGCGCCCGATGCCGCGCCCTTCGGCGCTCCACTGGCGGCGATTTTGGGCTCCGGAGCCGTGCTTCCGGGGACTGACCGGCTCATCGCCATCCCGCGGCTTTCGCCGCGTTCGTCCGTCCCGCGTCCAGCCATTGAAGGCAGTCTCTCGTAGTAGAGACGGACGGCGACCGGGGCTCCCGGAGATGGCTTGCGAGGCACATCCGCAGGCGCCGCACCTCACTCCGTATCAAGACGCCTCATGATGACGCCCCGGATGAATGAGGTGCGCTCTGTTTGCTCCGGGGTGGGATGAAAGTCGAGAACAACGCGCGGCGCACCTGGCGCTGCTGTTAATAGCGCGCGGACAAACGCGTCGCTACCGTGTCATCGCATTGAAAGGGATGCGCTAATCCGGCTGCGGATGTTTTGCAGCCTGTGCATTAAACTCAGCCGTCATGCCCGGGCTTGTCCCGGGCATCCACGACTTGAAGACACCGCGTTAAAGAAGATGTGGATGGCCGGGACATAAGGGCGTTTACGCCCGTCTTCGACGGGCTATGCCCGGCCATGACGGATCGCCTGTAGGGCGCAATAGCGCAGCGTATTGCGCCACGCGCACGAACGAGGATCGGCGGCTTACGCTGCGCTAAGCCGCCCTACGAAGAACGCCTATCCCAGATTCAATTCCTTGAAGAAGTCGTTGCCCTTGTCATCCATCACGATGAAGGCGGGGAAATCGACAACTTCAATCCGCCAGATCGCTTCCATGCCGAGCTCGGGATATTCCAGCGGTTCGACCTTCTTGATGCAGTGCTCGGCGAGATTGGCAGCAGCGCCGCCGATGGAGCCGAGATAGAAGCCGCCGTATTTTTTGCAGGCTTCGCGCACCGCCGCGGAGCGGTTGCCCTTGGCCAGCATTACCATCGAGCCGCCGGCCTTCTGGAAATCATCGACGAAGCTGTCCATGCGGCCCGCGGTGGTCGGACCGAACGAGCCTGAGGCATAGCCTTCCGGTGTTTTCGCGGGGCCGGCGTAATAGACCGGATGGTTCTTGAAATAATCCGGCAGGCCTTCGCCGCGCTCCAGCCGTTCGCGCAGTTTGGAATGCGCAAGGTCGCGCGCGACAATCATCGGGCCGGTGAGCTTGAGCCGCGTCTTCACCGGATATTTGCTGAGCGTCGCCAGAATTTCCTGCATCGGTCTGGTGAGGTCGATCGACACCGCTTCGCCACCGAGCGAGTCATCCGCCACTTCCGGCAGATACTTCGCCGGGTTGTGCTCCAATTGTTCGAGGAACACGCCATCCTTGGTGATCTTGCCCACCGCCTGGCGGTCGGCGGAGCAGGAGACGCCGAGCCCGATTGGCAGCGATGCGCCGTGGCGCGGCAAACGGATCACCCGCACGTCGTGGCAGAAATACTTGCCGCCGAACTGCGCGCCGACCCCGAGACCCTGCGTCAGCTTGTGGACTTCCTTTTCCATTTCCAGATCGCGGAAGGCGTGGCCGTCTTCCGAGCCATGCGTCGGCAGGCCGTCGAGATAGCGGCAGGACGCGAGCTTCACCGTCTTCATCGTCATCTCGGCCGATGTGCCGCCGATCACGATCGCAAGATGATAAGGCGGGCAGGCCGCGGTGCCGAGCGTGAGGATCTTTTCTTTGAGGAAGGCGAGCATGCGGTCATGCGTCAGCATCGCCGGCGTGCCCTGGAACAGGAAGCTCTTGTTGGCCGAGCCGCCGCCCTTGGCGACGAACAGGAATTTGTAGGCGTCTTCCCCTTCGGCATAGAGCTCGATCTGCGCCGGCATATTCGACTTGGTGTTCTTCTCCTCGAACATGGAGACGGCCGCGAGCTGCGAATAGCGCAGGTTCTTTTTCAGATACGCGTCGCGCGCGCCTTCGGCCAGCGCCGCTTCATCGTCGCCGTCGGTCCAGATCATCCGGCCCTTCTTGCCCATGATGATCGCGGTGCCGGTGTCCTGGCACATCGGCAGCACGCCGCCGGCGGCGATGTTGGCGTTCTTCAAGAGATCATAGGCGACGAACTTGTCGTTTGAAGTGGCTTCCGGATCGTCGAGGATGCCGCGCAGGCTGGCGAGATGGCCGGGGCGCAGCAGATGATTGATGTCGGCATAGGCCGCTTCCGCGAGCGCGCGCATCGCCTCGTGCGGCACCACCACCATCTCGCGCCCCAGCACGGTCTCGACGCGGATGCCATCGACATCGAGCTTGCGATAGGCCGTGGAATCCTTGCCGAGCGGAAACAGCGGCGTGTGTTTGTAGGGCGGCGGAACGGGGATGTTCATGGGGTAGACCACAGCTATTGAGGACATGGCCTACTATTAGCAGGGCCAGCGCATCTTGTGGAAGTAATTCTAAAACTAGTGACGGCTAGCGATGTCAGCACGAGCGCTGATCTAGGGAATTGATTTCTCCATCATTGCTTTCGCAATTTTGAAAAAAGCCTTTGCTGCTCTGGATGTTTTTTGCTGAAGATCGCGAAAGGCTGTCTTGCTAGTCAATTTCTTGTCGAGCCAAACTACCGCATTGTTATTCCCTACCCAGCCGGGATACTTCGTTGGATGCTCGCTGGCTAGATGAACATTCTTAAGGTTTGCATGTTGGCACTTGTCTGTTAAGTCGGCGAGCCCTTTCAACCCGCCAAAAGAACGAGCCCAACCGATTAGTCGGAAGCCTTCCTGCCCGCAACCAATACAAAAACCAGCGGAGCCTATTTTTTTCGCGCCCGCTACGCGATCTGATTGTCCCCGCGCCGCCAGTGCAATGCCGCCACGCCGGTCATCCAGGCCAGCAGGAACAGGCTCGCGGGCATCAGGATATCCAGCACGGTTGAGGTGTAGCCGGTCACGGCCGCCACCACGCCGCTGACGACGAAGCCAATGCCGCTGGCGACGGCAACGCCGCCGATCCAGACCGGATAGCGCCCGTCAGCGTAGATCATCGCGCCATAGAGCGCCGTCGTCGCGCCGAACAGCACGCTGGCGAGGCTCATGAGCCAGACTTCGGTGTCGCGCACCGCGAGCGCGGCTGCAAATGCCGCCGGCTTGTCGGCCGGCGTTGCCGCGGCCCATGCATCGACGCTGTCCTTCAGCGCGATCCATTCGGTCATATGCATCGCCGCCCCAGTAGCGACGCATGCGACGAGGCCGCCTATGGCAAGCGGGCGGTAGACGGCAAAGCGGCCGCGCAGGTTGCGGACCAGCAGCAGCATGAAAACACCGAGGAGCAGGGCGCCCGCAAATTGGAACAGATGGCTCGGCATCCAGTCCCGATGGGCGGCGTAGCTGGCCAACACGACCGGCGCGTTGTTCGGGTCTTCGGGAATCGGCCGCATGGCCGTGCCGAGCCCAAGCAAGATGCCGCCGAAAAAAGCGCATGCCGCGCCAATGCGGTCTTCCCGATAGCTCATAAGCGTTCCCCGGCCCACGCAACGAAAGCGCAGCGCGCGAAAGCTAGACGATTGGGAAAAGGGCGCAAGACGGGGGGAGGCTTATCGGGTGTGGCGTATCGCGCCTTGCCGGCAGGCAAGTCTATCGGGAACCCGAGGCTCGCGTTCCCGTTGCAGGCCTGCCCAGGGACCGGAGCTGCCGTCGAGCCGCAGGCTCGCGAATCAATGTCTTTTGCGGTTATGTCTTTGCGGTCGCGCTGATGGTTGGCGCGGCGGTGATTGCACTGGCTTACGGCGTCGCGGCAGAGCGGAAGCCCATAGAGCGGAAGTTCTTGGAGCACGGTGCGCGGCCATTGCCTGCGGAGGGTTAGCGTCTCGTGCCATTTTTCGTTTCGTTCCGTATCGGGCGTGCGCGCACCGGCCTCGGTCTCTTTGCCACCATGCCCATCAGGAAGGGCACCTATGTGGTCGAATACACCGGCCCCATCATGGACTCCGCAGCAGCGGACGCGATGGAAGACCGCGGCAACCGCTATCTGTTCGAGATCAACGCCCGCTGGACCATCGATGGCGCGGGCCGCGCGAATATCGGGCGCTACGCCAATCATTCCCATAAAGCCAATATGGAGCCGATGATCGGCGACAAGCGGATTTTCCTGAAGGCGATCCGCAATATCCAGCCGGGCGACGAACTGGTCTATGACTACGGCAAGGATTACCTCAAAGCCTATATCCCGGTCTGCAAATGCGAAATCTGCATGGCGAAGAGCCGCGGCAAGGGGCTCTCGACCGCACGCAAGAAGAAGAAAAAGAAGCAGAACGCGAACGGCAACGGCAAGAGCCGCCGCTAGCCAGGCCTAGTGTTCATTTACCGCTACGGCGAGCTTGCGCAGCATGACGACGCGCTGGCCGGTTGCCTGGAGACGGCAGTAGTTGGCTCCGCCTGGCACAATCCCGGGTTCAATCTTGTCGAATACCGGGCAAAGTGTTGCGGTGGATTTCGTCCACGCGTCCTGTGAGGCGTTCGCGGCCTTTGTGATTTCGGCTGTGCCGCCGCCCTTGATGTCCGCGATGGCCTTTTTCATCAGGGCTGTCCAGACGGGCAGTTCTTGCGCCGCGCATTTCTTCCATTGCATTTCGTCGTCGTTCTTGCCTCTGGCGGCGTTGATGCAGGGATCGGCAACAATGCCAACACAAGCCGTGCCGGACGCGTCGCTCTCGTCTGCTTTTGTCAGGCATTCCTCGATCTTCTTGGTGTCAGTTGCTGTCTGTGCCTGTGCGGCGGTAGCGAAAAGCGCGAAGCCTGCAAGAATGATTGCCAGCCGTTTCATTGGACGCCCCGGAAAACGTGTTCAACTGGCAAACATTCTGCGGCAGTGGGCGAAGGTCCGCAATGGTATTGAGGCTGCGAAGGCGCTATCAGGCCTCTTCCAGCTCCGGGTAGTGCCGGAAAATTCCATCCGTGCTGTGGGGAATGCGCCGCTTTGAGGCGACGTAGGCCGCGATGCGCGGACGCGCCACGACCTTGTCGTGCAGTTCAACCACCCGCGGATGGTCTTTTGCGAGTTTTCGCATCGCCTTGGGGAAAGCGTAACGCAAGCCTGAAACCACCTGGAACACGCTCAGGTCGGGATAGGTGAGGGAGCGGCCGACCAGCCAGCCGGTCTTGTTGCGCTTCAACACTGTCTCGACATAGCCGATGAATTTCGGCGCGCGCTCCTTCAGGAATTCGCCGGTGCGCCGCGCCGCTTCATCTTTCTGGTCCTCATAATAGAGCCCGACCCCGACCGGATGATGGGTGTCGTGCACCTCGACAACCAGATCGGCGAGCGTCAATTGCAACTGATGTGTCCAGAGCCGGCCTTGCTCGCTTTTCGGCGCGAGGCCGTGCTTTTGTCCGAGGAAGAGCAGGATATTGGCGGTCTGGCCGACGATGAGCTTGCCGGCCTTCAGGAAGGGCGGGGCGAAAGGCGGCGTCTGCACGCGCGCGCTTTCCAGGAAGCGCATCATCTTGTCCATGCCGCCCTTGCGCCGGGCGACGTAGATGTAATCCGCGCCGGCTTCTTCCAGCGCGAGCCGGACGAATTCACCGCGACCCTGAATCTCCGGCCAGTAATAGAATTCGTATCGCATGCAAACCTAACGCATGACTGCGCGATCCGTTGCGCCTTACGTCACCGGCACGAGCTTGTCGCCTTCGAGTGCGGCCAGCACGCCGCTCTGAATGCCGAAATGGAAGCCCTGCACCTGCAGCTTGCCGGCCTTCACCGCGTCGCCAAGCCAGGGGAAGGTGAGGAGATTGGCCAGCGAGAGTTTGAGCACTTCGATCTCGCAGCGGTTGTAAATATCTTCGCCGGGCTTGGCCTCGCGCACGCGTTGCAACGCTGGCTCCGCGATCTCGATCCATTGCGGTACGAAGTCGGTGGCCTCCTGCGGGCCTTCCAGCATCGCGCGCACGCCACCGCATTGCGCGTGACCGAGCAACACAACACGCCGCACTTTCAGAACGCGCACGCCGTATTCCAGCGCCGCGCTGGTGCCGTGCTGGCCCATGTCGGGGTGGTATGGCGGAATGAGGCCGGCGACACTGCGCACCATGAAGAGCTGGCCGGGTCCCGCGCCGAACACGGTGGCCGGATCGACGCGGGAATCCGAACACGCGATGACCATGGTTTCCGGGCTCTGGCCGGCTTCCGCCAGCTGCTCGTAACGTGCGCGTTCCTCGGGCCACACTTCCGCGCGAAACCGGCGATAGCCCTCAATCAATTTGTCCATGGCACCTCTGTAGCCGTAAGTTCGAGCCTCGTCTAAAACAACATGGCTGTTGAGGGAACCCCCACATGCTGTCACTCACAATTCCCGCGCGCCGCCGCACCATCGGTCTTCTGGAAGTAGGGCGCATATTGCCCTTTGCCCAGAGGCGGATGGTGGGCCCCTTTGTCTTCCTCGATCACATGGGGCCGCTGCAGTTCCCGCCGAACGTGCCGCGCGACACCGATGTGCGACCCCATCCGCATATCGGTTTGTCCACCGTCACTTATCTGTTCGAGGGCGATCGGCCTTCCTGAGTGATTCACCGCATGGCGCTCCCGTGGCTTTCCCATCTCCGCAACGACGTGGCGGGCGGGCTCGTGTCCGCCGCTTTGGCGATCCCGCTGGCGGCGGGCTACGGCATGTTTGCCTTCGTCGCGCTGGGCGATGAGTATTTCGCCAGTGGCGCGCTCGCGGGTCTCTAC
>CANKHA010000073.1 GCA_947481685.1 Bradyrhizobiaceae bacterium
CCCGCCCCGAGCCCTCCAGCGGCAGCGCCGCCTTGTTCCCGGCGCCCGACGCTGGTAGCTAAGCGATCCTTGGGCCGACTTAGCTCAGCTGGTAGAGCACCTGATTTGTAATCAGGGGGTCACAGGTTCGAATCCTGTAGTCGGCACCATAAATATTCGTTCTTTATCAAGGGTATATGGCGCGTAGACTTACTTGGGCGGTTGAAACAAAAAGTGATTGGGGGCACGCCGGGGGCACAAAGCCGCGTTGTGCCTGGGAGACGGCTGCATGACTGATGAGTTGGACATGCGCGTTCCCATCGACCCGTCACGGGTGAACGTCAAAGACCAATGGGAGATTGAGTATTGGTGCGCTGAGTGGGGCTGCACGGAAGACGAGCTAGTGGCGTTTGTCCGTAAGTTTGGAGACAATGCCGAAGCCCTGGGTGCACATCTGAAAGCCCTTGGCGCTCTTCGCAAAAGCCAAAGAGACCCACTCTAGCCCCTTTGCACCTCTACAGCCAAACCAAAGGCCAGCGAGCCATCAGCGGTGACGCGGCCGACGCCATGACATCGTTCGCGCAGGTCTCGCCGGATTTGTTTGCGCGTGAGGTTTGGAAGCGAATCTACGCCGAGGTTAGTGCGGTAAAAAAGGAAAGCGCCGGGCCGGTCACCTAAAGATCGCTATCGCCGCCCGGGGAGCTAACGCCGTGAAAATGCAGAGGGCATAAAAAGGCCGCCTGGGGGTATCGATTCCCAAGCGGCCTACACCTTAAGAGGGCTGAGCTCCGCCAGTGCCGGATAACCCTAAGGGGCCGACCCTTAATCAAGCGTAATGCCTAATTCCCCATAGCCTCCTACCGTGACTGGGGTTCAGGTTTGAGCAAGTAGCCAATTTTATGGGCTTCAGAGCGGTCTCAGCCGCTAAGGCCTTGGCTGGGAAACGAATGGCCAAAAAAGGGCCTGACCCCGGAACGGCGAGCTCAAGTGTCAGGCCCCCATCCGCTGAGTCGGGGCTGGAGGGCCTTGGGCTCAGCGGACGCCTTAATTGGAACCGATGGGCATGTTGGAAATTTGGCCAACGCATGGCGATAGGAAGCATCTCATAGAGCGCAGCGGGGCGGGCTAGGCGTACACATCTGCGATCCCAAATCCCGCCGCCCGTGGATGAGTTAGAGGAGTTGGCATCCGACATTGAAACATGTTCGGTTCCCTAAAATGCGCGGAGCAACGTTCGGGCGTTCTCTTTTACGAGACAGGAAAACGGAAGTTATTGGACTGGGAATTTCGCGTTGGCTGCCGCGCGGCCTTGCGCAAACGAAAAGAGCCTCGGCGCTTGGGCCGAGGCTCTCCTTGGCGTTCTGACGCGGTCGTTTAATTACCGAACTTATAATTCAAACCCACGCGCGCAATGTGTTCGCGAACGTCGCTAGTCACGCTACGTGTTGCCGCAACTTGTCCGGTTGATACACCACTGGTGAATACGGTGTCGAACCTGTCTGTGATAGAACCAAAATCCATGTAGAGATATTCACCCTTGAGCGTCCAGTTTGGGCTCAGCATGCCTTCCAGGCCGAAACCCAGGGTCCATCCGGTTTTTGTTGTTGAATTGTTGAAGGAACCTTCGAATGTGTTGATCTGGCCGCCCAATATGAAATCAGTGCGCGCCGCGACAGAACCGCGGCGTTCGATATCGGCGTAGGCGAGACCGCCGGTCGCGTAGAACAGCGTCGAACCGGCGACATACCCGAAGCGTCCCCGAACAGTCCCAAACCAGTCGATTTTCGTGCTGGCACTGTTATCGTTGAAGGTTACGGGGAACAAAGTGGCCAATCCGGGAGCAATGGACGTCGGAGTGTTACACGCCAGAATGCAGTTCGCCGTCCGCTTCATGCCGCTCGATTGAATATCAGCTTCTATTCCCAGTAACCAAGACGGCGTGTAGTGCCAATTATATCCAACCTGTACGCCGCCCACGGCGCCTCGGGGATCGAGGTCAAACCGCTGACCGTTGCCATAGATCGGGGTGCCGGCCGGGAGAATACCAATGCCCGGCCCCGCAACAGTCGATTCGCTTGTCGCGTGTTGGCCTATGCCGTAGCCCAAGTTCACGCCGAGATATAAACCGTTCCAGGAGGCCACGCGCGGGGCCTCAACAACAGCTAGGTTCTTAGATGTCTTGAGGGGCAGGTCAGCAGCATTCGCCAGACTGGCAACTGCAAGCAAGCCCGTAGCTACGGCAACTATGGAGCTGGCAGTCTTCATTGGACACCCTCAGATTAGTTAATTATTGGAGGTCAATTTACTAAAAAGGGGGGGGGCACTGTCAATGCAATCAGCGCTTCAAGCTGCTTGACCATGCCCCACGTCGTGCCGTGGCTGTAGTCGGGGCGCAGATCGGGATGCCGCTCTTTATATCCGGCAAACGAGCCGTGCAGGATCCCATCCTGAGGCAGCCACACCGCCACGTCGCCGTTATTGTAGATATCGTCGATATAGATCAGCTCAATCACCTTGCCACCGAGATTGAGCGTCATGCGGTCGGGAAAACTGATCACCGTATCGATCGGTTTCAGATCCTTGAGCGCGTCGGCACGCTCGGAAAAGCGTTTGCGCCACGATCTGATCTGGTAGGGCTTCATCGCCGCCAGGATCTTCGCCACCTTGTCGTGCACGATCACATGGGCCGGCGGAGAGAACAGTGACATGCCGCCGATGTGGTCGCCGTGGTTTTGCGTGATCACCACATAGCGGATCGGCTGCGACGTCACTGACTGGATCAACTTCATGAGATTGCGCGATTCCGGCTGGTTGTTGCCGGTATCGACAACGACAACACCCTGCGAGGTCACGACCACCATCGCGTTGGCGTCGTTGCGTTTTCCGACATAGGCATAGACGCCATCGGCCAGCTTCCTGAATTCCGCCTTGTCGCCGGTGATGGCCTGTGCCTCACATGCGAAACTGACGGCGGCAATGACAGTCAGCAGGCGCAGTCTCAATCCTGTCATGATTTCCCCCCAGAGATTTTTTGTTCGATCGAGACGGGATATTGCAACCTCGCTGAGGCCGCTACAACGGGGCAGCACAGTGTAAGCAACCGTTAATTAACGGCGGCGGGATATGAAAAACGCGGGAAACGCGGCACAAAATTGATGCCGAACCGGGATCCACGCGAGTGAACCACAGCGCAATCTCTGCATCGCCCAACTTCGGCGCCGCCAGACAAATCTGGGCCTTGATCCTGGTCTGCACGGCCATCGATCCGCTGATGAAGCTCGTCGTCGGCATCAAGTTTCAAATGCACGATATCGCGGCCGTCATCGCGCTGACGCTGTTCGGCCTCGGCATGTCGGCGCTCTACACTTTCAAGCGCCCCGACGAGCGCATCGCGCGGATGTTTCGCGGCGCGGTCGAACTTTTCCTGATCACATTCCTGGTCGGCAGCCTGTCCTATTCCGCCACCAGCCTCGACCTGCCGATGTGGGACGCCACGTTTCAGGCATGGGATCACGTGCTCGCCTTCGACTGGAAGCATTGGCTGACCGTTCTTGACGGGCATCCGAGGATCAACCTCGTTCTGGTGCTGGCCTATCATTCGATGTGGCCGCAGCTCACGCTGGTGCTGATCGCGCTGATCACGATCCGTGATTTCCGTCGCCTCGATGTCTTCCTGGTCGCTTTCGCTCTTGGCGCGATCATCACGGTCGTGATCGCGGGCCTGATGCCGGCCATGGGTCCCCGCGCCTGGCTCGGCATCACGCCAGCCGATCATCCCAACATTACGCTTGCGGTGTCGCCCGAGTTTGAAATGCAGGCGGCGGCGCTGCGCTCAGGTGCGATGAAGATCATTGATGCCGGCAATGCGCAGGGGCTCGTCACCTTCCCGAGCTTCCACACCGTCACCGCGATGTTGTTGCTGCTCGGTTTCCGCAGCGTGCCTTACCTGCGGTGGGCGAGCCTGATTCTGAACGGCATCATGCTGATTGCGATCCCGATCGAAGGCAGCCACTATCTTGTGGATGTGATCGCAGGCATCGCCGTGGCACTTTCGGCCTGGGCGGCGGCCAACGCCATCGTCAACGCGACAGCGCGGTCACGGATAGCGCCGCAGCCCGAAAGCCTCTCTCCAGCAATGTGAGGAAGAACAGCGGATTACTTTCAGCGCGGCACAAACCGCCTACCCTACCAGCTTCTATTCCCGTGGCAATCGCTCCGCTAGTAAGTGCGGTAGCTCTTCTCTTCAACCAGATCTGAAGCGAGCAATGCATTGATCTGGCGCTTGATCGAAGCCCGTTCGTCATTTCGCTTATAAACGGAACGGGCAAGCTCGATAAACTCCGCATCAAATTTATGCAGCGCTTCCTTTTCCCTAATACTGCCGATATCAAGCGCCTCGGGAATGCGGCCCTTGCCTTGATAGGCATGCGCCTGCTGAAGAAGTTCGCGAGCTTTTCCAGGTGTCATCGTTAGGACGCGGCCTGTTTTGAGCGACAAAGGCCTTAGGGGGTACCCAGGTCTTATAAAGGGATCACCGCCTGAAAGTAACGCCGCGGCTCAGACCGTTATATATCCGGCATAAGCGATCGCACCATAGAGCGAGGCGACCAGGAACAGCAGGCGATATGAGCTGAACTTGGTAAAATAGAGAATGCCTGTGCATACCACGAGCGTGGCAAGCTGCAGGGTACCCATCTTGGAGGCCTGCACCAACACAAGCAGACCGGCAAAAATCAGCCCAACGGCTACTGGCTGCAATCCGCGCTCGATGGCGATGCGCAGCGGCGACGCTGCGCTGCGCTGCCACCAGTTCCCTGCTGCAAAGACCAGGATCGACGACGGCACGAAGATCGCGAGGCAGCCGACGATCGCCCCGGCAAGCCCTTCGACATGGTAGCCGATGAGCGCGACGATCAGCGTGCTCGGGCCGGGCGACGCGCGCGCAATAGCGAACATGTCGACGAACTCGGAGTTTGTCAGCCACTTCTGAACCTCGACGGTCTGATACTGGATGTCGGCGACGATCGCCTGCCCGCCACCGAATGACAACAGCGAGAGCGGCACGAAAACGAGGATGAGGCCGATCAGGCGGCTATCCAGCATTGCGGCGCTCCATCACATAAAAATACAGGATGCTGAGCGGGACCGTGACGCAGACCACCCAGACCATCGGGAAGCGCAAGATGCCGACCGCGATGAAGGTCGCGAGCCCGAGCACGATGGTCGCCATGTTGCGCTCGATCTTGGCGCTGATCTTGAAGCTCATGGCCAGCGTTGCCGAAATGCCGACGGCCGCAGCGCCAAGCAGGACGAAATGTGTCGCCGGATATTGCTGCAGCTGGCGATAGGCGTAACCGGCGGCCAGGATGATGCAGAAGGCCGGCACCACCATGCCGAAGACCGCCGCGATGGAGCCCATGCCGCCACCCAGCTTCTGGCCGAAATAAACCGCAAGGTTCACCGGGTTGGCGCCAGGCAGCACCTGGGCGATGGCGAGGCCAACGACATAATCCCTTTCAGTGACCCACCTCTTCACCTCGACGATGTCGCGGTAGAGGAAGGCCTGCCCGCCGCCGCCGATCGCCAGCGTGCCGATCTTTAGAAAGACGATAAACAGCTCGAGCAACGGTACGTGCACAGGATGTGTGGGCGCCTCAGGCGGCGTCGGTACGGGCGCGTCGGTCGACATTGCTTCCCTGGAAGGTTTCAAACAAAGACGGCGGGTTGTCTGGCGCTATACGGCGATTCAGACCCATAGACAACCGTGCCTGCGCAGGTTTTCCCGCCAGGAAGATTTTCAGATCCGCTCGCAGCCTCCGTGGATTTCGATTGTCACCGAAGGTCCGGCGTTTTAAGCCTTCGTGGGCACGGCCACCTAGCTCAACTGGATAGAGCAGCGGATTTCGATTCCGCAGGTTGGGGGTTCGAATCCCTCGGTGGTCGCCATCTAGCTGCTGATGTTTGCGAGCCACCGCCACACCGACATTTTTATCGCAAGCCCGATGATTTTTGCGCGTTCTCCCTTCCTTCCGTTGACAAGTTCCACGCATCCCGTTTCACTTGGCGTGCTTGTGAAGGTGTGCCGGCTTCGGCCGGCCAAAAGGGAATTCGGTGCGGCTCACTGCTTATGTGGGCTTAATCCGAAGCTGCCCCCGCAACTGTAAGCGGCGAGCCCCGTTCCAGATGTCACTGGGTGAAAACCCGGGAAGGCGGAACAAGGGCATTGACCCGTGAGCCAGGAGACCTGCCTCCACAGTCATCCTTCCAACGCGCGGGGCGTGCGTTTGGGGCGGGTTCTTCCGCAGCGATGACGTGTGTAACCGTCGCGGAGGACCGGCTCATGGCCTGTTGCTTCAACCCTTTGACTTGGACAGGCGCGTGCCAGCTGGCCCGTGCCTCCGCGATCCGTCTTAGCCAACGCCGCGGAAGCATATCATGTCGTTTGTTATTTCTTCTTTCCGATTGAAGTCGTTTTACCGGGCCGCAATGCCCGGACTTATTGTCACCGGCTTTGCTTGCGCATCCGCGCAGGCACAGCCCGTGGAGCTTCCGACCATCGTGATCTACGCCAACCAGGCGCCAACCGAGGCGTCGAAAGTCGGCTCAGCCGTCACCGTGATCACGAGCGACGATCTGCGCGACAAGGGTTACACCACCGTTGCCGATGCATTGCGCACCGTCCCCGGTGTCGCGATGAGTCAGGGCGGTGGGCACGGAGCCATCACTCAGGCCCGCATCCGTGGCGCGGAAGCCAACCATCTGCTGGTGATGATTGACGGCGTGTCGGTGAACTCCGTCGATGGCGGCGACTTCAACTTCGCCGACCTTGCCATCGAGGACATCGAGCGCATCGAAGTGATCCGAGGTCCGCAATCGGGCATTTACGGCGCCAACGCGCATGCCGGCGTGATTTCGATTGTTACCAAATCCGGACGCGGACTGACCAAACCGGAAATAAGTGCGCGGATCGAGGGTGGATCGATGAATACTGCCGCAGGCGGCATGACCGCCCGCGGTTCCCAGGGAATTTTCTACGGTTCGGTCAGCGCCGACCACAACACCACATCGGGATACAACCAGTCCCGCTTCGGCAGCGAGCGCGACGGCAGCCGGGCCACGACGCTCACAGGGAAATTCGGAGCCGATCTGTTTCCGAATTTCAATGTCGAAGCCGCGGTGCGTTATGTCCAACGCTACACGCAATTCGATTCGCAGCCTTTCGCCGGTCCGTTCGAAGGGCTGGCTGCGGACCAGGCCTTCGACTTCAACCAATTCAATTCCTTCAACGGCCGCGTCGGAGCGACATGGACCTTGTTCGATGGCGCGTTTGTGCAGCGCCTGGGAGCCAGCCATTACGACGAGAAGCGCAACGACGATGACGTGATCTTCGGGTATTTCAAATCCGATGGCCGCCGCGAGAATTTCGATTACAAGGCGACGCTGAAGCAGAATACGCAGATGTTCGGCGGCGAGACCCACACGTTCTCGGTGCTCATCGACCGCCAACTGGAATTCCTCACGGAAAATTCCGCCTCATTCTCGTTTGATCCCGCTGCAGCAGCTTTCTGGGCCAAGGGCGCGGAGCGGACACGTAACGGGCTTGCGGGTGAATACATGCTCGACCTGCCCTTCGGCCTGACCCTGACGTCCGCTGTGCGGCGTGATGACAACAGTGGCTTCGCCGATATCACGACCTGGCGCGAAACTTTGTCGCAACGCTTCGCGGCAACCGATACACGGCTGCATGCCAGCATCGGGACCGGCGCCACCAATCCCACCTTCACCGAGCAATACGGTTTCTTCACCGGCAGCTTCATCGGCAATCCCAATCTGCGGCCGGAGCGATCGACCGGATGGGATGCCGGAGTCGAACAGGCTTTCTTCGACCGGCGCGCGGTATTCGACGTCACCTATTTTGCATCCGAGTTCAAAGACAAGATCGTCCTTGTTTCGGCCGGCGGTGGCTTTCTATCCACTACGGAAAATGCGGAGGGCATCAGTCCGCGCCACGGCGTGGAAGTGTCTGCCAAGATCAACCCGGCCGGGTGGCTCTCGCTGGCGGGGACCTATACCTACACGATCTCAAAGCTCCCTGACGGCACGCCCGAAGTGCGCCGGCCAAAACATTCCGCGTCAGGCTCCGCCACGGTGAATTTGCCTGATGGCCGCACCCATATGACGCTGAATGCCGTTTATAACGGCAAGATGGACGACACCTGGTTCCGTTTCCCGCTGACGCCGGTGACGCTGGATGCCTACACAACTGTCGGCGGCATCATCTCCTATGACATAACGCCGATGACCAACGCCTATATCCGCGCGGAAAACATCTTCAACGAACAATATGAGGAAGTGTTTTCCTATCGGGCGCCAGGCTTTGCGGCTTACGCCGGCCTGAAGGTAAAGCTCGTCAACTAAGAGGCTGTAAAAATTGCACCCGCCGCCTGTTCGCAGGTGGCGGGCGATTTGCTGCGGCGGCGTTAGTGCAACGTTAGACGAAGTGGAAGTCGCTGGTGACGAGCTTGGAGAGCGTCATCGCTTGCAGCGTGACCGTGTGATCGGCATCCAGCGTAATGACGACATTCTTTCCGACCGCCGCCGCGTGGTTCATTACGTCAGCGAAATCGGCAAACTGGTTGTGATCGAACTCGATCACGTCATGCCCTGCTTTGGCGCCCGCCCCGAAACCGCTGATCGTGTCTTTGCCGAAGGCGCCATTGAAGACAAAGGTGTCGGCACCTTTGCCACCCGTCAGCAGGTCGTTGCCTCCTCCGCCGTTGAGGGTGTCGTTTCCGTCTCCACCACGAATATCGTCAGCCTGCAGGGACCCGGTGATTTTGTCGTTGCCCGCACCGCCGTCGATGTAGGCGATGCCTGTCTTTGAGGTCAGTCCGCTGAAATCCAGTGTGTTGTTGGCCTTTGTGCCAACAACAGCGGTGTTGTTTCCGATCCAGGATTCAATTGAGTTGGAAGCGCTGAAGCCCTCAAGCGAAACCTTCGACTTGCCGACAACGCTGATCGCGTCCTCACCTGTACCACCGAGCATGATGTCACTGATAGCCTCAGAGCCGGTGATGTAGATGGTATCGTTTCCGACACCGCCATTGATGTTGTCCACGCCAGCCCCGCCATAGATGCTGTCATTACCCTCGCCACCATTGATGGCGTCGTTTCCGGTACCGCCGGAAATGGTGTCATTGCCGCCAAGTCCGGAAAGGCTATCGTTGCCGGCGAGGCCGTTAATGGTATCATTCTCGTCGCTCGCCAGCGACTGACCGGAAACCGTCTGCGTGCCGTTGATCGTGTCGTTGCCGCTCGTCCCATTGATAATGGCGCCCGAACGATCCAGGACCGTAATGTTGAACTGCTCTTTGTAGGAAAGGCCACCGCTGTCCGTCGCGGTAATTTCGACGGTGACAGACGACTCCGTTTCGTAGTCGAGCGACACGCCGCTTTTCAAGGCCAGCCGGCTGCCGTTAGCGTCGGTGACGACCTTGAAGCGATCGTCCGATACAGTAAACGCAAACGCTATTTCTCCGTCTGCGTCGGTGACCGCCAAAGCGCCAATGATCGCGCCCGCGGCATTCTCCGCGATTGGGTTCGCGGCCAGCGCGATATCGCTGGGAGCGACGGTGCTGGGCGGCGAGGGATTAGAGAAAGCGAAATCGTCGGCCGTCAGATCCTCCAGAGTCACGTCCGAAAGCGTGAGCAGCTGCCCGTTGCCGAAGTCGAAAACGGTATCGGCGCCGTCCTGGGCTGCGAACGACATCGCCTGGTAGAACATGCGGACGTACGCCAGGCCGAAATAAATTTCGTCCACGGCACCGCCGGCGGTGAAATCGGTAATGACGTCTTGTCCGCCAGAGGCGCGGTAGAAAAACAGATCATCACCAGCGCCGCCGGTCAGCGTGTCGTTGCCGGCGCCACCATCGAGATTGTTATTGGCCGCGTTGCCGACGATAGAGCCGGTCCCGCAAATCTGCACAGGACGCTAAGTGGAGTTTCTGCCTGACGGCGGGCACGCTGTTGCCTGCGAATCAGGAGAGACCATGAGCAGACGACCGCGCCGGAACCACACACCGGGCTTCAAGGCTAAGGTGGCGCTTGC
>CANKHA010000074.1 GCA_947481685.1 Bradyrhizobiaceae bacterium
ACCGCCGCCGGCCGCATTCGAGCCTTGACGACGCCACACCCGATCAAGCCTACTTCAACCCGCTGCCAATCCGCTTGGCAGCCTAACCCCGGCAGACGCTCCACTTATCGACGCGGAGAATATGTTCAGACAACCGGGACCAGCTCTGTGGTCGAGAATATGCCGGGCGCCTCCAGTCTTAAGTCCGTCCAGTATCTCGATAACGGTGCGGCGACCGATGGCACCGTCATTACCGCTTTCACTCCTGGCCTCGTGACGGAGTCGTTGACGAAGCCGGAGCACATGCCGGTCAACCTCACCAATTTTTCCTGGATCGGAAACATGACCCAGGAAATCAGGGTGTGTTATGTGCGGGCCGATCTCGGCATCAAGAACTTTCAGGACGTGCTCAAGCACCCGGGCATCACCTTTGGCCAAATCGGTCAGGGCTCAGCGGGCTTTGTCGATGCTGGCGTCCTCAAGGAAGTCTTTGGCGTCAAGCTGAAGCCGATTTTTGGCTATACCGGCAGCGCCGAAAAGAAAATCGCCGTCGAGCGTGGCGAGCTTGATGGTGACTGCGTCTCTTTTTCCAGCGTTCCGCCGGAATGGGTGAGAGATGGCAAAATCACAATATTCTCCCGTGGATCGACAGTGCTGGCTCCCGGAATGCCTGAGGGCATTCCGTTCATCATGGATCTCACCAACGATCCCGAGAAGAAGAAACTGATCAAGTTCCTGGCGTCACCCAGCATTGTGGGCCGCCCCTACATTGCCTCCAAAGCTGTGCCGGTTGATCGGGTCGCGGCACTCCGTGCGGCCTTCACCGCGGCCTTGAAAGATCCGAAACTGCTGGCCGAAGCGGACAAGTTGCAGTTGCCGGTTATCGGCTCGATGACGGGGGAAGAGGCGGCCGCGTATGTCAAGGACATGTACAGTTCGTCGCCTGAAGTCATAGCCGCCGCGCGGAAGATAACGGGAGAGTGAAGCGCCTCGGGGCGGGACAAAAATTCATGAACAAGACGCAGACGCTGGCGGATTACGCGGCCAATTTCCGTTTCGAGGACATTCCGGAAAATGTTCTTGAGCGCACCAAGAACACGATATGCGACGGCGTCGGCGCGATGATCTTCGGCTATCGCTTGCCGTGGAGCCAGATGATTGTCGATTACGCGAAACAATACGGGCTGGGAGGGAAGAGTGCCATTCTCGGGCCGGGCGGCGGTTTCGTTCAGGCGCCGATGGCCGCCTTTGCCAATGGTGCGATGGCGCATGCTTTCGAACTCGACGGATCGACAAAACCCAGCGTCGGCGTGCATCGCTGCGCCACGATTTTCCCCTCGGGCTTGGCGCTTGCCCAGGAGCGAGGCTTCAATGGCCACGACCTGATCACGGCCTTCGTTGCCGCTGCCGAAGTCATGCTGCGGATCGGCGACGCCACCGGGCATTCCAACGAAATTCGCGGTTTCCATGCGCCGGGCACCACGGGGCCATTCGGTGCGTCGGTTGTTGCCGGAAGGCTTCTCGGTTTCGACCGGGTGAAAATGACCAACGTGCTTGGCATCGCCGCTTCTCTCGCCGGCGGGCTGGTGCAGTTTTCCCGCTCCGGCACCGGCGGCATGGTCAAGCGCATGCATTTCGCGCGCGCCAGTGAAAGCGGCTTGCTGGCTGCCAACCTGGCGGATCGCGGCTTTGATGGCCCGCATGACATCCTCGAGGGCGAGTTCGGCTTTCTGCGCGTTTTTTGCGACGAGTTCGACGAGAGCAAGCTCACGAAGGGACTCGGCGACAAGTTCATGTCGATGACGTTCTCCACGAAACCATTTGCCTGCCATGGCGCGGCGCAGGGCCCGTTGCAGGCATTGAAGGACCTGCAGGCGGAAAACACCTTCTCAGCCGCGGACGTGGATACGATCGAGGTCGGGGGACGCGCGGAGATGCTGGACCGGCACAACATCCTGGAACCGAAGGACCCGATGATCGCGCAATACAGCGTTCCGTTCGCTGTCGCGCTGGGATTCTTCCGCGATCCGGCCGATCCACGCTCCTTTGACGACAGCGCGGTGAAGGATCCTGAAATCATCGCATTGTGCCAGCGCGTGAAGCTGTACACGGAGGAGGGCGCTGGCCACATGACGCCGGGCGCTACCGTTACGCTGAAACTGAAAGACGGCCGCGTCCTGAGCAAACGCGTCTTGCATTTCAGGGGCATGCCTGAAAACCCCGCCAACCGGGCGGACGTGCATGAGAAATTCTCGCTTCTGACCCGCGACTCCCCGCGGAAAAGTATGGATGAGATTTTTGACCGGCTGCAGAATATAGAACGTGAGAAAGATTTCGGCTGGCTGAGCGTTTGAAGAAGCGATGTCGCTGAAGTCGTGATTCCTGAATCGCAAACACCAATATGTAAGCTAGGAAGCCAGTAATGACCCTGATCCTGTCGAACGAGAACGTCGAGCAACTGCTGACCATGCCGGAATGCCTTGCCGCGCTGGAGGAGGCTTATGTAGAGCTCGCCGAGGGACGCGGCCTGTCGCGCACCCGCTCCGACTGCCTTGTGCCGACAGGGCGCGACGATGCCCACTACAGCCTGAAATCCATGGATGGCGTGATTCCGAAACTGGGTATCGGCGCGGTTCGCATCAATTCCGATATCATCACCATGCCAAAGGTCGGCGACAAAGTGCGCCGCGTCAAAGTACCGGCAGCGACGAACGACCGATACGTCGGACTGGTTCTGCTATTTTCCAGCTATAACGGCGACCCGCTCGCGATCCTGCCGGACGGTATCATGCAGCGTTTCCGCGTCGGCGCCACCAGTGGCCTTGGCGTCAAATATCTTTCTCGCAAGAACTCCAAAACGCTCGGTATCATCGGCTCGGGCGGGCAGGCGGGGACGCAGCTGATGGCCGCTTGCGCCGTGCGCGACATTAAAACGATCCGCTGCTTCAGCCCGAGCAAGGAGCGGCGCGAAGCCTTCTGCAAGGAGATGAGCGCAATCCTCAAGATCGAGGTGCAGCCGGTCGACCAGCCGGAAGCGGCTGTGAAGGGCGTGGATATTGCGCTCTGCGCCACCAGCAGCGAGGAAGCGATCTTTTTCAAGGAACGGCTTGAGCCGGGCATGCACGCCGGCTCCATCCGAAAGCCGGAGATCGAAATGGACGCGATCCGGAAGGCCGATCGCGTGGTCATTCATTCCCGCGATGTGAAGCCGATCACCGAAGTCAGCATTGAGTTGCGGAAGAAGCCGGCTGCCGAACGGGGAGCCGTAAAGTCAACCGACGTCGACATCACCAAGTTCCCGACCATCGCGGAGGTCATCGCCGGCCAGGCGCAGGGCCGCCAGAGCGATACCGAGATCACATGCTTCATGAACAATCTCGGCTTGGGATATCAGTTCGCCGCCGTCGGGTCGGTGGTCTACCGCAAGGCCAAGGAGCAGGGCGTCGGCCACGATCTGCCGACCGACTGGTTCACTGAAACCATTAGGCCATAGGCGGCGGCTACCGCGGCGAATTGTAGCCTCGGACAACTGGCCACTATGTTGATTGGCATCTGAACTGCGAGGGGAGGCCCCTCGCAGTTCAGAGCATATTTAAACAAGGATATCTTACACCGCGTCTTTGGCGGCCTTGACCGGACGGGCCCGGACGATCTTCCGGGCGGGCTTTGCCTTGAAGGTCATGGGTTCGCCGTTGAACGGATTGACGCCTTCGCGAGCCTTCGTGGCGGGCTTTTTGATGACGACGAACTTGGCAAATCCTGGGACAAGAAATACGCCGTTCTTCTTCAATTCCTTGTAGCCGATCTCGGCCAACTGCTCGAGGATGCCCTTCACTTCTTTCTTCGCCACCTCAGTCTTGGACGCGATCTGTTCGATCAACTGGGACTTCGTCATTTGCGTTGTCATGTTAGCTCCTGTGATTCGTATGCCGGACTATAAACAGTTAGGCCCGCAAAAAGCAGTGATTTGCCGGTTTTTGCAGCTGTTATTCACCGATTGCGAACGGGCAGGTGTTGAGATCTGGCCCCGCCGTCGATGGGGTTGGTGAGTTTACTTGCGGTGCCGCCGTAGCTAGCCTTGCCCGTAAACAAGCTAAAAATAGACGTTGGAATCAGGGGGAACGATGAAACGCATTGTGCTCGGCCTTGCAGTGACGTTACTGGTCAGCAGCGGAGTTCCAGCGCAGGAACCCCTCAACTTCGCTGGCAAATCCATCACGATGGTGGTGGGCTCGGCACCGGGTGGCGGCAGCGATCTGGTAGCGCGCGTCGTCGCTGAGCACCTCTCGAAATATTTGCCCGGCAGCCCCAGGATCATCGTGCAGAATCAGCCGGGCGCCGCCGGCATTACCTCGATGAATTTATTCTATCAGCAGGCGAAGCCGGACGGACTGACCATCAACATGGCATCGGTTTCGCAGGGCGACCCGGTCATCTACAAACAGCCCCAGGTCACATACGATCCCACCAAGCTTGAATTCATCGGCGGCATCGGCCGCGGCGGTTCAGCCATTGTCATACGCAAGGACGCGGAGGAACGCCTCTACGACAAGAGCAAGCCTCCGGTCATCATGGGTGGGGTTGCCGGGCAACCGCGCGCGGGCACACAGATCACGGTGTGGGGCATCGATATCCTGGATTGGAATGCGAAATGGGTGCTCGGCTATCCCGGAACCAATGACCTTTTCGTCGCGCTTGATCGCGGCGAGATCGATATGACCGCGACGAGCAATCTGTTCCAGGTTGCTAAACTTCAGGCAGAAGGGAAATTCAAGGTCCTCACGCAGACCGGCCTTCTCGAAGGGGGAAAATTCCTGCCGCGCAAGGAATTCGCAGACGTTCCCGTGTTCGCAAATCAGGTCGAAGGCAAGCTCAGGGACCCGATTCAGGAGCAAGGCTACCGATACTGGTTCAGTCTCATATTGCTGGAAAAATTTCTTGTGCTGCCTCCCAAAACACCGAAGCCAATCATCGATGTTTATCGCGAGGCTTTCGTCAAAATGGCAAAGGATCCTGAATTTCAGGAGAAAGGCCGCCAGATCAGCCAGGACCTGGACATACAGGCCGGCGAGGATCTCGAGAAGCTGATGAAGACGTTGGACCAGACGTCGCCACAGGCGTTGGAATACATTAACGGCCTGATGAAAAAGCAGGGCATCAGCCGCTAATTGGCCGGGATCCAGTGCCCGGCGTGAAGCCGTTCCCCACATCTAATGTTGAGGTTTAGCTTTTTGCACGGCCGCACTTAACGACCCAACGAGGAGGAGATAATGCTCAGGAAGCGTTTGTCCTTTGGTGCAGGAGTGATGGTAGCCGCGGTTTTGGCTGCCGGTGTTGCGCAAGCCCAGACGGGTGCGGATTTCTATAAAGGCAAGACGGTGACTTACGTCGTCGCTACCGCCGCAGGCGGTGGATATGATCTCTACGGTCGCCTCATTACCGAATACATGCAGAAATATCTGCCCGGCTCGACCTTCGTGGTGAAGAACGTGCCCGGAGCCGGTCACCTGATTGGCGCCAACACCGTCTACGCATCGAAGCCTGACGGCCTGACCATCGGCACCTTCAATACCGGTCTGATCTATAATCAGCTGATCAAGGCCGAAGGTCTGAAGTTCGACCTGACCGAAATGTCATGGATCGGCAAGGCCGCTTCGGAGCCGCGCGTGCTCATCGTCCCCGCGCAGTCGCCGATCAAGACCTTCCAGGATGTGATGGCGTGGAAAGGGACGTTGAATTTTGCCACCGCGGGTGTTGGCACCTCGAACTATGTCGAGATCAACTCCCTGACGAATATCCTGAAGCTGCCGGTCAAGATACTGACCGGCTACAACGGCAACGACGACCAGCTCGCGATGCGGCGCGGAGAAACCGGTCTTGCGGGAGGATCGCGTTCTTCGTTCGAGAAGTTCGTGGAAAATGGCTATGGCCGCTTCATTGCCCAGATCGGCGGCAAGCAGAAGGATATTCCGCAACTCAGGGATGCGATCAAGGACAAAAACGGCCTGACGTTTGTCGCGCTGATGCAGTCACAGGGTGACATCGCCCGCCTCACTGCGGGTCCTCCGGGCATTCCGGCTGACCGCCTTGCCGCGCTGCGCGACGCTTACAGGAAGGCGCTGGAAAACCCGGAACTTCAGGCCAAGGCCGAGAAGCTCGGCGTTCCCGTCGATCCAGCTTACGGCGAGGACGTCGCAAAAATGGTCAGGGATGCGCTCAATCAGTCACCGGAAGTCATCGCCGTCGTGAGGAACGCGCTCGAAGCCAAGGAAGACACGCCAGTCACGAAGAAGGCGGCCGAGTGAGATCCGTCGTGCTGTACCGCTAGCGATCGGGACCGACGCGCCGGTCTATTTTATAATTCCCGGCCGAGCCGCCGATCGATTGACCACGGGCCGCCGCCGCGCAATGCGACGGCGAATAACACAAGCCCCCACATCAGCGTGTATTCGTAGCCGCGCGAGAGCCACGCGTAGCCGTTGCCCCAATAGATATAGAAAGTCAGCACGCCCATCTCGACCGCGGCTGCTGCTGCCCAGAAGCGGGTGAAAAGGCCGGCGACGATGCACAGACCGCCCACGAACTCGATCAGCATCAGAACGAACGTGATCTCGTCACCAATGGCGGCCAATTGCGGGAGCTTCTGGATCAATTGCGCCGGCCCGCCGCCCCGGCCAATCTTGCCCCATCCATGGATGGCCAGCGCAAGACCAACGGCGATGCGGACAATCACCCAAGAGAGCGGAATCGCACGGGCGTAAAAGGAACTCAGCTGCGGGAAAAAAAGCCTCGGTTTATTTCCGTGACGCGGCGTTTCCATTATCCCCTCGTTGCGTGGCGATCAACCAAGCCTGTTAAGCGGCAACGGTAATCTGTTTTTATTGGAGCGAAAAGGCTTCGCTAAAATGCAAAAGGCCCGGCGTATCGATGCCGGGCCTGATGACAATATTAGAAAACCAGAGTTACGCGTTCTGCAGGTTCGCAGCGGCGTTCTTGCCGCGCTCGCTCACGACGTCGTAGCTGATCTTCTGGCCTTCGTTGAGGCTGCTCATTCCGGCGCGCTCGACTGCGGAGATATGGACGAACACGTCCTGTCCACCGTCGGTCGGCGAAATGAAACCAAAACCCTTTTGCGAATTGAAAAACTTAACTGTACCTGTAGCCATTGTAGGCCTCCATTTGAGAAACGCCGATCGGCGTCGAAGGGCTGAACGACATCGCGCAACCCTGCATCCGAATTCAACGTTGTCTTGGAAGCACCCTTGACGGGGCAGTAGCAAGGACAGCAAAAAATCGAACAGGATGAGTATGGGCCTTTTAAGCGGACATTTCAACCCGTTTAAAGGGGTCATCGTAAAAATGCTCATAAAATCAGGCTTTTGGGAGGCAACTCAAGCTTTTCGCTGCAGTTCCGGCGCTTGCTCCGCGCGTGCGGCGGCTTCACCCGGGGGCAGGCTGCTGTCCCACAATTTCCCTATGTAGCGCCTGCCGGTCATGCCATCGGACAGATCCGATGCGAGCCAGAGCAGCACCGGATTCATGATGTCCATCGGCAGCAAGGCCTTGCCGCTTTTGGTGACCTTCCCCGGGTCGTTGGCGCAACTTCCGCCGGGCAGAAGCGAATTTACGGTGACGCCTGTGCCGGCGAGATCGGCGGCCCAGATCAGCGTCGCGGATTCCAGCGCCGCCTTGGTCACGCCGTAAGGCGAACTGCGCGCGCCGCTGAGGCCTGCGTTGCTCGTCGTGATGTTGACGATGCGGCCCCACTTCTGCGCGATCAGATGTGGCGTCACCGTCCGGGACAGGAAGAAAGTACCGACCACGTTGGTCTGGACGGTTTCCTGCCAGATATGCGGATTGGACTCCCAGAACGGCAGGCTGTTGCCGTTGACGGGAAGGCCGGGGCCGCGATGCGGACGTCGCGCGGCATTCACCAGCATATGCATCCCGCCGAAACGGTTAATGCATTCGCCGACGAGGCGCTCGCAATCTTCGATACGATTGATGTCGCCCGCGGATGCGATAGCGACGTTTCGACCGCAATCCTGCGCGATCTCTTCAACACTGTCTTTGAGTTGTCCGGCATTGAGATCGGCGAAAACAACGCGCGCGCCGGCTCTCACCAATCCCTCGGCCATAATCTTGCCAAGCCCCTGAGCGGCTCCCGTGACGATCGCGACTTTGCCGTCCAGATTAATTTCGCCCATCTATCCCCCAGGAAGTCGTTCGCTTGAACTCAGGCGTCCTCGCGCCAGATGCCGAGGGACTCCTGCGCGGGCCTGTCGGAAATGCCGAACACCACGGCGCCTGTATCGGTTTCATGATGATAGGTGTTCCAGGTCGGGATGACGAATACATCGCCCTCCCGCCATTCAAGCGCCGATGTGCCGAGCCTGGTGCGGCCGCGGCCTTCGACGCACGCAAACACAGTGCCATCGGTGGAGCGGTAGTCCCTGCCTTTGAAGCCCTTCGGCAGCAGGGAAATATGCGCGCCCATGGTGGGGGTGACCCAGCCGCCATTGAAGGGATTGGAATAGCGCACACGAGCGCCATGGCGCGGATCGATCTCGCCCGCCCGCTGCAGGCGCTCCAGTACCGGACGGATGACACTGTAGGGATAATTGACGATCGGGCTTTGCTTCGACGATGTATCGGTTCCGTCCGGCATGACGCCGGAGCCATAACGGGCAAGCGAATCACCGGATGGGCGGCGCGTGTTCTGCATCTCCTCTCCGAGATGCTCCATGAACGAGGCGCCGAAGAAATTCGTCATAGGCGCATCGAGAACATCGAGCCACAGGATCGGCTTGCCGGAGTCGTTGCCGTGATCGTGCGCGGTCCAGCTCGGCGTGATCACGAAATCGCCGCGGCTCATCAGGGCTTTTTCGCCATCGACCTGGGTGTAGGCGCCTTCGCCATCGAGGATGAAGCGAATGGCGCCTGCGGTGTGGCGGTGGGGCGGCGCAATCTCTCCCGGCAAGATCATCTGGATGCCGGCGTAGAGCGATTGCGTGATACCGGATTTTCCTTTGGCGCCGGGATTTTCAAGAACCAGAACCCGGCGCTCCGCTTCCTTCGCGGTGATCAACACGCCGGCTTCAAGAACTATCGGCTTGAAATCGTCAAAGTGCCAGACAGCCGGCACATAGGGCGTGACCGGCTCGGCCGGCACGAGATCCCTCAGAACCTCCCACAGCGGGGCCATGTCCTTCTGCGACAGGCGATCATAGTACGCGCGCCGCAGCGCCTGGATATCAGTCTCGCCGGTCGATTTTCTATCGCTGCCAGCCATCGCTTTTTCCTTCCGGGTCAATGGGCAGGTTATATCCCAGATTGGGGTGTCACAAATAGCCTTGGCTTTCTGAACCTGAATGACGGACTTCAGCCGGATTGCCCACTCCATTTTATGGGTTAGGCGCGTGCATCTTTTGCAGGAGCGCATTTGATTAGTTCAGTGTCACAAATAGCTTTGTCTGGCAGAAATGGTCCCAGCGGCGCGCACGTAAACTCTCCACTGCACCGCGCCGGTTGCGAACAGGTGGCCCCGCCGCCGCACCAACAAGATCGCCGTCTCCACTATTAACTAATGTTGTAGATGCATTGGTTAATGCGGCGGGTCGAAGTCAATAGCATGCTATGCCTGCAGCATAAATTTTCTTTATTTGTTTGGAGTGGGAAAAATGCCCTCGGTGGCACGCGTGCTTGTTGGCCTGTTCTTGGCCTCTTTATCGGCCTTGATGCCAGCAACCGTGATGGCTAAAAAAAGCCGCCGTTGCCGCCAACCATCACAGTTTCCCTTATCAATGACTGGTCGCATTTTTCAAATGGCGTGAATGTTTTGAATTGGGACCAGCAGGCTAAAACATTTGTTGGCGCCGTATTTCCATTTGGGTATGCGGGTGGAAATGCCGAGTGGAAAATAAGCCAGTGGCATGGCGCTGACCTGCCACTGAACTTTCATCCATTGGCGATTAGAGCCTCGGCTGGTGATGCGCCTTCTGGCGCGGTGAGTGTATCGGCATAAGCCGCCGGGGTCTTGTAGCCGAGC
>CANKHA010000075.1 GCA_947481685.1 Bradyrhizobiaceae bacterium
GGCTTCTCGGTGACAAAGCGATAGAACTTGTTGAGCAACCCGCTGTTGGGCGCCGCCAGCAATTCCCAGGCAATGGCGCCGAGAAACGGTGGCGTGACGAACGAAGCCGTCACCAACGCACGGATGGTGCGGCTGAAAGGCAGGTCGGTACGCGCCACCAGCCAGCCCATCGGAGCGGCAATCGCGCAGCAGATCAATGAGGTGCAAATCGCGACAGTGAACGTTGTTATGAGCGGATCGATGAAAGCCGCTTCGCTGAACAGACGCTGGAAATTGGCAAGCGTAAAATCACGATTGCGGTCGGTGAAGGCATAAATCGCCAGCCACGTCATCGGCAGGATGACCAACACGCAAAGCAGCGCCGCAAAAGCGTAAAGTACGGCACGCGACCCATCGAAGCGCAGCCATGCGCGGCGGGAGCGGTCGATCATTCCGGAGCTGGCAATATCGCCTGACGACATGGGCTATCCGTGAGCGCAACAGCCGCCGGCGCAGGAGCACCGGCGGCCGTCGTAAGAGCAAGGCGTTTTCAGACGCCGAAGATCTTGGTGTAGCGGGTCTTGATATCTTCAGCCGTTTTCTCCACGCCCACCGGATCGTCCTTCATCCACTTGATGTCTTTCACCAGCTTGCGGCCGGTGTGCTCCTTGACCTGCGGATGGAGAGAACGCAGACCACCGACATCGACGATGAGCTGCTGGGCTTCAGGCGTGAAGCAATAGCTCTGGAACAGGCGCGCCGCATTCGGGTTTGGCGATTGCTTGAAGATACCGTTCGGCCCGATGACCAGCGGCGTTCCTTCGGTCGGATAGACAATCTCAACCGGACTGCCCTTCTCCTTCTCCAGGAACATATTGTACTCGTTGCCGTCGGCCATCACGGCGCGTTCGCCAAGTGCAAGCTTCTTCGGCGGATCGGTCGAGGATTGCACCTGCATGATCTTCTGCTTGGCCAGTTTCTCGAGATAGTCCCAGCCGAGATCACGCGTGAGCTGGAAGGTCGAGGTCATGATGGTGCCGCTGTAGCCCGGATGGGCTTTCACGATCTTGTTCATCCATTTCGGATCGAGCAAGTCGGCGAAGCTCTTCGGCGCCTCCTCCGCCTTCACCATGTTGGTGTTGTATCCAACGACGCAACCCCAGGCGCGGAAGCTGGCGAACATACCATCCGCATCCTTGTGCTCGGCGGCGTAGAACTTGGCCACGTCCTCCGGAACGTAAGACTGCAGAATGCCGTCACGCTTCCAGACGATGAAGTGTGCGGCGTCCGAAGAATTCACCACATCGACTTCATAAATCTTGCTGGCGTATTCCTGCCCGATGCGCTGGAACACACGCTCGGCGCCGCTGCGTTCAACCCGAACCGCGATGCCGGGATATTTCGCCTCGAAGGCCTTGCCGACTTTTTCCGCTACCGGAAGATCGACGGCGGTGTACCAGACGACCTTGCCTTCCTTCTTGGCAGCGTCGATCAGCTTCTGATCGATAACGGCCGCCGCCAGTGCTTGTGCCCGGATGGGCGATGCAAAGACGCTTGCAGCAGCGAACGCTGTCGTCCCTTTCAGAACGTCTCGTCGCGAAACTCTCCACTTGGTCATGGACGTATCTCCCTGTTGGCTCCCCGCTTTGCGGGCCGTCTTTTTGTTGCGCCGGTATTTTTTATCCCATCAGCGCACGACAATTCTCCGGTGGTAGCTCAAGCCATACACTTGAGCCTCGCGGAATGCTTTCTTCCGCAGACGTAATGACGCGCAATTGCGTGCCGTCGGCGACTTCGACCATGTAGTCGCGGCTGTCGCCGAGAAAGACCTGACGCACCACGGTCGCCGGCATAACGTTTTCCGTCTGTTGCGGCTTAGCCGCGCAGATATTGATGGCGTGCTGGCGGATCGAAACGGCAGTCGTGCCGCCAGCTGCGAGCTTCGCGCCCGCGCAGCGGAGCGGCAGGCCAGCGAATGAGATGCGGCTGTCGTCGAGATTCTTGCCGCTGACGACATTGCTGGAGCCGATGAAGCGTGCAACGAATTCGGAGCGCGGACGCTCGTAGATGTCTTCCGGCGACCCGGCCTGCTCGATTTTTCCGGCATTCATCACCGCGATTACGTCCGCGGTCGTCATCGCTTCCGACTGGTCGTGGGTGACGTAGACGGTGGTATAGCGATATTCGTCGTGCAGGCGCCGGATTTCGAAGCGCATCTCTTCGCGCAGATTGGTGTCGAGGTTCGACAGCGGCTCGTCGAGCAGCAATGTTTCCGGTTCGACGACAAGTGCGCGGGCCAGCGCTACCCGCTGCTGCTGACCGCCGGACAGTTCACCGGGATAACGGTTTGCCAGAGCACCAAGCTTGGTAGTGGCGAGAATGGCCGTGAGCTTCTTATTGATGGTGTCGCGGCTTTGCTTCCGCAGCTTCAGCCCGTAGGCGATGTTCTCCGCCACGGTCATGTGAGGCCAAAGCGCGTAGCTCTGGAAGATCATCGACATATTGCGCTGCTCCGGCGGCAGCGTACGCGCCGGCGAGGAGACAACGCGGGAACCGACATGGATTTCACCGGCAGTGGGTTCGACGAAGCCCGCGATCAGCCGCAGCGTCGTGGTCTTGCCACAGCCGGAGGGACCCAGCAGGCACACCAGCCGGCCGCTCTCGATGTGCAACGAAACATCGTCCACCACCGCGAGGGCGTCATAACGCTTGGTCAGACCACGCAATTCAACGGACGCCACGCTTGCCCTCCCAGGACGGCGCGCTCACGGCACTGGCCGCGGCGGCTCTTCGTGGCGGCATCATAGGGGCTAGCATGCCACCATGCCATGCGACCAATGTCGCTACTTCAAGAACCCGTGAAGACCGGCTTGCGCTTTTCCATGAAGGCCTGACGGCCTTCGATGTAGTCCTTGCTGGCGAAGCATTCCAAAACCAGCTCGGAACAGCGCTTAATATCGCGCTTGGATTCGTCCTTCATGACTTCGCCGACGATAAACTTCACGGAATCAACCGTGAGTGGCGCGTTGGCGGCAATGGTCTCGGCGTAGTTCTTCACATAGGCCTCAATTTCCTCATCCGGAACGATCCGGTTGGCAAAGCCCATATCCTTGGCCTCTGCTGCGTCGAACTGACGCGCAGTGAAGAAAATCTCCTTGGTGAAGGAAGGGCCAACCAGATCCGAAAGCCGTTTGAGACCGGGATAGTCGTAGCCCAGGCCGAGCTTCGCGGCCGGCACTGCGAAACGCGAATTCGGCGAGCAGATGCGGATGTCGCAGCAGGACGCGAGGCCCATGCCGCCGCCGATGCAATACCCGCGGATCATCGCAATGGTCGGCTTCGGAAAGGAATAAACGGTCGAATATCCGAGCTCGACAGCCTTATTATATTTTTCGACGCCGTCCTTGCTGGAACGCTCATCGGCGAATTTCGAAATATCCGCGCCGGAAACGAAAGCCTTGCCGCCCGCACCGGTGAGAACGACGACACGCACGTCGCGGTCTTTAGCAAATTCGTTGAGGTGGCGAACAGTCGCCTCCCACATCTCCAGCGACATCGCATTGTGCTTCGCCGGATTGTTGAAGGTCACGATGCCAACGCCGCCTTCCTTGCGTGCGAGCAGTGTATCGGTCATGGGCGCTTGTCCTTATCTCGTCAGATCGCTTTTGATTTGCGCAGGTCTTCGATCTCCTGCGCACTGAAACCGAATTCCTTCAGCACTTCATCGTTATGCTCACCGACATCCGGCGGCGGCGCTACCATCTTTGTCGGCGTGCGCGACATGCTGAAAGGCTGCGCCACCACGGTCAACGGCCGGCCATCCTGCGAGTCGGTCGGCACCGACGCCGCGATGCCGAGATATTTGACCTGCGGATCGTCGAACAGCTGGTCGATGGAATAGATCGGCCCGGACGGCACGCCGGCTTCATTCAACTGCTCCAGCCATTCGGCGCTTGTCTTTTTTTCCGTGATCTTGTTGAGCTCGGCATTCATCGCGTCGCGATTCTTCGAGCGCAACGCGCCGGTGGCATATTCCTCGCGCTTGATCATCTCGTCCGCGCCGATGGCCTGCGCGAAGCGTTCCCAGATTTTCTGGCCGGTCGTCGCTATATTGATATGGCCATCAGCGGTCTTGAACACGCCGGTCGGAATGCTGGTCGGATGATTGTTGCCGGCCTGCGGCGCGACTTCCTTCTTGTTCAGCCAGCGCGATGCCTGGAAGTCGAGCATGAAGATCTGGGCCTGCAGCAGCGAGGTCTGCACCCACTGCCCCTCACCCGACTTCTCGCGTTCAAGCAGAGCCGTGAGGATGCCGATGGCGCAGAAAAGTCCCGCGCTCAGGTCCGCGATCGGAATGCCGGCACGCACAGGCCCCTGCCCCGGCAGTCCGGTGATCGACATGATGCCGCCCATGCCTTGCGCGATCTGGTCGAAACCAGCGCGCTCGCCGTAAGGCCCGTCCTGGCCGAAGCCGGAGATGCTGGCATAGACGATGCGTTTGTTGATCTTCTTCAGCGAATCGTAGTCGATACCGAGGCGTGCCTTCACGTCCGGGCGGAAATTCTCCACCACCACATCGGCCTTTGCGACCAACCGATAGAAAGCCGCGACGCCTGCCTTTTCTTTCAGGTTGAGCGTGATCGCGCGCTTGTTGCGATGCAGGTTCTGGAAATCGGGACCACGCCGCGCGCCGCCGAGCGGCTCGCCCGCGCCGCCCTCTTCAGGCGCATCGATCTTGATGACGTTGGCGCCCCAGTCCGCGAGCTGCCGCACGGCAGTAGGACCCGCGCGCACGCGCGTAAGATCGAGAACAACAAAGCGATCGAGAGCTGTGGAGGCGTGAGGTGCTGACACGGACGAATGTCTCCGGGAAATGCTGAAGCGCCAGAACATCCGTAAGGAAATCCGGCGGGCGACAATCCCCGATCCGGGAAGCCTTGTCTACCCGGCCAAAAGAGTGACGGTTTTCCGCTGCGTCATCAGATTTTATCGAAGCCGCCTCCCGCAGCACCGAAGCCTCCGGTGACGCGCAGCGATTCGATCGCGCCGTGCTGCTCTATTGGCGCTACACCGGCTCCATTTGTCTTAATGCCGCCACTGATCTCGATCTCGCGGACCGACCCACCGGGCTTGATGCTCAGGCCGATGGCGGAGAGGCTGACCACGACACCCTTAACCAGCGACGGGCCAGTGCCGCCGAACGTCTCGATGCCACGGTGCACTACCAGGCGGCCGATCGGCTGGCTTATTTGGATTCCGACCGCCCCGTCGGCGTGGGTGATGACGCGATCGAACTCCGCAAGGTTCACCGTGCCGGTATAGACATTGAAGCCGCGCGCACCCTGGCCAAAAGTCTCGATCGGCGCGGAAACTTTGAGTTCATGCACGATGCCGAAGTTGACGAATCCGATACCGCTCGGCCCGTACGAGGTGATTTTCCCTTCGGCGGTCCAGCGATCAACCACGCCCCAATTGTCGAGCACCATGTCGTTGACGCCGTAAGTCACAACCGGTCCACGATTCCGCACTACATCGACATAGGCTCCATAAACCGTGAAGACACCACCGGTAATTTGATCTGCCGTGCCCGGCGCAATACCGCCGTCGCTATAGACTGCATCGGTCTCCAGCCGCCGCACGTTGAGCCGACCAGCCTTGTCGCCACCGCCGCTGACAAAAATGCCGCTGCCGCGCACTGGCGCGCCATCGCGGCCTGCCGAGAGGCCAACAAGGTCAGCGCTGACCACCGCGCTGGTATCCTGCTGCATATTCCACAGTGTGAATGCGCCGTTGACGACGTAGACGCCGTAACCGTGCGGCCTTTCCTTCTCACCACGGGCGTCCGCCGCGATGATGTCCAGGCCGTTCACATCGACATGGCCGCCGCGTACCTTGTCGCGCACTAGAATTTGAACGCAGCCGGTCGTCGTGACGCTACGCAATTCGATACGCCCGAGGGTTTCAACCGATGTGTCGTTGAAGATGGCGCGCTTTTCCACGGAGGCGTTGAGCCGGATATTGTGAATCCGATTGTCGGACGATAATTGCAGGCCATCGGTCCCGGCCGCGAACGTAATGGCAGCCGCGTCACCGTCTCCGCGCAACGACTGTCCGGGCGCAAGGCGGATCGAAGGCGTATTACTCAGGCTGCCGCGAACCACGATGTGATGCGCGCTCCTATCCCTGGTGGCCGCAATCAAATCTTCGATCGTATTGACGGATTTCGTGGTAACGGCTGCTTCTGATGCGCTCATCTGACTCACCTTTGACATCGATATCTCCTCGGCAGATTATACTGTTTGACGCGCGTTATTCAGAAATTGATTCAAGGCTGCTGATTAGAGGAGGCAGCCTTGGGTTCGCGGTGATCTGACGGAAACGGAATGGCGCATTTTAAAAGTTTTGTTGCCGCTCGAACGTGAGGTTGGCAAACGTTCAGGGGTCGGCTGCCCAAGGACAACCGCAACATCGTCAACGGTGTTTTATGGCGGTTACGAACCGGAACGCCGCGGCGCGACACACCAGACGAATACGGTAACTGGAACTCGATATATCGGCGCTTCATGAGAGCTGGATTCCCTCGCACAAGTCGGATCTATCCGACTTGTGCCACTCAATAGTGCCGATCTCGGGTAAGCCCGAGATCGGATGCGGGAATGAGCGGAGAATGCTGCGAGCCGGTCAGATCGCTAAATATCGGAACCGCGGAACAGATCGGAACCGAAAGACAGCGGCTCTCCGGAGAGCCCGATGATCTTATGTTCGACCAGATAATCGAGGATCTGCTTGGCAAGCTGCGCCGGCGTCTTGCCGATGGTCTCCAGATGAATCTCCGGCTGTTCCGGCGCTTCGTAAGACGCATCAATGCCGGTGAAGTTCTTCAACTGCCCCGCCTTTGCCTTGGCGTAGAGGCCCTTCGGATCGCGCTTGATGCAATCCTCGACAGGCGTGTCGACAAACACTTCCAGGAATTCGGCTTGATCGACCAGCGCACGCACCATCTGGCGATCGGCGCGATAAGGCGAGATGAAGGAACACAGCACGATCAATCCGCTATCGACCATCAGCTTGGACACTTCGCCGACACGGCGAATGTTCTCGACCCGATCGACCTCGGTGAAACCGAGATCGCGGTTGAGGCCGTGGCGCACGTTGTCGCCGTCCAGCAGCATGGTGTGATGATTGGTGAGGTTCAGTGTCTGCTCGACGATATTAGCAATGGTGGATTTTCCCGAGCCCGACAAACCGGTGAACCACAGGATCACCGGCCTCTGATGCTTGAGTCCGGCTCGCTCGGCTTTGCCGATCAGCAGCGGTTGCCAATGAATGTTGGTGCCGCGGCGGAGGCCGAAATCGATCATGCCAGCGCCGACCGTCTGGTTTTTGAAACGATCGATGATAATGAAAGAACCGGTCTTCCGGTTCTCCGCATAAGGATCGAAGGCCACCGGTACAGTGGTGGAAACGTTCACGAAAGCGATGTCGTTGAGATGAAGCGTCGTCGCCGCAAGGTGCTCGCGGGTGTTGACGTCGATCTTGTGCTTGATGGTGGTGATGGTCGCCGGCACGGTCTTTGTGCCGATGCGGATCAGATACGAGCGGCCCGGCAACAACGGCTCGTCGTTCATCCAGATGACATGGGCCGCGAACTGGTCGGACACTTCCGGCCGCGCCTTTGGCTCGACCAGGACATCGCCACGCGCGATATCGACCTCATCCGCGAGCGTAATGGTTACAGCGTCGCCCGCCTCGGCGCGCTCCAGCGAGCCGTCATACGTGACGATCTGTTCCACCTTGGTCGCGCGCCCTGAAGCAGCAACAACGACCGCGTCTCCCTTATTGATGCGTCCCGAGGCCACCGTGCCGGCATAACCGCGGAAATCGAGATTCGGCCGGTTGACCCATTGGACCTGGAAGCGGAGCGGCTTGTTGAGCTCGTCGCTCTGCACGTCCACACCTTCAAGATATTCGATGATCGAAGGCCCCGTGTACCAGGGCATCTTGGCCGAGCGATCGACGACGTTTTCGCCAAAACGCGCGGACAGCGGAATCGGCATCACGCTGGTAAAGCCTAGCTGCGCAGCAAAAGATGTGTAATCGGCAACGATGCGGTCGAAGACCTCCTGGCTGTAATCCACCAGGTCGATCTTGTTTACCGCAACGACGACATGCTTCACGCCGAGCAGCGAACAGATAAAGGAGTGCCGCTTGGTCTGCACCAGCACGCCCTTGCGCGCATCGATCAGGATGACGGCGAGCTGGGCATTGGAGGCGCCGGTCGCCATGTTGCGGGTATATTGCTCGTGGCCCGGTGTATCGGCGACGATGAAAGACCGCCGTGGCGTCGCAAAGAAACGGTAGGCAACGTCGATGGTGATGCCCTGCTCGCGTTCGGCTTCCAGCCCATCGACCAGGAGGGCGAAATCGATATCCTCGCCGGTGGTGCCATGGCGCACGGAGTCCTTCTCCAGCGCCGACATCTGATCTTCGAAAATCTGCTTGGAGTCATGCAGCAGCCGGCCGATCAGAGTCGACTTGCCGTCATCCACCGATCCGCAGGTGATGAAGCGCAATAGATCGTTGTCGGTCTCGACAGGCTTGCTGCCGTCGGTGCGGGTATCCATCAGAAATACCCCTCGCGCTTTTTCTTCTCCATTGAAGCGGATTCGTCGCTGTCGATCAGACGGCCCTGACGCTCGGAAACCTGCGCGGTCTTCATCTCGGCAACAATGTCGTCGAGATTATCGGCGTCGGACTCGATCGCGCCGGTGAGCGGATAGCAGCCCAGCGTCCGGAAGCGCACGCGGCGCATCTGGGGCTTCTCGCCGGGTTCCAGCGGCATGCGCTCGTCGTCAACCATCAGCAGCGTGCCGGAGCGTTCAACCACCGGGCGTTCCTTGGAGAAATAAAGCGGAACGACGGGGATATTCTCGAGCTGCACATAGGTCCAGACGTCGAGCTCGGTCCAGTTCGAGATCGGGAAGACGCGGATCGACTCGCCCTGCCGGATGCGGGTGTTGAACAGGTTCCAGAGCTCGGGACGCTGGTTGCGCGGATCCCAGGCATGCGCTTTCGAGCGGAAGGAGAAAATGCGCTCCTTGGCGCGGCTCTTTTCCTCGTCGCGGCGCGCGCCGCCGAATGCGGCATCGAACTGGTATTTGTCGAGCGCCTGCTTGAGACCCTCAGTCTTCATCACATGCGTATGGACCGATGAGCCCGAGGCAAACGGATTGACGCCCGCTGCAACGCCCTCCTGATTGATATGGACGATCAGATTGAGACCGAGACGTTTTGCTTCGTCGTCGCGAAACTTGATCATCTCGCGGAATTTCCACGTCGTATCGACATGCAGGAGCGGAAACGGCAACGGCGAAGGATAGAATGCCTTGATCGCAAGATGCAGCATGACGCTGGAGTCTTTGCCGATCGAATAGAGCATCACCGGATTGCGGAACTCCGCGACCACTTCCCGCATGATCTCGATCGATTCCGCCTCCAGGCGCTTGAGGTGCGCGGGAAGCTGTTCTTTCGATCCGGACTTGTTAGCGGCGGCGGTCATGAAATTCATAGTGCTGTTGCGTGTGCAGTAAGGTCACGAAATCGGGTCACGGCCCCAGGCAACAAAACCATCGTTGCGGAAGCCAGCTTTTCCATAGCGGAAGGGAGATCCGTCCCTACCGATTACGCATCCGCCCGCCGCCGTCAACACCGCATGACC
>CANKHA010000076.1 GCA_947481685.1 Bradyrhizobiaceae bacterium
ATCCGAGCGAAGAGTGCGGTCGAATGGTGTTGTAGTGCTTCCGCCATTGCTCGATGACGGCCTTTGCTTCTTTCAGGCTGTAGAAGATTTCTCCGTTCAGCAGTTCATCGCGTAGTTTCCCATTGAATGACTCGCAGTAGCCATTCTCCCAGGGGCTGCCTGGTTCAATGAACAGGGTCTTTGTTCCAACCTGCATCAGCCAGTTGCGTACGACCTTCGCCGTCATCTCGGCGCCGTTGTCAGATCGGATGTGCCCGGGAACGCCGCGCATGAGCATGACGTCAGCCATCGTCTCAAGTACACCGAAGCTGTTGATCCGGCGCGCCACCCTGATAGCAAGGCATTCACGCGTGAACTCATCAATCAGCGTCATCAGCCGGAGCTTGCGGCCATCGTGAGTCTGAGCTTCCACGAAGTCATAACTCCACACATGATTGCGCCGCTCCGGCCTTAGCCGGATGCAAGATCCATCGTTGAGCCAGAGCCTGCCTCGCGGCTTCTGCTTCTTGGGTACTTTTAGCCCCTCACGGCGCCAGATCCGCTGCACGCGATCGCAGCCTACGTCCCACCCGGCTTCGTCCAGCAATGACTTGATCCGACGATAGCCGTACCGGCCGTACTGCGATGCCAACGCCACAATAGCCTGCGTCAGCGCATCTTCATCAGCACGGACAATGGTGGTGTAACGCTGCGTTCCGCGTGGCTGACCGACAATCCGGCAGGCATGACGCTCCGAGAGACTGTACTTCCCCCGAATGCGTTCAACGGCCTGCCGGCGCCGTTCGGGGCTTACAAGTTTCCCGAGGCGACGTCCTTGAGCACCTGTTTCTCAAGCGACAGATCGGCCACCAGACGCTTAAGGCGAACATTCTCGCGCTCCAGGTCCTTCATGCGCTTTGCCTGATCGATCTCAAGGCCGCCGTATTCTTTGCGCCAGCGGTAAAAACTCTGCTGCGATATCCCTGCATCCCGGCAGGCGATCGACGCAGCTTTGCCATGCGTCATCGACACTTCAATCTGACGAAGCAGCGTCACAATCTGCTCCGAACTGAACCTCTTCTTTGGCATGTCCAAGCTCCTTTCCAAGCTATTCTCTCACAGCGCTTGGTTCAAAAAAGCCAGGTCAGGTCAGTCAATGTCGAGGCGATTTCCGCTGAAACCTCTGCGGTCGGTGTCACCATTAATCTCAGCAATCAGACCGAGGGTTTCACGATTACCGGCAGCGCGTTCGCCGACACGATTACCGGAAGTTCTGCAGCGGATTTTATCAACGGCGGAGCCGGTGACGATATCCTGAACGGCGGCGACGGCAACGACACCATGATTGGCGGCGCCGGAAAAAATACGTTCATCGGCGGTGACGGCATCGATACCGTCACCTACGCCAGCGCGAAGATGGCACTGGGCATAAACCTGCAAACCACCGGCCCGCACGGCGATATCTACAGCGGCATTGAGAATCTGATCGGCGGGATGGGCGGCGATACACTGATCGGCACCGACGGCGAGAACAAGCTGGAGGGCCGCGAAGGCAATGATACCCTCCTGGGCGGGTTTGGCGATGACGTTCTGATCGGCGGGATGGGCAACGACATCCTTTGGGGTGATTTTGGCCCTCACCTCCCCGGCGCGGGCGCCGATACCTTTGTCTTCGAAACCGGTGGCGGCAACGATCACATCCTCGACTACGTGATTGGAGAAGACAAACTCGACTTCTCCAACGTTGCCGGGGTCCACTCCTTTAGTGATCTTCACTTCACTTATATCGACTCGCCGACCACCATCAACGGCGCGTTGATCGATTGGGGCGTTGCCGGCGAAAGCGTCCTGGTGAGGCATTACAGCGTCGAAGCGCTACAGGCCCATCAGTCCGACTTCATCTTTGCGTAACACCGCAATTCTCAGCGCAGGTCGGCTGGATGGCTAAGCAATGACCGCTTGCCGGAAGATCGTGCACGCGAGGTCACCGGCCTGCTCAAAACCCGCGCAGTTGCCTGCTCCGGCTCACGAGGTTAACGAAATATAAACAGGGGGCCCTTAGGGTCATCCTCGGAATTCCAAACCACATGTCATAAAAGCGAAGCGCGCGATGAGGCTTAGCCGCAGCGTCGGATTCATGGTGACCGCGGGTGCAGGCGCGTTCGCCGCCAGCCTCGTTGGCATATTCATCTTCGGACCCGAACGCATCGCAGCCGCTGTGGCGAACCTGCCACCGCGCGTGCTTGCGATGTTCGTCGCCGCCGCGATCGCAGCCTGCGTGATGGTCATCGTCGGCATCATCCGGATCAACATGCTGCGGCTGCTGACGCGGCAGGCGCGCACGGCGATCGATGCGATGTCCCAGGGGATCTGTGTATTCGACGCCTCCGAAAAGCTCGTCATTTGCAATTCCCAATATTACCAGATGTACGGTCTGTCGCCCGAAGACGCGCGGCCTGGCTCCACGCTTTCGCAGGTTCTGGCGCGGCGCGTTGCCAAGGGCACCTTTGCGCGCGATCCCGAGGAATACCGCCGGGAACTCCTGACCGAGGTCGGTCAGGGGCGCACCACGACCCACGAGGTCATCTCTACACACGGGCACACCTTCCTGGTCATGAACCATCCGTTGCAGGACGGCGGCTGGGTCGGCACGCACCAGGACATCACTGCACGACGGAGCGCCGAGCAGCAGCGCACGATCATGGAGCAGCAGGAACAACGCCGCGCCGCGATCGACAAGGCCATCTCCGGATTTCGCGAGCGCAGCGGTTCGCTGTTGCAGAAGGTCACCGACAGCGCCAGCGGCGCCCGTTCGACGGCGCTAAACCTGTTCGATGCTTTCGGCCATGCCTCCAGACACACCGACAACGCATTTCGGATGTCGAACATCGCCTCGGTCAATGTCGAGAAGGCCGAATCCGCCGCAAACGAGATGGCGGCGTCGATTCAGGAGATCGAGCAGCGGCTCGAGCAGACAACGGAGGTTGTGCGCGCGGCTGCGCAGAAGGCGCAGGCAACCAACCGGGATATCGATGAGTTGGCGCAGGCCGCACAGAATATCGGCGATGTGGTGAAGCTGATCCATAGCATCGCCGGCCAGACCAACCTGCTCGCGCTCAACGCCACCATCGAGGCTGCGCGCGCGGGCGAAGCGGGCCGCGGATTCGCGGTCGTGGCTTCCGAGGTCAAGTCGCTCGCGGTGCAGACCGCCCGCGCCACCGAGGACATCTCGGCGCAGATCACCAGCATGCAGGATTCGACCCGCAAGGCGGTTGAAGCGATCAAGCAGATTGCCGGCCGCATGCAGGACATCGATGGCCATACCAGCGCTGTCGCCGCTTCGATCCAGCAGCAGACCGCAGCGACCACCGAGATCCTGTCCAGCGTGGCAAGCGCAGCCGACAGCGCCAAGCTGGCGGTCGCCGGACTGACCGAGGTGGCCGCCGCTGCAACGCAGACGAAAGACTCCTCGCAGGTCGTTCTCAAAAGCTCCGAAACGGTGGATGACACCATCGGCAAGCTGCGCGGCGAAGTCGAAGACTTTCTGTCCAAGGTCGCGGTTTAGTCACACCATAGCGGCTATCGCCCAATCCGGCAGAAGGCTATTCCGCTGCCTGCGGACGCTTCACGCCGATGCGCTCGTTGATCACCGGCAAATCAATCATCTGGTTTTTGGCCGGATCTCGGAACACGTTCATCGGCTCGCCGCCCTTCTGCACGATCTCGATCTGCTCGCGCAGCAGCTTGCGCAGCACCACGATGCCGCGGTCGGCGTGGCCAAGATGTTCCTTCGTGCGGTCGGTGACCGGCCCCTGGGTTTCCCACACCATCGAATCCTGCGCGCCGATGATCGCGGTATCGTATTGCGCGATCGGCACATCCATCGGCCAGGCGCCCTCCCCGCTGTCGGTCTTCAACAGCTTGATCTCGACCGGCACGTCGTCGTCCGGATGCGAGCGGTCGGTCTTGTTGGGGAAGAAATTCACGCGATAGACGCGCGTGTGGGTATCGTCGAGCGGCACGCGGATCTGCAGGTCGTGGCGATAGGTATATTCCTGCGACCCATCCACGGGTTTTCGCCCGGCCGTGAGATTGCGCAGGATCGTCGGGAACACCAGCGGGTGTTCATCGACACCCTTCTCCGCGATGCGGCGCTTCAGAATGCCGTGCTCGAAGACATCGAACTCGTGCTTTTCCTCATACTGCGCGCGGCCGATCAGCGGATCGCGCACCGACGATCCGTAGCGATAGCCGTGCAGCCAGTAGAGATGCGACGGATCGACGGAGTTTTCCATCGGCTGCAGCCAGTTGCAGTTCATGATGGATTCTTTGAAAATCGAGCGCTTGCCGTCCTCGCGCACCAGCACATCCCAGCGCGGCAAAAGCGGCGCGGGCAGCGGCCCCATATAAGCCCAAAGCAGACCGGCAAGTTTCTGCACGGGATAGGCGGTGTGTTGAATCTCGTTCTTGTAAGCCCAGTCCGCAGGCTCCGGCGGCGTCTCAAGGCATGCGCCCTTGGGGTCGTATTTCCAGCCATGATACGGGCAACGGATGCCGTCTTCCTCGACAACGCCATAAGCCAGCGATGCGCTGCGATGGCTGCACTGTTCCGCCACCAGGCCGTAACGGTATTGGGTCTCGCCTTCACGCAGCGGCATGCGAAACGCCACGAGGCATTCGCCCAGCATTTTCACACGCATGACAGGACGGTCGTCGGTCAGTTCGGTGGAGATGCACACCGGGTGCCAATAGCGCCGCAGCAGTTCTCCCGCAGGCGTACCGTTGCCCACCCGCGTCAGCATCTCATTTTCGGCTTGCCGCATCGTATTCCGCTCCAGAAACCAGCTCCGCTATCACCACCGGACTTTATGCGTTTTGCCCTCTGGCGTCACCACGGCAAACGCCGCGCCCTTTCCCGATCACGGACTTGCCCGAAGATCGGCAGAAAGGACGCGGCGTTTTTTTACCAGCCAGACTGGGACTTAATCGAGCGGCTCCAGCTTGATGATCGCAGCACCATGGTTGTTGCCGACCCAGAAGGTCGGCGGCGTGGTGGCGTTGTCAACGAACACCCGCCGCACGTTGGTGGAATGCGGCAGCGGATATTCCACCGCCTTCGAGGTCTCGGTGTTGAACCGCATGATCTTGTCGGCGTTCATGCCGCCGGTCCAGATGTCGCCATTCTTGTCGAGCACCACGTCGTAAGGGACGAACTCGTTGGTCGGCAGTTCCCATTCCTTGAACAGCTTGGTCTTGGTGTCGAACATGCCGATGCGTTCGCCGCCGAATTCGGCGAACCAGAGCCTGCCCTGGTCATCGAAACGGCCACGGCGTGGACGGGAGCGCTTGGTCGGCGTCGGATAGAGCGTCACTTCCTTGGTCTTGGCATCGATGAAGCCGACATTCTCGCCGCCGAAGTCCATGAACCAGGCGTTGTTGTCCTTGTCGGCATAGACGCCATAGACCGAGTGCGAACCCTTCATGTTCTCGTAGGGCCGCCACGATTCCGTCTTGCCGGTCTTCAGATCCACGCGGTGAAGGCCGGGCAGACTCGGATCGTTCATCCAGACCTTGCCATCGACGGTCCAGTGCTGCGAGCCCACCATCGCCTGCTGGGAGTCTTCCTTCAGCGTCTCCTTGTCGAGCGTCCACGTCTGGACCTTCTCGGTCTTCTTGTCGAACTTGGCGAAGCCGGCCTGGAACATCAGGCCCAGCCACATATTGCCATCCGGATCGACTTCGAGATCGAGCGCGCCGGTCGGGAACCCCTCGCGGTGCAGCGGCACCGGATATTCCTTGATCGCAAGCGTCTTGGGATCGAGGCGGCCGAGGAACTGGTCGCTGAAATCCGAATACCAGACGATGCCTTCCTTATCGACGATCACGTCATGCGGCTGGGTTTCGGGGCGCGGCAGATCGTATTCGGTGATGATGACCCGCGTGCCGCGGCCGGTGACGCGCGGCAGCGCCTTCGGCTCCCACTTCCGCTCGCCGGTGGAGAGATTGATGCTGGCGAGATATTCCGCATCCTTGGCCGCGTTGGGCGCGAAGCGTTCCATGTCACGCGCCGCTGCCCGGATCTGCGGCTTCTTGAAGAAGCTGTTGTTGGAATAGGTCGCCATCCGCTCCATCGTCGCGACGAGCTCGGGTGCGGTGTATTTCGATGACAGCACACGCTCGACGGTGTGGCAGTTCACGCAGCGCGACAGGATGCGCTTTTCGTCCTTGGTACCCGGGACGCTGTGGATCCATTCCTGGTTGCTGAGCTGCGGCGCGATATTCTTGGTCTTGACAAGCTTGAGGTCCATGGCCTTCGGCTGATCGGTCAGCGTCACCTTGTTGGCGCCATCGAGATCGTAGCCGCCGGCCTTGATGGTAAGGGCATAGTCGCCTGCACCGAGCTTCGCGCGCGGGAAACTGAACTCGCCCTTGTTATTGGTGACGACGCTGATGGTGACGATGCCTTTCTTGGCGCTGACGATCACGCCTTCCATCGCGCCTTCTTCGGCGGAGGAGACCTTGCCGGTAAAACTCGCGGCGGTTTGGGCCTGGACGGAACTGCCGAACATCGCGACGCCGAGAACGGCGGACGCAACAAGGGCGTAAAGCTGAGTGCGGATGCGCATGGTTTTCTCCCCAGAGAGCTTCTATGTCCCGGATTTTTCCGGTGACTTATGTCCCGCCCGCTCGTGCGGACGGTGCCTGAAGTGGAAACGGTAACCCTTTTCTACCGGGCCGGGAAGCGGGGGTTGGCTGCCCGTCCCTATCGAATTCCCAGCAGATACAGCACCGCCCCGCAAAGCGCCGAGACCGCCAGCACCGGGAGCATGCCGACCTTGAAGCGGAAGATCGCAACGGCGGCGGCAACAGCGAGCGCCAATGCCCAGGGATCGACGCTTGCAAAGACTGGCGTATCGAAACTGAAACCATTGGCCCGGATTGGGCGCGTTTCCCGAAACACCGTGTGGATGGCGAACCAGATCGCGAGATTGAGGATCACACCCACCACTGCGGCGGTGATGGCCGACAGGGCCGCGCTCAGCGCCTGATTGCCGCGCAGCTTTTCGATGAAGGGCGCGCCGAGGAAAATCCACAGGAAGCACGGCGCAAAGGTGACCCAGGTGGCGAGCAGCCCGCCGAGGGTCGCCGCCAGCATCGGCGGCAATGTGCCCGCCTCGCGGAAGGTGGCCATGAAGCCCACGAATTGCAACACCATGATCAGCGGGCCCGGAGTCGTCTCCGCCATGCCGAGGCCGTCGAGCATCTCGCTGGGGCGGAGCCAGTGATAATTCTCCACCGCCTGCTGCGCGACATAGGCCAGCACTGCGTAAGCGCCGCCGAAGGTCACCATCGCCATCTTGGAGAAGAACACGGCGATGTGGCTGAAGACATTGTCGCTGCCGAGCATGAGCAACAGTGCGATGACGGGGGCAAGCCATAGCGTGAGCCACACCGCGGCAACCCCAAGCGCGCGGCGGGCACTGGGCTTTACATGCTCCGGTACGTCGTCGCCGAGCAGACTGTCGACAAGCGCCGTCTCCTTGCCGCTGCCGCCATGGCCGCCGCCGATGCGAAATGACTGCCATCCTGCCCGGCCGCCGATAAAGCCGATCAGCGCAGCGCCAAGAACGATCAGCGGAAACGGCACGGCGAAGAAGAAGATGCCAACGAAAGCCGCGCCCGCGAGCGCGCGCATGACGTTGTTCTTGAGCGCGCGCTTGCCGACGCGCACCACCGCCTCGATCACGATGGCGAGCACCGCAGCCTTCAGGCCGAAGAACAGCGCGGCCACGAAGCCTATCTCGCCGTAACCGGCGTAAATGTAACTCAGCGCCATGATGGAGACGACGCCGGGCAGAATGAACAGTCCGCCCGCGAGTAACCCACCCGCGGTGCGATGCATCAGCCAGCCCACATAAGTCGCGAGTTGCTGCGCTTCCGGGCCCGGCAGCAGCATGCAGTAGTTCAGCGCATGCAGGAATCGGCTCTCGGAAATCCAGCGTTTTTCTTCGACCAGAATGCGGTGCATCACCGCGATCTGCCCGGCCGGCCCGCCAAAGCTCAAAGCGGCAACGCGCAGCCACACGCGAAAGGCCTCGCCCCACGACACGCCGTGGCTGAATTTCACTGGTGAATTGGCTTGCTCGGCACCCGGCATGACTCAACCTCCCTTTCCCTTGAAGGGAGGCGGTGCTTGGGCCTGGAAGCCTGAAGGAACGGGGCGACCGCCGCAGGCCCCGTGACTCAAGGATTAGCGCGGTTGGCACAACATAACAATACGATGCTATTGAGGAACAATAACCTCGCTGCTAGCCGACATACCTGTCACGCCGCTCAGAACGATACCGCCGAACATTATAAGACTGTGTTTTTACACTAACCGATTGGACATGATGGATTTTGATAGAATTCACATCGATTCTAAGGGTAGGAGTTCGAAAATCCGCGTCCACTGGCAACGGAATCGACGGGACTAACGGCATACCAAATGAATCCTGTAGCGGTGGTATTGGCTCTGAAACAGGTTGAACTTCTTCCCAAACAGAATAGTCAACCTCAAAACCGTCATCTAGATAATTGCTCAGACTAACACTGATTTCCGTTCTAGCAGGAAGCTCAATTGGTGCAACTTTCGCGGCATGATGAAATAACGTAAAATTGCGACCACGCCTGCCTTGGGCAGACGGATAGATAATCCCATCAAGACCGATTTTGGTTGCTAGATAATCCGCAATTGCCTGCGTTGCTAGGTAGTCGAACGGCTCGTCGCTCGGCATCACCGGCGCAGTAATTCTATGACTAAGATGTTCAAGAAATTTTGCCCGCTCAAGCCGCTCAAGAAAACTTGCATCAAAATAGCTACCTCTGACCAAAACAGACTGAAGCGCTTCCACATCTAGAAGCTTTAAGTTTTGAAGAAGCTCGAAATGAGCCACCGCGACTCTCATCCCTCCCGGTGGACGTATCTCAGCAAGCGCAACATGTTCGCTGTTTGCTCCATAAAAGACAGAGATTCCGCCAGCATTCATCCGCCCTGGACGTGCGGCTCTCGGCGGAGGGGGACCAAGCTCTAGATCTGGTTTTTTGAGGGCTTCCGCAAGCGTTTCATCACTCTCGAATGCTCGCGCTCGGAATAGCCCACGTATCTTTCTCCTTGTGACCTGCCACTGAACTTTCATCCATTGGCGATTAGAGCCTCGGCTGGTGATGCGCCTTCTGGCGCGGTGAGTGTATCGGCATAAGCCGCCGGGGTCTTGTAGCCGAGCGAGGAATGCGGCCTCGCGGTGTTGTAGTCGGTTGCCCAG
>CANKHA010000077.1 GCA_947481685.1 Bradyrhizobiaceae bacterium
AACGGCGCGGCGCTGGAGAGCTATGACGGCGCCGTCATCACGGGATCGGCGCTGCATATCTATGAGACGGCGCCGCAGGTCACCCAGCAGATCGACCTGGTGCGCGGGCTGCTCGATGCCGGCACCCCGTTTTTCGGGAGTTGCTGGGGGTTGCAGGTGCTGACGGTCGCCACCGGCGGCAGCGTGCGGAAAAATCCGAAGGGGCGTGAACTCGGCTTCGGCCGCGGCATCCGCCTGACCGAGGAAGGCCGCAAGCATCCCATGTATATCGGCAAGCCCGACGTGTTCAACGCGCCGACCGTGCATCTGGATGAGGTTGAGACGTTGCCGGAAGGCTCGCGCATTCTCGCCACCAATGCCGTATCCAACGTGCAGAGCGCGGAGATCCATTACAACGGCACGGTGGCCTGGGGCGTGCAATATCACCCCGAATATCCGCTGCGCGACATCGCCGCCATCGTGCGGCGCATCGGCAAGGGGCTGATCTCGGAAGGCTTCTTCCTCGACGAGAAAGACATCGACGGCTTTGCCGGAGAGCTCGATGCGCTCGACCAGAACCCGGCCGACAAGCGGCTGGCCTGGCGCCACGGCATCAGCACCAACGTTCTCGACACCCGCATGCGCGTCAGCGAAGTGGCCAACTGGATCGAGTATCATGTGCTGCCGAAACGCGGGAAGCGTGTGCGGGGCTAACCTGTCGCTTCCGCTTCCGCTGGGGAGGAGGCTGGAATGAATTTTTCCGATCGGCATGTGGTGGTGACGGGCGGCACCGGCGCGCTTGGGATCGCGGTGGTGACCGCGCTGATCGATTTGGGCGCCATATGCAATGTGCCCTGGCACACGAAGACCGAGGCGGAAAACTTTCCGCATCGCGGGCACCGGCAGGTCGTGCTGGTCGGCAATACCAATCTCACGGAAGAAGCCGGCGTCGCGCGCCTGTTTGACGGCGTGGACAAGCTGTGGGCTTCGATCCATCTCGCAGGCGGCTTTGCCATGAGCCCGGTGGCGAAGACCGACAAAGCCGCGCTGATGCACCAGATCGAGATGAACCTTGTCACCACTTTCCTCTGCTGCCGCGCTGCGGTGAACCGCATGACCGGCAATCGCGACGGCGGGCGCATCGTCAATGTCGCGGCGCGTCCGGCGCTGGAATGGCGCAGCGGCGCCGGGATGGCGGCCTATACCGCCAGCAAGGCGGGAGTCGCCGCACTCACAGCGGCGCTTGCGGAAGAAGTCGTGAAGGACGGGATTCTGGTGAATGCCGTGGCGCCCTCCATCATGGACACCATGGCCAACCGGGACGCCATGCCGAAGGCCGATACCGCCCTATGGCCCAAGGTAGACGAGGTCGCGAAGACCATCCTGTTCCTGGCATCGTCCGATAACCGCGTCACCCGCGGCAGCATCGTTCCGGTCTACGGGAAGTCCTGAAGCGATCTCACTTATCGGTGGTGACAAGCTCCAGCGCCGCCGGGCGCGCGAGACGCGACACCGCGGTTGAAGCCACCACCGTGCGCTGCTCGGCATAGGCTTCGTGGTTCTTCTCGATATCGCCGAGGTCGTACTGGTAGTTCACCATCAGCCCATGCGACTGGCGCAGCGCCTTGATTGACGTATCGGCCAGGAAATTAATGCGTTCGAGTCGCGCGCCGTTGCCGAGGTGGAAACGGGCGACCGCATCGACCGGAACACCGCGCGGCGTGCGCGCATGCATGAAGTAGAATGCGGCGGCGCGCATCAGCGGGTCGCGCACCTTCTCGACGAGATTCGGCTGCTGCCACCAGTCCTCACGATCGAGAATCACCAGCATCGCCTTGTCTTCAGGCCGCAGCGCCGCAGATGTCTCCGCCAGCCGCTCCTGCCGCAACCAGCTCGCAAAGTTCGGCACCGGCGAGAGCGTGACGAAGGTGGAAAGGCGCGGCAGCTCGCGGGAAATCTCTTCGACCACCTGCTTGATCAGGAAGTTGCCGAAGGACACACCGGCAAGACCACGCTGGCAGTTGGAGATCGAATAGAAGGTCGCAGTCGTCGTCTGGTCGGCTTCCATGGTGGTCCGCGTCGCCGTCAGGACCGGAGCGATCGACGCCGGGATTTCCCGGGTGAGCGCGACCTCGACGAAGATCAGCGGTTCATCCACCAGCGCCGGATGGAAGAAGGCGTAGCAGCGCCGGTCTGGAGAATCGATGCGGCGGCGCAGATCGTCCCAGTCGCTGATGGCATGCACCGCCTCATAGCGGATGATCTTTTCCAGGATGCTCGCGGGGGTGGACCAGTCGATGCGCCGCAACACCAGAAAGCCGCGGTTGAACCACGACGAGAACAGGTGGACGAAATCAGAGTCCACCACGCCAAGATCGTCGCGGCGATCTATCACATCGAGGATCTGCTCGCGCATATGCACCAGCGCCGTGGTGCCATTCGGCGCCAGGTTGAGGCGGCGAAACAGCTCCTGCCGCAACGGTTCGGCGGCGAGATGCACCTCGGTGGCGGTTTCGTCCGATGGCGCAGCCTGCCAGCCGGTAATCGCAGCCTCCAGCCGTTCCTTATCGACGCCAAAGCGCGTTGCCAGCGCCTCGAAGAAGGCAATGCGCGGCCCGATGGTCAACTGGTCGTAACGGCCGATGATTTCGCGGGCGAGCGCGACGCCGGAGGCCTCACCGCGGCCGGACAACAATTCGTGACAGAGATCCACAAAGCTTTCGGACCGGGACGGCGCGTCGCCACGGCGCTCACGGGTGAGATCGAGCAGCGCCCTGCCCCGATCCCCTATGCTCTGCAACAACTCACCGAAAAACGACGTGTTCATTATCTTCCCGAAATAGCGGTTCCCATGAGGTGGTCAGGAAGCCATGTGGCTATTTCGGGGAAGATACACAAGATCACGATGGCCAGCATCATGCAGAGGACATAGGGAATTGTTCCCCACATGACAGTGGTGACCGGCACATCGGGCGCAATGGAACTGACGATATAGATGTTCAGGCCGACCGGCGGATGGATCAGGCCGATTTCCATATTGATGGTGATGATGACGCCGAACCAGACCGGATCGAAGCCGGCGTTTGTGATGATCGGATAAAGGATTGGCGCCGTCATCAGGATGATCGCCGCGGGCGGAATGAAAAAACCGCAGACCAACAGGAAGACGTTGATCATCAGCATCAGCACCCATTTGTTGACATGTGCGTCGGCAATCGCCTGCGCGAGGGTCTGGGTGAGATAGAGCGACGTCAGCATGTAGCCGAACAGCACGGCGGCGGCGATGATCATCAGGATCATGCCAGACTCGCGGGTGGTGTCGCGCAGGATCGCCCACCATTTCTCGACCGACCACATGCGGTAGATAACAATGGCAAGAATGACGCAGAGCGCGGCGCCGACCCCGGCGGCTTCGGATGGCGTCGCCACGCCGCCATAGAGCACGTACATCACGCCGACAATGATCAGGATAAACGGCGCGATCTTCGGGATCGACTGGAATTTTTCTTTCCAGCTGTAGCGGAAGTCGATGGCGTGGGAGCGAAAGCCGCGCTTCCAGATGATGAATGTCGTCCACAGCATGAACAGCGCGGTCAGCATGATGCCCGGCAGAACGCCCGCGAGGAAAAGCCGGCCGATCGAAGTCTCGGTCGCGATGCCGTAAAGAATGAAAGTGATCGACGGCGGGATGAGAATGCCGAGCGTGCCGCCGGCGCAGATCGAACCGGTCGCGATATCGTCCGGAAAGCCCCGGCGGCGCATTTCCGGAATGCCCATCTTGCCGATCGCAGCGCAACAGGCAGGAGACGACCCGGTCAGCGCGGCGAAGATGGCGCAGGCGCCGAGATTGGAAAGCACCAGGCCACCCGGCACGCGATAAAGCCAGCGGTCGAGCGCCTCATACAGATCCTTGCCCGCAGGGGAAGAGCCGATCGCGGCGCCCATCATCACGAACATCGGGATCGAGACCAAGGTGAAGTCGTGCAGGCCGGAATAGAAAGTTTCGGCCACAACGCGAAGCGAGTCGAAACCCTGGAAAATCACCAGGAAGGAAATTGCGATGGCGCCGAGGCCAAATGCAACGGGCGCACCGGACAACAGCACGACCAGCGTGACGATGAGAACGAGGGCGCCCTGGGCGGTCGGACTCATGACGCACCTCCGAGAGCCTTCTCGGCCTCCATCCGCGCGATGTCCTCGGCGGTGGCTTTCGGCGGCAAGCCGAACGGCGGCTCGCGGCCGGTCACCAGTTTGATGATCTCGACGACGTATTGCAGGCTGATCAGCGCCATGCCGATCGGCATCACAGCATAGGGAATCCACAGCCGCGCGCGCCACATCGAGTCCGAGCGCCAGTTGTTGCTCCAGGCCTCATGCCAGAATTGCGTGGTCAGGACTGTCATGGCGAGGCAGAAAAAGAGCGCCATCAGCATCGAAACCATCGCCAGCCGGTAGCGGCCTTTCTGCCCAAGATAAAGTGGCAGGACATCGACGTTGACGTGGCCGCGGCTGAGCAGGAGATAAGGCGCGCCAATAAACGTCGCACCGACCAGACCGTAGGTCACAAAATCGGTCTGCCAGATCGTGGTCTGATTCAATACGTAACGGACAAACACCATCTGGCAGACGACGACCACGCTTACGGCAATCAGGCCCGCGGCGAAAACCCCGCACGCACGCGACACCAGCGTGACGCCGCGAATGAATTGATCCATGTGAAACGTCCCCAGCGTCCCAAGATGATCGGGGCCGGCGGTTTTATGCCGCCGGCCCGAGCAAACGGCCTATTTCACCGCGAGCGCGGCGTCGATCAGCTTCTGGCCGTCGGACACTTCGCTGGCGAAGGTCTTGTAGGAGCTTTCCTGCGCGATCTTCACCCAGGCATCATACTCCTGCGGCGTAAGCGTGATGACTTCCACGTTGTTCTTCTTGAAGGTCGCAACCATCTCGTCGTCGAGCTTCTTCGATTCACCGTTGAAGTATTCTTCCGACTTCTTGCCGGCCTTCAACACTGCGTCCTGCTGTGGTTTGGTGAGCCGTTCGAAGCTCCGCTTCGACATCAGCACCGGCTCGTACATGAACCACAACGCGTTCTCGCCGGGCGCGGTAATGCATTTCACCTGCTCGTAGACACGGAAGGAGACGAAGCTGCCGGAGCTGGTATCGGTCGCGTCGGCGACGCCGGTCTGCAGCGCGTTATAGACCTCGTTGCTCGGAATATTGACGATCGATGCCCCCGCCTGCTGCCACATGGCGGCAAAGGTCGGGCCCGCCGAGCGCACCTTCTGGCCCTTGATGTCGTCTGGTTTGCGGATGCAGCCCTTCTTTGATGCGATGGCCCCGGCGAGCCAGGCGTCGGCCAGCACAATGGCGCCGGCTTTATCGATCTTGTCCTTGATCTCCTTCATGAACGGCGAGGCATTGATGCGCGCCGCGCGTTCATGGTTGCGCACAAGGCCTGGCATCAATGTCGCACTGAAAGCGGCGACCTTGCCGCTGGCGTAGTCCAGTGGCAATGCCGTCATGTCGAGCTGGCCGCCGACGATCGCATTCCATTGGTCGTTCGGCTTGAACAGCGACGCGCCGGGATAGACCTGGATCTCCAGGCCGACATTCGCCGCTTTCACTTCCTTGGCGATGATCTGCACCATCTCATCGCGCGGATCGCCCTTGCCGCCGGGGAATTGGTGAGAGGCCTTCAAAATTGTCTGCGCCTGAGCAGTCACAGCAAACAGTGCCGCAACCGCAACGCCGGTCAGCAAGGTTGATAGTCTTCGCATGGGGGTTCCTCCGTCGTTTCTTTTGATGTCATCAGGTTATCGCAGGATAGCCGTCCTTCCTATCGGACTATAGACAAAAGGCCGGGAGCGGGTCAGAGAAACGGCCCGTTCCCGGCCGTCCAATGCTGCACTGCGTGGAGAGATTTGATGTCGAAACCCCTGGCTGGCGTTCGTGTTCTGGAACTCGCCCGCATCCTGGCAGGCCCGTGGTGCGGCCAGGTGCTGGCCGATCTGGGCGCTGACGTCATCAAGGTCGAACGCAAGGGCGCGGGCGACGACACACGCGCCTGGGGACCTCCGTTTGTTGAAGGCAAGGACGGCAAGCATGTCAGCGCGGCCTATTTCCATGCCACCAACCGCGGCAAGCGCTCCATCGAACTGGATTTCGAGAGCGACGAAGGCAAGCGCATCGTGCGCAAGCTCGCCGCGAAGTCCGACATCCTGATCGAGAATTTCAAGCTGGGCGGACTGGCGAAGTTCGGGCTCGACTACAAAAGCCTCGCGCCGGAAAATCCGCGGCTGATCTATTGCTCGGTCACCGGCTATGGCCAGGATGGACCCTACGCACCGCGCCCCGGTTACGACCTGATGGCGCAGGGCATGGGTGGGATCATGAGCATCACCGGCACGCCCGAGGGCAAGCCGATGCGCGTCGGCATTCCGGTCAGCGATATTTTCACCGGCGTCTATTCCGCGGTCGGCATCCTCGCCGCGCTCGCGCAACGCGAGAAGACCGGCAAGGGTTGTTATGTCGATACGAGCCTGCTCGACTCCACCGTCGGCGTCTTGGCCAACCAGGCGCTCAACTATCTTGTGTCGGAACAGGTCCCGCTACGCACCGGCAACGCGCATCCGAACATCGTACCTTATCAGGAATTTCCTGCCGCCGACGGCCACCTGATGATCTCCGGCGGCAACGACGGCCAATATGCCAAGCTCTGCAAGTTGCTGGGTGCGCCCGAGCTGATCGACGATCCCAAATACAAGGACAACGCCGGCCGCCTGCAACACAAAGACGAACTGATCGCTAAGCTCAGCGCGCTCACCTCACGCATGAAGCGTGACGACCTGCTGGAGAAGCTGGAAGCCGTTGGCGTGCCGTCAGGGCCGATCAACGATCTCGCACAGGTCTTCGCCGACCCGCAGGTGATCGCCCGCGGCATGCAGATCGAACGCCCCAACAACGCTGCAAAAAGCGGCAAGGTCCCCGGCGTCCGCACCCCTATTACCTTCGACGGCTGGGGCGCGGCAGCTGACCATGGCGCACCGCAATTAGGCCAGCACACCGCCGAGATATTGCGGGAAATCGGCGAAGCCTGATATTTTTGTTGCCGTTTCGTTTCCTTTTTAACCACGGGAACGCGCACCCTGCGCGTGCGTTGAGTCCTGTCCGGACCACGGTTAAGATTGGTCCCAATCAGTTATGCGTAATGTGGAGAGTGTCATTGCCCTGCGTCCTTACTGGAAGGGCTACCTCAAGCTGTCGCTGGTTTCCTGCCCGGTAGCGTTGTATCCCGCCTCGTCGCGCTCCGAGCGCATCGCCCTGCATCAGGTCAACAAACAGACCGGCAATCGCCTGCGCCAGCAGATGATCGACGAGCAGACCGGCGAGGTTGTCGAGAAAGAAGACAAGGGCCGCGGCTACGAGGTCAGCAAGGACCAGTACGTGCAGGTCGAAGACGACGAGATCGACAAGATCTCCATCGAGAGCACACACACCATCGACATCGAAAGCTTCGTGCCGCGCGCGGAGATCGATGAGCGCTACATGGACAGCCCCTATTATCTCGCGCCGACCGACGAAGTCGGCTAGGAAGCCTTCATCGTTATCCGCGAAGCCATGCGTGACAAGAAGATGGTCGGCATCGGCCGCGTCGTTCTCTACAAGCGCGAGCGCATCCTGATGATCGAGCCGTTCGGCAAAGGCCTGCTCCTGACCGCGCTGCGCTACGGCTATGAAGTGCGCGACGCGCAGCCGTATTTCGAAGACATTCCGGACAAGGCGCTCCCGAAGGAAATGCGCCAGCTTGCCTCACATATCCTTGAGACCAAGGCCGGGCATTTCGATCCGTCGATCTTCGAGGACCGTTACGAGAACGCGCTGATCGATCTGCTCAAGACCAAGCAGGCCGGGTTGCCCGCGCCGAAGGAAACGGCGAAGAAGCCGACCGCACGGGTTATCAATTTGATGGATGCCCTGCGCCGCAGCGTGGCGACGGAGAAATCCTCCACCAAGGCCTCACCGCAGCGCAGCGCAGCACGGCCTTCCGCAGCAGCAGCCCGCACGCCGGCGCGACGCGCTAGCACACGACGCCGCGCAGGATAACGCGCGGCACTTTCAGCTAATCAGGTTTGGGAATCGGTGGAAGGCTCGTGCTGCGGGCTCTCGGACCCGTGGGATTCCGGCGCCGGGCCTGAAGCGAAGCGGGTAAAAATGAAAAACAACAGAATGAATTTAAGCGTGTAATCGCAAACATGTCTCATGTTTGGAAAACGCGCGAACCGCAATTCAGTTCACGCCAGCGCGCCGACAATCGACCTTGCGTCGCAGCATCACATGAGAGTTGTCGCGCAATCTTTACGGCGAACAGGCTCCCATCCCGAATCAAGTCCGGGACAGGCTTTCGCCGGATTGCGCTTTAGCGGCGTCCCGGCTTCCGGGTTTTGGCATAAGCCAACTGGTATTGGCGCTTGGCAGCCACGATCGCGACAATCAGCAACGAGAGCACCAGATAGCGAACCGTCGAATCCCAATCATGAAATTGGCTGATCAGGCCGGCGATCCAGCACGCCACGAGCAACGACAACAACACGGTCTTGGAGAGCGACATTCCGGGGTCTCCCACATACGAGCGGCGGCTTTTACGGGGTGAAAGCAGCAAACGCCATGCCAACCACGGCGAGAAGCCATGGTTCCGCGGGAATGCGTCCTGAAAGAGGCTCAGCCCTTCACGCTTTGTGTCGGAGTTTTGCGAGATACCGTCTTGGAAATCAGGCCGCGCGACGGGGCCGGAGCGCCGTCTGGAAACGGGGCTGTTGCAGGAAGCTTTTCAGCCTTGCGCTCGACCATCGCCCGCTCCTCGTCGCTCAGAACACCGGCACGGGTGAGGCAATGTGCCTTCAGCTTCATCAGCCGGGCAGATGGCAGGTCCTTGATCGGGAACAAGCGTTTGAGATCGTGCGGCATCTTCGGTCCCTCGCCGCCCCGGCCAGACGGGCAAAATGCCCGTTGCAGCATCATGGCGGCACAGGTTAACGCCGATTAAGGCGGGCGGGTTCCAGCCGAAAAGCGCCAA
>CANKHA010000078.1 GCA_947481685.1 Bradyrhizobiaceae bacterium
ACGCCATGAGACAGTGGGAAAAACGGCTCGATCCGGCGCATCTGCGCCTCAGACAGCAAGAACAAATCAGTCATGGCGATGCCTCCTCGCACCGCCATTGAATCAACCGTTCAAGTGTTCCGCAATAACTTTAATGGGTCCTGAGCCTGGTAGAAAGAGCGGCTCGCCGCGAGCACGCAAAGATCGTTATCGAGGACCAGGAAAGGTTCGCGCACGGTATCGATGATGGCCTGCGCAAAAGCGCGCGCCTCCTCGATTTCGCCGAACAGTTCTTTGGTAATCACCGCAACCTCCGATAGCCCCGCGCATCAGGCGCTCAGAAAAAAATGGCCCCGGACGTTGTTACAGCCGGGGCCTATGGGCGTTTCAGGATCAGAGGAGATTGCAATTCGGGGAGTTGCAAAACGCCCATTAGTCGGGAGTCTAGGCATCATGCCCAGAGAGAGTCTGAGCAAAAACGATCACTATCAGGACATGAGGATTTCCTTAAAAACCCAGTCCAATCTGGCCGTTATGCCGGTTTTGCGAGGTTTCGCCTAACCCCGCTCAGCGCAGTATCTGCCTCAGAAACAATTTCGTCCGCTCGTGCTGCGGGCGTTCAAAGAACGCATCCGGCGCATTCACCTCGACGATCTGGCCGTCATCCATGAAGACCATCCGGCTCGCCACCTCGCGTGCAAAACCCATTTCATGGCTCACCACGATCATGGTCATGCCGTCGCGTGCCAGCTCCACCATCGTGTCGAGCACCTCCTTGACCATTTCCGGGTCGAGCGCCGACGTCGGTTCATCGAACAGCATGATCTTTGGGTTCATGCACAATGCGCGCGCGATGGCGACACGCTGCTGCTGACCGCCGGACAACTGACCCGGATACTTGCGGGCCTGCTCCGGGATCTTCACCCGCTCAAGGAAGCGCATAGCGAGTTCGTCCGCGGCGCGTTTCGGCATGTGGCGAACCCAGATCGGCGCCAGCGTGCAGTTTTCCAGCACGGTCAGGTGCGGGAACAGGTTGAATTGCTGAAATACCATGCCGACTTCGCGCCGGATATCGTTGAGGTGGCGCAAATCCGCTGTCAGCTCCATGCCATCGACGAAGATGCGCCCGCGCTGGTGAACCTCAAGATGATTGATGCAACGGATCAGGGTGGATTTTCCAGAACCGGAAGGACCGCAGATCACGATGCGCTCTCCGCGCGCGACCTCCAGATTGATATCCTTCAGCGCATGGAAATCGCCGTACCACTTGTGCACGCCGATCATCTGCACTGCGATGGCATGCCGCGTGGAGCTCAATCCGCCTTGTCCCGGAGCTTGAACCGTCATTGCGCGTGATCCCTGCGCAGGTAGCGCTCCATGAAGAGCGAATAGCGCGACATGCCGAAGCAGAATACAAAATAGATTATCCCGGCGAAGGCGAAGCCCGTGAACAACGTCGAGGGCGACGACCAGTTCGGATCGGCGAAGGCGGCGCGGAGTTGCCCGAGCAGATCGAAAATCGCCACCGTCAGCACCAGCGTTGTATCCTTGAACAGGCCGATGAAGATATTGACGATGCCGGGGATCGAGACACGCAGCGCCTGCGGCAGAACGATCAACCCCATCGCCTTCCAGTAATTCAGGCCCAGCGCCATAGCGCCTTCGTATTGCGCGCGCGGCACCGCCTGCAATCCACCACGGATCACCTCAGCCATGTAGGCAGCGGCAAAGATCGATATGCCGACCAGCACCCGCAGCATGGCGTCGATCTCCACGCCCGGCGGCAGGAACAGCGGCAGCATAAAGGTGGCGAAAAACAGCACGGCAACCAGCGGCACGCCGCGCCAGAATTCGATGAACGTCACAGCCCCAATACTCAGGACCGGAAGCTCCGAGCGCCGCGCCAACGCCAACAGGATGCCAAGCGGCAGCGAAACAGAGATGCCTGTAACGGCCACCACCAGCGTCACCAGCAATCCGCCCCAGGAGCGCGTCTCGACATACGGCAAGCCGAAAGCGCCGCCGACCAGGAGAAAATAGGCAATGAGCGGAAAGACACCGAAGGCCAGAACCGCATTGGCCATTTTGTAGGGCACGCGCGGGATCAGCAGCGGCACCAGAACGGCTGCGCCAAGCACAAACGTAAGGTCTGCGCGCCAGCGCTCGCTGTCGGGATAAAAGCCATAGATGAACTGCGAGAACTTCGCACGAATGAACGGCCAGCAGGCGCCGACGGCATGCCCGGCATTCTCCGGCAGGCAATCGGTGCGGCTCGATCCGGTCCAGACCGCATCGAACAACAGAAATTTTATGGCGGGCCAGACCACGAACCACAGCAGCAAAAGACAGAACGCCGTCAGGACAAAATCACCCGGTCCGTGGATGAAATTCCACACCCGGCGCTTTTCCGGCGGCGGCAGTGGCGGCAACAGTTTGGACCGGACGAAGACCGTATTGCTCATGCTCAGCGCTCCACCAGACGAAGGCGGGCGTTGTAGAAATTCATCAGCGCGCTTGTCGCCAGCGACAGCGCAAGATACGTCGCCATTGTCATGCCCAGAACTTCAATGGCTTGCGCTCCGCTCTGGTTCAGCGCCGTCCCGGCAAAGATCGCGAACAGGTCAGGGTAGCCAATGCCCACCGCCAGCGACGAATTCTTGGTCAGGTTGAGATAGTGGCTGGTCAGCGGCGGGATGATCACGCGCAGCGCCTGCGGAATGATCACAAGCCACATCGTCCGGCGTGCTGGCAGGCCAAGCGCATAGGCCGCCTCCCTCTGCCCGCGTTCCACGGCGAGGATGCCGCTCCGCACCGTCTCGGCGATAAACGCCGCGGTGTAAATCGTGAGCCCGACCAGAAGCGCGGCAAATTCCGGGATCACGCGCCAGCCGCCCGTGAAATTAAAGCCCTGCAGGTGCGGCAGGTCGAGGCCGAAGGGAAAATCGGTTGCAACCAGCGCAAACGCCGGTAATCCGACGATCAATACCAATGACAGCCAAAAAGTAGGCAGGGTTTTTCCGGTCGCAGCCTGCCGCGCCCTCGCTACCCGGCCGAACGCCCATGCCAGCGCCAACCCTGCAAGCAGCGCGATGCCGACCCAGCCGGCGCCGTCCTGCAGCACTGGCTTTGGCAGCACGACGCCCCGGTTGTTGAAAAAGATCACACCGAAGAGCGACGCGCTGTCTCGCGTTGCAGGCAGCGTTCCCAGCACGGCGAGATACCAGAACAGCAGTTGAAACAGCAGCGGCAGGTTGCGGACCAGTTCGACATAACCGGCCGCCAGTTTTGCGAGCAGCCAGTTGTTCGAGAGCCGTGCGATGCCGATGAGAAAGCCCAGGATGGTCGCGAAGACGATGCCCAGAACCGCGACCAGAAGTGTGTTCAACAGCCCAACGAAATACAGCCGCTGCACGGTGTCGGTCGGCCCGTACGGAATGAGCGCCTGGCTCACGTCAAATCCGGCGCTGTTGCCGAGAAAGCCAAATCCGCTGCCGATCCCCTTGGCCGCGAGATTGCTGCGCGCGTTGACGACGAGTTCGAATCCCAGCCATAGCAGCGCCAAAACAACCAGCGACTGGACCACAATACGGTGCGTCCGCGGGTTCCGGTAAAACGCTACGCCGGGTGGGCGTGCGGCCCTGTCATCTTCGATCGCCGTCATTTTCCCTCTGTGCCCATCACAGGATGATCGGGTAAGGCGGTCAAGGGGTTGACGCCAAAGGCCAAGGACGGGGTATATGCGGCATGGCCAAGACACCTGACGACAAAAAGCCAGAGCAGAAACCGGCAACGCGCCTTGTGAATGGCGGTCGCGACCCGTTCTCCTACCACGGCTTCGTCAATCCCCCGGTACACCACGCATCGACTGTGCTGTATCGGACCGCCGACGACCTGCTCTCCAGTCGCGGCCGCTACCATTATGGCCGGCGCGGAACGCCCACCAGCGATGCGCTGGAACAGGCAATCGCGGAGATCGAAGGCCCGGCTTGCGCCGGCGTTGCGCTGGTGCCCTCGGGGCTGTCGGCGATTTCCTTCGCGCTTCTGTCGGTCGTGGGTGCGGGCGATCACATCCTGGTCAGCGATAGCGTCTATGAGCCGACACGCATCGTCTGCGATACCGTGCTCAAGCGGCTCGGTGTCGAGACCACCTATTACGATCCGCTGATCGGTTCGGACATCGCAAAGCTGTTCAAACCCAACACAAAACTGGTTTTCCTCGAAGCCCCGGGCTCGCTGACATTCGAGATGCAGGACGTGCCAGCCATTGCGGCCGTGGCCCACGCCAAAGGGGCGCTGGTGGCGATAGACAATACCTGGGCGACACCGCTGTATTTCCGCGCGCTCGATTTCGGCGTCGATCTGTCGATCATCGCGGGCACAAAATATATCGGCGGCCATGCGGACGTCATGATCGGGATCATTTCGGCGAACCGCGCGGCATGGCCACAACTGCACAAAACCATCGGCACGCTCGGTCTCTGCGTTGGGCCGGACGATATGTATCTGGCGCTGCGCGGACTGCGAACCCTGGGCGTGCGTCTCGCGCGGCATCAGGAGTCAGGATTGAAAATCGCGCGCTGGATGCAGCAGCGGCCGGAGGTCGCGCGGGTACTTTATCCGCCGCTGGAAAGCGATCCCGGCCACGCGATCTGGAATCGCGATTTCTCCGGAGCCTGCGGGTTGTTCGGCGTGGTGCTCAAGCCCCCGCCCGAGGCGGCCGTGCGCGCCTTCCTCGACGCGCTCACGCTTTTTGGCCTTGGCTATTCGTGGGGCGGCTTCGAAAGCCTCGCCATTCCGTTCGACTGCACGAAGACCCGCACCGCAACGCAATGGAAGCCCGGCGGGCCGACGCTGCGCTTTCACATCGGCCTCGAAGATACCGACGACCTGATCGCCGATCTCGAGCGCGGGTTCGCGGCGCTTGCGGCCGCGCGCTAGCTACATCGCCGTTGCTGTGCCTTTTCCGCTTTTCTGATCGCGCCGGATGAATTGCAGATTACGCAGATAAACGAAGACGCCGAAGGCCTGGCCGATGATGAAGACCGGATCCTTGCGATAAAGCGCGTAGCCGAGCAGCATCAGGCCGCCGCCGATCGAGAAGATCCAGAACGTCGTCGGGATCACGCTGTGGCCTGCCCGCTCGGAAGCGATCCATTGCACTACGAAGCGCATGGCGAACATGCCCTGCGCGATGTACCCGACCAGCAGTGCCCAATCCATATTTCCGACGAATACATCGTGTAGATAGCTGCCAAGGGCGCGCGAGATTTCAACGAGCATTGGTCTTTACCTCCGAAACTTGCGGGATTCGCTTGCGGCGGCGGATCAGCCACCACACGCCTGCGAGATCCAGAATGCCTACCCAGAGCCGGTCCCATAAACCGTAGTTCGACGTTCCCATGCGGCGCGGCCGGTCCACCACATCGACATATCCGATGTCGTAGCCATCGCGCGTCACAAGCGCTGGAAGAAAACGATGCAGGCCGTCGAAGTAAGGAAGGTCCATCATCACATCGCGGCGAAACGCCTTCAGTCCGCAGCCGGTGTCGCGCGTGCCGTCGCGCAGAATGAGGTTACGGGTCTTGTTGGCGATGCGCGACTGCAGCTTCTTGAAGCCGGTGTCTTTGCGGCCGACGCGCTGTCCCGCGACAATTCCGATGCGAGGCCGATCGAGCAACGTTTGCACCATGGCCGGAATAAATGACGGGTCATTCTGTCCGTCGCCATCGAGGGTGACGACGATCGGCGCTCGCGCGGCACGGCTGCCGGTCCGCACGGCCGACGATTGTCCGCAGGACGTCGCGTGCTTGACCTGTCGGAGATAAGACCGGGTCGCGATAAGCTGTTCGAGTTCGCCGGCAGTGCCATCCGTGGAGCCGTCGTTGACGTAGATGATCTCGAACGGCCAACGGCCATTCAGCGCCGCAGCGATCTCATCGACCAGCGGGCCGATATTGCCCTGTTCGTTGCGGACCGGCACGACCACCGACACTGCCGGCGCCTGCGCGCTGTCACGCATATCTGTTTCGTTCATTGGGTATCCGATATCGAGGCGGCCCAGGAGTTCAAGGCCGGATGCGGGGTTTTATTGGGCCCAAAGCCTTCGGGCAACTTCTTTGGTACGCCCCCAGGAAGGGCCCGGGAAACGATGGATAATCCCGTCCTTGCCGACGGCAAAGCCCAGGCCGCGGGCGGCAAACCAGCCCCGCACCATCATGGCGCCCACAAGCCCCACAATGGCGCCGGCGATGACGTCGCTCGGGAAATGGGCATTCACCATCACGCGGCTGACGGCAATAAACGCGGCATAAATCCACATCGGAACCCGCGCCTTTGGCCAGATCGCGCCGATGGCGATTGCTGCAGCAAAAGCGTTGGTGGCGTGCCCTGAAGGCAGGCTGGCGTATGATTGTTTCCAGACAAAGGGATCATAGGAATAGGGATTGGCGATTTCGCTCACAAACGGACGTGCGCGGCCGATCAGGCGTTTCACGATGGCGACGAACAACCCCGGAATGCCGATGGCGAGAAAAACAAACCCCAGGCGCACGACGATCGCAGCCAGCACCGCCTGCGAAAGATGTGTGAGCTTCGACCAGGGGCTCGCGGCAATCGCGAGAAGAGCGATGCCGGCCGGGTACAAGAACCAACCCGCGGTGCCGAACCAGGTGATCCACTCGAACACGTAGCGCACCCACTTCGGCGCAAGACGCGCCTCCCCGATCAGCGACGCATCGATGAACAGCATGCTGGCCATGACAGCCAGGATCACAACCAGCGCTGCTATGAGGATGCGGCCTTTCACAGGCCAAAGTGGCGTTCGGCGTTCGGGAGGAATGTGCGAGGGCCGCGTCACGATGCGCAACCACGTGAGCAGAGTTTTACCGAACCTGCGCAGTGCTGTCATTGTTCCGACCGGAAGACCGCGATGGTAATCGATCGCCCGCCGCTGATGTTGAAGGCTTCAACGCGGGTCCCCTGCGTGTATCGCAACCCGATCGCTTCGGCGCGGCGCGCAAAGCTGCGTTCCTGTCGCGCGTCGATGAAGGCCAATCGGCAAGGACCTTTTCGGAGAAAATCCGCAGCCTCCGCACCATCGACGAGCTGCGTCTGGGTACCGGCGAGGAACACAAGACTCGGCTCCTGGAAACCAGCCGATGCCGAAACCGGATTGGGACAGCCTGCCTCGCGCTGGATTTCCGCCAGCGTCACGCTTGGAAATATCGATGTCATTGACGGGACGATCATCCCATAGACCGCCGCCGCAAAAAGCACGGAAGCCGTCGCAGCCCGCATCAAGGACCGTTCCGCGCCATCGGCCTCATACAGCCACCACGCAATCAGCCCGACGATAATCGCGCCGACGGCAAACGGCCACGGCAGCAGATCGAACTGCTTGCCGATCGCAATTTCAATGATGATGGCGGCGATGCACAGCACCAGCGGCACGACGAACCAGCCGGAGGTGCCACGCACCAGCCAGCGGTTGCGCGACAGCACGCCGCTGTCGAGCGCGCCGGCGGTCAGGATCGCGATTGCCGGATACAGCGGCAGCACATAGTGCGGCAGCTTGGTGATAACGACCTCAAAAACGATCCAGGCGGGAACGATCCAGGCCAACAGGAAGTGCGGACCCGGTTCGCGCCGTACCGCCCAGACCGCGGGCGCGGCGAGCAACGTAAGCGGCGCCGCCGGCCAGAAAGTGAACCAGAACAGCGTGATGTAGTAACCAGGCGGCGCGCCATGAGACTCCCGCCCGCCAGCGACCTTGGCGAAGAGATCCTTGCCAAGCGACTCCATCAGGAAGGTATCGCCGCTGCGCATCAGGATGAGGATGAACCACGGCAGCGCAAGCAGGATGACCCACACAACGCCGGGAATCGGACGCAGTTTCTTCAACCAGCTTGCGGAGCGGTCGAACGCGTAGAGCGCGGCCGCCGGCAACGCGGCCAGCATCACGATCAGCGGCCCTTTGATGAGGATACCCGCGGCAATCGCGGTCCAGAAAATCGCGGGTAACTTCCAGCCCGCGTCCTTCGCCACATCGGGCCGGTACTGAGACAGATAAATCCGCGCCATCGCGCCGAGCGCCGCGACGGAAATCATAAGCTGGACGGCATCGGTCTTTGCCAGCCGCGCTTCAACACCCAACAGGATCGATGCACCGAGCATCACCGCAGCCAAAATCGCGGCGCGTCGCGAGACAAATGCAAGCGCAGCCCAATAGGTCAGCAACACCGCGCCAATCGCGCCGAGCAGCGACGGGATGCGATAGAGCCAGATCGTGGTCTGGGCTTCCGGAACGCCGAGTGCCTGCCCTGCCTTCACCGCAACCGTTTGCAGCCAATAAATGCCGACCGGTTTTTTGTAGCGGACCTCGTTCTGAAACCGGATGTCGACATAGTCGCCGGTCTCCACCATCTGCTTGGTGGCCTGCGCGAAGCGCGCCTCGTCACGGTCGACCGGCGGAATCTGGAAAAATCCCGGCAGGAAGGCCACCAGGCAGAAGGCGAGCAGAAGCAGCACCGCGCGCGTATGCGATGCGCGGGCGAAATCGATCAGGGCGCTAAAGCCCTTGCCCCGCTGCGGACGAGCGGCATCGCGTGTGGTGGTGGTGGTCATGTCTGCCATACCGGAAAACGTGGACCATAAAGAAAAGGCGGGCCCGAGGAAAGCGGGCTTATCCTATTGAACCCGCACGGTAACGCTGTCTGCTGCACCCTTGGCATCGGTAACGGTGAGCCTCAGGAAACCGGGCCCATCGGGCGCGAAAAACAGGGTGCGCTGGCCGTTGCTGGCGGGAAGCGGAACGCCATTCACCAACACCGTGATCTGCCCGGTGCCGCCCGAGATTTTCAGCGGAACCGGATCGGTCTCGCCATTGGTCCGGGCGAGCTCAATCCGTGCGCCATTCGGCGGGAACATGATGCGCGGCCTTGTGGCCGCATCGCCCAGCAGCAATGTGTCCTGCCGGAACCGTTGCAGCGGCAGCGGCAGCTTGCCGTTCGCCACCACCAGCGCGCCCTTC
>CANKHA010000079.1 GCA_947481685.1 Bradyrhizobiaceae bacterium
TACGGCGATGAAAGGCCGGCGTCCATCGATCCGCTGGCGTCGTCCCTGCGGTTTCAAGACGGATGCCATCCATCGCGACGAACGCGAGATCATCGCGCGCAACTAAACTAGGTTTGTTGCCGCTGCGTTGAGCAAAAATCCGGCAAACAGGACCAGCCCTGCGTCGCGGTTGGATTTGAACAACATCAGGCAGCCGTCCGGATCGTTGATATTGAGCCGCCAGATCTGCCAACCCAGATGCGCCGCAAAAGCGGCGAGCCCCAAGGCGAACACGTTGCCTGCGCCGGCAAGCCAGCCGGCAAGACCGATCAGGATCACCGCAGCGGAATAGAAAGCCGACAAGATCGGCTTGGTGCGCTCGCCGAATAACAATGCGGTCGATTTCAGGCCAATGAATGCATCGTCTTCGCGGTCCTGATGCGCATAGATGGTGTCATAGCCGATCACCCAGGCAATCGCGCCGGCATAGAGCAACACAGCAGGCAGATCGAGACGTCCGAACGCGGCAGCCCAACCCATCAATGCGCCCCAGGAGAAGGCGAGGCCGAGGACGATCTGCGGCCAGTAGGTGATGCGCTTGAAGAAGGGATAAGCCGCGACGACCGCCAGTGACGCGATGCCGGTGCCGATTGCAAACCAGTTGAATTGCAGCAACACCGCCAGCCCGATCAGGGCCTGCAACACGAGAAACACGACAGCGCCGGTAACGGTCACCTGGCCTGACGGAATCGGGCGCGACCGTGTGCGCGCAACCTGCGCGTCAATCTTCCGGTCAACGATGTCGTTCCAGGTGCACCCGCAACCCCGCATGACAAAGGAACCGATGAAGAACAGCGCGACATGCCAGGGGCTGGGCCAGGGCGCCTTCGCCGCGATGGCGGCGAGTCCCGCGGACCACCAGCACGGCAACAACAGCAGCCAGGCGCCAATCGGCCGGTCCAAGCGGGCCAGCCGCAGATAAGGGCGGATAAAGACAGGCGCGAGCCGGTCGACCCAATTGCCGGTGGCATCGGCAACCCGGCCGCCTGTTTCACTCATCGTGCGAGCGGATTGCCGCCGAGCGAATCCAGCGTGCCGCGCCCGGTGCGAGTGTTACTCCCGTTCACTGAAGGCGGAGCGAAGGCGTCACTGAGCGTGGGTTCGGCGGCACGTGGCGCGCGTTGCTGCGGGTTGGCGGCGGCATCGCATGCCTGTTTTTTATATCCGGTCGCCTGGATGTGACTCGCCTTCATATTCTTGAGTGCTTCCGCAGGGATGCCGCAGGCCGACCCTTTTTCCTCGGCGTATTTGATCATCTTGACGTCGGCATCGGCGAATTGCGTCAGAAGGCGACACATCTCCGCTGCCCCGAGTTTTTTGGCTATCCCGCCCTTCGCGGCTTCGAAGCGTTTGTCCACCTCTTGCCGCAGGGAAATCAATTCAGTCACGCAAGGTGGCGGCTGTTGCGGCGCCTGCTGGCCGAATTGCGGAATCAAGGCCTGACCGGCAGGCGGGAAGGGCGAGGCCTGCTGGCCACCGACGGGTGGGAATGGCGAGGACTGCTGCCCGCCGATGGGTGGAAATGGCGATGGCTGCTGGCCCCCGACAGGCGGGAAGGGTGAGGCCTGCTGGCCACCGACCGGTGGAAAAGGCGACTGCGCCTGCACCTCGGCAATGCCGGCGACGGCCAGAGCCGCGGCACCCAGCAGTGCGTAGCGAAGCAACATGATGATCTCCATCCCACGGACCGTTGAGCCGTCCCGCCACAGGTTGCATAACAACCCTTGGATTCAGGCGAGAAGGCGGCACAAACATATCTCCTTTCCGGCTTGCCGGAAGGTAAAGATTCCAAGATTAAGCGGCATCCGCCGCATCGGAAGCAGGCATGGCCCGTTACGACATTCGCATCCCGCGGCTTTACACCCGGTCGGCGCTCGGCGCCGGCATGGGCGTGGTGCTGGAGCCATCGCAGGCGCATTATTTGCTGCATGTGCTGCGGCTCAATGCGGACGATCCCGTGTTGCTGTTCAACGGGCAGGACGGCGAATGGCGGGCGCGGCTGGAAAAGCCCGGCAAGCGTGCGGTTTCGGCGCGGCTCGAAGAACGGGTCCGCGAGCAGACCCGGCCCGCCGACCTGCATTACTGGTTCGCGCCACTGAAACATTCCCGTCTCGATTACATGGCTCAGAAAGCTGTCGAGATGGGCGCGTCACGGCTGCAACCGGTGACCACGCGGCACACCCAGGTGGCGCGCCTCAATCTCGAGCGCATGCACGCCAACGCCGTCGAAGCGGCGGAGCAGTGCGGCATCCTGACGCTGCCGGACATTGGCGCGCCGGTCACTCTGGAGCAGGCGCTCGCGCAACGCGAGCCGTCACGTTTGTTGGTGTTCTGCGATGAAGATGCGGAAGTGAAAGATCCGGTCGCTGCCTTGCAACAAGCGCGCGGAGACCATGCCGGGGCGATTCCTGCCGCTGTCCTGATCGGCCCCGAAGGCGGCTTTGCCGAGGACGAGCGCGCGCTGCTGTTACGTGCACCGCATGTGCTGCGGCTTGCGCTCGGCCCGCGCATCCTGCGCGCGGACACCGCGGCGGTGGCTTCGCTGGCGCTGGTCCAGGCGGTGCTCGGAGACTGGCGCTAAAGTTTAGCCGCGGGTGCGGATCGCGAAGTCGCGCTCGCGCACGACATAGCCGCGCGGGAACGCGCAGGCGAAGCCGATGTAATGGCCATACTGCCGATAGACGCTGGTGATGTAGGCTTCCTTACCATACCAGGCGCAGTGGCCCTGCGCGGTGCTGATCGCCACGAGTTCATTCTCGGGAGACCAGACGATGATGCCGCCGGTGTCGTTGCCGTTGACATAAGGCTCAGCCTGCGCGGCGGACAATCCGGCGGCGAAAACAACAATGGCAAGCAATCTGGATATCATCGCGCAGCTCCCACAAGGCTGCACAAGCTTAGATCGCCGCCTGAAAATTTGAAAGACGGCAAGTAACCGGATCAGAGCATCGCGTAAGCGCTCGAGACCATTCCCACGGGCCGCCGGTCGGCTGCCGCATAGATCGTTGCGCGGCCGAAACAGGTGGTACGCCCGAGCCGCACGATCCGGGCATCGGCGACCACATCGAACGTGACCGGACGCAGAAAATGCGTGGTCTGGTCGATCGCGCTCATGGGCCGGTAGCCGTTCCATGCGGCGGAAGCCGCCAGCACGATGGCAGTGTCCGCGAGTGCCATCATGGCTTGAGAACAGACGATTCCGCCTTGGCGGCAGATCTTTTGGGCAAACGGCAGCCGCAATACCGCGCCAGGCTGCCAGTCCGACGGCGCTCCCGAGGGCCTGCCGGCTTCCACGCTTTCCACCAGCAAGCCAAGATCCTGGATCCAGGATGCCAGGACATCGGACAGAAGATGTTCAGCGGCTTCCAGTCCGAAGACCGGTTCCGGTGATGCCAGCCGCGCGGTGAGTGCCATGATCCCCTCCCGGTCAGCTTTGCGCTGTCGCGAGCCCCTATCGTCGAATCACGATTTAAGACGATAGAGTCAGCGCGAATCCGCCGTGAGCGAAAAGCGAAGGCGTCGGGTCGGCAATCCAAAAAAGCTGTGGTAAAGTGGTAGCTATGGCAGGAATGGCGGGAGCGGACTGCTGACAAGGCGTCAAGCCTTCGGTCTCGGCCCAATCTCGTCCCTTGACCGGAAAAGCGCGGCGCTGCACCGTGATCGCAGTGGCTGGGAGTATTGGTGATGTCGGTTGGCGTTAAAGGGTGGGTTGTCGCGTTTGGGTTGATCGGGGCCGCGGTATGGTCCGCGCCGTCACCCGCGGCGAGCTTGCTCGAAAAGCAATTCTACATGACCGGCCCGCGCTACGATTCCTACCTGCCGCAGTGTGATGCCGCGCTCGGCACCATTGCTTCCCGTTTTGCCGAGAAGGAAGGCCGGTTCTGGTCCAGCGCCCTGCAAATTCTGGATTTCGCCAATGTGCGGGAAACAGCGTTGCGGCCATGGGCCGATCAGACCATCCCGCGCCGCTTTTGCAGCGCCCAGGCGAAAGTGTCCGACGGCCAATGGCACGACGTGCACTACGTGATTGCCGAAGATACCGGCCTGATTGGGATGAGCTGGGGCGTCGAATGGTGTGTGCGCGGGCTTGATCGCAACTGGGCCTATAACCCAGGTTGCAAGATGGCGCGGCCTTAGCCAATTTTCGCCTTTTATTTACGTTTTGTTCTTGTATTGTTCCACTGGCTCTGGGTAGTGTCTCAGTTTCAATTACTGCGGTACCGCCACCACGGAACAGCTAGTGATCCCCCCATTTGATTATCAAAGAAGGGGGATTATCTGTGTGAGGTACACGGTACCTTACGAGGTAACAGCCCTTTAGCGTTGGGGGTGCGTTCGGTGTTATGGGCTATTATCTATATAGGGGTGGCGCTGGAAAAGCAGTGAATTTCGTTATAAACCATTGAATTATAATGGTTTTCTTCTCAACAGGCAGATTTATAATTTAAAATTCCGATTGAAACCAACACCAATCGGTGTTAGTTATCTAATCACTCGAAGCGATTGATCGGTTGTAAAAGCGCTTCCCCGCCAGGGTAACTTGGTCCCCGCGTGAGCGAGATAGGCGAAAGCCAAGTGGAAACCGAAACAGGGGTCTCTCGAAAGAGAGACCCCTGCGTTATTCAGCGCGGCGCAAACTTCACCGGCTGTTTTGTCAGGACTTTGTGCGCGAGTACGCCAAACCGGATATTTCTGGGTCGCTTCGTAATTTGGGACTGTTTTGCAACGAACAGTTGGGGCGTCACATGCGTAGCATTCACCGGTCGGCGGCCTTGGCCGCCTTTATTTTTGTCTTCTTCCTCACACTGACGGCTGCGCCGGCACAGGACCGGCGTCAGAACGAGCCTGGACAATTCGACTTCTACGTTTTGGCCTTGTCGTGGTCGCCTTCCTACTGCGAGGCGGCGATTGAACGGACACCCGGCCGCATTCCGGACCAGTGCGGCGAGCGGCCGTATTCCTTCGTGGTGCATGGGCTCTGGCCGCAATACGAAAAAGGCTTCCCCGAATATTGCCAGCAGCAACCGCCGCGCGTCGATCGGGCGACCGTGTCATCGATGCTCGATCTGATGCCGAGCCCGCGTTTGATCTTCAACGAGTGGCGCAAGCACGGCACCTGCGCCGGCTTCAGCGTTGGCCGCTACTTCCAGGAAATCCGCAAGGCGCGTGCGGCGGTGAAAATTCCGCAGGAATATCTCGATCTCGCGACAACGCGTGAAGTCGCGCCTGCGGACGTCGAGGAGGCATTTCTCAAGGCCAATGCCGGCATGACCCCCGGTGCGATTTCGGTGGCATGCGACAGCAAGCGCGTCAGTGAAATCCGGATTTGCATGACCAAGGATTTGCAGTTCCGGGATTGCGCCGAAATGGAGCGTCGCAGTTGCAAGCGTTCGAAACTCGCGATGCCGGCGGTGCGTGCCACCAGAGGACAGACATCGGCGCAATGAGCGAAAGATCCGATAAAGCCTGTCCCGGGCTTGCTCCGGGACAAGCGCCGGTTTGCGGAAATAACCATGCGCCAATTTGAGCGCCGCGCGCGTATCATCTGAACCATGAACTACCGGCACGGATTTCACGCGGGCAATTTCGCGGACGTTGTGAAGCACGCTATTTTGGCGCGCATCATCAGTTATCTGCGGGAGAAGCCCGCGCCTTTCCGTGTGATCGATACCCACGCCGGGCCCGGTCTCTACGATCTCAACGGGCCGGAGGCAGATCGCACCGGCGAATGGCGCGAAGGGATCGGGCGTCTGCTGAAGACGCCGCTGACACCGGAAGTCCGGGCGCTGCTGTCGCCCTATCTTGAGGCGGTGGCGGCCTTGAATCCCGGCGGCGGTCTCAAGGTCTATCCAGGATCTCCGCTTCTGGTACGCGCCTGGTTGCGGCCGGGCGATCGGATGATCGCCTGCGAGCTCGAGCCGCAGGCGGCGGCGGCGCTCGCCAGAAACCTCGCCACCAGCACCCGTGGTAAAGCCATGGCGATCGACGGCTGGACCGCGTTGTCGGCCTATGTCCCGCCAAAGGAACGCCGCGGTCTGGTTTTGATTGATCCGCCTTACGAGGCGCCGGATGAGTTCACCCGCCTGGTGGAGGCTTTCGCGGAAGCGCACCGCAAATGGCCGAACGGAATCTATTTGCTCTGGTATCCGATCAAGGATCGGGAGGGGCCTGACGCCTTGGCCAAAAGCCTGAAAGCCTTGCAGATAGGCAAGATCTTGCGCGCCGAAATGACCACCTCGCGGGTGGTGGCGTCCGACCGTTTGATTGGTGCCGGACTGATCGTGGTCAATCCGCCCTGGACGCTCGAGAAGGAATTATCCGTGCTGCTTCCCACACTCGCGGGATGCCTTGCGCCTGGTGAAGGCGGCTTCCGTTTGGACTGGCTGGCCCGGGAAATTTAGACGCGGCTGCTCGTGCCCTCTTTCCAGTTTGTCGGTGTTAGTTTACCGCTATTGGGCTGGCTGGATATCCCGCCTCGTCAATGAGGCCGATGGAAGCCGAGGCCGTCAGGCTGACGCTTCCATCCGACAGAGGGGTTCAGGTGGCCACCGTACCGCAGGGGGGCGGGCGGCGACGCAGTTCGGGGAGAGGGAGGATTTTTCCCGATGGCGCAGACTGGTGTAGTGAAATTTTTCAATGGTGAGCGTGGCTACGGATTCGTAAAGCCTGACGACGGCGGGCGTGATGTTTTCGTGCACATCACTGCGGTTGAGACGGCGGGGCTGAAGGCGCTGAACGAGGGTCAGAAGCTCAGCTTCGACGTCGAACCGGACAAGAAGGGCAAAGGCCCGAAGGCTGTAAACCTGGTGATCACCGGCTGAGTCTTTCAGCCGCTTTGTTTGGTCGCCTTTTTTTGACTTGGAATGCGGTGCGGAATTTTCCGGACGATCGCACGCCAGTGTTTTGCCTTCGACAGGAGCCGTGCAAACAAAAAGCCCCGGCGTGACAGCCGGGGCTTTTGCTTTTTCGTAGCGCTATCTAGAAGCGGTAGTTCAGGCCGGCGCGAACGATGTGCGATTTGAATTCCACATTGTCCGGTCCGGCGGTGCCGCAGGCCGTGCGGCAGCTGAAGTCGCCGAGATCGACGTAGAGATATTCCAGCTTCGCAGTCCACGGTCCGTTGAGCGCGAACTCCGCTCCGCCGCCGAGTGTCCAGCCGACACGCGTGTCGCTTGCGCCGGGATTGCCGGTCACGCTTGCGCTGACATCGCCGACCGCCAGACCGCCAGTGACATAGGGCATCCAGCGATCGAAGGCGTAGCCGATACGGCCGCGCGCTGTGCCGAGCCAGTCATTGCTGATTTCGCAGCGCTTTCCAGCACCGCAGCGACCATCCGCTTTGATGTTGGTCCAGTTGATGTCGCCTTCGACACCCCACACAATCTGATTGGTTTGCCAATTGTAACCGAGCGTGCCGCCGACCAGCCCGCCGTTACCGCTCAGATCGCCGGTCGGAGGCGGGCCGCTGAGCGAGCCCTTGCCCCATCCGTAGCCGCCGTTGATACCGGCATAAAAACCGGTCCAGTTATAAACCGGCGTCACATAAGCAACTGGCGCAGCGGCGACAGGCGCCACACGGCGCGGAATGTCGGCCGCAGAAGCAGAGCCCACCAGTGTGGCCAATGCCACGCCCGCAAGAAGTACACGTTTCATATCTGATCTCCCTCTTCACGCATGTACGAACGTCATCCCGGCACATGCTCTGACAGGCACAACGTGGCCTCTGGATGGAAGTTCCTGCTGGAACCGGGTTGGACGCCATCGGGAATGCAGTGTGACTTCTGCCTCACACCGCTTTTGCTCGAGTTCAAAAAAAGAGCCCCGGAGAAATCTCCGGGGCTCGGTACTCAGTTACAGCTGATGCGCTTAGAAGCGGTAGTTCAAGCCGGCGCGCACGATGTGCGAAGTGAAATCAACCTTGGTCGGCCCTGTACCGCCGCAATTTGCAGCCGAGCAGTTCATGTCGCCGAGATCGACATAGAGGTATTCGCCTTTGGCCGTCCAGTTGCCAGCCAGAGCGACTTCCGCGCCGCCGCCGAGGGTCCAGCCGACATTGGTCGCGCTGTCGCCGCTGAAGCCAGGCGCGGTTGCCTTGATGTCACCGTAGGCAAGACCGCCGGCAACGAAGGGCATCCAGCGATCGATAGCGTAGCCAAGGCGGCCGCGCGCCGTGCCGAGCCAGCTGTTCTCCGTGCGGCAGCCCAACGGGCAGGTCACGCTCGTGGTCCCGCTCATGTTGCTCCAGGCCAGATCGGTTTCCACGCCGAACACCGCAGCGCCGCTCTGCCAGTTGTAGCCGAGCGTGCCGCCGATCAATCCGCCGGAGACATCGAAGTCACCAGTCGAACCGGCGTTATCGGCCCAGCTCGAATTGCCGAAGCCCCAGCCGCCGTTGATACCGGCATAAAAGCCGGTCCAGTTGTAGGCGACCGGCATATAGACCGGAGCCGTCACAGGCGCAGCGTTACGCCGCTGCAGATCCGCAGCGTTTGCCGTACCAGACAGGGCCAAGGCCAAAAGGCCGATGCTCGCAAACAGAACTCGCTTCATTCACTAACCTCCATTGAAACTGGCGGGACAGTATTCACAAATAATGCGATGTCTAGTGTCCATGTGCGGCAGGCATAGTTTTAATATTCGACATAGAAAAGACTGATAAATGCCAGGAATTAGCCTAATTCCGGCCTGTGTATCGGTAGAATAATACTAGGCTCAGGACCCATTAAAGTTATTGCGGAACACTTGAACGGTTGATTCAATGGCGGTGCGAGGAGGCATCGCCATGACTGATTTGTTCTTGCTGTCTGAGGCGCAGATGCGCCGGATCGAGCCGTTTTTCCCACTGTCTCA
>CANKHA010000080.1 GCA_947481685.1 Bradyrhizobiaceae bacterium
CAACCGCCGCCGGCCGCATTCGAGCCTTGACGACGCCACACCCGATCAAGCCTACTTCAACCCGCTGCCAATCCGCTTGGCAGCCTAACCCCGGCAGACGCTCCACTTATCGACGCGGAGAATCTGTTCAGACAACCGGGACCAGCTCTCCGCGCGGCCCATTTTCCGGTTCACCGGTAGGTGTGTCATCGCCGACGCTTAGCTGTCCGTTGCCCATGCCAATATCCCTTGTCCAGTTCCAGGGGACAATGTGTGTGCCATCGCCCGGTTCCGCTGCGGGCTCCTCGTTTCGGCTCCGAATGAAGGCTTCTGGCTAATCACTTTGATTTTATTCCCGTTTTCCCCAGCAGGGCCACCGAGTTGCCAAGCTTTGGCCGAATCTGGCTTGTACGGGGATGGTGCCGGTGAAATAGGGAACCGGCGGAGCCTTGTAAGCGTTTTGTCCGTTGCCTAACTGCGGCCAGTCGTTGTTCCAGAGGGTTTTGACTTGTTCCGTTCCATTTTTCCGTCTTTCGAGAAGCCTGTCGCGCGCGCGCAGTTTCTCAATATCCAGCATGAACGCCGGAGTTTTCGCGGCGTTGCGGCAGTTCTTTTGATCGCAGCGGGCTGCGGTATCGGGATCGCGCTGTGGGAGCCGTCTTCTCAGGTTACCTCTCCGCTTGTGAGCGCTGCGATAACGGCGCCTGCACCGGTCGCGAAAGTCGCGGAGACTACGGCGGTCGCAAATGTCGATGACGATCAATCGGCGCCGACGGTAAAACAGTCTTCCTTCTGCTCCCAGCGCACGTCCGCGCGCCGCGCCTGCGCCAATGTGAAAGCGTTCAAGGACGCGCGGCTGACTGCGCCTGAGCCGGCCTCTGCGAAGTCCGCCGCCACCGAGGCAATGGCAAGCACAGAAACCACCGCAAGCGTGGTTGCCGAACCCGCATCGATTATGGCGCCGGCAGCTGAAGCGCCGGCCGTCCAGCCGCAGAAGCCGGCTGCTCCGAAAGTGGTGAAACGTCGCGTCCAGGACAATGCGCCCGTCGAGCGTTTGGTTCGTGTGTATGACCAGGTGATGCCGGATGGCCGTGTCGTTCCCGTGTATCGGCGGGTTGGCAGCAATAGCCTTGAGACCGGCACCATTGTCGGTGGCGAATATCGTCCTTCGCGACGTGCCACTCTCGAGCCGGAATCCAGACCTTTCGGTTGGCGATAAGCCTGAGCCATTCCAGACGCCGCCGTTTGCCGGCGCCAGCAGCGGCCGAGTTCCACCCTCCAAATCAAGGTGCTATCGTCTTCCGAAAATACGGGAGGCGTGTGAATGCGTTTACGGCTGACGTTGGCGGCGGTGTTGGCCGTCGCTGTTATGTGGCATCCCTCAGCCGTTTCTGCCGAGACGGTAGCGGAATTCTACAAAGGCAAAGTCATCAAGGTCATCATCGGCTATGCGCCAGGCGGCGGCTTCGATGCCTATGCGCGCCTGCTGGCCGAGCATCTGCCGAAGCACCTGCCGGGTAATCCTGCGGCGGTTGTGCAGAGCATGCCGGGCGCGGCCTCGGTGAAAGCTGCAAACTTCATCTACAGCATCGGTCCGCAGGACGGCACACTGATCGGCATTCCCAATCACGCGGTGCCGATGAATGCGTTTGTCTGGCGGGAAGTGGGCGACGGCCTTGACGTCACCAAACTGAACTGGATCGGCCGGCTGGATGCCATCGACGTCGTGAACGTCGCCTGGAACACGGCAGGCGTGAAGACCGTCGAAGACGTCAAGAAGCGTCAGCTTGCGATCGCCGCGACTTCGCCGACCGGGACTTCGGTGATGATGCCGACCGCGATGAACAAGCTGATCGGCACGCAGTTCAAGGTGGTGCAGGGTTACAAGGGCACTGCGGAGCAATATCTTGCGATGGAGAAGGGCGAGACCGAAGGTATGGGCAACGCGATCTGGTCGCAGCTCAAGCGTTCGCATCCGCACTGGATCGCCGAGAAGAAACTCATCCCACTGTATCAGGATGGCTACAAGCGCGCCACCGGGCTGGAAGATGTGCCGACCGCGATGGAGCTTGCGAAGAACGACGAAGACCGCAAGGTGTTTCGGCTGCTTGGCAGCACGGCGGAAGTCGGGCGATCTTTCTATGTTGGGCCGCAGGTGCCGTCGGAACGGGTCGCGGCCTTGCGCCAGGCCTTCACGGCGATGACGAACGACCCGGCCTTTCGCAAGGAAGCTGAGGATCTCAACATTGTGCTCAATCCGATGTCCGGCGACGATCTGCAAAAGATGATCGGCGAACTGGGACTCTATCCGCCCGAGCTGTTGGAGCGCACGCGCCAGCTCGTAGCGCCGTAAAGAAACCAGAGAGGGATCTCAATGGATTATCAGGTCGGTCTGGTCGGTGTCGGCAAGATGGGCAGCGCGCTGCTTGCACGGCTTATCGCAGCGGACGCCAAAGTCCGCGCCTTCGACATCAAGGACAGCGCGATGCAGGTCGCGCGTGATGGCGGGGCCGCAACGGTCGCTTCATCGGCGGAAGCCGCGCGTGGCGCGAAGTTCGTTCATGTCTTCGTGCACAACGATCAGGAAATATTCGACGCCACGCTGGGCGACAGCGGCGTGCTGGCGGGCGCCGGCAAGGGCGCGGTTGTGATTTTGCACAGCACGATCCTGCCCGGCACTACCAGGAAGGTGGCGGAGGTGGCGAAGTTGAAAGGCGTCGGCGTGGTCGATGCGTCTGTGACCTCGGTGCCGCGTATCGTGCGGGCTGGCGACGCGGTCTTTTTGGTGGGTGGCAGCGATGAAGACGTGGCGGAGGTTCGCCCGCATCTGGAGACGGTCGGCCGCAAGGTCTGGCATTTTGGCCCGCTCGGCACCGGCAATGCCGCCAAGTTGGTGAAGAACCTGTCCAATGTCATGGAACGGGTGATGTGGATTGAGACGCTCAAGGTCGTGCAAGCTGCCGGCATCGATCCCGAGCAATATGCGGAGATGCTGGGCTCGGTGATCCGCGGCTCCGCGATTTCCGACTGGCAAAAAATTATCCAGATCGAGAATGGTGAAATCACGCCGACCCGGGCAGGCGGCGGCATCTACCGCAAGGATGTGCCGCATGCGTTGAAATTCGTGCGCGAACTTGGACTGACGCTTCCGCTGGCGGAGGGAACGGGGGAGACGGCTGCGCGCTTCGTGGCCGAGCACAGGAAGGCTGCGGCCGCCGAATAACGGAATATTTTGCCGCGCAAGCCTGCGCTTGCGCCGGGCTATCGCGGGATAGTAAGAAGACCATACCATCCGGCGGCGGGTCGCACCGGCACGAAAAAATGCGGGAGGATCAGCGTGGACGGTCTCACGAAAATCATCGGCTTCGGCCTCGTGGCGGCTTTTGCTGCGACCTCCGCGCAGGCGCAGACCCCCGAGGAGTTCTATAAGGGCAAGACAGTGCGGATGCTGATCCCCGCCGCGGTCGGCGACAGCTATGATACCGAGGGCCGGTTGATCGTGAAGCATCTGGCGCGCTTCATTCCTGGCAATCCGACCATTGTCGCGGAGAACATGCCGGGCGCGTCGGGCCGCAACGTTGCGAGCTACATGTACAATGTTGCGCCCAAAGACGGCTCCGTCATCGCGCTGGTGCAGCAGAGTATTCCGTTGGCGCAGGCAACCCGCGAAACCGGCATCAATTTCGATTCGGCGAAATTCAATTGGCTCGGCACGCCGTCAGCGCCGATCAGCGTGCTCGCGGTCTGGAACACCGCGGGCGTGAAGACATTCGAAGAGGCCACGCAGAAGGAAGTCGCGATCGGTTCGACCAGCACGGCCGGCAACAATTTCGTTTATCCGAAACTGATGAAGGAGTTGCTCGGCGCCAAGTTCAAGATCATCACCGGGTATCCGGGCGGCGCGCCGATCGATCTCGCCATGGAGCGCGGGGAAGTGCAGGGGCGTGGTTCCAATCCGTGGAACAATTACAAGCTCGCGCATGCCTCGTGGGTTTCGGAGGGCAAGCTGATCGCGCTTGTGCAGATGAGCCGCAACAAGCATCCCGAATTGCAGAATGTTCCGCGGCTTATCGACCTTGCGAAGGATGAGGATTCCCGCAAGATCTTCGATCTGCTGTCGGTGGGTTCGGATATCGGCCGGCCGATGCTGACAACGCCGGGCGTGCCTGCGGACCGCGTCAAGGCATTGCGTGATGCGTTCCGGAAAACCATGACGGATCCGACCTTCCTGGCGGAAGCCAGGCAGCGCGACGTCGAAGTCGATCCCACCTATGGCGAAGACCTGCAGGTCATGGTCGAGAAGATGTTGCAGACTGACCAGAAGACGATCGATCTGCTAGCTGCAACGCTGGCGAAGCCTTAGTGCTTCGCCTTATTTCTTTTCCATCGACACGCCGCCCGGGCCGATATTGATCTGGACGCCTTTCGGCTCTTTCTTGGCCTCGTAGACCTGGTAGCCCAGGACGGCGACGCCGACGGCCAGCACGGCGATGATGATGTAGAGCGTATTGGTGTTTAGCGGCATGGCCATCCCGTGTGTTTGCTTGTTATTTCAGTTCCAGCACGACCGGCCCTGATACCGGATCGGTGACGCCAAGACCGCCACCGAGATCTTCTAGCACATGGCGGAATGAGTCGAGCGTGCCAATCATCTTCGGCCGCGCCGCAGCAAGCGCCTCCATGTCCTTCCATTCGGCGATGATGCAATAGCTGTGGTCGCCGGTTTTGATCATGTTGACGTGGGTCAGGCCAGGCCAATCCCTTGGGCGTTTTGTTGCGCATCGAGGAATTCCTGGTCGCGGCCAGGCTTCACGCGAAATCGAACAGTGTTAAAGGCAGCCATCGGCTCCTCCTTGGTGGGGCGGACGCAAGATCATGCGCGCGGTGCAAGACCAGGCGCAAGAGGCTACCGACGGTGTTCCCGGGCTTCGGCTTTCTTGCTAAGATTGCGATATCAAACGCCCCGCCGTGAAATCGTCAGACCGCCTCGTGAGGGAAGGTGTTGATGAGTGACAACGTCACCAAACCGCGCGTCAAATTCGTCACCAGGACCAAGCGTCCACCGTTGCACAAGGTCATCCTGCTTAACGACGACTACACACCGCGCGAATTCGTCGTGCAGGTGCTCAAGGCCGTGTTCCGCATGAACGAGACGCAGGCCTATGGCGTGATGCTGACGGCGCACCGCAAGGGATCATGCGTGATTGCGGTCTATGCCAGGGATATCGCGGAGACCAAGGCGGCGGAGGCGACCGACCTCGGCCGCAGCAAGGGTTATCCGCTGTCTTTCACCACCGAGCCGGAAGAATAGGGTGCCCGCCCGGACAAAAGTATGAGGCGCGGAGCCGTGCGGCTTTCCCGCTTCGTGGTAGCATCGGCGCAAAGCCAGGTCCTTTCAACATCAAGTCGCTTTTAAAAACATAAAATCCAGGGAGAGATTCTCATGAGCATGCGCGGTTCTGTTGTTGCAATTGCAGCCTTGCTGGCCTTGTCCGTGGCGCCGGTGGCGGCACAGGAATGGCCGACGCGGCCTGTGACCTTCATTACGCCTGCGGCAGCGGGCAACAGCCCGGACGTGGTGACGCGCATTCTCGCCGACAAGCTGACACAGTTGTGGAAGCAGCAGGTCGTCATCCTCAACAAGCCGGGCGCCGGCGGATTGATCGCCGCGCAGGCGGCGGCGGGCGTCGACAAGGACGGCTACACGCTTTACGCCACGCAATCCTCCACCTTCAACGTCATGCCGGTCGATAACGAAGGCAAGATGCCGCTCGACATGGCGAAGTCCTTCGTTGCCATCGGTCTGGTCGGCGAGCAGCCGATTGCGGTTTCGGTGAACAAGGACGTGCCGGTCAAGACCGTTCCCGAGCTGATCGCGCTCGCCAACAAGACCAAGGATGGTCTGCTGTTCGGCGCTACCAATCGCGGCGGCCAGGCGCATCTCACCGGTGAACTGTTCCGCGCCAAGTCGAAAGCCAATATCTCCTTCGTGCACGCCACCGGCGCTGCGGTCTCGCTTAACGACATCATCGCCGGGCGCATTCCGGTGATGTTTGAATCGCTCGCGGGCCTGAACCCCGGTATCCAGAGCGGCGATGTGCGAGTGATCGGCGTTGCATCGCTCAAGCGATTGCCGAATTTGCCGGACCTGCCCGCGATCAACGAAACGGTGCCGGGCGTGGTGTCGAGCGGATGGATTGTGCTGATGGCGCCCACCGGGGTTTCCGACGCGATCGTGCAGAAGGTCAATGCCGACATCCGCAAGGTGGTCGCGATGCCCGACATCGTCGAGCGCTTCCACCAACTCGGCACCTACAGCCGCGATCTCACGCCGCAACAGACCGAGGAATTCATCCGCGGTGAAGAAAAGCTGTGGTGGCCTGTGGTGCGCGAACTGAACAAAAGCAAGCAATAACCAGCGGTCGTTGCCTACTGTCCTGCGGGTGACTGTGCTGCCCTCCGGCACTATATTGTCGGAAACCGGAGGACAGGGCGGCATATGGGCGAGCACGGTAAAGACCAGGATCTGCCGGCGGCCGGCGGCGCGGCGGGGCGCTATCAGCAGACCTATCCGGAGCTGACCGCGCATGAGATCGACCGGCTGCGCCGCTTCGGCGAGATCAAGCATTACGCCAGGGACGAGAAGCTGTTCGAGGTCGGCAAGGTCACGGCCGGCATGTTCGTCGTCCTCAAGGGCCATGTCTGCATTTCGCAGCGGGACGGCCGCGGCCGCGTGACGCCGGTGGTGGAGCAGGGGCCGGGACATTTCCTCGCCGAGGTGGGCCAGCTCACCGGCAAGGCCGCGCTGGTCGATGGCTACGCGGAAGAAGACGTCGAGGTGCTGGCGATCTCGCCGGAAAATCTGCGCCGCCTGATGGTCACCGAAGCCGAGCTCGGCGAGCGCATCATGCGTGCGCTGATCCTGCGCCGCGTCAACCTGATCCAGAGCGGGACCGCGGGCCCGGTGCTGATCGGGCCTGCGTCGTCGCCGAACCTCATTCGCCTGCAGGGCTTCCTCACCCGCAACGGCTTCCCCCATCACATCGTCGATCCCGGCACCGACCCGGAAGCCGCCGAGCTGATCGCGCGCACCGCGCCGTCGCCGTCGGACCTGCCGCTCGTGATCTGCCTCGACGGCACGGTGATGAAGAACCCGACCGAGGTGCAGCTTGCCCGCGCGCTCGGCATGATCAAGACGCCGACGACCGACATCCTGTTCGACGTCGCCGTTGTCGGCGCGGGGCCGGCCGGTCTCGCCACATCCGTCTATGGCGGATCGGAAGGGCTTTCGATCGTCTGCCTCGACACCCGCGCCTTCGGCGGGCAGGCCGGGGCGAGCGCGCGCATCGAGAATTACTTCGGCTTCCCGACCGGCATCTCCGGCATGGCGCTCACCGCACGCGCGCATCTGCAGGCGCAGAAGTTCGGCACCGAGATGGTGATCCCTGGCGACGTGAAGTCGCTCGACTGTTCGCGCCGCGACGGCAGCTTTTCCATCGTCGTCAATGATGGCGTGAAGCTCTATGCGCGCGCGGTGGTGGTCGCCACCGGAGCGCGGTATCGCCGGCCGGACCTCAGCCGGCTCGCAGAGTTCGAGTGGCAACTACAATTACACCTACAGGTACGGCAACTACAATCACGCCTACCGGTATGGCAACTACACGTCCTACCGGTACGGCGGAAACTACAATCGCAACGTCAACGTTGGACCCGTGGTCTATGTGCGTCCTTACCGCGCGTGGGTGGATCGGCCGTATTACGGCGTGCTCGTCGGCGGCGTTGCATTGGGCTCCATCATCGCCGTCAGCACGCCGCGGAGCGTTCCCGACGCGCCCGCGGAGAATATGTGCTGGTTCTGGGCCGATGAGGACCAAGCCAAGGGCTATTGGGACTATTGCGCGGCGCCTTCGTCGTCGCCTTCGCCTTCTCGCATGTAGCATCGTCTCCATGGCTTTCTCCCACACCGGATGCTGCCGTCGTCGTCCGACCCAAGACGTAAGTATCGCATCTCTAGGTGTTTCGCTGATGCCCAATTGAAACTGCGCCTCAAACACTAGTTCAGATATTTCAGTGCACTAGGCTCAGGACCCATTAAAGTTATTGCGGAACACTTGAACGGTTGATTCAATGGCGGTGCGAGGAGGCATCGCCATGACTGATTTGTTCTTGCTGTCTGAGGCGCAGATGCGCCGGATCGAGCCGTTTTTCCCACTGTCTCATG
>CANKHA010000081.1 GCA_947481685.1 Bradyrhizobiaceae bacterium
AATATGTTTGGCAGGCTCAAGGACTGGCGGCGCATTCATACCCGTTACGACCGATGCGCCCACACCTTCATGTCAGCAATCTGCATCGCGGCCGTCGTCATCTTCTGGCTATAAACAATGAGTCCTGAGCCTAAGGAAGTAAAGTATTGGGAGCCGCAACCCGCGGGTCGGTGGTGGTGGCGGGCGAATAACCCGGCCGCCGAAGTTGGCCCGCTTTCACCCGTCGTTCGCGCCTGATCTTCAAAAAGAAAAACGCACCGACGGGGCTTAGCTTTCCCGCCGGTGCGTTTTCTTTAACACCCTCCGCCCCCGGGGGTGGAGGGGCAATACTACTTGGACACCCGCAGGTTGGTGAGGTCGGTGCCGATCTGGTTGAAGGCCGACACCAGGCCGGAAGCCGACTGCAGGTAGAAATACTTGCTCGCATCGCTCGCGCAGGCCTGCAGCAGCGACTGCGAGCCATCGATCACCAGCACGGTGTAGATCGTGATGCCGGCCGCCTTGGCGTTGGTGCAGGCCAGCTTCGTGCGCGCATCGACAGTGCTTTGGCTGGTGCTGAAGCGGTTCTCGGTGTTGTCGCCGTCCGTCATCAGGATCAGCACCTTGTTGTATTTATAGCGAGAGTCTTCGGCGGGCGCGGGGAAGGGCGAGCCCGACATCAGCGTCTGCCACCCCCAGACCAGGCCGATGGTGACGTTGGTGTTGCCGTCGGGCAGCATCGCATCGATCTTGTTCTTGAGCGCGGTCCAGTCATAGCTCAACGGCATCAGGGCAACCGGGCAATCGCCGAACTCTTCCGCCGGGAATTTGGTGGTTGCAACGTTCGGGTCGGGCGAACTCGCGCTCACGTCGTAATTCTGATCGCGGTCGGTCACACAACCGTTCCAAGTGTTGTGGTTGTCCGGCGTCCAGACCGCGTTTTTGTGTTTCAGGCAGTTGGACTTGATGTGAGATTCGTTCCAATCGTAGTTTTTCGAGCAGGTGCCGTTCTTGTCGTCCCAGCCGTCGTAGCCGGTATGATCCTTGAAATCGAGCCAGGTCGCGGCGTAATTGCTCGCGCCGACATTGACGTCCTTTGCGAACGGCACGATCGAGACATAGACGTCGCCGGGGTTCTGGGCGGCGCTCTGCAACTGGGTGACGAGGTTTTTGGCGGCGGTCTTCAGCGCCGTCATCTTGTTGCTGGACGCCATCGAGCCCGTATTGTCGAGCGCCAGCGCCACACGCAGGCGAGACGAGCCCCAGGATACGCTAGCTGACGCGTTAACGGGGAGATTCTTAAAGTTGGCGCCAAGCACGCCTATGAGTTTTGTGTCGACCGATGTCACGCCATCGACCTTCACCGTAGATTTGGTGGAGTCGTAGGTGGCGGTGATCGTGGTCGTGCCCGCTTCCCCGCTTTTGAACAGTGCGTTGAAGTAGTTGGTGGCGGCGGTCTGCAATTCGCTCGCCGTCAGGTTCGGCGCGCTTTTGGAGACCATCAGGGAGGTGGCGTCGAGGGCGGATTGCAAGTCGGCCTTCACCGCGTTGGCGCGGCTGTAATCCACCGCGGCGCCCATGATGCCGACCACAGGCAGGCTGCACAGCGCGAAGATCATCGCGATATTGCCTTCGCGGTTTCCGCCGAAGTTCCGGATGTGCTCGCTAAGCCGCGAGGCAATCGATTTCATAAACATAGGCCGCCACCTATAGGGAGTCAGTTTGATCTTGAGCCCACACCGTGAACGTCAGGTGTGAAAAGCCTCTAAATTTGATCGGCGAGAATCGGCGGCATTGGCTGCAATTTGAAGCTAAACGCGCCAGATTAGGAACATCGTAAAAGTCTGGAAAACAACAGCGGCTGTTTTGATCGTTGTTGTTGAGACTTCGTTCACCCTGTTGGGTCGCGTCCGCCGTTTACTTCGAAAGCCGCAGATTGGCGAGGCTCTGCGCGATGGAGCTGAAAGCGGCATTCAACTGGCTGGCCTGCTGCACGTCGTAATACATCGACGGATTGGTTGCGCAACCTTTCAGCAGCGCCGCGTCGCCGTTGATCACACGCACTGTGTAGATGCGGATATTCGCCGCCTTGGCGTTGTCGCAGGCTTTTTCCGTCCGCGCGTCGATGGACGAACCGCTCGAAGTCCAGCGGTTCTGGGTGTTGTCGCCGTCGGTGAGCAGCACGATGACCTTGTCGAGATCGGTGGCAGGGGCAGGGGCGCTGAACGGAGCGCCGGTCGAAAGGGTTTGCCAGGCCATCTGCAAGCCGATGGTGACGTTGGTGTTGCCCGTTGGCGTCATCGCGTCGATCTTGCTGTTGAGCGCGGTCCAGTTGATCGACAATGGCATCATGGAAGCCGGGCATGCGGTTGCCTGGTGCGCGCGGTACATCGTCGAAGCGCTGCCGACGACTGGCGTGGTGGCGAGAACGTCGTTGTTCTGGTCGCGATCGTTCACGCAACCGTTCCATGTGCTGTGATCCGCCGGCGTCCAGGTTTTGCCATTCGACGTGCAGTCGCTGGAGTTGGTGTAGGAGGTCTTGCTGCAGGTGCCGTTGGCCTTCTCCCAGTCGGTCCAGTTGACCCAGTTCGCGCCGACGTTTGCCGTATCGACATTGACGTCAACAGCGAAGGGGATGATCGAGACCTGGATGTCGCCCGGCGTCTTCGAGGCGTCTTTCAGGGTGGTAAGGAGATTATGCGCGGCGGTCTTGAGCGCATCCATCTTGCCGCTCGATGCCATCGAGCCCGTGTTGTCGAGGGCAAGCGCGAGATTCAGCCGCTTGATGCCCCAGACCACCTCGGAGTTGGCGGTGAGATCGACTTGCGACACACCGACGAGATTGCCGAACAGCGTATCAACGGTTGCAGTTCCGTTCATGACAAGCTTGAAGCTGCCTTCCGCGGGCTTGGTCAGGACCGGCGTCACGGCCACATTCTTTGCTTCCGGGCGGTTGAACACCGATTGAAAATAGTCAGTCGCTTTTTGATTCAACGCCGCGGTGTCGAGGTCTTTCGCAGTCTTCGACAGCATCAACCCGGTGGCATCGAGCGCCGACTGCATCGAACTGCGGACCATGCTGGCCCGGCTGTAGTCCACCGAGGTGGCCACCGCGCCCATGATCGGGATGATGGACAGCGCAAGCAACGGCGCAACCGCACCCTTACGATCCTTGAGAAAATGGCCGAGTAACATGACGGGCTCCCTGCGGGAAATACCGGTTCCTGCTTTTGGCATTCTCGCGGAGGTAATTTGAAAAGTTATGAGGATCACTGGGATAATTTCAGCGAAATTTGGCTTGAATTGTCGGAAACCGGCTTGTGAATGGTTCCGCAATACCCACATTCAGGAGGCGCGGAGCGCAAGAAATGGGCGGGGTGATGCCGCCGAAAGGAACTGGAACAGGTCCGGTTCGAACCTTATGATCACGCTACGAGGCTCGGATTCTTAATCGGGGACTTATTCGCCGCACGTCCATGGTCACTACGAACGAAAAGACGTCCGAACCGGAAAATGGACCGCTCACGCGGCCATCGATGGCTGGGGACGAGCGCAAGCGACGCGGGGACCAGGGTCCCGGCACGGCGATCATTACCAAGACCAAGCCGCAGACCAAGCGCCCGAGCATGTACCGGGTGCTCATCCTCAACGACGATTACACGCCGATGGAATTCGTCGTCCATGTGCTGGAGCGGTTTTTCAGCAAGGACAGCGAAGCCGCACATGTCATCATGATGCATGTGCATAACCATGGCGTCGGAGAATGCGGCATCTATACTTATGAAGTAGCAGAGACAAAGGTCACACAAGTGATGGACTTTTCGCGCAAGCACCAGCATCCTCTGCAATGTGTGATGGAGAAGAAGTGACGCAAGTTTGGAACTAGTCTGAGTTGAAAGACCGGGGGCAAGGAAAGTGAAGGGACGTTAATGCCAAGTTTTTCTCGCAGCCTCGAGCAGTCTCTGCATCGCGCTTTGGCGCTCGCGAACGAACGTCACCACGAATACGCAACGCTTGAACACCTCCTGCTGGCGCTGATCGACGATCAGGACTCCGCCGCGGTAATGCGTGCCTGCAATGTCGATCTCGACAAGCTGCGCCGCAGCCTGATTTCCTATCTCGAATCCGAGCTGGAGAATCTGGTTGCGGAGGGCACGGATGATTCCAAGCCGACCGCCGGCTTTCAGCGCGTCATACAGCGCGCGGTGATCCATGTGCAATCCTCCGGCCGCGAGGAGGTGACCGGCGCCAATGTGCTGGTCGCGATCTTCGCCGAGCGCGAGAGCCACGCAGCCTATTTCCTGCAAGAGCAGGACATGACCCGTTACGATGCGGTCAATTACATCAGTCACGGTATCGCCAAGCGGCCAGGCCTTTCCAAATCCCGGCCTGCGCGGGGCGTGGAAGAAGAAACCGAGGCCAAGGGCGGCGACGAGCCGAAGAAAAAAGGCGATGCGCTCGATGCCTACTGCGTCAACCTCAACAAGAAGGCCAAGGACGGCAAGATCGATCCGTTGATCGGGCGCGACACCGAGATCAGCCGTTGTATCCAGGTGCTGTGCCGCCGGCAGAAGAACAATCCGTTGTTCGTCGGCGACCCCGGCGTGGGCAAGACAGCGATCGCTGAAGGTCTGGCGCGCCGCATCGTTCACGGCGAAGTGCCGGATGTGCTCAAGAAGTCCACCGTCTTCTCGCTCGACATGGGCACGCTGCTTGCGGGCACGCGTTATCGCGGCGATTTCGAAGAGCGGCTGAAGCAGGTCATCAAGGAGATCGAAGCCACGCCGGGTGCGATCATGTTCATCGACGAGATCCACACCGTGATCGGCGCCGGCGCCACTTCGGGTGGCGCGATGGATGCATCGAACCTGCTGAAGCCTGCACTGGCTTCCGGCACGGTGCGCTGCATCGGCTCCACCACCTACAAGGAATACCGGCAATATTTCGAGAAGGATCGCGCACTGGTCCGCCGGTTCCAGAAGATCGACGTCAACGAGCCGACGGTGCTGGACGCCATAGGCATCCTGAAAGGCCTGAAGCCGTATTTCGAGGACTATCACAAGCTGAAATACACCAACGAGGCGATCAAGGCCGCAGTGGAGCTTTCGGCGCGCTACATCCATGACCGCAAGCTGCCGGACAAGGCGATCGATGTGATCGACGAATCCGGCGCAGCGCAGATGCTGGTGCCGGAGAGCCGCCGCAAGAAGACGATCGGCCTGAAGGAGATCGAAACCACCATTGCCACCATGGCGCGGATTCCGCCCAAGACGGTGTCGAAGAACGATGCCGAAGTGCTGCGGCACCTGGAAGCGACGCTGAAGCGGGTGGTCTATGGGCAGGACAGGGCTATCGACGCGCTCTCGTCATCGATCAAGCTCGCCCGCGCGGGCCTGCGCGAGCCGGAAAAGCCCATCGGCTGCTACCTGTTTTCCGGCCCCACCGGCGTCGGCAAGACCGAAGTGGCCAAGCAGCTCGCGGCAACGCTCGGCGTGGAGATGATCCGCTTCGACATGTCCGAATATATGGAGCGGCACACCATCTCGCGTCTGATCGGCGCGCCTCCCGGCTATGTCGGCTTCGACCAGGGCGGCCTGCTGACCGACGGTGTCGATCAGCATCCGCACAGCGTGCTCCTGCTCGATGAAATCGAAAAGGCGCATCCAGATCTGTTCAACGTGCTGTTGCAGATCATGGATCACGGCAAGCTGACCGATCACAACGGCAAGCAGGTCGATTTCCGCAACGTGATCCTGATCATGACCACGAACGCGGGCGCCTCCGAGATGCAAAAGGCGGCTTATGGCTTCACCCGCACCAAGCGGGAAGGCGAAGACACGGAGGCGATCAACCGGATGTTTGCGCCGGAATTCCGCAACCGTCTCGACGCCGTGATCACCTTTGCTCATCTGTCGCCGGAGATCATTGCCCAGGTGGTGGACAAGTTCGTGCTGCAGCTCGAAGCGCAACTCGCCGACCGTGACGTGACAATTGAACTCGCGGAAGATGCGTCGAAATGGCTGATCGACCACGGCTATGACCAGCAGATGGGCGCGCGTCCGATGGGCCGCGTGATCCAGGAGCACATCAAGAAGCCGCTGGCCGATGAAGTGCTGTTCGGCAAGCTCAAGGACGGCGGGCATGTCCGCGTCGTCCTGGTCAAGGACGAGGATGGGCGGCAAACGCTTGGTTTCGAATATCTCGATGGTCCGGTGATGCCGAAGCCGGAGAAGATTCCAGCGCCGGCGAAGGCCAGGAAGCGTTCGCCGTCCAAGCGGAAGTCGCCACGCACCGATGATGGGCCTCGCAAGGGCTCGGTTCCGAAGGTGCCATTGAAAGTCTAGGCGCCAGACATATTCAAACAACAATGGCGGGTCTGCATGCAACGCAGCCCCGCCATTTTCTTTGACACATTGGCCTAAAGCCGCCTTGCTGTCTGTGCCGTCGCGCATGAGGTTACGGCATGTCTGCCGATTCCGTTTCACCACCCATGCGCTCGCCGTTCCTCCAGGGCTTGGCCGCCGCCTTCCGGTCGGTATTTGCCTATGTGTTGTTCGGCACGTTCGTCGGCATCGGCGCGCTGGGACACGATTTCGGTTTTTCGATCTGGTGGATGGTGCTGTCGAGCGCGTTGATCTGGGCTGCGCCCGCGCAGGTCATCCTGCTGTCGGCGCTCGGAACCGGTGTCGGCGTGATCGAGGCGGCAATCGCGGTGACCTTGAGTGGTGTGCGGCTTTTGCCGATGGTCGTCGCACTGTTGCCGATGTTGCGCACGGAAAAAACCCGCACGCGCGATCTGCTTCTGCCGACGCATTTCACCGCCATCAGCATGTGGGTGGAGTCATTGCGGCTGCTGCCGGCGGTGCCGCGCGAGCAACGCATTGCCTTCTGCAACGGCCTGAGCCTTGGCCTGATGCTGTCCGCCGTGGCGGCGACCGCGGTCGGTTTCTATCTCGCGGGAAGCCTGCCGCGCATTTACGCGGCCGCCTTGCTGTTTCTCACGCCCTTGTCATTCACGTTGTCTCTGGCACGCAATAGCCGTGCGCTGGTGGACCGGCTTGCGTTCGTATTCGGGATCGCACTCGCGCCAATCCTTGCCGCACTCGATATTGGCCTCGACCTGCTGTGGTCCGGTATCGTTGGCGGCACGTTCGCCTACCTCATCCATCGGCTGCGGAGGGCAGGCGCATGAACCCGGTGGTGGCTGAACTCTGGCCGTATTTCATCCTGATCTTCGCAGGCTTTCTGCCCAACGAGATCTGGCGAATCCTGGGTCTTGTGCTGGCGCGTCGTCTGAACGAAGGCACTGAACTGCTGATCTGGGTGAGGGCGATTGCCACGGCGATCCTTGCCGGTGTCATCGGCAAGCTGATATTTTTCCCGGTAGGCGCATTGATCGGCATTCCGCTGTCGGTCCGGATCGGTTCGATCCTGATTGGGCTTGTCGCCTATGCGCTGGTGCGGCGCTCGGTATTCGCCGGCGTCGTGGCGGGCGATGCGGCGCTGATCCTCGGGACGATGCTGCTTAGCTAGGCTCAGGACTCATTGTTTATAGCCAGAAGATGACGACGGCCGCGATGCAGATTGCTGACATGAAGGTGTGGGCGCATCGGTCGTAACGGGTATGAATGCGCCGCCAGTCCTTGAGCCTGCCAAACATATTCTCGATTTTGTGGC
>CANKHA010000082.1 GCA_947481685.1 Bradyrhizobiaceae bacterium
CTAGTGCCGCTTTTCGATTTGAAGTTCCTAGAAGAGTTTGCCGCGGGCGGGTAGGAACTTCAAATCGGCGGCACTAGTGCCAAACAGTTCGGCAATGACTTCTTCGGCGATGGCAAAGGATGTGCTTGCGCCGTTGCCGCCGGTGATCATCACCAGACGGATATCCGCGCTCGGCGTATCCACGAACATCGTCCGATCGGCGGACGCGTAAGTGCCGGTCCAACGCGCAATCACCTTCGGCTGCGCGCCGGGGAGAACCCGGCGGTATTCATCGAGAATGATTTCATCGACATCGTCGGGCGCGAAAGGATCGGGCGTCGGGGCGTAGTGGTGAGAGTCGCCGACGACGAGCGAACCGTCGGCGCTCTGCACCACGATCAAATGCACGCCGTTATCGATGGCGGCATTCTGTTCTGCCTCAAGGCGTTTTCGCAACGCTGCGGCTTCGGGCAGGGCAGCGAAGCCCGCATAGCGCGCAATGCTGAGGTCGGACATCAAAGTCGATTGCAGGCGGAAGCCAGGATCGGCCAGCCGCAACATATGCAGCTTGCAGCGCGTGACCTTGTAAGGCGCGATCCGTTCAGGAAACAGCGTCGCCAGATCGTCGCCAGGGCAGACGATCGTCTTGGCGGCGCGGATCGGGCCGCGGCTGGTCTCGATCACCGGCGGCGCAATTGCGCGCACTGCGGTCTCGCGCCGAAACTCAACGCCATGCTCTGACGCAAGCCATGAGGCGAGGCGCGGGATAGCGTCGCGCGATTCCACCCGCAACTCGTGCGGGCTCCATAACGCCCCGGCAAAATTCGAAGCATCCAGTTGCGGCTGGCGCCTGGCGAGCGCCGTGGCCGACAGCAGTTCGCACCCTTCGCCCATCTCAGTCTTCAGGAATGCTTCGATCACCGCCAGCGCCTCGGGCCGGCGGGCTGCGATCGTGGTGCCGCGATGGATGACGTCGATTCTTGCCTTGGCAGCAACCTCCAGCCACACATCGCGCGAGCGCATCGAGCGTTGCCAGACCACGCCGCGCTCCTCGCCGCTGACCACAACGAAGCCGAAATTGCGGATCGAGGCGCCGTTAGCCTGCGTATCGCGGTCGATGACGACGACGCGCAGCCCAAGCTTGCCCGCCGCAAGCGCGTGCGCGAGGCCAAGGATGCCGGCCCCGACAATCGCGAGATCGAATGGCTCTTGGGTCGAAGGCATTGCTTGCCGTGCCAATGAAATTCAGCCGCGGAAGCGGCCAAAGAGATGCAGTGGCAGAAAGCTTATCAGCCCGCGATGGCGATGTCGTCGAGGGGTTTGTTGCGGCCGGCGGTGGCGAGCCGCACGCCAAGAGCGGCTGCCGACATCGGCTTGCCGAAGCGGAAGCCTTGCATGGCATGGACGCCCGCCGCGCGCAGGAACATCGCCTGCTCGGCGGTCTCGACGCCTTCGGCGGTGACTTTCATGCCGAGACCGCGGCCGAGGCTGACGATGGCGTGGACGATTGCCGCGGCGTCCGCCGCCTTTTCGATGCTGCCGGTGAAGCTCTGGTCGATCTTCAGCCTGTCGAACGGAAATTTGCGCAGATAGAGCAGGCTGGAATAGCCGGTGCCGAAATCGTCGAGGGCAAGCTGCACGCCCGCATTCTTCAGTTGCCGCATCGCGGCTTCGGCGGTGGCGACGTTGCCGAGGAAGGTGCTCTCGGTGACTTCAAGTTCAAGCCGCGCCGGCTCAAACTGGGTTTCGACGAGGATGCGCTTGACCATGTCCACGAAATCGGTGCGGCGGAACTGCAGCGGAGAGACGTTGACCGCGACCGAGATACTGGGCCAGGCCTTTCCGTCGAGACAGGCGCGGCGCAGCACCCATTCGCCCAGCGCGCTGATGAGACCGGAATCCTCCGCGATCGGGATGAATTCGCCGGGTGTGATGTTGCCGCGTTCCGGATGGTTCCAGCGGACCAGCGCTTCGACGCCGATGGTTTTTTCGCCGCTGTTGTTGACCACGGGCTGATACGCCAGACTGAGGCCGCCGTTCTCAATGGCTGTGCGCAGATCGGCTTCCAGCAACTTGCGGCTCGACAGATTCTGATCCATCTCGGCATCGTAGATGCAGGCGCGTTTGCGGCCCTCATTCTTCGCCCGGTAAAGTGCGATGTCGGCATAGCGCATGACGTCTGCCGCCGTCATCAAGCGATTGTCGATCACCGCGATGCCGACACTGGCGCCGATGACGATGTTCTGGCCGGTGATGGAGTAGGGCGCTGAGATGCTGGTAATGATGCGGCCGGCAATATGCTGAAGCGTGGCGGCGTCCGGTCCCGACGTGGTGAGGACCGCGAATTCGTCGCCGCCCAGCCGCGCGACGAGATCGTTGCCGCGCAGGATGCGGTTCAGTCGCAGCGTGACGTTGCGGATCAGCTCGTCGCCCACCGGATGGCCGAGCGTATCGTTGACGTCCTTGAAGTGGTCGAGGTCGATATAGAACACTGCGGCCTGTGGACCGCCCGCCTGCACCTCTGCGATGGCGCTTTCCAGCCGCTCCCCGAAAAATGTGCGGTTCGGCAAGCCGCAGAGCGGGTCATGCATGGCGAGGTGGCGCAGCCGGTCCTCACCCGTGGCGATCGCTGCTGCCGTACGGCGCATGTAGCGCAGGATGAACATTGCCAGCACCGCAAAGCCCGCGACCGCGACTGCGACAAATGGAATGACGCTGCGTATGATGCGGGGGCCGGGCTGCTTCGGCGTCCAGGCAAACCGCGAGAGCGGCTGGCCGTAATCGTCGAGCAAATCGAAATGGGGCTCCGGCGGCGCGACGCTCTGATCGGTGATCTGGCGGAGGTCGCGAAGCTGGAGCTGGCCTGAAATTTCAGACAGCACGGTCTCATCGAGGAGATTGACCGTCATCACGAACGGCGCAATCGTGGCGGTGTCTTGCTGGGGAAGGCGTACTTCGGTGACCGCCACAAAGGCAGGTTTGCCAAGAACCTTCTGGACAACTGCAACCCTGCGGCCGTGTCCGATATCGGTGACGCGATCGGTGCGCAAGATAGTCAGGGTGCCCGGGGGAACATCCGCGCGGCTGCCCCTCAGGTAGGCGACCAGCGGCGCAAGGTCGGCTTGAACGCGGTCAAGTTGGTCGCGGTCGATCGGCTCATTGTTCCGGTTAGCCAGCGAGTCCAGGAAGCGGCTTTGTTCATCGATGACGAAAACGAACTCGTGGTCGAAAAAGGTTTCCAGCCACTGACCGATGCGCTGCTGAATCCACGGCAGGTTCCGTTCGATGCGGATGTTGCGGATCGCGCGGTCGGTGGCGGTCACGCTTTCCATTTCCCGCAGCACGCGTTCGCCCTGGTCGGCGACGGCGCGGGTGAACAGCTGACGCTCCTGCTCGAGCGCGACTTCATCGGCCCGCCAGGCGGAGGTCAGCACGGCGACGATGACGCAGATAATGGCGACGGCAACGATGATGCCGACGCGTGTCACGACGCTGAAATGGGTGCGGTCCCACGCGCCCGGCTTGGCCAGGTTGCTGGTGGTGAGGGAATCCGTGACCGACAAACGCAACTACTCCCGCTTCCGGCCACATGGACCAGTTGGAATCCTAGGGGGAAAACGTTGCAAATGGCTTGCCTAAGCACTGGTGAAGCAAGCCAGAACCGGTTTTCTTGGCGCGCGCGTTAACCTGCAGTTAAGAAACGGGGCAGTGCAGCGATTTTCAGCGCTTTTCCGGTCCCAATCCGGCACCTTGAGCGCCCGGTGATCCGGTGGCACCCTGCGGCGCGCGATCCGATCCGACGTCCGTTCCCAATCCGCCGAGCCCAGCCCAGAGTCCAGACCATGACCGACGCCAGCCGCCCCGCCGAACAGGGGATCGTTACTGCCGCGGTGCTGGTCATCGGCGACGAGATCCTGTCCGGCCGGACCAAGGACAAGAACATCGGCTATATCGCCGAATACCTGACTGCCCTCGGCATCGACATGAGGGAAGTGCGGGTGGTGTCTGACGACGAGGGCGCCATCGTCGAGGCGTTGAATGCGCTCCGCGCGCGCTACGATTACGTATTCACCACTGGCGGCATCGGCCCGACCCACGACGACATCACGGCCGACTCCGTTGCCAAGGCGTTCGGCGTCTCGATCGATTACGATCCGGCGGTGGTGGAGTTGCTGCGTGCGCGCTTCGCCGAGCGTGGCACCGAGATGAACGAGTCGCGCATGCGCATGGCGCGGATTCCGAAAGGCGCGTCGCTGGTCAAGAACAAGGTTTCCACTGCGCCGGGCTTCTGGCTCGGCAATGTGATCGTGATGGCAGGCGTGCCCTCGATCATGCAGGCGATGCTGGACGAAGCCGCGCCCAGGCTGAAGACTGGCGTGAAAATGCTGTCGGAAACCGTGAAGGCGGACGCGCGGGAAGGCGACATCGGAACGGAATTGGGCGAAATCGCCAAAGCCAATCCCGACACCATCATCGGCAGCTATCCGTTCATGGACGACAAATTCGGCCCCAACACCAACATCGTCATCCGCTCGCGCGATGCAGCCAAGCTGGCGGCGGCCAAAGCCGCGGTCGAGGCCATGGTTGCGGCGGTGAATGCCAGGATCAAACGGTGATGCAGGATTTCAACCGCCGTGCGTTGTTGCGGGCCGCCGCGCTGGCGGCGGGCGGCGCTGCTTTCCCGGCGCCGGCATTTGCGCAGCAGGCATTGCCGCCGACGCCGGAATGCAAGGACGGCGACGAGCCGACCGAAGCGCAAACCGAAGGGCCTTTCTACAAACCGAAGTCGCCGCTGCGCGCCGACCTGCGCGAGCCAGGATCGAAGGGTAAACCGCTTTTGCTGAGCGGGCTGGTGCTGACGCGCCGGTGCCAGCCGGTGGCGCGCGCGCTGGTCGATCTCTGGCACGCGGACGAGAAGGGCGAATACGACAACAGCGGATTTCGCTACCGCGGCCATGTGCTAACCGATGCGGCGGGGCGCTATACGTTTAGCACCATCGTCCCTGCGCTTTATCCCGGCCGCACCCGCCACTATCACGTCAAGGTCGCGGTGCCCGGCCGTCCGCTCCTGACGACCCAGCTCTATTTTCACGACGAGCCGGCCAATGCCCGCGACGGGTTATTCCAGCGTGCCTTGCTGATGCGCGTCGCCGAGGGTGGCGATGGGCTCGCCGCCCAGTTCGCCTTCGTGCTCGATATGGCGCAAGGCACTTTATGAGCCGCGATCTTCGGCTTCTCAGGATCGACCCCTTTCAGTTATCGCGGGCGCGATGCTAGAACCGCATCGCTGCGGACGTGGCGGAACTGGTAGACGCAACGGACTTAAAATCCGTTGAGGGTAACCTCGTGAGGGTTCGAGTCCCTCCGCCCGCACCAACATTCATCCGGATAAAGGACAAAGCCGTGTCGCAACGCCTGCCTCTCGTGATTGCCTGTGGAGACTATGAGATCGTCCGCGCCTTGCGCGAAGGCGGGGTGCAGCCGGACGGCATCGATCTGACCGTTCTCACGGCGATGGACTCGACGACGCGGCACTGGCGTTACCTGCGTCAGGGTGAATTCGATGCCGCCGAGGTGTCGTGTTCGTCCTACAGCGTGTCGCGCGACCAGGGAGCCGAGAGTTACGCGATCCCGGTGTTTCTGCACCGGCGATTCCGGCATGGCTTTGCCTTCATCAACACGACCAAGGGGATCAAGACCCCGAAGGATCTGATCGGCAAGAAGATCGGGTTGAAGGAATATCAGGCAACGGCGATTGTCTGGCTCAAGGGCATCCTGGAACACGAATACGGCGTGCCGCATCGCTCCGTCGAATGGTACACCGAGCTCAACGAGACCATCGACTACGAGAAGCCGGCCGGTCTCAGCATCCAACAGGTTCCGGATGGCAAATCGGTCGAAGCCATGCTGGCCGAAGGCGAGCTCGATGCGGTGCTGCACCCGGACCTGATCAAGCCGTTCTTGCAAAAGGATCCGCGGGTCGGCCGCCTGTTCCCGGATTTCAAGAACGAGGAGATGGCCTACTTCCAGAAGACCGGAATTTTCCCGATCATGCATGCGATGGCGATCAAGAAAGAGATCGTCGATCGCTACCCGTGGGTGCCGATCAATCTCTATCTCGCCTTCGAGAAGGCCAAGGACATGGCGATGAAGCGCATGGAAAATCCGCGCATCGTGCCGCTGGCCTGGTATCGCGATGCCTGGGAGGAGCAGGAGCAAATCCTTGGCGACGATCCGTGGGAATACGGTGCGACCGATGGGAACGTCAAAAACGTCGAGACGCTCACCGGCTATCTGCACGAGCAGGGCCTGACGAAGAAGCAGCAATCGTTCGACGAGCTTTTCCTCAGCGTCTCTCAGGGTCACAAGCGCGGGCACGAGTTCCGGATTTAGCGGCGGTCGGCTGGCTGCCGTAACTTCTGCGCGCCCTCTGGCGAATAACCGTGTGCCGACCGATATAGGAGGTTCGGATGTTCTTCCGTCAGCGCAAGGAAACCGCCATGGACCAGAAAGTGTACCCGGTCACCCACACCGATGAGGAATGGCGCAAGCTGCTCACGCCCGAGCAGTATGACATCATGCGCAAACATGGCACCGAACGGCCGGGAAGCTGCGCGCTGAATTACGAGAAGCGTTCCGGCACCTTCTCCTGCGCCGGCTGCCAGCAGCCCTTGTTCAAGTCGAAGAAGAAGTTCGAGAGCGGCACCGGCTGGCCGAGCTTCAACGATCCCGAGCCAGGATCGGTGGAGACCACCGAGGATCGCGCCTTCGGCATGACTCGCGTCGAAGTGCATTGCAACCGCTGCGGCAGCCATCTCGGGCATGTCTTCCCGGACGGTCCGCCGCCGACTCACCAGCGCTATTGCATCAACGGCGTTGCGCTCGATTTCAAGCCCGAATGAACGGGTGATGTGAGTCGGGAATCGGTCTGCACGGACTCGGAATCGGAATAAATACAAGAATTGTAATTGGAGCCAATGTTCCACAGCATGTGTGCATGGGACAGACAGCGATTCTATTCCCCGCCGTTGCGAAGCAACCCGAGGGCGCGAAGGCCTGGTACGAGCGAGCGGACCGGGCGCGCCGTATCGCCTTGATGCTGGCTCCAAGCGATGCGGCGATCCTTGAGGCCTTTGCGCGGGAATGCGAGGCGAAAGCCTCGCCTCCCGTGGTGCTGCGCCGCCGGGCGATTGCCGCCTAGGCATCCCGTGTCTGCGAAGCTTTCGCTTCAGCAGGCGCTCTCTCCCGATTCCATGGAACTTTAGCGGCGGCTTCCCGTTGTTCAGGGGCGCTTCAGCCGGCTATTGTTGCTGGTTGCTGGCATGTTATTGCAAGGGAGGGTTATTGCCATGGCTACATCGATGCTCATCAGCATTCTGATTACGTTCCTCGTCATCATTCTCGTGCTTTATCTCGTCAATATGCTGCCGATCGACGGCCGCGCCAAGCAGATCGTGCGCGTCATCGTTATCGTGATCGGCGTGATTTCCATGCTGAAATATCTGGCGGTTTTCTAGGCTCAGGACTCATTGTTTATAGCCAGAAGATGACGACGGCCGCGATGCAGATTGCTGACATGAAGGTGTGGGCGCATCGGTCGTAACGGGTATGAATGCGCCGCCAGTCCTTGAGCCTGCCAAACATATTCTCGATTTTGTGGC
>CANKHA010000083.1 GCA_947481685.1 Bradyrhizobiaceae bacterium
CGTCGCGGAACTTCGCAAACCAACGATAGACCGTGCTCCACGGCGGCAAATCGCTCGGCAGCAGGCGCCACGGACAGCCAGATCGCATCACATAGAAAATGCCGTTGACGATCTCGCGCATCGGCCAGGCACGCGGTCGTCCTGTGCTATTCGCTGCGGGCAGGTGAGGCTCGATCACGTGCCATTCCTTATCGGTCATGTCGGTTTGCTATCGGTTCGTCTTGCGAATATGTTGCTTTCGGGTGGTTGGGGTCAACATGGCAACTTCGGGGTTGGTGTCAGAAACCCCCTGGAATCACGTCGATACCAGCCACTCAACCCCTTTCGAAACAGCCTCTTAGGCATTCTTATGAAATTAGAGCCTGTTACGCTCCCTCCAGCAGTAATGAGAGGCGCCGGAATGGCCGGCGTCGTGGCTTTCGCCGCTTATGCCTGGTTGTTTACAATCAACGCTCTGCCCAACCAGCGGCATTCGCTAATTTACATGGGGCCAAATGACCCGCAGAGCCGCGAAAGCTTACCACGAAACCCCGTCCGGATCGTACAGCAGAGCTCTCCCGGCCAGTGGCGGTTTCTCGGCACGCTGAAGCCGCTCGGGCAGAACACTTATGACGTCCAGCTCGCTGACAATATCGCCTGGCCACAGACACTTCTCGTCGTGCCGATAGGATATGAGGCGATCTGGCTTCTGGCGCGCGACGAAGACCGCACGGAGATCTTCGATTCGCTGAAAAGATTCCTCACAGATCTGCAGTCAGTCGTGCAAGCCGCCAGCGCCAACGGCCTCAATGAAGACCTCAACATCCAGACCATTCTCGTCGCTTCGCTGGCGCAGGCGATCGCAAGCCCGACTGGCGCAGCGGCATGGGAGCAGGCGAGCCAAGCCGTAGTCGCGAGCCTTCGCAATCAGGAAGATTTTTCGAAGGTTTCGCGTAGCGCGATCAAGGACGCGCTCGTGGCGCTGTTTGAGGATAACGTCTTCAGCGGATATCCATTTTTCTCGAGCGATCTCGTCACCAAGGGCTTTGACAAGGAACTGGCGCGCGCGGCCGCCGACCCACGGGTGCTACACGGGGTAGCCGCTTCGCTTTCAGAACTCGCCAAAAGCGACCGCTTCCGTCAGTCGGTGGGCCTGCTTATAGCTGAATATGTGCACGCTGTCGGGAGCGACCCACGCCTGCCCCAGAAAATTGCGCTGATGTCGACGGATCCGCAAACCAGCGCGCGCCTGCGCGCGCTGGAGAAACGTATGGCGCAATTGACCGAGCAGGTCACGATGCGCCTCATCGGACTCACCGGGCGGCGGGAGGCGAACCAACTGTCGGCGGCCATCTTCCAGGCCATCGTCAAGCGCGCGCCGATTCGTCTGGCGCTCGCGCTCGACCGGAAGGATGCCGAACGCATCCGCGCGCACCAGCCACAATGGGCGCTACTGGCGCCAAGGAGCAAATCCTGAGCGAGCATATCAAAATACGGGGCCTCTCGATTCGCACGCCGCAAGGGGAGCTTCTTATTGAGAGCGCAGACATCGATTTCCGACCAGGCGAAATTACCTTGCTCGTGGGCCCCTCGGCCAGCGGTAAGTCGTCGCTCGCCCTCGCGCTTTGCGGGCTGCTCAGCACCAATGAATGGCGGATCACAGGCACGGTCGATTACGCCGACCGCAGCATGGACCTCCAGACGGACAATGAGGGCGTCGGCGTGCTCGTCTTCCAGACGGGGAGCCTCCTAGACACGCTGTCGGCCAGTGAGAACATCGGCCTCGCGCAAACTTATAGCCGCAAGCCGGCGCCCCTGCCGATTGAGGCGTTCGATCTCGTCGCCGGCATTTCGCCGCACGTGATGCCTGACGCGGCGAGCGGCGGCATGCGCCAGCGGATCGCAATCATCCGGTCGCTCGTCAACGGGCGCGACCTCATGGTCCTTGATGAGCCGAATGCAGGCCTCGATCCCGTCAACGCGCATCTATTCTGCAAGACGCTTCAGGAAACCTGCAGGACCACGGGCCGCTCGGCGCTGATTGTGGCACATCACACCGATGGCCTGCTGGAACTCGCGGACCATGTGCTCGTGCTCAATCCCGTCGAAAGGCGACTTGGTGCAGTGCCCTGCACGCGCGAAGCGATCCATGAAGCTTTGCAGTCCACAACGGCCGGAGCGACCACGGATCACCGCGAAGAATGGAAACGAGCCTTAGGCAAGAACTGGAAGATGCGTTGGATCGCGAAGGCCGCGGGCGAGAGCCTCATCAGTCTTGTATTCTCGCCCTTTTTGCTGGGCTTTGTCGCCATCGGCGCGGCGATTACGGGAATCGTGGGAACGTTTTTCGCCTTCAATTATCAATCGCTGGCGCGTTTCCTGATCCCGCTCCTGCACGATGAAGCCCTCGCGGCACTGGGCTTGATCCAACTCTCGATCGTAACGCCACTGATCACCAGCCTTCTCGTGGTCTCGCGCAACAATGCGCTCATCTCGGCTGACATCGCATGGCGCGTCCGATCGTCGCAGATTCTCGCCATGCGCAATCTAGGCGTGCCCGTGAATCTACTCGTTACCGCGCCGATCATTCTCTGCTCGATGCTCAGCTTCTTGGTTTCAGGTGCCCTTGCGACAGCTGTCGCCTCCTATGCGTCGATCCAGACATGGGGCTTCATGTTCTCCGATCAGCCGCTGGACCTTTGGCGTCAATCCTATTTTATGTCCGCGGATTCCGCCGCCCGCTTCCCGATCGTGATCGGATTCTCAATACTGAAGTTCCTTCTGTGCGGACTGGTGTCGAGCGCCATCGCCACTGTCATTAGCATGAAGAGCCAGTCGCTCCGACTCCGCATGACGGAAAAAATCACGCTCTCGGTCGTTCTTGGCGCCATCATGGTGCTGCTGATCCACGGCGTGCTCAGCATTGTCGCGGACAGCATGTACACGGCCGCGCCGCGCTGATCAGCGCCGAACGTAGGTCAAGAGCAGAATGGCCACGACACACACCCAGAAATTAAGCGTGTAAAGGCTCCATAGGAGGAAAGCCGCCGCATAGACTAACATGTAGAAGATAAACCCGATGTAGATGATGCTTACGAATATCGTCCGCGGCGCATCACGCGCAGGCAGCAGTAGGAAAATGGCCAGCAGGAAGGCTACGGTGACCGCATAGAATATGATGATTGAAAGATTGGTGGGGTCTGCCAGCATCTCCAATGGGATATGCTGGAAAGGATTGGCCGTATGGGCCAGGAATTCGGCAAGGTCGCGACGCCAATAGCTTTCCGGCCCGAACAGGGTGTCGATAGCGAATGCACCTTTCGCATACCATTCTATGAAGACGAGAACCGACAGTACGGTTCCGATTGATTTCACGAAGTACCCCAGGAACGGAATCTTCGTAAAAACCTCAAAATTTAAAGCATTGATGATCACGATTCCGGCTTTGAGGACTACGAAAAAAATAGCGGCTGCCGTTAGGAGCCGCGCGACCGCGAATGCCGCCGGCGTGAGGAGTTCAAAAACCGCCAGCATCCGGGATCAGGCGGCGTAAGAGGCGGAAAACGGAGGCAGCTCCGACGTACGGCGCTCGCCGCGCTGCGCTGACGGATTCTCGATCTCCTCTGCCAAGGCGGCGAGGATAAGTGCGGCTTCACCGTCGACCTCGGTTACGATCGCGCTGTCCTTGAGCTTCACCTCAACGATCTGGTTAAGATCATGCGCCATCATCGACCAGTCGATCGGACGGCTGCAGAACGCTTGCGCCCGATGGCGCAGCACGGAAGACGTGAACAGGGCGAGCAGATACTCCTCCGCCACATGGCCCTTCGCTTGATCCACCAGTATAGACTTTATGCAATCGGCGCGCTGCATTTCCACAAAACTTTTAAAGATCCGCATGACTTCATCGGGCGGACTATCTAGATTGGTCTGCAGGGTGCCGAAGTCAGCGCAAAACCCGAGCCAATCCGCAGTTGCTCGGGAAATTGGAAGATTAGCACCAGTGGCCGGCTTGCACGCAACAGCGCGCAGACCAACGGTCACGACCTCCGAATATTTGACACACAGTTCAGCGTTTCCGTCATGCCGCAGAAACGATGCGCCTGCGTGAGCCGGATGGTCATGTGACTCATCACGTGAAGCCACAATAAACCGAATTCCTGCGGCGGCGATGGCAATAGCAAAGTTTGGATCACTTAACTGTTGGAGGATAACGCAGGCGCTTCCGTAACCGCTCCGCTCCGACATCATCTGAATACAGGTGATGACTGCGCTCGCGTCAGGAATGCTCGACCCAAGGCATTCAACCCCAATAGGCCTGCCATCGGCCGCTGCCCCGTAGATCAGCCATGCCGCGCCTGGGCTTTTTCCGCCGGTTTCCAGAAGATAGAAGAAAGCCATACCAGCGGGAGCCGCCCCCGCGGCGATGAAGGCCGCTTCGATCGCACGGCGATTGCCGCCGCCCTTCTCTTCCAGCCACGCCAGCGCTTCGCTGACTTCGTGCGGCTGCGGAGGCGCAATCGGCAGCTTGGTGTCCTGCGCCCAGCGTTCGATCGGCATACGCGATCCGGCGTCGAAGAGCATGCGCATAGTCAAGCCGATATAGGTCGCAAAGTGACGGTCTGAAGCGCCGCGATCGACCAGCGTCTTCACGACCACACTCCCGAGGCTTGACGTGCGCAGCACCGCCGTGATCAGAATCTGCGGGCCAACGCGCTGCACACAACGGCTGTCGATCAAATAACGCCCACCGGATCCGATCAGTGTGAAGCCGCCGGGCAGTGCGAGAACCGGGCTCCAGCGACCGCGCCGCGCTTGCACGAAGCCAAACAACAGCAGCAAACCCGATAGCCCGGCCAACGCCGCAATGGACTGGCCGATGACGACCCAGAGCAAGGGCGTGCCGCCGCCCGCTGGTCTCTCCAGCTGCGGCACGACGATTTTCATCGATAGGAGGTCGATGCCCGCCGCACCGTCGATCGACAATATCAGATCGTAAGTATCCGGCTTCGACGCGAAAGATTTGATCAGGTAAAGGCCCGGTCCAACCTGCGTCGCGAAAACGCTGACGTCTTTGCCTATGAGTTCGACCGCAGCGTCCTTGACGGGAGCATTGGTATCTGGGTCATCGACGAAGATGATCAGATTACCATTGGCGATTTCCGCAACGACCTCATATACGTCTCCGGTGGCGGTGGCGCGCGGCAGAAGGCTCGGCTCTGCGACGGCCGGCGCGCCATGGTCATGACCCTCATGGCCTTGCGCAAGGGCGGCAAGGCTGCCCGGAATCGCCAACGACAGGACCAGGATGAACATCCGCGAAGCCATGATCGCGCGATGGACTGAGTCAGAGAAATCCGAGTTTCGGGAAATGGGCATCACGCGTCCTTTCATCGAATATTGCCAAGTAGGTTGGCCCTGGAGACTACGATCACGTTGTCGTGGCTCAAACCTGCGTTGATGAGAATCTCGTCACCGTTGAGCGGCTTAATGTCGACCTGGCGCGAGACGAACCGCTCGGCACCGACTTTCAGCCAGACGATCCATTCGCCATTCGAGGTACGGGTGACGCTCTGACGCGGAACCACGACGCCTTCGCTCAACTGCCCACTCTCGATGATGACTTTCACGGGCGCGCTCGCGGCGAGGCCTGCGCTGTCCTCGATCTCGAAATAGAGGGAATAGAACTGGCCACGCCTATTCGGGCTGCTGCCTATATGCTTGAGTTTGTATGGTTGGCCAGACACACTTAGCGCCGTGGCAGAGATGATCGCAGACGCAACGGAAAGATCCACAGCTGACGCCTCGACGATCAGCCGCCTGGGATCGACAATGGTGACAAGCGTCTCGCGCGCATCGACAATCTGGCCCGGCGTGATGTTGACAGCCTTGATGACGCCATCGACAGGCGATACCAACGAGATGGGAAGTTTCATGGCACTTGTGGCGAGCTCGTAGCGCTTCCGTGTGGCTTCCAGTTCAACGCGGACCGCTTCGAGGCGACGCTCACGAAACGGAATGACCGGAAATTCGGTGTAGAATGCGAGTTGACGCTCCAGAACGCGAATTTGGACAGAAGCGCCGGCCGCATCGCCCAGAAGCGCATTCTGGTCGACACGCGACAAGGTCGGGCGCAGCGTCGCGATCAACTGTCCTTTCGTAACTTCCATGCCGACGAAGGGCATGCCCGAAGGCGGCACTTCTATTCGGCCGGCTTGAAAGGACTGAATCTGGCCGCTCGCATTCGGATCGGCTAAAACCTCTCCAATAATCTCGTAAATCTTGCCTACCTGGCGCATTTTCGCCGGTTCCGTAGCGATACTGAACAGGCGTTGCGTGCTCTTTGGCAAGGTGATGGAGCCATCCGGCGCCCGGCTCGGACGGTCCATCAGAGCAAGGCTCGACAACACTTCTGCGGTCGTTCTTTGCGAAACTTCGGCGGATTGAGGCGCTGAGGCTTGATCGGCGCCGGAGGTCGCTTGTGCGGCCATTGCGCAAAGTGCCAAGAATATTGCAGCGAGCCTGATCATCTCACATAACCCATGTTGTGTTACACGCGCCTAGCGCGGCTGAACCTAATATCTGAAGACATCCTATTTTACGCACTGACCCGCAAGATATTTTGTCCGGCATTCCCCGGATGACGCTCTAATTTCCGCAACGCTCACACCCAATCAAATATATTAATCAGTAACTTATCTTATATCGATCAAGGTGACCATGGCGCACCCAGCGGGGGAATGCGGGGTTAATACTTCCTTAAACAGAGCCGGTCCCGCAAATCTGCACAGGACGCTAAGTGGAGTTTCTGCCTGACGGCGGGCACGCTGTTGCCTGCGAATCAGGAGAGACCATGAGCAGACGACCGCGCCGGA
>CANKHA010000084.1 GCA_947481685.1 Bradyrhizobiaceae bacterium
AAGAAGGAAGGCGATCTCGATCTTGCGATGGCCACTGTCTGTTATGACGATCTGGCTCCGCGCCTCGAGCCGCGGCTCTATCCGAGCCTGGCCGCCGTCTACAACGTCTATCAGGAAGCGCTGAAGCAGGACGAGAAGAACGGCGACGCCGCCAAGGTTCATCCCATGGCGCTGTGGAACGTCAACTTTGTTCGCGAAATCGATGACTCCGGCTTCATCACCAACCTCTACAAGAAGAACCCGCAGCTTTTGAACGGCTACGGCGGTTAATACGGGGCCGGCATAGAAGCGGCCCGCAAGAGGCCGCGACGGCCCTGCCTGATAAGATGGGAGGGTTCGTTACATGCTTAAGGCGAATTACTGCCGCAAGGCCGTCGTGATGACAGGCCTTGCGGCTCTTGCTTTTGCCGTTCCTGCATCTGCGCAGGACGTTTCCTTTGCGGGAAAAAAAATCGAGATGTTCATCGGCTCCGCCCCCGGCGGCGGTACCGATCTCTCGTCGCGACTGATCGGCGAATTTGTCGGTCGCTATCTTCCCGGCAAGCCGATCATCATTTATCGCAACATCCCCGGTGCCCAGGGCATCAAGGCGCTGAATTACTTTGCGACCCAGGTGAAGGCCGATGGCCTCGGCTTTGCGGGCGGGAGCCAGGGGCATTTCGATCAGGCGGGCCGGACGCTGTCGAGCATCGAATACGATCCGCTGACTTTCAAATATATCGGTGGCGTCAATCGCGGCGGCACCGTGTTCGTGGTCCGCAAAGAGGCGGTGGCCAGGCTTGGCAATGCGTCGGCAAGGCCGGTGGTCGTGCCCGCCGTTGTCGGCGCCAGCACTGGCCCGCAGATGGCGCTTTGGGGCAAGGAATATCTCGGCTGGAACGTGAAATTCGTGTTCGGCTACAAGGGCACGGCGGACATGGTGCTTGCCGCGCTGAGCGGCGAAGCCGACTGCATGGCATCCTCAAGCGTGTCTCAACTGAAGCCGCTGCTCGACGATCCGGAATTCACGCCTTACACGCAACTCGGCGATCTGAATGAAAAGGGAAAGTTCGTACCGAAAACGGCCTTTCCCGACACGAAAGTTTTTGCGGACATGATTCTGCCGAAGGTCTCGAAGAACGAGGCCGAGATTCTGTTGGCATGGCTGCAGACACAATACATTGACAAATGGTTTGCGTTGCCGGCCGGCACGCCGGAACCGATTGTCCAGGCGTACAAGGCGGCGTTCCTGCAGGCGGTCAAGGATCCCGAGTTCATCAAGGCAGCCCAGACGCAGTTTGGTGAGGATTTTGCGACAACGGGAGCGGAGGCCATGACCGAACTGGTGAATGGAATGATCAAGAACGCCGAGCGTGTCGATGGGCATATGAAGATTTTGCGCGAGAAGAACGGTTTGCCGGCCGAGTAGCCGGTTTCTGGATTCATTTTTACGGAGGAAAACATGGGCATTGAGATCATCAACCCGAAGGACGTCGCACTTACCAACAAGAAACGCACGGTGTTGATGAGCACCCGCAAGCTGCATAGCTGGCTGATCTACTATCAGCCCGGCCGCAGCGACGAGATGCATTGTCACAATGGCGATCAGACCTTTCACATGATCGAGGGTGAATGCACGATGTCATTTCCCGATGGCAACAAGGTGGTGATGACGCCCGGCATGTCCGCGCTGATTACCGGCGGCTCGTTCTACCAGCTCGACAATACCGGCGACGGTCCAATGGTGATGATGGGCACACGCTCCGGACACAAGGATGCCAACCAGCACATCCTTTACTCCACGCGGGAAAACAAGCGCGCCAAGAAGAACGCGGAGCATGCCGCCGCCATGGGCGGGCAGGTTTCCGCAGAGTAGCTGGCGCCGGTCTCAGGGTTGGGTTGATGCGGCGGCCAATGGCCGCCGCAAGCGTCTCAGAAGGCGCTTTTGACATCGCAGGCATTCCGGTAACATCCCGCCGCGAGCTGCACGTAAGCCATCGAAAGGATTGAATATGCGGGGGCATTTGATTGTGGGGGTGGCATTGTCCGCCCTGTTGGTGGGGCCGGCCGCCGGTCAGGGCAAGCCGGTCAAGATCGGTTTTGTCACCACGCTCAGCGGCCCGACCGCTGTCATCGGCAATGACATGCGCAATTCGTTCGAGATCGCGCTCGATCATCTCGGCCGCAAGATCGGCGGTCAACCGGTTGAAGTGATTTACGAGGACGACCAGCAAAAGCCGGAAGTCGGCGTGCAGAAGACGCAGAAGCTGATCGAATCCGACAAAGTCGATTTCATCGTCGGCTATATCTGGTCGAACGTGCTGCTGGCGTCGCTGAAGCCCGCCGTCGACTCCAAGACATTCCTGATCAGCGCCAACGCGGGCCCTTCGCAGCTCGCCGGTGAGCTCTGCTCGCCTTATGTGTTTTCTACGTCGTGGCAGAATGACCAGACGCCGCAGGCCATGGGCCTCTACATGAACCAGAAGGGCGTGAAGAGCGCTTTCCTGATCGGGCCGAATTATGCCGCCGGCAAGGACATGCTCGCGGGCCTGAAATCCACCTTCAAAGGCCAGATCGCCGGCGAGGAATATACCAAGTGGCCGGACCAGCTCGATTTCTCGGCTGAACTGTCCAAGGCGCGCGCTGCCAAGCCCGACGCGATCTTCGTATTCTATCCAGGCGCTGCCGGCGTGCAGTTCCTCAATCAGTACAACCAGGCCGGCTTGAAGATTCCGCTCTATACGGCTTTCACGATCGACGAGACCACGCTGCCGCGGCAGAAGGATCTCGCGCTCGGCGTGCCGGGAGCGCAGGAATGGGTCAACGATCTGCCGAACGAGCAGAACAAGAGATTCGTTGCCGACTACAAGGCCAAGCACAAAACCGGCCCATCCTTCTACGGTGCACAAGCCTATGACGCTGCGGCACTGATCGATTCTGCCGTCGCGGCTGTGAAGGGCGATACCAGCAAGAAGGAAGAGATGCGCAAGGAGATGGAAAAGGCGAATTTCAAATCCGTGCGCGGCAATTTCAAGTTCGGCCCCAACCACATGCCGATTCAGAATTTCTATCTGCAGGACGTGGTGAAAACGGGCGACGATTTTGTGCTGAAGACGGTCGCCACCATCGTTGAAAACGATCAGGATCGTTATCACGACAAGTGCCCGATGAAATGACGGGGCAGGCAGGCGGCGCACACACGCGCCGCCGTCTGTGACAGGGAAGGGCCGGCGCGCCTCGGCGCGCTTTCATCGCCATGGGACTTCTTTTCATCGAGCAATGCCTGAACGGGTTACAGTTCGGGCTGCTGCTGTTCCTGCTGGCCGCCGGGCTGACGCTGGTCTTCGGCATCATGGACCTGGTGAATCTGGCGCATGGCTCGCTCTACATGCTGGGCGCTTATTTTGCCGCGACCTTCGCAGCGCTGACCGACAGTTTCTTGCTGGGTGTGGTGCTGGGGCTGGCGGCGACGCTGGTTGTCGGGATGGCGGTCGAGGTTGTGGCCATGCGTCGCCTCTATGGCCGCGACCACCTCGATCACGTCCTCGGCACCTTCGGCCTGATCCTATTCTTTAATGAACTGGTGCGGCTGATTTGGGGTCCGGCGGGCATGAGCCTGATCCCGCCGGCCTGGCTTAACCGCTCGATCGAGATCCTGCCGGGCGTTCCATATTCCGCCTACCGGCTCAGCATCATTGTGGTGTCGCTGGCGGTTGCGCTGTTGCTCTACATGCTGGTGATGCGCACGCGTATCGGCATGCTGATCCGCGCCGGTGCATCCAACCGCGAAATGGTCGGCGCGCTCGGGGTCAACATCAACCTGCTTTACACGCTGGTATTCGGTATCGGTGCCACGCTTGCGGGACTTGCCGGCATCATGCAGGCACAGATCCAGACGGCCTATGTGGGGATGGGCGAGAGCGTCCTGATCGTTGCTTTGGTCGTCATCATCATCGGCGGCATCGGCTCGATCCGCGGTGCGCTGGTGGCATCGATCTTCGTCGGCCTCATCGATACGGTGGGACGCGCTTTCCTTCCGGATATGTTGAAGCTCGTGCTGAGTCCCGCCGCGGCTTCGACCGCCGGACCGGCACTTTCGTCGATGCTGATCTATATCCTGATGGTAGCAGTGCTGGTACTGCGGCCCGGCGGACTGTTTCCGGCGGCGAGCCGATGAGATTTTCTTTCACGGCACGCAATCTCCTCATCGCCGCGGTGATTGTCCTGCTGGCGCTCCTGCCGGTCTATACCGCGTTCAGCGGAAGCGCCTTCATTCTCACGCTGTTCACCCGCATCCTGATCCTTGCGCTGGCGGCGACGAGCCTGAACCTGATCATGGGTTACGGCGGCATGGTCAGCTTCGGTCACGCCGCTTACCTCGGGATCGGCGGCTATATGGTCGGCATCCTGGCCTTCGAGGGGATTTCCTCCGGTTTTCTGCAATGGCCTTTGGCCATTCTGGTTTCGGCCCTGTTTGCGCTTGTTATCGGGGCGCTGTCGCTGCGAACGCGCGGTGTCTACTTCATCATGATCACGCTCGCGCTGGCGCAGATGGTCTATTACGCCGGCGTCAGCCTCAGCCGCTACGGCGCGGATGATGGTTTGACAATCAACCGCCGCAGCCAGTTCGCCGGGCTGATCGATCTCTCGAACCGCACGGTGTTTTACTATCTCTGCCTCGCGCTGCTGCTTGGAACCGTCTATCTCGTCTGGCGGCTGATCAATTCCCGTTTCGGCCTGGTGATCCGGGGCGCCAAGTCCAACGAGCGTCGTATGCGATCGATCGGATTTCCAACCTATCGCTATCGGCTGGTGTGTTTTGTCGTTGCCGGGGCGATCTGCGGACTTGCGGGCGCATTGCTGGCCAATTTCACCAACTTCATCAGCCCGGCCATGATGCACTGGACACGTTCGGGCGATCTCATCGTCATGGTGGTGCTTGGCGGCATGGGTTCAGTCTTCGGTCCGACCGTCGGAGCGGTCGCTCTTTTGGTGCTGGAGGAAACCTTGCCGTTCCTGATCGGCAAGCTGGGTTTTCCGCTGTTTGGCGAAAGCGCTGCCCGCGCGGCCGAATACTGGCAGATCGTGCTTGGCCCAATGCTGCTTGCCATAGCGCTGTTCGCCCGCGGCGGTATCGTCGGCCTGCTGACGAGGACAGGTCGTGACTGAACCGCTTCTGAAGATCCAGGGATTGTGTAAACGCTTCGGCGGCGTCGTCGCCACCGACGACATCACGCTCGATATTCCGGAAGGCGAGCTGCATGCCGTGATCGGCCCAAACGGCGCGGGTAAGACCACGCTAGTCTCGCAATTGGCCGGAGAGTTGACGCCGGATGCCGGACGCATCCTGTTGGGGGGCACCGACGTTACATCCATGCCGGTGTGGCGGCGCAGCCTGCTGGGCACGGCGCGCTCGTTCCAGATCACGTCGCTGTTTCCGGAATTCACCGCACGCGATAACGTGGCGCTTGCCGCGCAAGCGCATGCTGGCCATTCGTTCCATTTCTGGAAAGATGCGCGGCGGGAAACCGCGTTACGCGATACCGCCCATGCGGCGCTCAGTCGTGTCGGCATGGGCGATCGCGCGGATGTCCGCGTCAGCCGGCTCAGCCACGGCGAACATCGGCAGATCGAAATCGCCATGGCGCTCGCGACCAGGCCGCGTCTGCTGCTGCTTGATGAGCCGATGGCGGGACTTGGGTCTTCCGAAGCGGCGGGCATGCTGGCGTTGCTGCGCGCGTTGAAGCGCCAATACACGATCGTGCTGATCGAACACGACATGGAAGCGGTGTTTGCGCTCGCCGATCGCATTAGCGTGCTGGTTTATGGCCGCGTCATCGCGACCGGTGCGCCGGAAGCGATCCGCGCGAATACCCAGGTGCGCGAGGCCTATCTCGGCGAGAACAGCGTTGCGGGTGCTGGCGATGCTTGAGCTCGATGGCGTCGAAACCCGCTACGGCCTGAGCCAGGCGCTCTTCGGCGTTGCGCTGACCGTCGGACGCGGCGAGGTTGTCACCCTTATGGGCCGCAATGGGATGGGCAAGACCACCACCGTTCGCTCGATCATGGGTCTCACGCCCGCCGATGCGGGCTCGATCCGGTTTGATGGCCGCGAGATTCGCGGCCTCGCATCCTTCCGGGTGGCGCAGCTGGGCATCGGCCTCGTGCCGGAGGGCCGTCAGATTTTTCCAAACCTGAACGTGAAGGAAAATCTTGTCGCAACCGCGTCCGACCGCACTGGCAGTCCCAATCCATGGACGCTTGAGCGCATCTATGCGTTGTTTCCGCAACTCGCCGGCCTGCAAGGGCGCATGGGCATTCAGCTTTCCGGCGGTGAGCAGCAGATGCTGGCGGTTGGACGCGCGCTGATGACAAATCCGCGCCTGCTCATTCTGGATGAGGCGACTGAGGGTCTCGCGCCGCTCATTCGCGAGGAGATCTGGCGCTGTCTGCTGCAGCTCAAGGCGGAAGGGCTGTCTATCCTGATCGTCGACAAGAATGTGGAGGCGCTACTCCGCATCGCTGACCGGCATTACATCATTGAGCGGGGACGCATTGTCTGGAACGGCACGTCCGCAGAACTCACTGCCGCCCCGGATATCCAACACCGCTATCTCGGACTTTCGTGATCCAGCGGATGCGCTTTGCGGCCGCCGCGTTCGATGTGGGCGGGCGCTTCATCCCGGTCGATCATCTCCTTTGCCATCTGCAGGCAGCGTTGCGTCAGCATCGCCGCGCCTTCGGCCAGTTCCTTTGATTCGCGTACGACCGACACATTGTGTTCCATGTCTTCCGCCGACCAGCCGCGCG
>CANKHA010000085.1 GCA_947481685.1 Bradyrhizobiaceae bacterium
CCGTTGGCCATCGGAGTAACGAGGCCGGCGAGTTCCGGCGTGACGTTCTTCGGCACATGATGCACCACCGCATTCCACGGCAGGTAGACGTACTGCGCAAAGCCGCCCCAGAGGTGGGGGGCCTTGGCCGCCGAGGTATAGCCGTAGCGGATGGCATCCGGGTTGGTGCGCCAGTTGGTATTCTCGCAATGGCGATATTGGCCGCGGTGGCACCATTCGCACTTGCCGCACATCACATAATGCTCGACGAAGACGAGATCGCCTTCCTTGAAACCCTTGCGGCGGGTGAATTCGCGGCCGGCCTTGGCGATGTAGCCGATGTTCTCGTGGCCCATGATGGTGGGCTCGGCATTCGGCGGATGGGCATAGAGCTTGACGTCGGTGCCGCAGATACCGGCGACTTCCATTTTGAGCAGGGCCGCATCTTCCGGGATATCCGGCATCGGGAATTCCTGGATTTCGGTCTTGCCCGGACCGACACGCACTGCCGCCAAAACTTTCTCTGCCACTGAATAAACCTCCGTTAAATCTCTGGAATTGGCGCGCACTCTAGGACGCACCCCATAGCGGTCAAGCGCCAATTTTCGTGGGATATATCCGATTCCGACTATATATAGGCACTGTCCTCGGCAAATGCGCCTGGGCAGGCAGGAGACAGGATGGAAGCGTCACCGTCATTCAAGCTGGGCTCACTGAAGAAGAGCCCCCAGCACTTTGAAGCCGCCGACCGGGTGAAGGAATGGACGCGTGAGCGCTTCGATCTGGCGGAAGACGCCGCCATTCTGGTGACCGAGCTGACCTGCACGGTCCCGGGCTGTCCGCCGCTTGAGACCGTGGTGGCCTTCTGGTCCGACCACAAGACCCGGCACGATTTCAAGATATTCAGGCCGATCGAGGCGATCGTGCTGGATGATCTGCCGCCGGCTTGGCTAAAGGGCTCCCTCATCTCCGACGACGAAGACGGCATCAATTGCAGCTGCTGCTGAGGCCGCTTTTAGGGGCATCCGCCCGTCTCGACGCCCGGCAAGTTTCCGGCTTATAACCAAGCTCAATAATCCGCCTTAAAATCCACCCGGAGCGAAGCGCAACCATGGCCGGCCCAAAGCTGAAGACTGTCACCCGCACCCAGGGCAACAACAAAGCCTTCAAGGAAGGCGCTGTTAAGCCAAAGACTTTCGAGCCGGAGTTCGAGGAGGTGAATCCTCTGATTGCCGCCTTCCGCAAGATGGTGCGTGGCAGCGAATACGATGTCTGCGAGCTGGCCATCACGACCTATATCGCCGCCAAGGAGCACGGCAAGAAGATCACCGCCGTGCCAGTTTTCCTGGTGCGTGGCTTCCATCACGGCGCCATTCTGGTGAACACCAAGGCCGGCATCCGCACCCCCAAGGATCTGGAAGGCAAGAAGGTCGGCGTCGCCCGCGGCTTTACCGTGACTACCGGTGTCTGGGTCCGCAGCGTGCTGCAGAACGAATACGGCGTCGATCTGAGCAAGGTCACATGGGTGCTTTCGGGCGACGAGCATGTGGCCGAATGGAAGGCGCCCGGCAACGTGGTTCCGATCCCCGAGGGCAGGAAAATCGAAGACATGCTGATCTCCGGCGAACTCGTTGCCGCCATCGGCGTCGACGTCGATCATCCGGATATCCAGCCGCTGATCCCGAATGGGGAGGCGGAAGGCCTGAAGGCGTTCAAGAACAGCGGCCAATTCCCGATCAACCACACCGTGGTGATCAAGGATGAGTTGCTCGAGAAATATCCCGATCTCGCTGCCGACGTGTTCAACACATTCGCGGAATCGAAGCGGCTCTACGTGGAGAAGCTGAAGGCAGGGCAGATCGAGAAGATGACCGACGCTGACAAGACCGCCAAGGCGGTCATGGATGCGTCCGGCGGCGCCGATCCGCTGCCTTACGGCATCGAGCCAAATCGCAAGGTGCTGGAGGATCTGATCAAGACGGCGCTCAGCCAGCGCATCATCACCAAATCGGTTGCGATTGAAGACCTGTTCGCGCCCTCGACACGCAACCTCAAGGGCTAAGCGCCGCGTCATTTAGTGAGAGCACAGTTTCCATGATCATCGACATTCACGGCCACTACACCACCGAGCCGGCGGCGCTGTTCACCTTCCGCGATAAACAGCTCGCGGGACTGGCGGATGCCGCTCGCAAGCCGACCACAACTGACCTTGGCGTCACCGACGAGCAGTTGATCCAGAGCGTTCAGCCGCAGTTGAAGTTTCAGACCGAGCGCGGCAGTGATCTTACCATCTTCTCTCCGCGCGCCGGCGGCATGGCGCATCACGTCGGCACCGAAGCGATCAGCCAGGCCTGGAGCCGCGTTTCCAACGACCTGATCCACCGCATCTGCACGCTGCTGCCGGACAACTTCATTCCGGTCGGGCAGTTGCCGCAATTTCCCGGGGTGTCGCCGAAGAACTGCATCCCGGAACTTGAGCGTCTCGTCAACGAACTCGGCTTCGTAGGCGTCAACCTCAACCCCGATCCGTCCGGCGGTTACTGGACCGATCCGCCGATGATCGACAAATACTGGTACCCGATCTACGAAAAGCTGGTCGAACTCGACGTACCGGCGATGATCCATGTGTCGTCGTCGTGCAATCCGAACTTCCATCACACCGGCGCGCATTACATCAACGGCGACACCTCGGTGTTCATGCAGTTGATCCAGGGTAACCTGTTCAAGGATTTCCCGACGCTGCGCTTCGTGATTCCGCACGGCGGCGGAGCGGTGCCGTTCCACTGGGGCCGTTATCGCGGCATTGCACAGGATATGAAGCGGCCGGTGCTCACCGAGTACCTGCTGAAGAACGTCTATTTCGACACCTGCGTCTATCATCTGCCGGGCATCGAATTGCTCACCAAGGTGATTCCGATCGACAACATCCTGTTCGCCTCGGAAATGGTCGGCGCGGTGCGCGGCATCGACCCGAACACCGGCCACTACTACGACGACACCAAGAAATACGTCGATCAGGTCAAGGCGCTGAGCGAGGAAGACCGCTACAAGATCTATGAAGGCAATGCCCGCAAGGTCTATCCGCGTCTCGACACGCTGCTCGCCAAGCGCGGCCATCCCGGCAAAAAAGTTTGATCGTTCCGTTTCAAGGAGACTGAATTGGCTACCATTCCACGCCTCAACGGCTTTATTCGCGCGTTCGAAAACGGGCAGCCTGCCTTTTCGCTGTTTGCCCCATGCAGCCCCGATATGGCGATCGATCTGCAATCGTCTAAATACGACGGCATTATCTTTGAGGGCGAGCATCGTCCCTGGGACATCCAGGCTCTGCGCGACACGCTGCAGTATCTGCTCAACCGCCAGCAGATCGCGGCCGCCGGTAATGTCGTGCCGCAGATCACGCCGACCGCGCGCATTCCGGCGAACGGAGTCGAGAAGAACCAGTTCCTCGCCAAGCAGGCGCTCGACATCGGGTGCTATGGCGTGGTCTGGCCGCATATCTCCACGGTCGAAGAGGCGTACAACGCCGTCTCCGCCTGCCGCTATCCGCGGTTGAAGGACAAGCCGCTTTACGAGCCGCAAGGCATTCGCGGCGACGGTCCGATGATCGCAGCGCGTTACTGGGGCGTCAGCCAGGCGGAATATTACGAGCGCGCCGACGTCTGGCCGCTTGCCCCGAAGGGCGAGATTCTGGTGGTGATCCAGATCGAGGACACGCTCGGCCTGAAAAACCTTCCGGACATGCTGAAGAACGTGCCCGGCATCGGTGTGGTCATGATCGGGGAGGGCGACTTCTCGCAGGAGATGGGCATCCCGCGCCAGACCGAAAGCAAGATCATGATGGACATCAAGGCGGAGCTGCTCTCGATCTGCAAGCAGCACAACGTCATTGCTGCACATCCGCATGTTGAGGCATTCAACGCCGAGCAGGTGATCGCCGAAGGCTGGCGTTATCTCTGTTGCGGTGCGCCGCGCAGCTACGCCACGCTGGAAAAGGCCCGCGGCATCGCCGGCCGCACCTAGACGTTGATTGCCATCTTACCTCCGTCCTCATCCTGAGGAGCCCGGCGAAGCCGGGCGTCTCGAAGGATGGCGGCATTCCTTGTGGCCATGGTTCGAGACGCGTCCTTCGGACGCTCCACACCATGAGGTCGTTGGGGTGCGCGGCGAGACTGCAAGGCTTGCCCGCACAGGCGCCTTTGTCTTATTCTAGTCTGGAATTGAAACTGCGTTCCGTATAACGGAACGCCGCCAATCGTGACAGGACTGACCTCGATGCTGAAAAAAGAACAGAACGATCTCGTATGCCAGACCGGCCCGGGCACCCCCATGGGCACGCTCTTTCGCGCCTACTGGATGCCGGTGCTGATGGCGGATGAACTGCCCGAGAACGAATGCGCTCCGGTGCGGGTGAAGATCCTGTCGGAGCGTCTGCTTGCCTTCCGGGACACTCAGGGCAACCTCGGCCTGATCGACGAATTCTGCGCTCATCGCGGCGTGTCGCTGTGGTTCGGCCGCAATGAAGAGAACGGTTTGCGCTGTCCCTATCACGGCTGGAAGTACAACACCGATGGCCAGTGCATCGACGTGCCCTCGGAAGCGCCGGAGAGCGGCTTCTGCGACAAGATCAAGCTGAAGTCCTATCCGCTGGTGCAGCGTGGCCCGTTGCTCTGGACCTATATGGGTCCGGCGGACAAGCAGCCGCCGCTGCCGGAGTGGGAATTCGCCATGGTGCCGGCGAACCAGACCTTCGTCTCCAAGCGCTGGCAGGAATGCAACTGGCTGCAGGCAATGGAAGGCGGCATCGACTCTAGCCACGTCTCCTTCCTGCACCGCGGCGATCTGAGCCACGACCCGCTGTTCAAGGGCGCCAAGGGCAACGAATACAATCTGCAGGACATGCGCCCGCATTTCGAAGTCGTCGAAAGTCAGGGCGGCCTTTACATCGGCGCCCGCCGCAATGCCGAGAACGGCCACTACTACTGGCGTATCACGCCGTGGGTCATGCCGACCTTCACCATGATCCCGCCGCGCGCCGACCATCCGATTCACGGGCATTTCTGGGTCCCGATCGACGACGACAATTGCTGGGCCTGGAGCTACGACTTCCATCCCACGCGCCCGCTGCATGAGCGCGAACTGACCGCCATGCAGGAAGGCCAGGGCATTCACTGCACCTACGTGCCCGGCACGTTCCGTCCGGCGTCCAACAAGGACAACGACTACATGATGGATCGCGACGCGCAGAAAGCCGGCCGCTATTACAGCGGCATCGCCGGCTTCGCGATCCAGGACTCGTCGCTGCAGGAAAGCATGGGTCCGATCTGCGATCGCACCAAGGAGAACCTCGTCTCCACCGACAACGGCATCATCATGGCGCGTCATCGCCTGATGCGTGCCGCGAAGGCGCTGATGGACAAGGGCGTGACGCCGCCAGGCGTTGCCGTCGAGGACCAGAAGGTCCGCTCGGCCTCGATCGTGCTGGGACCTGATCAGGCGTTCAAGGATGCGGCGAAGGATGCGCTGACCTCAACACTCGGCAAGGCCCACGCGACGGTTTAGGGCCAAAGTCTGACATCAGAATTCGTCATGGCCGGGCTTGTCCCGGCCATCCACGTTCTGGGATGATGACGTGCAAGAAAGCCGTGGATGCCCGGCACAAGGCCGGGCATGACGAAGGAAAGTCTTTGTAGCCATGCCCGACTTCGTTCCGACCCATCGTCTCACCGAGGAAGCCAGCCTGAAGATGATTCAGGCCGGCGTCGCCAAGGCCAACGAGCTTGGCTGCAAGGTCGCCATCGCGGTGGTGGATGCCAGCTGCCGCATGATCGGCTTCCTGCACATGGATGGCGCCAAGCACTTCGCCATCATCACGACGCAGCGCAAAGCAATCACCTCCGCTTCGCAGAAGCAGCCGACCGGCTATGCGCCGGAAGAGAATGCGCTGAGCATGGCTGTGCGCATGGGCGACTTCACCAATGTCCCCGGCGGCTTTCCTATTGTTGTGCAGGGGCAGGTGATCGGTGCGGTGGCGGCGGGCGGTGCGAAGATCGAGGAAGACGTGCTCGTGGCGAAGGCTGCCTTGGCGGCGCTGAAGCTTCCCGCTTAATATTCTAATTTTTGGAAACTATACCCACGCGATTCCAGTGCTCTCTTAGAGAATCTAATGACGAAGAAATTTTAGCTAAGTAAATTTTATTTCCAGCGACGGGCGAGAGCGTCTCCAGAATTGAAGAATTCTTATCTAGACCTTTTGGGTTGATTATAATTTTGAAGTTTTTGTCTAGCGAAAATATTCCGAGCTCAAAAGCCTTGTCATGAAAGACGCAAAGGCAAATTCCATTCGAGAGCTCGCCGCGTTTTTCCTTGTTGTCCGTCCACCGCGCAATATGGGATCCAACTAGAAATCTTGGATCTGAAATTTGACATTTTGGAAAGCAGCATCGCTTTTCGTATAGATTTTTTATTTTAAGGGAAAACTCTTGTTGTCCAACTCTTCCCCGAACCTGCCTTAACTGCTCGCCAGTTTTTACGGAGACTGTTAAATTTTTGTATGCGCCGTGACCTGCCACTGAACTTTCATCCATTGGCGATTAGAGCCTCGGCTGGTGATGCGCCTTCTGGCGCGGTGAGTGTATCGGCATAAGCCGCCGGGGTCTTGTAGCCGAGCGAGGAATGCGGCCTCGCGGTGTTGTAGTCGGTTGCCCAG
>CANKHA010000086.1 GCA_947481685.1 Bradyrhizobiaceae bacterium
AGCAGGTCCCAAGGGTTCGGCTGTTCGCCGATTAAAGTGGTACGTGAGCTGGGTTCAGAACGTCGTGAGACAGTTCGGTCCCTATCTGCCGTGGGTGTAGGAATATTGAGAGGATTTGTCCCTAGTACGAGAGGACCGGGATGAACATACCTCTGGTGGAGCTGTTGTGGCGCCAGCCGCAGTGCAGCGTAGCTACGTATGGACGGGATAACCGCTGAAAGCATCTAAGCGGGAAACCCACCTCAAAACGAGTATTCCCTAAACAGAGCCGTGGTAGACCACCACGTTGATAGGCCGGGTGTGTAAGTGCGGCAACGCATTCAGCTTACCGGTACTAATAGCTCGATCGGCTTAATCGCTCTTGTCTTCAATGCTCATCACAGATGAGATACAGCTTGCTTCAAATTCCGTCTTTCGCCGACCTGGTGGTTTCAGCGAGGAGCCTGTACCCGATCCCATCCCGAACTCGGCCGTAAAACTCCTCAGCGCCAATGGTAGTTCGTCTTAAGACGCGCGAGAGTAGGTCGCTGCCAGGTCTGCCAAAGACGGAATTTATCTCCTCAACACGATGATCATTCAGACAACAGCCGCCAGCAATGGCGGCTGTTTCGTTTGTGGAGCTGCCCTCCGCAAACACGGAAGCCGTCGCGGGAAACCGTGACGGCTTTTTTTGTATCCGTGACGCAATGCCGCAAAATCCTGCAAGGGCGTGCCGGCGCGGACGCTGGCGCGATGATTCGCCCTCGGCTAGCATTTGCGCACTCATAACCGGCAGCTTTCCCCGGAACGCACGGTGGAATCGTTGGCGCCGGAAAACAAACGCAGGGAGGCTCCATCATGCAACGCTTTGGAATATCGGTAATCCTCGGTCTTACGGGCCTTGCGCTGGCGCTCGCCACGCCAGCATCCGCGCAGACCAAGCTCAGCGTCGTTACTTTCTCCGGCGCTACCAATCTTCCGATCTGGATCGCGCTCGACAAGGGTTTCTTTAAAAAAGAAGGGCTCGACGTCACGCAAGAAGTCACGCGCGGCTCGCAGCAGGTGATGGAAGGACTGATGAGCGGCAAGTACCAGTTTGGTTCGGCCGCGCTCGACAACACGATCGCCTATGTCGAAGGCCAGGGCGACGTGAAGATCGATAATTTCGATCTGGTCGCCATCCTCGGCGTGCATTCCGGCATGAGCCGCATCATCTCGCGGCCGGAAATCAAGACCTGGAAGGATCTGAAGGGCAAGGTCGTCGCGGTAGACGCCGCCAACAGCGGCTATGGCCTTGTGATGTACAAGCTGCTCGCCATGAACGGCATGCAGAAAGACAAGGATTATACCGTGGTTGCCGTCGGCAGCGGCCGCGACCGCATGGCCGCGATGAAAGATGGCAAGGCCTTCGCCGCCGCGGTGTCGCCGCCGGAAGACACCTACGCGAAGAAGGAAGGCTATAACCTTCTTGCCGACGCTACCGAGGTTCTCGGCGCCTATCAGGGCAGCGCCTATGTCGTGAGCCGCGCCTGGGCAAAGGAGCATGAGAAGGAAACGCTGGCTTTCATCCGCGCGATGGTAGCGGCTTCGGACTTCGTCTTTACCAACAAGCCTGAGGCAATGGCGGTCATGAAAACCCGCATCAAGGGGATTTCCGACGAGGAGGCTGAAGTGATTTATTCGGCCATGACCAGCGGCAAGGGCGGCCTCAACAAAGGCTCGAAGGTCAACGACGCCGGCGTGAAGATGTTGCTTGATCTGCGTAATGAGTTTTCCGGCTCGGACAAGAAGCTGACCGACACAAAGAAATACGTCGACACCACCTACTACGACAAGGCGATGAAGAAATAGCGCCACACAGGCGCAGAGCAAAGCCGCGGGGGCCAAAAAGCCCCGCGGCTTTTTCATTTCGGGTTGCACATAAAAAAAAGCCGGGGAATGCCCCGGCTCCGATATCAATCGTGTTGAAAGATTACTTGCAATCGACCGCTGAAGCTTCACCCCCGGCGGGGCCAGTAATGGCGCAGTCCATACCGACCTTGATATCATCACGGGTGCCAGCGGCGCCCTTGATCGTGACCTTACTACGCGAACCGGACAGTTTGTACTCCTTGCCGGCTGCGGTGATGCTGCCACCTTCAGCCTTCTCAACCTTGTCGGCCAGAGCCGGGCCGACAGTGAGCGCAAAGGCGGTAGCAAGAATGAGAGTCTTCTTCATCAATTCCTCCTTGGTTTTATACGTCTTGCACAGGGCGCGTTTGGCATCTTGTGCAGGCAATAATTTCGCATTTTGCATTCCCGCGCGCTAGCAGGAAAAGTGTCACAGCACCGTGAGTTGGATGAAAATTTTATGAACGCGCGTTAATTGTCCCGTGCGACTGACGAAATTTAGCTGCCTTCGACTCATCATTTTGCCGCGATCTTGCCTGCGCGCTATTTGGTTTCGAGCGCTTGCTTCAGCATGGTCACAGTCGCCGGCGGCTGATCCAGTGCGCTCTTGATCATGGCCAACACATCGTCGCCGTAAGCCGGATCGAGAGGGCGACCGGCTCTGATCGCCTTTTGCTGCAACTTCGGATCTTCCATCGCTTTGCGGAAAGCGGTGCGAAGCGCGTTCAGCCTGTCCGGAGGAATTCCCGGCGGCCCCGCGGTCAATCGCTGAATATCGCTCTGCGTCTCGATGAGCTTGATGAGCGCGAGTGCGTCCTTCTCTTTGACCAAATCCCGCAATTGCGGGTAGTCTTTTTCGTTGCCGCCAATCTGCGTAATATAGCGGGCAAACCCATCCTTCATGAATTGTTCGATCGTGTAGCGCGACGAAACTGTGCCAACGATTTCACCGCGTCGCATCGCGAGCTGGTCATCGTTGCCGCTATAGCCCGTCTGAATCTTGACTGGCAGTTTAAGGGCATTCGTCAGCATCAGCGTTTCGACATAGGCGGCGCTGCCGATACCGGCGGTCGCGAAGTTCACCGGTTGCTTCTGCGCCCGCAACTCTTCAAACGTCTTGATGGACGATTGTTGGGCGATGACGAAAACCCTTGGCTCTGACGATGCCTTTCCGATCCACGACATTTTCGTGAGATCGAATTTCACGCCATCGAGTCCGATGAGCTGGTTGTAGATCAAGCCGGTGTTGAACGTGCCAATCGTTAGCCCGTCTGGCTTCGCGGCATAGATGGTATTGGTTCCGACAAGATGCCCTGCACCGGGGAGATTTTTCACCACGAAGGTCGAGCCGGGCAAATGCCTTTGCATATATTCGGCAACAAGGCGGCCATAGAGGTCGTAGCCGCCGCCCGGCGCGGTTGCGACGATGTATGTCACCGTCTGGCCTTTGAAGAAGTCCGCGCCCGTTTGCGCCGACGATGGTGAAACGCCGGCTATAGTGGCTGTCAGAAATCCGATTGCGGCATGAAGCCGCTGCGCAAACCTTGGCATGAACCCTCCCGTGCTGCCGACTTGTGCGACGTTGGGAGCGATTGTGCTGCGGTTGCCGGACTGGGCAATCGCGCCTTTTGTCGCGGGGTACAGGTTATTCGCCGGTCCGAGCGCTTCCTTAAGGGAAAGCTACGTCAGTTGCAGCTGATGCTTTTGGCTTCTCCGCCTTCCGGGCCTTCGATCGAACAGTTCATCCCGGTCTTGATGCCTTCGCGGTCGCCTTTTTGCCCCGCGATGGTGATCGCGGTGCGCGAGCCGGAAACCTCGGATTTGAACAGCTTGCCGTCATTCAGCTTGAGCGTGATCTTGGCGCGTCCGTCCCATTCGGCAACGGCGCCCTTGGTCGCAGCAGCCGCAGACTTGTCACCGGCTTCCAGCGCTTCCTTCAAAAGCGCGATGGTTTCAGGCGTCTGCTTCAGCGCCACCTTGATCATCTCCAGCACGTCGTCGCCGTAGGCGGGCTCGATCGGACGCTCCAGTTTCACGGCTTTCGCCTGCAGCTCAGGATCTTCCATCGCCTTCCTGTAAGCGGCGCGAAGCGCATCGAGCCGGTCTTTCGGGATGTCCGGCGGGCCGGCAGTAAAGCGCTGAATGTCGCCCTGGCTCTGGATCAGCGCGATCAGCTGTTTGGCCTTTTCATCGGTGACCATATCCTTCAGCTGCGGCACATCCTTGTTGTTTCCACCGATCTGGGCAATGAAGCGACCGTTGCCATTGGCCACGAATACCTCCCAGCTCGAACGCGATGCAAGCGTGCCGACGATCTCACCACGTCGGATCGCCAAGGCATCATCCGAGCCGTAGTAACCGGTTTGTATCTTGATCGGCAGCTTCAGCGCGCTGTACAGCATCACCGTCTCGACATAGGCGGAGGCGCCGATGCCGCCGGTGGAGAAATTCACCGGCTCCTTTACGGCGAGAAGCTCCTTGTAGGACATGATCGGCGATTGCTTGCCGATGGTGATGACGCGCGGATCGGTTGCAGCCTTGCCGATCCATGACATCTTGGTGAGATCGAAGCGCACACCTTCGCGGGCGATGAGCTGGTTGTAGATCAGGCCGGTGTTGAAGGTGCCGATCGTCAGCCCGTCCGCTTTGGAGGCATAGATCGTGTTGGCGCCGATCAGGTGTCCGGCGCCCGGGAGATTCTTGACGACGAAAGTCGAGCCCGGCAGATATTTCTGCATGTATTCAGCAGTCAACCGGCCATAGAGGTCATAGCCGCCGCCCGGGGCAGTGGCGACGATGTAGGTGATGGTCTTGCCTTTGAAAAAATCCGCGCCGGTCTGGGCGAGGGCGGGAGAAACGACAACGCCGGTAGCGATCAGGGCTCCGGCGGACAACAGACAGCGCGCAGTCGTCTTCATGCACTTCCCCCTTTGTGTCTCTCTACGCCGGTACCATGATGAGCGATCCGGGCCGCGCGCGGAAGCTCAATAAGCAGTCATTGTTGGCTATCACTTGGGCTTGTCGGGCTCGCCTAGTTGCAACTGATGCTTTTTGCTTCGCCGCCGCTCGGGCCCTCGATCGTGCAACTCATGCCGGTCTTGATGCCTTCGCGGTCGCCTTTTTGCCCGGCAATGGTGATCGCGGTACGCGCGCCGGAAACCTCGGACTGGAACATCTTTCCATCTTCCAGCCTGAGCGTGATTTTGGCGCGCCCGTCCCATTCTGCGATGGAGCCTTTGGTGGCAGGCGCGGGAGTATCCGACGCAGCCATGGTCTGTTTGAGCAGAGCGACTGTCTCCGGTGATTGATTCAATGCAACCTTCACCATGTTGAGAACGTCATCGCCATAAGCAGCTTCGATTGGACGTTCGAGTTTGGCGGCTCTCGCCTGCAACTCAGGATCCGCCATCGCCTTTTTGTAGGCCTCCCGCAGCGCGTCGAGCCGGTCCTGCGGAATGCCTGGCGGACCGGCGGTGAAGCGCTGCAGGTCGCCCTGGGTCTGGACCAGCGCAATCAACTGCTTGGCCCTTTCGTCGGTGACCATGTCCTTGAGCTGCGGGATGTCTTTGTTGCTGCCGCCTATTTGCGCGATGTAGCGCGCATAGCCGTTGCCGACGGACAGTTCCCAGGTGGAACGCGACGAAATAGTGCCGGTAACCTCGCCGCGCCGCATCGCGGTGACATCGTCGGCGCCGTAATAACCAGTCAGGATTTTCACCGGCAGCTTGAGCGCGTTGGCCAGCATCACCACCTCTACATAAGCGGAGCCGCCGATGCCGCCGGCGGAAAAATTCACCGGCTGCTTCACCGCCATCAGATCCGCGTAGCTTTTGATCGGCGATTGGGCATTGATGACAATGACACGCGGATCGGAGGCCGCCTTGCCGATCCACGACATCTTGGTGAGGTCGAACTTCACGCCGTCGAGCCCGGTCATCTGGGCATAAATCAGGCCGGTATTGAACGTGCCGATGGTCAGGCCATCGGCCTTGGAGGCATACAGCATATTGGTGCCGATCAAATTACCGGCGCCCGGCACATTCTTCACGACGAATGTCGAACCTGGCAGATACTTGTGCAGGTATTCGGCAGTGAGCCTGCCATAAAGATCATAACCGCCGCCGGGCGCGGTCGCTACAATGTAGGTGACCGTCTTGCCTTTGAAAAAATCCGCACCCGTTTGAGCGACGGCAGGGGAAACAGCGAACCCAATCGTGGAGATCAGGGTTGCGGCAGACAACAGACCACGTGCGACAATAGTCATGTGACTTACTCCGTTATTTCGGGCTGTCTTCTTTTGCGTTCATTGCTTCCTTGAGGATTGCGATGGTTTCCGGCGTTTGGTTGAGAGCGGCTTTCACCATCTTCAGCACCTCGTCGCCATAAGCTGCCTCGATCGGCCGCTCCAGCTTCTCTGCCCGGGCCTGCAGTTCCGGGTCTTCCATGGATTTCTTGTAGGCTTCGCGCAACGCAGCCAGACGGTCAGCCGGGATATCTGGCGGACCTGCCGTCAGCCGCGAGATGTCACCCTGGCTTTGCACCAGAGCGACCAGCGCCTTCGCCGAGGGGGCCGTGACCTGGGCCGCAAGTTGCGGCATGTCTTTCTGGTTACCGCCGATCTGGACAATGAAACGGCCGAACCCGTTCTTCACGAAGCCTTCCCATGAAGAACGGGAGGCGATCGCAGCCTTGATCTCACCACGTCGCATGGCGAGCTGGTCGTCGGAACCGTTGTAGCCGGTCATGATCTTGGCTGGCAGATTCAACGCCTTGGCAAGCATCATCGTCTCGACATAGGCCG
>CANKHA010000087.1 GCA_947481685.1 Bradyrhizobiaceae bacterium
AAACGGCTCGATCCGGCGCATCTGCGCCTCAGACAGCAAGAACAAATCAGTCATGGCGATGCCTCCTCGCACCGCCATTGAATCAACCGTTCAAGTGTTCCGCAATAACTTTAATGGGTCCTGAGCCTAAGTCGAACTGAGACGTTCGTTGCCACCTGCGCAGAGGTTGAAGTCTTTGGGCGTTCTGTCATGTTTAAAGTGCTTGCGCGTCTTGCGCGGTAGTGGGGGAATTGATGAGTAAGCCAGCGGTTATTCTTGTCGGCGCCGACAAGGGCGGAGTGGGCAAAACCACGGTTACCCGTACGCTGCTGGACTATTTCGTCGCGCACAACATCCCGGCCCGCGCCTTCGATACCGAATCCCCGCGCGGCACGCTCAAGCGCTTTCATCCTGACATGACCGAAGTGGTCGACGTCACGACCATTCCCGACCAGATGAGGATCTTCGACACCTTGGCGGAAGCCGATGCGAAGGTCACGGTAATCGACGTCCGCGCCGGCCTGCTGTCGTCAACCTTGCGCGCGCTGCGCGATATCGGGTTCCTCGACATTGTGAAGAAGGGGCAGGTCACCTTCGCAGTCTTCCATATCCTCGGGCCGTCGATTGCCTCGCTCGACGAAATCGCCGAGACCGCGGCGTTTGTGGGCGATGCCAAGTATTTTCTGGTGAAGAACCACATCAACAACACCAGCTTCTTCGAGTGGGATCCCGCGACCTACGATTCCTATTTCAGCAAGATCAAGGATGCGGTCGAGATCAACATCCCGCATCTCAATGAAATGGCCTGCGAGCAGGTCGAAGTCGCCTCGGTGCCGTTCCTTACCTTCGTTGCCAATAAAAACGCGGGTAACGAGACGGCGGCCTATTCCTTCGTGCTGCGCGGCTATGTCCGCCACTGGCTCGGCAATGTCTGGGGCGAGTACGACCGCGTGAAGCTGACGGACATCACCGCCGGCCGATAAGCGAGGCCGTCGCCATGAATGGCGGAAACGCCCGAACGCCGCTTTTCATTGTCTGCTCGCCGCAACCGCGCACCGGCTGCACGCTGGTGGCGCGGCTGCTGGTCGATTTCTTTCTGATGGAAGGCCGTCCAGTAGCGGCGTTCGATTTTGCCGCCGAGCCGCCATCGCTGATTGATTTTCTCCCCGGCTATACCGTGCGCGCGGATGTCACCGAGATCGGCGGGCAGATGGCGCTGTTCGACCGGATCATCGTTTCGGACGGGACCGCCAAGGTGGTCGATCTCTCGCCCATAGCCTTCCAGCAATTCTTCTCGGTGATGAGCGAGATTGCCTTCGTCGCGGACGCGCGGGAACGGGGCATGGAGCCGATTGTGTTGTTCATGGCGGCCCCCGATGCCATCTCGCAGCGTTCTTATTCCTTGCTGCAACGCAGGTTTCCGGAGATGGCGCTGGTGCCGGTCTATAACGAAATGCTGGCGCGCGCTGACCGTGCGCGCAAAAATTACGCGGTCCTGGATTCGACGTCGGTGGCGATGCAGATTCCTGCGCTGGCCCCTCTGTACCGACGCTTCCTGGACCAGCCGCCATTTTCCTTTGCCGCATTTCGCGGAGCGCCGCCGGATGATATTCCGCTCGACACCTACATGGAGTTGCTGCGCTGGATGCGGCGCGCCTGTGTCGAGTTTCGCGAGCTGGAGTTGCGGCTCCTGCTCAACGACGTGCGCTTGTCATTGCAGCCGGGCACCGGGTAACGTCGGGGGTCCCACGGGAGGATGCATCATGTGGAAGAACAGCCTGATCTCGTTCCTGACACTCGGCGCCACCGCCTTCATGCCGGGCGCCGTACGCGCCGCAGAACCTTTTGCGCTCACATCGACGGCCTTCAAGGATGGCGACACGATGGCGGCAAAATATGCCGGCGCCTTCACCGGCCGCACCTGTGGCGGCGAGAATGTATCCCCGCAGCTGAGCTGGTCGCATGCGCCGGAGAAGACCAAAAGTTTCGCGATTGTGGTGTACGATCCCGATGGCGGCCGCGGCACCGGATCAAATCACTGGGTGGCCTACGGCATACCCGCCAGCAAACCTCTTTGGCGGAAGGTGAAGCGAGCACGCCGCCAAAGGATCATGTGGGCGGCAAAAATTCCGTGGGCGTCGGTTATTATTTCGGGCCTTGCCCTCCGGCGGGCGACTCGCCGCATCACTATAACTTCACCGTGATTGCGACCGATCTTGAGCCGGATGCGCTGCCGCCCGGACTAATGCGCGAGGAACTGCTGGAGAAATTGCGCGGTGGCCACGCACTGGCGCCCGCAACCATCGTCGGAAAATATACCCGGTAAGAGAAGTCTCTGACCAATTCGCCGGGCGGCGCGGATCAGTTGCGCCAGCGCTGCGCCTTGGACACCAGGAAGTCGCGGAACACCTGCACGCGCGCCACCGACTTCAGTTCTTCCGGATAAAGGAAGAATGCATCGAGCGCGATCGAGTCCGCATCGGCGAAGAGCTGCACCAGGCCGCTGTCTTCCACCAGATATTCCGGCAGCATGGCGATGCCGAAGCCTTCCTGGCAGGCGCGCTGCACGCCGAGCACGTTGTTGATGGTCAGCACCGGCACGCGCGGTGACTTGCCTTCGCGGCCCACCTGGATCAGCCAGTTGCGGTTCTGCAGATGCTGCGGAACCGTGCCGCCCAGCATGATGATGGGGTGATTGTCGATGTCATCGACGGAGCGGGGCGTGCCTTTGCGCTTGAGATATTCCGGCGAGGCGTAGGCGTGGAATTTCACTGAGAACAGCTTGCGCTGGATCAGGTCCGGCTGTTGCGGCTGGCGCAGGCGGATCGCGACGTCGGCCTCGCGCATCGAAAGATCGAGCTCCTCATCGGTGACGAGCAGTGTGATGCGGATATCCGGATAGAGCTCGAGGAATTCGCCAAGCCGCGGCGTGAGCCAGTTCAGGCCGATACCGGCGGTCGTGGTCACCTTCAACTCGCCGTTGGGCCGCTCGCGGCTGTCGGTGAGTTTTGCGCGCGCCGATTCCAGCTTCATGAACACGTCATGGGCGGTGCGGAACAGCAGGTCGCCTTGCTCGGTGAGGATCAGGCCGCGCGCATGGCGATGAAACAGCGAGACGCCCAATTCGGTTTCCAGCGCGCTGACCTGGCGCGAGACAGCCGATTGCGACAGGCCGAGATGCTCACCCGCATGGGTGAAACTTCCGGCCTCGGCCGCGGCGTGAAAAACCTTGAGCTTGTCCCAATCCATCTAGTGTGCGCTTCCGCCCATGGGCATTTGTCCCTCGCTCATCATGGCGAAGGTTTGGAAAACGATCATTCCGCCGCCACCGCGGGTTCGGCTTCGCCATGCGCGGCGAGAAATTTCTCAGCTTCCAGCGCCGCCATGCAGCCCATGCCGGCAGCCGTCACGGCCTGACGGAAGATATCGTCGGTGACGTCGCCTGCGGCGTAGACACCCGGGATCGAGGTTGCGGTTGAATTCGGCGTCGTTTCTACATAGCCCGATGGCTTCAGCTTGAGTTGTCCCACCACCAGTTCGGTGGAGGGCGAATGGCCGATGGCGACGAACACGCCGTCCACGCTCTTTTCCGTCAGAGCGCCGGTTTTGACATTCCGGAGCGTGACGCTGCGCACTTTCAGCGGCTCGTGGTCGCCGTGGACGTCTTGCAACTCCGTGTCCCAGATCACCGAAATCTTCGGGTTTTTCTTCAGGCGCTCCTGCAGAATTCTTTCCGCGCGGAAGCTGTCGCGCCGGTGCACCACCGTCACCTTGGATGCGAAGTTGGTCAGGAACAGCGCTTCCTCGACAGCGGTGTTGCCGCCGCCGATCACCACGACGTCCTTGTTCTTGTAAAAGAAGCCGTCGCAGGTCGCGCAAGCCGAGACGCCATAGCCCTTGAACTTGTGTTCCGACGGCAGGTCGAGCCAGCGCGCCTGCGCGCCGGTCGCGAAGATCAGCGTTTCGGCCATATAGACGTCGCCGGAATCCAGTTCGAGGCGGAACGGCCGCTTCGACAGATCCGCCTTGTTGACGTGATCGGTGACGATCCGGGTGCCGACATGCTCGGCCTGCTTCTGCATCTGCTCCATCAGCCAGGGACCCTGGATGACGTCGGCGAAGCCGGGATAATTCTCCACGTCGGTCGTGATCGTGAGCTGTCCGCCGGGCTGAAAGCCCTGGATCAGCACGGGCTGGAGCATGGCGCGGGCGGCATAGATCGCGGCGGTGTAGCCGGCTGGGCCCGAGCCGATAATGACGAGCTTGGAGTGAATGGTAGCCATCGAAAGGGATTCCTGGGGGGCGTCTGGCAGGGTGCCCCCGCCGTTGGAACCAATTTAAGCCATCCCCGGAGCTATGCAAGATATGCAACCCCAGCGCCTGTGGGACAAACGGCCGCTCGCGCAATAATGTTTCGTGGCGACGAATTTCTCGTTATATGGGTGACCTTTATCGCCACGCCCATCGGGCCTGCCCGATGTGCGTACTCATAATTTATCGATCTCGGGTGAACCCGAGGTCGATGGGGGACCTTCCTTTGACCCGCCGCCTCGACGCCATTGATTGGAAGATTCTTGCCGAACTGCAGGCCGATGGCCGCATGACCAATGTGGAACTGGCAAACCGGGTCGGCATTTCGGCGCCGCCCTGCCTGCGCCGTGTGCGGGCGCTGGAAGTGGCCGGCTACATCAAGGGCTATCGCGGGTTGCTGGACGAGAAGCTGCTCGGGTTTGAAGTCGTGGTCTTCGCCATGGTGCACCTGTCGAGCCAGGCGGAAACCGACCTCGTCGCCTTCGAGAAATTCGTCCGCGCCCAACCGCTGGTGCGCGAGTGCTGGATGCTCTCGGGCGAGATCGATTTCATCCTCAAATGCGTGGCGCCGGATCTGAAGACCTTTCAGGCCTTCGTCGCCGAACTCACCTCCGCACCGAATGTCCGCAACGTGAAAACCTCGCTGACGCTCCGCAACTCCAAGGACGCAGCGATGGTGCCGCTGGAGCTCAAGCGATGAGCGGCTTCAAAAGCGCGGCGCTCAAGGGCGCCACCACCATCAAGCCCATGACGGCGCGGCGCGTTCAGCCGAGCGGCATTCTGCATTTCACCCTGAGCGTCACGGATCTGGAACGCTCACGCCGCTTCTACGAGGATATCGTCGGCGCGACCTTCTGGCGGCAGAACAGCAGCAGCGTCTTCATGCAGTGCGGCGCGCAGTATTTCGTTCTCACCAAGGCACGCACCAACGATCACGTGCCGCCCAACAAGGGGCGGGAAGTCCTGCTGCATCACGCTTTCTTCGTGCAGGGCGAGGATTTCGATACCGCGGTGGCGCATCTGGAGGCCAACGGCATCGAGGTGCTGCAATACGACACCGAGGGTCATCGCAGCTTCACCGGACGGCATTTGTATTTCCACGACCCCGACGGTAACGCCATCGAGTTCATCGATTTTCAGGGCATCGGGGACATCGACGCGCCGCAGTTCAAGGGCCGCACGCACAGTCTCAAGGAATAAGGCGCGCGGCCTTCACGGTCAGCTTTCGTATTGTTCGTCGCTGACCTTTTCCATCCAGTCGACGGGGCTGCCGTTCAGCGCCTCCTGAATGGCGATGTGCGTCATCGCGGTCTTGGGTGTTGCGCCGTGCCAGTGCTTCTCGCCGGGCTCAAACCACACAACATCGCCCGGCCGGATTTCCTCAATCGGTCCGTCCCAGCGCTGTACCCAGCCGAGCCCCGATGTAACGATCAAGGTCTGCCCGAGCGGATGCGTATGCCAGGCGGTGCGTGCGCCGGGTTCGAAAGTGACGTGAGCGCCGCAAACGCGCGCAGGTTCGGGCGCTTCGAACAGCGGGTCCACGCGCACGGTTCCAGTGAAATAGTCAGCCGGTCCTTTGCCGGAAGGCTGCGTGCCTGCGCGGGTGATTTTCATGGCGATAACCTCTGATTCATCCCACCGCCGGCATGCGGTCGAGGAGCTTGTCGAGCGTGATGGGGTAATCGCGCACGCGCATACCGGTCGCATTGTAGATGGCGTTGGCAACGGCTGCGCCGACCCCGCAGATGCCAAGCTCGCCGACACCCTTGGCCTTCATCGGCGATGACATGGGATCGACTTCGTCGAGAAAGACCACGTCCTGATGCGGGATGTCGGCGTGCACCGGCACTTCATAACTGGCGAGGTCGTGGTTGACGAAGAACCCGCGCCGCTTGTCCACGACCAGTTCTTCCATCAGGGCGGCGCCGGCGCCCATGGTCATGGCGCCGATCACCTGGCTGCGCGCGCTCTTCGGATTAAGGATGCGGCCGGAAGCACAGACGGCGAGCATGCGCCGGATGCGGACCTCAGAGCTGGTCCCGGTTGTCTGAACATATTCTCCGCGTCGATAAGTGGAGCGTCTGCCGGGGTTAGGCTGCCAAGCGGATTGGCAGCGGGTTGAAGTAGGCTTGATCGGGTGTGGCGTCGTCAAGGCTCGAATGCGGCCGGCGGCGGTTGTAGAAGTCCAGGTAGCGGTCGATCG
>CANKHA010000088.1 GCA_947481685.1 Bradyrhizobiaceae bacterium
AAAGATTTTGGTCCTGCCCGGCCGTTAAACGGCTGAGGAAGCGGCTTTCGCCGCAGTTTCAACTCAAATTCATGGCGATTGCGGGCTCTGGAACGAAAGCGCCGGTAATACGTTTGTGATCGCTAGAGGTGCGGTTTGCGGGGCAGATACCCGAAAATCCTATTGGTAACGGGATGCTGCCGGGACATGGTGCGGCCCGCAAAGTTGGAGAAGACAGTCGAATGATCGGTAACTGGACGACCTGGAAGCAATTCCCGAGCGCTGAGCGCGGCGAGCATGTCGAAGCCCCCATTGGGCAAGGCGTCTATGAAGTCCGCGACACATCGACCGGCGACCTGATGGCTTTCGATGCTGCTGCAAATGTGGCGCATGCGCTGTCGGCTCTCAGAAAGCCCCCTGCCCGCGCCTGGGCCAAACTGTTCGGCGGCGATCGCCGGGTGTTCCGCGCGCCCGACATGGAATATCGCACCTGCGCCGCATCGTCGGTCGGAGAAGCGAAAATGATGGCGCAGGCTCTGCTTGGCCGCCGCCAGGTATATTGGCGCGGCAAGGCGCCGAAAGCCCGGACCGCGAACTACGCGGGCTCCATCTGAATTGAACCGTTTATTTCTTCATTGATGATCGGCTAGATGCCCGCGCAAGCGGGCATCTGCATTTAGGGGCGGCTAAACGTCAACGCTGGCGGAGAGCGCATTGTCCTGAATGAAGGCTTTGCGGTCGTCGACCGTCTCACCCATCAAAGTCGCGAAGAGGTTATCGGCCTCGTCGGTTTCCTTGATGTTGACCTGCAGCAGCGAGCGCGCGTTGGTATCGAGCGTCGTTTCCCAGAGCTGGCCGGGATTCATCTCGCCCAGGCCTTTGTAGCGCTGCAACGTGACGCCCTTCTTGCCGGCCGTCATCACTGCCTCGAACAAGCCAACCGGACCGTGAATGGCCATCTCCTCGTCCTTGCGCAGCAGCGCGGCCGGGCGCTGATAGACTTCCTGCAACCGAATGGCATATTCATCGAGCTTGCGGGCTTCGGCAGACGACAACAAAGCGTGGTCGATAACCGCGACTTCTTTCACCCCGCGCAACGTGCGGATGAAGGTAAAGCCTGAGGCCTCGTCAAAGCTGCCTTCCCATCCGCGTTCGGTTTCTTCCGACAGCGCATCAAGACGGCGCGCGATATAGGGCGCAGCCGCAGCAGCCTTCGCCGGATCGCCGAAGATTTCCTTGTTCAGCACGCCCAGGATCGCCGCCTGTTCGACGACGAAGCGGCGATAGCGGCTGTGCAGGCTCCGCAACACGTTGCGAATATTGCGGGCATCGTCCACCAGGGTTCGCAGATCCGCTCCCGCACGGGTCTCGCCACTGTGCAGGCGCAACGCGGCATCATCGAGTCCGGTGTCGATTGAATAATCTTCCAGCGCGCGCTCGTCTTTCAGATACTGCTCAGACTTGCCGCGCGAAATTTTATAGAGCGGCGGCTGCGCGATGTAGAGATGGCCGCGGTCGATGATCTCGCGCATCTGGCGGTAAAAGAATGTCAGCAGCAGCGTACGGATATGCGCGCCATCGACGTCGGCGTCCGTCATGATGATGATCTTGTGGTAGCGCAGCTTGTCGGCGTTGAACTCGTCGTGGCCGATGCCGGTGCCGAGCGCCGTGATCAGGGTGCCGATCTGCTCCGAGCCCAGCATCTTGTCGAAGCGCACGCGCTCGACGTTGAGAATCTTTCCGCGCAGCGGCAGCACGGCCTGGAATTCGCGGTTGCGGCCCTGCTTGGCGGAGCCGCCGGCGCTGTCACCCTCGACGATGAACAGTTCGGACTTCGCCGGGTCTTTTTCCTGACAGTCGGCAAGCTTGCCGGGCAGCGACGAAACGCCGAGCGCATTCTTGCGCGTCATTTCCCGCGCTTTGCGCGCGGCTTCACGCGCCGCGGCAGCCTGCACCACCTTCGCAACGATGATCCTGGCTTCCGTCGGGCGCTCCTCAAGCCAGGCCTTCAGCGAGTCATTGACCACGCTTTCGACCACCGGCCGCACTTCCGACGAAACCAGCTTGTCCTTGGTCTGTGACGAGAATTTCGGATCGGGCACCTTGACCGAGAGCACCGCCGTGAGGCCTTCGCGGCAATCGTCGCCGGTGAGCGCGACCTTTTCTTTCTTGGAAAAGCCGCCGGACTCCGCATAGCCGGTGATCTGGCGCGTGAGCGCGCCACGGAAGCCAGCCAGATGCGTGCCGCCATCGCGCTGCGGGATGTTGTTGGTAAAACACAGCACGTTCTCGTGGTAGCCGTCGTTCCACCACAAGGCGGCCTCGACCACGATGCCATCGCGCTCAGCCTTGACGAAAATCGGCACGGGGATGAGCCCCGCCTTGTTGCGGTCGAGATATTTCACAAAGGCTTCGATGCCACCGTTATAGCGCAGCTCCTCGCGCTTCTCGACTGCATGACGCATGTCGGACAGCACGATGGTGACGCCGGAATTTAGGAAGGCCAGTTCACGCAGCCGGTGCTCCAGCGTGGCGAAATCGAATTCCACCATGGTGAAGGTTTTCGGCGACGGCAAAAAGGTAACTTCCGTGCCACGCTTGTCGGAATCTCCGATGACCTTCAACGGAGCCACCGCGTTGCCATCGTGAAACTCTATGAAATGCTCTTTGCCATTGCGCCAGATGGTGAGCTTGAGCCAGGTCGACAGCGCGTTGACCACCGACACGCCCACGCCATGCAGACCACCCGACACTTTGTACGAATTCTGGTCGAATTTTCCGCCAGCGTGCAGCTGGGTCATGATGACCTCAGCAGCGGAAATGCCCTCGCCCTTGTGAATGTCCGTGGGGATACCGCGGCCATCGTCCTGCACGGTGCAGGAGCCGTCGGCATTGAGGATCACTGTGACTGCTGTCGCGTGGCCGGCCAGCGCTTCGTCGATCGCGTTATCGACGGCTTCGTAGACCATATGATGCAGACCGGAGCCGTCATCGGTGTCCCCGATATACATGCCCGGCCGCTTGCGCACGGCGTCGAGGCCCTTCAGGACCTTGATCGACTCGGCACCATATTCGGAAGGATCGGGGATGTTTTGGAGGGCCGGCTCAGCCATCAACAAACACTTTCGAATCGTTTGCGAAAATCGCTGTCGAAGTTCCGTTTAGTGTGCCACGAAAACGTAACGCCGTACAGGGTAAAGTGACCCCTCTTAAGTGGTTGTTACTACGAGTATTTTCAAGCGCCGAAAGGGGCGAAAATCAGGCGCTGAAAATTCCGATTCGCATGCGTGAATCCGCACTCAATCCGCGCGCTGGAAAGCAGGAATTTCACGCTGATTTTTCCGCCTTCGCACTGTCAGTCCGGATGCCCTTCTCGGGCCCGAGACGGTAGCGCCGCGCAGCATCGTATTCAGGGATCGGCCGCGAAAAGCCTTCCAGCGCACCGGCCCAAAGTTCGACGCAGTCGATATCCCTTCGCAAGCGCGCAAGGGACTCTTGCAAACGCTCCGAAATTTTATCTCCTGCGCCGATGCCGGCGATCATGTTCTTCTCCATGAATGGTCAGACAAACTGTATGGAGTAAAGCATCGCCGGACCGGATTGTTCCTCACCGAGCTTAACGCAAAAGCCAAATAACCCAATGTTTTAGGGCGTCCGGCGCGTGATTTGCCCCGAGGCAATTTCGAACAGCTGGGCACGTGGAGCGATATCGGCAAACGCCGCGGGATCCGCGCCGGTCATCCAGACCTGAGAGCCGAGACGCGCCAGCGCATCATAGAGCGCGTTGCGGCGGACAGGATCGAGATGCGCCACCACTTCATCGAGCAACAAGATCGGCGCAAAGCCCGTCATCTCGCCGACAAGTCCCGCATGCGCGAGCACGAGCCCGATCAGCAGCGCTTTTTGCTCGCCGGTCGATGCATCGGCGGCGGAAACATTCTTGTCCGCATAGCGCACCGCGAGATCGGTGAGATGCGGCCCGTCGAGCGTGCGGCCGGCCTGCGCATCGCGGGCGCGGTTGTCCTTGAGCTGCGCGCGATAGCGATCCTCCACCTCGACCGCAGGTTGCGCCATCAGCGCCTGCTCCATCCAGCCCTGCAGCGAGACCTCGGCAACCGGAAAGCCTTCGGGGAATGTGGTGCGCGCCGCCAGCGCGCCCTGCAGGCGATCGACGGTCTCGGCGCGCAGGGCCGCGACCGCCACCGCAAGCTCGGCGGTCTCGTGCTCGATGGCATCCAGCCAATGCAGGTCAGGTCGCGGATTTTCCAGCAACCGATTGCGTGAGCGCAGGCTGCGCTCCAGCGCGGAGACGCGGCTGGAATGCTGCGCATCGACGGCCAGAACCAGGCGATCCAGGAAGCGGCGGCGTTCGGAGGCAGGCTCGTTGAACAGCCGGTCCATCGCCGGGGTGAGCCAGATCACCCGCAGATGATCGGCGAAAGCCGCCACCGAGGATACCGGCTCGCGGTCGATCCGGCAGATCCGCTGCGGCGGCGCCTCCTCTACCGGAGCGGCGATGCCGGTGCCGAGCGTGGCAAGGCCCATGGCGCCTTCGACCTCGGCAGAGATCGCCCAGGAGCCGTCGCCTTCGGTGAAGGCAACTTCCTCCAGGGTGGCGCGGCGCAGGCCACGCCCCGGCGTCAGAAAGGAAATGGCTTCGATGAGATTGGTCTTGCCCACCCCATTGGCGCCCACCAGTACGACCGGTTCGCTGCCGAGTTCAACCGTTGCGGCGTGATAGCTGCGGAAGTTGGTCAGCGCGAGACGGCGAAGGCGGGTGGAATCCATGCCGCAGTGCTAAGGCCCGTCCGTGTCCCCTACAAGGGGATCACACCCGCATCGGCATCAGCACGTAGAGGGCGCCTGCGGCGTCCTTGTCCTGGATCAGCGTGGGGGAGCCGGCATCGGCGAGCCTCAGCACCGCCACCTCGCCTTCGATCTGCGCCGCGATATCGAGCAAGTAGCGCGAATTGAAGCCGATCTCGATTGGATCGGAGGCGTATTCGATCTCAAGCTCTTCCGTGGCGCTGCCGGAATCCGGGTTGGTCACCGACAGCATCAACTTGCCGGCGCTGATGGAGAGTTTCACCGCACGGCCACGCTCGCTCGACACCGTTGAAACGCGATCGACGGAGGCCTCGAAATCCTTCTTGTCGACCACAAGCTCCTTGTCGTTGCCGAGCGGAATGACGCGCGCGTAATCCGGGAAGGTGCCGTCAATCAGCTTCGACGTCAGCACCACATCGCCGATGGAGAAGCGGATTTTGCCCTGCGACAGCTCGATGGCGACTTCGGCGTCGGCATCCTCGATCAGCCGCAACACCTCGCCCACGGTCTTCCGCGGCACGATGATGCCCGGCATACCCGTGGCACCGGACGGCAACGGAAGCTCGACCTGCGCAAGGCGATGGCCGTCGGTAGCCACGGCGCGCAGCATCGTCGCCTTTCCGCTGCCGGCGGTGTGCAGGTAAATCCCGTTGAGATAGTAACGCGTCTCTTCGGTCGAGATCGCGAACTGGGTTTTGTCGATCAACCGCTTCAGGTCGGATGCAGCGAGCGTGAACTTGTGTGTCATGTCGCCGGCGGCGAGATCGGGGAAATCGCTTTCCGGCAAAGTCTGCAGCGTGAAACGCGAGCGCCCGGCCCGGATCGCGAGCACCGCACGGTCACCGGAGGCTTCCAGCACGATCTGCGAACCCTCAGGCAGCTTGCGCACGATCTCGTAGAACATGTGTGCCGGCACGGTGGTGGAACCGCCTGGCGAAACCTCAGCATCGACCGAGTCGATCACCTCAAGGTCGAGATCGGTCGCCTTCAGGCTGAGCTTGGACTTGTCCGCGCGGATCAGCACATTGGCGAGAATGGGAATGGTATTGCGGCGCTCCACCACGCGGTGCACACGCCCCAGCGACTTCAACAAAGCCGTACGCTCAACCGTAACCTTCATCGCGACGCCCACTCGATCAGGAGAAATCCGCAGCCCCAGAACCGCACAAGCGCGGAGACCGGCCTTTGCGGGGGAAGTAATCGTGTCGTGCCCGGGCGCATTAGGCAAGGGCGGAGACGTGAGCCCCCGCCCTTTTCCCTGCGATTCACTGCCGCAAATATGTCCAGCCCGGAAAAGCCGAACGAAAGCCTCAAAGGCTGATCCGATCAGATTGACAAGGATCAGACTCTAGGCTCAGGACTCATTGTTTATAGCCAGAAGATGACGACGGCCGCGATGCAGATTGCTGACATGAAGGTGTGGGCGCATCGGTCGTAACGGGTATGAATGCGCCGCCAGTCCTTGAGCCTGCCAAA
>CANKHA010000089.1 GCA_947481685.1 Bradyrhizobiaceae bacterium
AGTAACGGCGCTTGAACTTGCCCCGATAGCGGGCCACGACCGGTTCCAGCACGTCCTTCCAACCGTGCGCCGAATGGACGTTGCCTGAACGCAACGCGCAGCGTTCCAGATCGCCAAACTGATTGAACACGAACAGCGGATGATAGCAGGTGCAGGCGAAGTGGCCGTTGTAGGCGGCGCCTTCCTGGTCGCCATAGGTCTGGCTCACACTCGAGTCCATGTCGAGTACGATACCGTTCAGCGGACGGCGGCTGTGCACCCGGTCAATCCATCGCCCGGAGAGATCGGCGAGCGCGACAAGGTTCGCATCATTCGCAAGCCACTCCGCTCGAAGCGTCCCACCTGGCTGGTGGAGGCTGCCTGCTTCGTTGCGGCGCGACCGCCAACGATCCATCGCATCGCCGGATCACGCCCGAGCCGGTCGGCGTCGTTCACGTCCTCGTATCCGGCAAGCCGACCAAAAACAGACTGCCGCAGCATACCGATCAGACCATGCCGACCGTTCCTGCCCGTGCGTCCATCAGCCAGAGTTTGCCCCGCGATGACCATCAGGCCGAGCACCTCATCCAGTTCCCGGAACGGCAGCAGACCAGCATCAGAGGTGACGCTGGAACCGTGAAAATCGAGCTTGAGGCGCCGATCAAAATTGAGCCGAGGAACGTCCGATTCCGATGCACCCGCTGGGTGCGCCATCATCGCCTCGCTCGATCCAGGATAAGGTGCTAATGCCTATATCTGAATCGGCGTGAGCGTTGCGGAAATCAGAGCGTCATCCGGGAAATGCAGGCCAACACTGCTTGACACGTCGATGCTATCTGATGTTAACACTAAAAGTGTAATGCGCGCACGCGAGTAGCGCATACTTTTCCGCCAGAGCGTTGGACTACGGAATTAGAAGCCATGCGGTCTGAGTGGAGACATAAAAATGCTGCCCTTTTCGGGGCGGCTTTATGGCTGTCAGGTGTCGTCGCTCCGGCGCGCGCCGCCTCGATTCTCGATCAGCCAGATCTGGATTCGCCGGCCATCAACGAGACCGTTCTTTCACGCATGACGACGAGCCTGTCTCGCCACTTGAAAGCCGGCTCGAACGCACCGACTCTCGTTGCCTCCTCCCCGAGAGCACTGGATCTCGTTTCGAGCTCTATTCCAGCTTTAATGACGCTGGCGCAGCGCGACGTCGTTGCCGCACGTTTTCAAGTCGGCATAGGTGCGACCGTCGAAGTGTACGGTCGTATTCCCGCCTGCGTTCTCGCGCTCGGGCGTCCCGGCTGGTCGCTGGGCATGGCCAGTGCGCGCAGCATCGATGTTGGAGCGCGGCAAGGCTGGACTGTAGAGACGATCAATATTCTTAGCAAGGTCGAACCCTTGCTTGCCTCGTCACGCATCGAATACCGCGGAGGCGCGCGGGCGCTCGACCGCGTCCAGAATGGCGAAGATGATATCGCCTTCGTGATCGTTTACGACGACACCCTCGACCCTGTCACACGCGCCTTCTTGAAGGACGGGTCACTTTCACCGATTCCATTGTTTGGCGCGTCTCATGTACTCGAGGCTTCCAAATTGGGCCTACGCTATCAGTCCGGCCAGATCACTGTTCCCGTGGCGCACTCATGGTGGCGGAAAACCCGCTTTGAGACGATATGCACGACGCTCGGCGTCGCTGCGAATCCTGCTGCCGATGCTCGTATCGTCGAGACTGCCGTTGCGTCACTGACCTCTGGCCCGCTTGATGAAGCGATGGCCAGTTTTGAAAAACTCTGGGAGAAGGTCCAACCGGAATATGACGCGGCGATCGAAAAGTTGAGCAGCGCTTTCTCCGACCTCGCGGATACGCCTGAACTGAAGGATATCGCGACAAATCTAGGCTTCGGCGCACCTCAGAAAAAGCCGGGTCTGGTGCGGGCCGAGTAATTCTGAAGACGTCTCACCCGTTCAGCCGAGCAAGGTAATAGCCATCAAACGGCTGAAGTCAGGATCATCTATGTCGCAAGTAGATATGGACAGAACAGAAAACGACCGCACCAAGCGCAGGTTCACTGAGTATGCGCGAATGCAGATGGCTGGAGTCGCGTTCCTCAGCCATCAGCAGCAGGGCGCCCTCGTCAAGGAAGGATTGTCTGATTTCAATCTGTCGTTCGAGGAGTGCCTCGGCTGCATCACGGCGGCCGTCGAGGGCTTGGAAATAATGCTGTCGAGCGAGATCGAGAGGCTCGTGCGTCGCCACCTCAAGGAGCACGCGCGTGGAGGGAGACTGTCCAAGCGCCAGTTCAACAAGGGCGCCAAGCTCTATCGTGAACTCAGCCGCGCAGGCGTGACTGCGCCTGAAGCGCGCAAACGCATCAAGAGCATGATGATCGCCGAAGCGATCCTGCCAAAGCGCGGGGGAGTTCTGTTCATTCCCTTGCCCCTCAGCCGTCGCTGGTACAACAAGGTCTGACCGGATCGTTACGGGGCCTGAAGGCCCGAAGCGATCGTCCCGAAAAATGAAAACGCTTTGTCGGCTACCCCGCGTGTGCGGGCTTGAAGCAGCCACTCAGCCGCAATCTGGCCGGCGGGGCCCTGGAGGCGTGCGATCTGGATCACCGCATTGGCGAGATCTCCCTGCGCAAGAAGCTTTTCCGCCGCCTCAACCACTTCCCATAAGCGCCGACCTTCCGGCGTAGTTGGTCTGTCCTGACCATAGAAAATGATGTATGCACGCGTCCACAACGACGCGTCGTATCGCACACTGAGGTCGCGCAATTGCGGACCAACCGATGATACAAAGCTCTCGCGGAGCTTCGATTGCGCCACAGCGCCCGTGGGCGCAATGGCAGCCAGCGAGTCGAGGGGAGCCGCCGCCTCAGCGACGCCGGCAAAGGCAGACACGGCTCCAGAAACCTCCGCCATGAAAGGTTCGGAGGTCAGGAGCGCCGCGCCCAGCCGGACGACAGAATTGCTCATCCGGGAGACCCGGATCTGGTTTTCTTGGTAAGCTGACAGCCTGACTTCGAGCCCGAGCGCACGATTGTCCGCGAGCGCAGCTCGCTCGGTCGCCTCTCTGATGGCGGAACTCGAGCGCGATATTTCCATGGCGACGGCCGCTTCCAGGGTATCGCCTAATTTCGCCAATTGCTCGTTGAGAAGATCAACTTTGACTTGCATCTCGTCTCGTGCGGCGTTCAACGCAGCGACGTTCTGGGCAGTAAGGTCGGCGACCGCCGCGAGTTCTGATCTGTCGGTTGAGCGCTTTGTCTCTAGGGCTGCGATAGTCTCGCCCAGACCGGCAGCGCGCGCCGCCACTTCAATGGCTAGGGCTCGGGCTTCCGACGCTACCGCTTCGTCCAAGCGGTCGAGACGTGCCGCCGTTGCCGCCAAGTCCGAGCCGGAAGTTTCAAGACGCAGGAGGCGGCTCTTCGTATCTTCAATTGCCGCGGAAAGCGCTGCTTTTGCTGCGGCGCTTTCCGAACGCCCCTGCGCGAAGAGAGCTTCGGCGCGCAGGGCTGCGAGCGATTGCTTGCCGCCAAGCATCTCGATCCCGGATCCCAGCCATTGCGGGGCATCGTATTTCTCGGCGTAAGGCGCAAGGCGCGGCGCAAGCAGGGGAGCCGCCGCGACTGCAAGCGCCAGAAGGGAAACAATTACCGGCAATTTGCTCGTGTGAACCGCCTTTACTGCAAGCTCCGCAGTGTCCGGTAAAGGCGGTGGTGGTGCGACTGGGACGGGCTCATTCGCCGGCGCGTTCACGGGTTCGACAAAGTCAGGCTGAGACGGCGGTAACGCGAAAGGCTCCTGTGGCGCAGCTTCGACAGGCTGAGGCGCATGCGAGTCCTGCGCGCGGATCATCTCGAGCCCATCAACGACGCGGATCGGCGTAGGCGGGGCATCATCCGCAGACACAAAATGCGCAGAATCGATCGGCGCGGTGGACGGGAAGTTACGCGCAATATGCTGGAGCGCCTGCTCATCGACCCCTGGATACTTCTTCTTAATCATCAGCGTCGCGGACCTATAATGCGAGAACGTGGATTGCCGGGGCGTCTGGACGTGAATGCTTGTCGAGTTCAAGAATTGCCGCAACCTCGGATGCAAGGCGAATCACATCGAGTGCTGCGCTGCTCGAAGGATCGTCTACCAGCGGTGAGGAGCCGAAGTAGGACGCCTCTTGGAAGGCGATCCGGTCGGCCACGGACGCCTTGAGCAGCTGAACGCCAGCCTTTTCCAGTTCGCTGCGTGAATGGGAGACCAGATTACTTCCCTTGATGCGGCTCAAAAAGGCGCGGACCTCGATCGGCCGCTTGGTGGCCGTAGACGCCCAGTCGACCAGCATTTTTGTGCGTATCGCTTCGAAGACATTGGCCTCGTCCGTCATTACCGGTATGAGCACGAGATTGGCTACGCCAAGCGCATAGACCATCACCCGGCTGTTGAAGCCCGGGCAGTCGACCAGGACAACGTCATTCGCAGTACTCAGAGATGCGATCGAGTTAAAGACCTGCTTTTCGTCTACCTCACTGATAATCGGCAATTGAGACAAGGCCCCGCCCTTGGCGTGCCAGCGTGTGAGAGTACCGTTAGGGTCGCAATCTAGCATACCCACTTTGAGGCCCTGGGACGCAAAATAGAGTGCAAGGCAGCAAACAGACGTCGTCTTTCCTGCGCCGCCCTTGCTGGTAGCCACCGTTATGATCGTTGATTCCCTAAGCATGATTGCATCAACCCGTGACACGAAATGTCATCCTCTAGGACCCCCGCCCCAAAGCAGACTGCATCTTTTAAGTACTCTAATACATACTATCCAATACATGTGTGCGCCACTTCGGAACCCCTAGGTTGCGTCAGCCGGCTAAGTTTGGGCGGCTGGATATCGGTGGCTATTGGGTCGTAGGCGGCCGCGCCGATCAACGTACAACGCAACCTTTGGGCACACCGCGGGTCTTGCAGTAGGCAACGGGGCGACCAACCGGGGCCACCACGACCGGGGCCACCACGACCGGACGAACAACAGGCCGAACAACAGGCCGAACGACGCAGCCCCTGGGCACACCGACTGTATTGCAATATACAATGGCATGGGCTGGATTACCGCTGATGACAACAGTGGCGAGCGTTACCAGCATAGCCATCGCTAATCCTGGGGGGGGCAAACGTGTAATGCGAAGCATGGTCATCCTACTGTGCGAGTGACATAATATTTTGATCGGAATTCCCGAGATGGCTCCCAAATTGGAGTGAATACTAGCGTTTTTCCGGCCTTTCTACAAGGCACAAGTGCATTTCGGATAGCTACCGTCACCTCGGGCAGCCCGAACTATGGTCGAGGGGTTGATCTGACCATTTTCGCTTGCATTTGGACACACTCCTCCCATCTGTCGCTCTTGAACGCATGACCATCGGGCGTCTCACGCAGGCGCGGGTGGTGGCTGTTGCCGTGGTTCCCCGATCAGCCGCAGAATCTCCTGGAACAATTCCTTCGGCACCGCGACCTCGGCGATTTGGAATATGACGTAGCGGCCATGGTGCACGACCTTGGCTCCAATTTGGACAAGTTTTTCCCGCAGGCTTGTCGGCGGCCTTGCAGAAAGGCGGGAAAATAATATTATTCGCTCCAGTTCGGGAGCAATCTTGGAACCCCGGATAATTTATTGTTGCAGCAAGTAACATGGTGTTCTTGTATTTTTTGTAGTGAAATTTAAGGTCTCAGAATGAAAATCGAAATGTTCCCTGCTTTGCTTGCCTTACCCTTTTTAGTTCTGACGTCGTCTGCCTTCGCCGGCCAGAAGGAGGCCTCGGCCTGCGCTGCCAGCCTGAAGCCTGAGGCACAGCTGATCTACGCAGCCGCGGCACCTTCGATTGCTCCGGACAAAGTCATCAAGGACCTGCTGCCGTCGATCATTCGCCCTATGGTGGAATCAGGCAAAGTTGCCCGTTCGACCGCACGTGATAGCGGAGCCGCAGCCGGTGCTTGCCTTAAGCTTCTTCAATAGCGACGAAGGTCCTTCGTCGCTGAGATGATAATCATTTCTCATGTCCACGCTTGCTGGAGAAGTGGAGGCGTCGAACACCCCCACGATACGCCGCCTTATCCCTTTATGCCGTCACCAACTTCCGCGCTTAGAGGCCGTTTCGAAAGGGGTAGAGCCGGTCCCGCAAATCTGCACAGGACGCTAAGTGGAGTTTCTGCCTGACGGCGGGCACGCTGTTGCCTGCGAATCAGGAGAGACCATGAGCAGACGACCGCGCCGGAACCACACACCGGGCTTCAAGGCTAAGGTGGCGCTTGCC
>CANKHA010000090.1 GCA_947481685.1 Bradyrhizobiaceae bacterium
CGCGCAAGCAAGTGGGTTGCCAGGCCGTGGGGCCAGAAGTACGAGGCGGGACGGTAATCAAGATTGATCTCTACTGCTTCGGTTGTAGCCATGTTGAACAACTCCTGTTTAGCGGCTTTGCCAAAACGGCGGGGGCCGCAATCCGGATCAAATCCCCCGGCCCGTGAGGTGGGCCGTCCCATGAAATCAACGCAACAAAACCAGCCTTGGCACGGCATCCGGCCCGGCCCAGACAATGGCGTCCTGCCTGTGGCGCACGCCAAGGGCCGTGGCCGATTCAAGATCCACACCGGGTGCGAACCAACTTGGCTCCGCCGGCCAGTCACCTGCGAGGCCCACACCCGCGCCTTCGAACACCCTGCCCGCCCCGGCGGCCAGCTCCGCGCCCAGACGCGCATGCGCGGCTTCGTTGGACGCATCGTCCTGCGCCAGGCCATGCGGGTTGCAAGCCGTGATGAACACACCACAGTCAACACCCGATGCCGCATACAGCCGCGCCAGCGCGTCGGAGCGCAGGTCGATGCGCAGGCTGACGGCACCGGGCCCGCTGCCAAAGCCGTAGCGGGTGCGGCGATAGGCCTCGCGTTTTTCGGGGGGCACTTGCGTTTGCGGCGCGCCTGCCAGGCAGCGGGCCAGTTCGTTTGCGTCGGCGATTTTCGGCACCCGGCACAGCGTGAACTCGTGAATCAAGTCGGAGGCGAGGACCAGCATGGTGTCCGGGCCGTTGACGCGGGCGGAACGGTGGATGCGGATTGTTTCGATCACGCCGTTGAGGCAGGCCTTTTGCGCCGCAGCCTCGATGGGCTCGCGCAGGCTGCAAAACAGCACGGCGTGTTCTTCAATGTCCAGCGAACCGGGCAGGCCCAGCACCGGATACCAGCCATCCGGCACGCGGTAACGCCCGTCGCCGCTCTGGGCGAACAAGTAGCCGCCAAATACCGCGTTGATGTCCAGCTTTGGAATTGCGCCCATGTACTTCTCCTCTTTAGCCGCTTTGGCAAAACGCCGGGGGCGGCAATTCGGAACAAATCCCCCCGGCCCGTTTGGAGTTTTTCTCCCGGCGGGCCAGGCCGTTCATTTGGGGCAATACGCCACCGACACTCAACCGGCACCCTTGGGCTCTGACCACGCCCGAACCGAAATCGGTTTCAAGCCGCCATCGGCGAGAATCTCGGTGCGTTCGGTCATTATGTGAGCCGGGTCTTCCCATGCCTTGTGATAAATCACCCGCACTTGATCGCCAACCTGTTTCTTTAGCCGGTGCGCAAGTTCGATGCCCCTGCTGTGAAACGCCGGCGAGTCTGCTTCGGGGTCATCGATATTGCCTCCCCAATCACCCATCCAGTCGGCAAACGCCTGCTCCAGTCCGGGCGAGATCCAGAATTCGCTAAACTCAAAGCCCGACCCGGTGTCAGCAATGCCACCGCCAACAAGTGTGGTGCCGTCGTCCTGTTGTTTTATCCAGGCGTAGTACCCGCCGAATTCCGGCATGATCGTGATTACTTTCATGGCTGTATCCACAAGCCTACGTGGTCAGTGGCTCGCCAAATGAGCCATCCCGCGGCGGTCACTGGCGTGGCGCACAAAGTTCCGCGCAGCGTGCCTTGGCGTAATCCCAGGCCGAAAACGTGGTGCGCGGGTCGTGGCCGGCGATAAACGGATCCTCGCCGAAACTGGTGTAGCTCGAGTAAAGCGCTTCGGCGCTCATATCGGGCTTGAAGGCCCGCGCCAGGTAATCATCGACAATTTTCCGGCAATAGACGATTGCCTCCTCGAGCGTGTCGAAGTCGCCGCCATGGCAACGCTCCTCTTCGTCCATGTAGTGGAAATTGTCATCGATCAGCACCCGGTAGTAATCCCCCGCGTTGCCGGGAAACACCGGCGCGCCGCCGCGCCCGCCGGGCTTCATACCGCCTCCTCTTCTTCGCTGTCTTGCGTTGCCGCACGCGCGTCGATAAAGCGCTCGATGGCCTCGTCGTAGTGCGCCGCCAACGCCGGATAGAAGTTGCTGCTCACCGCGACAAAGCCGCGCATCTCGTCGGGATCACCGCTGTTATCGATGTTACAGGCAAGGGTCGCGAATACGATGCCGCCGGACCAGGGGTCGTTCTCCCGCACGGCGCCGTCAATGAGGCCGATGAGCTGCCCGAGCGTGAGAGGTTGGCGCGAAGTCTTGTGCGGCAACGCAAAGACCCCTTCGTATTCATCGACGACGCGGTAGGCGATGCGTTTTCCGGCGCGCCTGGCGCGCACGCTGATCACATCCTGGGTCACCGAGGCGAGCACGACGCGCGCGATCTCGATCTCCTCTTTCTTGAAGGGCGGCAGGTACTCGCCCCCCATGAAAGAGGGGTGACCGCGGCCGAGGATGCGGCGCACGGAGTCATCGAGTTTGCTTTCGGTGAGCCAGTCGCCCCACACCAGCGGGTCAAAATTGCCCGAGGCGAGCCGCGATGCGACATCCTTGCGGCGTTCTTCGCCCAGAATGGAGGCGAGGATGAGGGTGTGTGGATCGAGCGCCTCAAAATACGAGGCGGGCCTGAAGCCGTAATTGATTGCCGACGGCGGACGGACGACCGTTTTGGTCATGGTGCTCTCCTATTTAGCGGCTTTACCAAAACGGCGGGGGCCGCAAGCTGGAACAAATCCCCCGGCCCATTCCCCTCGCGGGAGGCGGGCCAACCTTTAATTCACCTGACAAGCCACAGTCTGCGCCCTGCACAGGCTCACAGAATGAGCCTGCGCGGAACACGAACAATCAATGCCGGCCCGATTCCTTTTTTCGAACCAACTCCCGGAACGATCGCGCCATCATGTCCGCAAGCGTTGCCTGCTGCAGCGCCTCGAGATCGTCCCATCCTTCGCCCGGCGCATAAACCGGATCAATGACGATTTCTTCGGCATACGTCTCGATTGATTGCAGCAAGGCGGCGCGGTAGCCCTCGTCCACGGGCAGGCCGAGCACGTCGCGGCGAAGCTGCGCAAGCCGCGGATGTCCGCGCAAATGCTGACCCATAAGACCTCCAAATAAAAAACCCGCCAAGCAAGCGCCAAGGCGGGTTTCCCTCGCTTTAGCAGTGTATTTTTAACGCGCCCTGCAAGCTGAAATCAAATCGGCGCAGTAAAATTCTACGCCTTCACCACACGATGTCAACGTGTTTCCAGAAAGACTCCACGCACGACCGGCTGGAAACGCCCATCTGGCGCGGGTTTCAGGCCATCGCCCCTCACGACACAGAGTGCCCGAAAACTCCGTCATTCCCGCGAACGCGGGAATCCAGCGACGTTTAACGCCGCAGGCTCATGCCACGAGCCACCCGGCGTACATACTGTGCATGTCGCCGATTTAAACCACAACTTGCGGGCGACTAACAAATGCCGCTAAAGCGCTGGCGGTTCCCATTCCCCGGGGAACCCTGCCATCGGTGATCCAACCGGGGGTGAGAGGAAACGCCATGAGCAATTTCAAAAACTTCCTGGACAAGGTGCTGGCGCCCATCCGTGGCGGCGCGGGGGCCGAGGCGGTAATTACGGTGCCCAAGGCCGATGAACCCGCCCCGCCACCCGCCGTTTCGGAAGAGGAACTCGAGCGGCGCTACGTGGAAGTGATGAACGCATTGTTCAACGACGCCAAGTCGCGCGACATGATGCGGGTTTTCACCGACGTGGTGACCTGGAAGCTGGCGGTGGTGGGGCATTACTGGGGGCAGGCCGCAACTGCGGATGTTGTGCGCCGGCTCGGCGCGCACCTCGCCAGCCTTGCCGAGGCCGAGCAGGCGCAACGCGAGGCCGATGCGGCAAAAGAAGCGGGACACCGGCCGAACTAACTTTGGACGAAATCAGGGGGATAGCGGAAGAAACGGGCACCCAACTTCATCCGCCCCCCCTTCAAAATACTGATCCACAATAGGATCCCGCTCATGAAACGAACAATGCCTTTCCAAGGCTGGCGATTACGATGACAAGCCCACAACCCACCTTCCACCCGCGCCCCAACTATGAGGGCAAGCCGGTCAAAATCGAGCTCCCCGACACGCCGACACCGCTGGAGTCGTGGGGCAACGCCGCCGTGGCGTAGATTGCCATCCCGGACCAGCCAATGCCGGCAATGCTCAATGGCATTTCACTCGTTCATTGGCGGGGCGCACCCGGCTCGGACGCGGGCTGGAACGCATTGGCCGCCCAAAACCCCATAAGTGAGCCGGCGTTTGCGGTGCCGAGCGGCCTAAAAGCGGCCACCGGCGCCATTGTGGTGGAGCCCGACGGCCGCGTTTGGCTGGTCGCGCCCACCAACAGGTTCGGCGGATACCGGCACACCTTCCCGAAAGGCACCATGTCCGGCGCAACTGTCAGGCTGGTTGAGCCAGCAACGCATCAGCACACTCAACATCGCCGGCCCACGCGAGGGCAAACGGCCGGGCATGTATGCGGCGACATACGGCCTTCTCGACGCACTCGCAGCAGGTTCCTTCCCCCTTGACGGGGGGCGAGGTGGGGGTTTCGCGGAGCCCTGCTCCGCGCCCACCGAGCGGCTCCGACCTGCCGGTCGGAGTGCGCCCCGCAAGGGTGACTGGGAAAGGGTGAATGCCGGCAACCGCGACCAAAGTCTACTCACCGCAAATCATCCGGCCTATCCCATAACATCCCCTCACTGCGGTGCTATGCTCGTTGCAACACGAACCGTGTAAAAACATGGCCCACGCCACACCGCAGCAACCATGACAGAACAAGCCCCCCGCCTGATCGACACCGCCGCCCTCGAACGCGCCCTGGAAGAGTTTGCCAAGGCCCGCGACTGGGAGCAATTCCATTCCCCCAAAAACCTCGCCATGGCCCTGACCGGCGAAGTGGGCGAACTGGTCGAGCTGTTTCAATGGCTCACCGAAGCGCAGTCGCGCGACGCGATGAAAGACCCGGCGCTCGCGATGCGGATTCAGGAAGAGATCGCGGATGTGATGCTTTATCTGGTGCGAATGGCGAGTGTGTTGAAGGTAGATTTGGATGGTGCGGTGAGGGATAAGTTGGAGAAGAACTCGGCGAAATATCCTGCCCAGTAAAACTTTCAGGCACTACTTTTATTTGTTGCCAGACTTCAAACGCTAAAAACCGAGAGCGGCAAAAATATGACCTTAGATCAACTGTTAGCTGAAGCTGAATGGGACAAGCCTTTCTTTAAACGTCTCCCACAGAACGATACTGGCGCGGCACCTGGCCACCAAGGTGGCATGGTTATTCCAAAGGATCTCCGGAAATTCTTTCCCGGTTTGGTCGGAATTACTTCCGCAGTCGTTCCGACGCTGGATAAACGGATAACTGCTCAGCTGTTTGTTGGCACCAAGTATTTAGCTCAGGTAAATACGCGATATCAGTTTCAAACATGGGGGGGCGAAAGGTCACCAGAGTCCAGACTCACTGACAACTTATCACCACTTAGAAACCTAGCTTCCGCTGATGACAGAGGTGGCCCCGCGCAGTTGGACAGCTTTTAGGAATTTATAAGTGGGTTCTGCGGGGTTAAGCCGCCGCGGCGAGCGGCGCCTGGTTGAAGTAAAGCGTGTCCGGGGTCTGGCCGTCAAGGCTTTGATGCGGCCGGCGGCTGTTGTAGAAGGCGAAGTAGCGCGCAATGCCAGCCTTGGCGGCGGTGACGCTGTCGTAGGCGTGCAGGTAGACCTCTTCGTATTTGATCGACCGCCAGAGCCGCTCGATGAACACGTTGTCACGCCAGCTGCCCTTGCCATCCATGCTGATGCGAATGCCGTGGGCTTCGAGCACGCCGATGAAGGCCGAACTCGTGTACTGGCTACCTTGGTCGGTGTTCATGATCTGCGGTGCCCCATAGCGGTGAATCGCCTCCTCCAGCGCCTCGACACAGCTATCGGCAGCAAGGCTGTTGGATACCCGCCA
>CANKHA010000091.1 GCA_947481685.1 Bradyrhizobiaceae bacterium
GCCGCCCTTGTAGCCGGAAATGATCTTGGTCTTCACGCCGAACAGCTTGCTCAGCATCGCCGGCAAGGTTTCCATCTGCGAACCGGCGCCGGACGTTCCAACCACGAAGGTCTTGTTCAGCAAGTCATCCCAGGTCTTGATGCCCGAGTCGTGCCACGCAACGCAGATGCCGCTCGCAGTATTGATGCTGCCGAGCCAGTTCATCTTGCGGGGATCGAAATTCGCGCCTTCGAGACCATACAACGGGGCAAACGGCACGCTGGAATGCACCAGCCCGATGGTGGTGCCGTCCTTGGGCGCGACATTCATCAGGTAGTTCATGGCGCGAATGCCACCGGCGCCGGGCATGTTCTGCACGATAATCTTCGGTTTGCCCGGGATGCGCTCGGAGAAGAACGGCGCAAAGGCGAAGGCATAGGTCGAGTAGCCGCCTCCGGCGTCGGCGCTGAGAATCCAGGATATCTGCTTGTCCTTGTAGAAATCCGCGATCGGGTCAGCCCCGGCCGCGGTTCCAAACAGAGCGCCTATAATCGCAGCTCCAACAAGCTTGAGCCGGTAACCCATGGTGCATCCTCCCGTGGCGTCGCATTTGTTCGCGAGCCTTTTCTTTAGTTATTGCATCTAGCCGGTCGTCTCAGTTGCAGACGACAGCCTTCGCCTCTCCTCTGCTCGGGCCGTCGATGGTGCAGGCCAGGCCCACTTTGATCCCGTCCCGGTTGCTCTTCTGTCCCGCAATGGTGACTTGGGTGCGCGAGCCTGAGACTTCGGCTGGAAACATCTTGCCGTCTTCCAGCTTCAACACGAGCTTTGCGCGGCCGTCCCATTCAGCAATCGTGCCCTTGGTGCCGCTGCCAGCCGCGGGCTCTTCCTGTTTCTCCATTGCCTCTCTCAGCAAAGCGACAGTCTGCGGAGTCTGATTGAGCGCAAGCTTGACGCGGTTGAGCACGTCGTCGCCGTACAGGGGTTCGATTGGAATTTGCAGCTTCTCAGCCTTCGCCAAGAGTTCCGGATCCTCCAACGCAGCTTTGTAGGCAGCCCGCAGCGCATCGAGACGGTCCTTCGGAATTCCGGGAGGACCAGCGGTGAGACGCCCAACGTCGCCCTGCGACTGGATCAGCGCGACCACCGCTTTGGCTGTCGGGTCGGCGACCAAAGTGGCAAGCTGCGGCACGTCCGTCTGGCTGCCGCCGATCTGGACGATGAACTTGCCGTAGCCGTTTTTCACGAACTGTTCCCAGGAAGAGCGCGAGGCCACTGAGCCGGTGATCTCGCCGCGCCGCACCGCCATCTGATCGTCGCCACCGCTGTACCCGGTCAACACCTTAACCGGCAGCTTCAGCACATTGGTGAGCATCATCGATTCGATATAGGTCGCGCTGCCGATGCCGCCGACGGCGAAATTCACCGTCTCCTTGCTCATCTGCAAATCCTTCAGCGATTTGATTGGCGACTGCGTCGCGATGGTGATGACGCGCGGATCCGAAGCGGCCTTCCCGACCCACGACATCTTGCCGAGATCGAATTTGACACCAGCGGCGCCAAGTACCTGATTGTAGATCAGGCCGGTGTTGAAAATCCCGATGGTCAATCCATCCGCCTTGGATGCGTAGATCGTATTGGCGCCAACGATATGGCCCGCACCCGGTACGTTCTTAATCACGAAAGTCGAGCCGGGAAGATGCTTCTGCATGAATTCAGCAACCAACCGGCCGTACATGTCATAGCCGCCGCCAGGTGACGTCGCAGCAATGTAGGTGACGGTCTTGCCTTTGTAGAAATCGGCACCGGTTTGCGCGGAGGCCGGAGAGGCAGCCAGTGTGGCGGCGCCAACCATTCCGGCCAAAGCCCATACGCGGTTCGAACTTACCGTCATCCAATCCTCCCTAAAGCTTTGTTTCCCGGGATTTTAGACGCGCTGGAAAGCGAAAGCAAAGTTGATTTCTGTCGCAGGCGACGCACCAGTTGACTGATCGGACAGGAGAATTCCGCCCCCGGCACCGTGAGACATTGCACCAGCAAGGTATCGGCGCTGACTTGGTGAGCGGGAGCGCAGCGTGGCCAGAACAGCGAACGTCGCAGGATGTCCGGCAAAAATGGAACAAAGCCGGCAGCGCACTGCAAATTAACGGAAGAGGCTCCCCGCCAACGGATGAGCCTCTTCCCAAAAACGCTATTTCAACGGGATCACGTTGCTCGGCACATCGCTTCCGGCATTGGTATTGCCGGCGACCGCATTGTTGCCGAATGAAATCACCTTTCCCGAGCCAGTGGTCGTGAAGGCTTTGTTGACGTCCGTGATCGCGGAATCATTGACCCGGATGGTTGCGTTTGCATCCGCGCTCACGGCCGCTCCAACGTCCGTGATCTGGACGTTGTCGAGGAATACCTGCGTGTTGCCCGCGCCCGTAGGGGTAGCGCCAATTCCGCGAATGCTGGCCGCCAGGATCGTGTTGGTGATGACAACCTTGTTGCCGGCGACGGTTGGATTGACCTCTACGGCGACACCGGGGCTGCCTTTGATCCCGCGAATAATGCACCGCTGGATGAAGACTTCAGCGGCGCTGAGAACACGCACACCGCTCAATCCCGATCCGCCACCCTCGATGGTCAAGCCCCGGATATGAACGACGTCGTTGGGACCGGCGTTGACGATGATCCCGTTGCCCGCGCCGGTCGTAATGCCGCCTTCGTTGCCCTCAGCGATGAGGCTTATCGATTTTGTGATTGTCACGGCGCCAAAGCCACCGGGGTCGAGAACGCTGATTTCCCCACCGGCTGCGGTTTTCGAAATGGTACCGGCAAAAGTCTTGCACGGAGCGGTACGGGAACATGGATTAACGTCATCACCGACGCCAGACACCCAGGTGCGCGTTGCCTGCGCTTGAGCGGCTGTAACCGGCACGACTGCCAGCACTGCAAGAGCGGACACAAAGGCCGCGACAATCTTGTTTGACATGTGAATTTCCTGAAACGATCGAATGGCTACTGCAGAATTGCGTTTGAAGCAGCGTCGGCGCCGGCATTGCCTGCGATGGCGTTGGTCTTGAACGAAAAGACTTTTCCGTTTCCGGACGTCGTTATCGCGTTGGTGGTATTGGCGGTTATTGCAGACTTGTGCACCCGCACGGTCCCGTTGTTGGCCGCGCTTATGGCATTGCCGACTTTGGCTATTTTCACGTCATCCAGAAATACGCGGGCAACGCCTGAGCCGGTCGGAGCGGCGACAACACCATCCGTGCTGTTCTCGATCGTGCAGTTGGAAATAAACACCGACGTATCTGTTGTTGTCGCGATGTGAATGCCGATACCGGGAGCGGTCTTTGATCCGCGGATAACGCAGTTGCGGATCACGACAGACTTGCCGCTCAGAATATAGATGCCTCGCAATCCTGTGGTAGTACCCGCGCCTTCGAGCAGAAGGCCGCTGATGTTGACCACTCCTGTTGCGCCCGGATTGATGATGATCCCGTTGGTGCCGGAGTGAAGAATGCTTCCCTCGGACCCGTCGGCTACCAGACTCATGGACTTGGTGATGGTGACGGCGCCGAACCCACCCGGATCGAGCACGCTGATTTCACCCTCAGCAGCCGTCTTGGAGATCGCTCCTGCAAAGGTCTTGCAGGGCGCTGTTCGGGAGCAAGGGTTCGCGTCATCGCCGACGCCGGAAACCCAGGTGCGGACTGCTTGCGCATGCGCCGGATCACCCAACTGCAGAACCACGCAAGTGATCGCAAAAGCGAGAAAAGCACCTGACTTCATTCTTATACTCCAACGCTACTGAATAACGACTCGCAAGCTAGTCTCATGAGACGGGTACATTGCAACCTAGCGCCCGCCCGTGCGACAGGCGCGCGCTCCAATGTGGACGTCCTGTCCCTTGGCAGCCTGGCGCTGAATGCATTGATCGTAGGTTTCTTTTTTTGCCGTGGCCGCGGCGGTTGTTTTTCCACCATTGACGCACGCGTTGATCATTGCTGCGCGGCTGTCGCGCGACAGTGTTCCTGCGGGATTCTTCTGCTCGGATTCAGCACGACACTGCGCTTCGGTTTTGGCATGGGCGGCGCCCGCCAAAACAGTAGCAAGCAGAATTGCAAGCGAAGCGACGGCTTTGCGGCTCATGACCTTCTCCCATTTTCAGAAATAATGGCCGGGGTTTCCCGGCCATGTGTGATCCTATCTCACTGTTCACCGCACTCAGTGATGATGGTCACCGTGATCATGCCCGTGACCATGGGAATGTCCGTGGTCATGATCTTGGTCGTGATCGTGCGAATGGCCATGGTCGTGATCGGCAACAGTCATTTCTTCGCCTTCGGCGTAGCCAAGCATCATCGCCTCAAGCACCTTGCGCAGGGGATCTTCCTGCAACGCCATATGCGACGCCAGGAAACCGGCAAGCCGGGCGAAAACCAGCGGCTGCGACGCCAGCCACGCATAGCTCTGACCATCGGGCGCACCGTCACTGTCCCGTGCAGCGCGCGACAGCCCATCGGTAAACAGCTTGTTCATGTAGCTGTTGAGATCCTTGTCGTCCTTCGGCGCCGGCGCCTTGGCATATTGCGCCAGCAATGTGCGTGCATGCCCGAGAAATCGCGCGTGCAGTCGCTCCTCAACGTGAGTCGGGCCGTCTTCTTCCAGATCGCCGCACATAATTTCTGTCTCCTGAAACAAAAAATGGCCGGGCTCGAGAGCCCGGCCATCGGATCGGCTTAGAAGCCTTCTGCGTTTTCGAGCTGCTCGAACCAGTCAAAACCCATCGGCTTCACGATCCGGCTGTTCATCACAATGATGCGCGCTTCGTTCTTAGGATCGGAATTGAAGTGCCTGTGGGCGCAGTACGGCGGGATATAGACGAAATCGCCCATCTTCCATTCGAACTTCTGCGGTTCTGTCGCCCATTCGAATTCCATCTTGTCGTGGCAGTCGAACTTGACGTCCCAGTGCAGGTCGTAGCCCGAGCCTTCGACAACGAAGAACACTTCCTCGGACAGATGGCGATGCTTGCCGGATGCCTTACCCGGCGCAAGGAACTGCATGTAGATGTCGAGGCAGCACTCCTTGGTGTCCATCTTCTCGTTGATGATCCACTTGATGAGGCCGTCGGGCGAACGTTCCATCGGCATGTCGGCCGACTTCACGACGTTCATGCGCCCGTCGTATTCCTTGCGAAATTCCTGGGAGGCCTTCAGGGCCTCGGAATAAAAATCCACGTATTTGGTCGAACTGGTGCGGGCCTTTTTGCCCTCAAGCTGGTCGATGGCGTTGGTCATTTGATACTCCTTAAAGATCCACGGGGGGCACATACGCCATCTGCTTGGCGTTGCCCGTCTTTGGCGGATAATCGACCACGCGCTGGAACAGCATGTGCATAAACAGGAACAGCGGCTTGGCCTTCATCACAACGGTGACCGCTTCCTCATCGGGATCGTCGTTGAAATGCTGGTGGACGCAGCCGTTCTCGACGATCAGCGCATCGCCGGCTTCCCAAGGAAGCTTGCGGCCGTCATGCACGTCGTAGCCGCGACCTTTCAGCACGAAGAACACCGCCGAATTCATGTGGCCGTGCTTCTGGCCGTAGCCGCCGGGGGCAAAGCACTCGATATGGGTCTCAATCGACTGCGCGACCTTCGCCACTTGCGGGTTGATGAGCTTCTTGCCGTAGGTGGTGGGGCCGCCCTTCCACTTGTGATCCTTGGAAGGATAGACGCGCGGCTGGGTGAACAGCTCGCTGACGAGTTCGCCATAGGTGCCTTCGAGGGCCCGAACGAAAACGCGCTTCTTGGTCCAGCGCTCCCACA
>CANKHA010000092.1 GCA_947481685.1 Bradyrhizobiaceae bacterium
GGAACTCGGCGCCATCCAGCAGGTGCGCATTTTCGTCCGGTCCAGCTTCGACAAGCCCGAGGATATCGATCCGAACGCCGAGCCGCCGGGGACCCTGATTTGTTTTGAGGAGGAGATTGTGGAGCAGCATCTTGTTACAGGCATCGCCTTCTCCAAGGACGAAGCACAGATTTCGGTCCGCCGCGTGCAGGACAAGCCCGGCGTCGCCGCCTCCATCTTCGGCCGGCTGGCGGAGGCCAATATCAACGTCGACATGATCGTGCAGAACGTTTCGGAGAACGGCGCGACCACCGACCTGACCTTCACGGTGCCGGAAGCGGACTATGCCCGCGCCACCGACGTCCTGACCAAGGCCAAGAGCGCCATCGGCTATGAAAAGCTTGATGGCGCCACCGACGTGGCCAAGGTTTCGGTCATCGGCTTCGGTATGCGCAGCCATGCCGGCGTCGCGTCCGAGGCCTTCAAGGCCCTGGCGGAGAAGAAGATCAACATCCGCGCCATCACCACGTCGGAGATCAAATTCTCGATCCTGATCGATGCCGCCTATACCGAGCTGGCAGTCCGTACGCTCCATTCGCTCTATGGGTTGGACAAGGCGAGCGCCTGAGCCGGGAATCGACGGCGGAAACCCGCTTTTAGGCATGTTTTGCGGGGGTTTAGCTTGCGGTTTGCCTCCCCAATTCGCTATGACCTAGGTGAAGATACCGCGGTGCGTCGGGCCCGCGGGCTTTCCTTTCAGTTCGTGGCCGCAGCCTAGAAAAGGCTGCGGGGAAACCGGGTAAAGGACCTCCACCATGCGAGGCGCGCTCGGTGGTCCGCGCGTGTTGTTGCGTCGGCTTCGCGAGGTTATGGCGGAGCCGGTCAGCGCGCAGGATCGCCTGGACAAGATCGTCGTACTGATCGCCGCCAACATGGTTGCGGAGGTCTGCTCCGTCTATGTGCTGCGTGTGGACCACACGCTCGAGCTCTATGCCACCGAAGGTTTGAACCGGCAGGCCGTCCACTTGACCGTGATGGACGTGAACGAAGGCTTGGTCGGCCTCGTGGCGCGCGAGGCCACCTCCATCAACCTGTCGGAAGCGCACGAGCATCCGGCTTATTCCTATCGTCCGGAAACCGGCGAAGAAATTTATCATTCGTTCCTCGGCGTGCCGATCCTGCGCGCGGGCAATACGCTCGGCGTGCTGGTGGTGCAGAACCGGGCGCGGCGCACCTATTCCGAAGAGGAAGAAGAAGCGCTGCAGACCACCGCCATGGTGCTGGCTGAGATGATCGCTTCCGGCGAGCTGTCCGCGCTCGCCAAGCCCGGTGCGGAACCGGCGGCGCATCATGCCGTGCAGATCACCGGCAGCGCGCTGGCGGAAGGACTGGCGCTCGGTCACGTGGTGCTACACGAGCCACGCGTGGTGGTGACCAACTTTATCGCCGACGACGTTCCGAAAGAGCAGAAGCGGCTGGACGAAGCGATTGCTGCCGTACGCGCCGATCTCGATGTCATGCTCGAGCGCGGCGATGTCGCCGACGGCGGCGAGCATCGCGATGTGCTCGAAGCCTATCGCATGTTTGCCTATGACCAGGGCTGGATGCGTCGCATGCACGAGGCGGTGGCCACCGGCATCACCGCCGAAGCCGCGGTCGAACGCGTTCAGTCCGACACCCGCGCGCGCATGATGCGCCAGACCGATCCTTATCTGCGCGACCGGCTGCACGATCTCGATGACCTCGCCAACCGCCTGATGCGGCAGTTGATGGGGAAGGATCACGCACCGACCCGTGAGCAACTCCCCGAGAATGCGATCCTTGTGGCGCGCGCCATGGGACCGGCGGCATTGCTCGACTATGACCGCAGGCGGCTGCGCGGTCTGGTCCTGGAGGAAGGCGGCCCAACCTCGCACGTCTCGATCGTCGCACGCGCGCTGGGTATTCCGGCGGTGGGCGAAATCGCCAATGCCACCGGCCTGGTCGATTCCGGCGATGCCATCATTGTCGACGGGACCACCGGCGAAATCCACCTCCGTCCCTCTGCCGAGGTGGAAAACGCCTATGTCGAACGGGTGCGGCTGCGCGCCAGCAAACAGGCGCAGTACCGTGCGCTGCGCGACAAACCCAGCGTCACCAAGGATGGCGAGACCGTCACGCTGATGCTGAATGCCGGGCTTGTGATCGACCTGCCGCATATCGACGAAACCGGCGCGGCGGGCATCGGCCTGTTCCGCACCGAGTTGCAATTCATGGTGTCGCCGAACTTCCCGCGCACCAGCGAACAGCTCGCGCTTTATCGCGCGGTGCTCGACGCCGCCGGCAAGCGGCCGGTGACGTTCCGCACGCTCGATATCGGCGGCGACAAGGTGCTGCCGTATATGCGGTCCTATGAGGAAGAGAACCCCGCGCTTGGCTGGCGCGCGATCCGGCTAGGCCTCGACCGCCCCGGACTGCTGCGCATCCAGATCCGCGCCTTGCTGAAAGCTGCCGGCGGACGCGAATTGAAGCTGATGTTCCCGATGGTCGCGACCGTTGAGGAATTCGATCAGGCGAAGGAATTGGTCGAGTACGAGCTGACCCATCTGCGCAAGCATGGGCATCCCCTGCCTGAGTTGGTGGATGTCGGAACCATGCTGGAGGTGCCGTCGCTGTTGTTCCAGCTCGATGAGCTGCTGGAGCGCGTGGATTTCCTGTCGGTCGGTTCCAACGACCTGCTGCAGTTCATGTACGCGGCAGACCGCGGCAATGCGCGGGTGTCCAAGCGTTTCGATCCGCTGTCGGCGCCGGTATTGCGGGCTTTGCGCATGATTGCCGAGGCGGGCTGGAAACACAAAAAGCCTGTGACATTGTGCGGCGAACTGGCATCGAAGCCGATTGGCGCCCTTGCGCTGATCGCGCTCGGCTATCGGTCCCTGTCGGTCACGCCATCCGCGCTTGGCCCCGTCAAGGCACTTGTTCTCGATCTCGATAGCCGCAAGGCCAAGAAGCTGCTCGATCCCATGATCGACAGCCCCTCCGGCAGCGTGCCGATTCGCGAAAGACTGCAGGCTTTTGCCGAGTCGGAAGGCTTGCAGCTGTAGCGACGCATCCCGCGTTGCCGTTGCGCTTCACCCTTCACAAAACCATCAATTTGCGTACAAGAGCCCATGCTCCCTGAACAAAAACTCGACGCCTTGCTGACACGCCATGCGGAAGTGGAAGCCGCGCTGTCCGGTCAGCATAACTCCGACACGTTCGTGAAGCTCTCGCGCGAATTCGCAGAACTTGAGCCCATCGTCGAATCCATCAATGCCTATCGCGCGGTGAGCCGTGAGCTTGCCGAAATCGAAGTGCTCATGGACGACCCTGCGACCGATCCGGAGATGCGCGCGCTGGCAGAAGGCGAGAGGCCGGACTTGCAGGAGCGCCGCGACCTGCTCGCGCAGCAAGTCCGTCTTGCGCTGGTTCCGAAGGACGCGATGGATGAACGCAATGTGATCCTGGAAATCCGCGCCGGCACCGGCGGCGACGAGGCTTCGATTTTTGCCGGCGACCTGTTCCGCATGTATGAGCGCTACGCGGCCAAGCAGGGCTGGACTGTGGAGGTGGTTTCCGCGAGCGAAGGCGCCGCCGGCGGCTACAAGGAAGTCATCGCGGAGATCCATGGCCGCGGTCCCTTCGCTAAACTGAAATTCGAATCCGGGGTGCATCGCGTGCAGCGCGTGCCGGACACCGAAACCCAGGGCCGCATACACACCTCCGCCGCCACTGTCGCCGTGCTGCCGGAGGCCGAGGAAGTCGATATCAAGATCAACGATTCCGACCTGAAGATCGACACCATGCGCGCGCAGGGCTCCGGCGGTCAGCACGTCAACAAGACCGAGTCCGCAATCCGCGTAACGCATATTCCGAGTGGTGTCGTGATCTTCGTGCAGGCGGAGCGCTCGCAACACAAGAACAAGGCGAAAGCGATGGGCATGTTGCGCGCCAAGCTTTACGACCTGGAACGCAGCAAGCTCGATGCCGAGCGCGCCGCCGATCGCAAGGGGCAGATCGGCACCGGCGACCGCTCCGAGCGCATCCGGACCTACAACTATCCCCAAGCCCGCGTCAGCGATCACCGCATCAACCTGACGCTCTATAAGCTACCGCAGATCATGGAAGGCGAAGCGCTCGACGAAATGATTCAGGCGCTTATCACCGAACATCAGGCGGAGTTGCTGGCAGCCCAGGATAAAATGTCGTGACAGACATTCCCGGTCTCGTGCCGGGCATGACGATCGCCGCGGCGCGGCGTGCGATGGCGCGGGCGTTTCGCAACAGCGCGCTGGACTCCCCCGACCTCGATGCGCGGCTGCTGGTGGGTCACGCGCTGGGACTCAACCACACCGCGATCACCGCCAACGGCGACCGGCCGCTCATCGCCGATGACATTGCCTCCATCGCTGTGCTCGCAACGCGCCGGCTGGCGCATGAGCCGGTGGCGCGCATCACCGGCCACAAGGAATTCTGGAGTCTCGAGCTTGCGGTCACACCCGCGACCCTGGTGCCGCGGCCGGACACCGAAACCGTGGTGGAGACGGCACTCGCGGCCATCGCGGACAAGTCGCGCCCGATGCGCATCGCAGACTTCGGCACCGGTACGGGCGCGCTGCTGCTGGCTTTGTTGTCGGAACTGCCCAACGCCACGGGCGTCGGCACCGACATCAGCCCTGCAGCTTCGATCACCGCGCGCAACAACGCCATTCATTGTGGTGTCGCATCGCGCGCGCATTTTGTGGTGTCCGATTACGGCGCAGCACTGCACGGGCCGTTCGATCTTATTGTTTCCAACCCGCCCTATATCGCGAGCGGGGAGATCGCCACGCTCGATGCGGATGTGCGCGACTACGATCCGCACATCGCGCTGGATGGCGGTCCAACGGGGCTCGATGGCTATCGTTCTCTGGTCACCGATGCGCGGCGTATTCTCACGCCGGACGGTATTCTTGTGGTGGAGCTTGGTGCCGGTCAGGCGGCGTCGGTGTCCACCATCATGCAGCAAGGGGGAATTGTGGCAGACGCACTCAAGGCCGATTTAGGCGGCCATTTCCGGGCACTTTTGGGCCGTCCAGCCATGCGGGGATAGCGGCCCAAAGGGCGAAAATATCGCTTGGATTATCCCCTCGAAGCGACTAGCTTCCTGTCACGACATTGACCCGAAAACGGTCGCACCACGTTAACGCCCGAAGCGAAACTTCTTGAGGCGAACGGTGCGAAAGGCGAACGAAGAGAGCCGGTCATACGGCAACGCAATCGGGTCAGACGCTTCATCGGGTTAACGCGCATCGGCATGACGTCGATCGAACGGCGCGGATGA
>CANKHA010000093.1 GCA_947481685.1 Bradyrhizobiaceae bacterium
GAAATGCGAGGCAATAAAGGGGGCGAGCACGCCGAACAATGCGAAGTCGTACCATTCGAGCACATTGCCGACGACGCCGGCGACGATCACGCGGCGGGCTGCGCCCGTATCGTCCCGGATGTCAGCCGTCATGGGTCGAGCATCGCGAGGTCGGCTGCCGTATAGCGGTCGCCCACCGCGCCTTCGGCACCGGCTTCGTCGAGCTTTGCGATCATCTCGGGCGTGAGACGAACCGCGGCCGCGCCGAGATTCTCCTCGAGATATTTGCGCCGCTTGGTGCCGGGGATCGGGACGATATTGCCGCCGCGCTGAAGCAGCCACGCCAGGCTGACCTGTGCGGGTGTCGCTTCGCAGGACGCAGCCACTTCACGCACAACATCGACGATGCGCATATTGGCGTCGAAGTTTGCACCCTGCAGCCGCGGAACCAGTGACGCGCGCATGTCGTCCGTGGAATATTCCTCCGCCCGCTTGGCAGTGCCCGTCAGGAAGCCGCGACCCAGGGGACTGAACGGCACGAGGCCAATGCCAAGCTCTTTCAATACAGGCCGGATCTCGGCATCAAGACCGCGCTCCCAGATCGAATACTCGCTCTGCAATGCAGAGACCGGCTGCTCCTTGTGCGCGCGGCGAATGGTTTTCGCGCTGGCCTCGGACAGGCCGAAATACAGCACCTTGCCCGCAACGATCAGGTCCTTGATGGTGCCGGCCACATCCTCGATCGGCACTTTTGGGTCGACGCGATGCTGGTAGAGCAAATCGATGCGGTCGGTTTTCAGCCGCCGGAGTGATGCATCGACGACTTCGCGGATATACTTGGGCCGGCTGTTGGTGCCGGTCCGCTTCCTGTTCTCGTAGGAGAAGCCGAACTTGGTGGCGATCACGACCTCGTTGCGATGGCCTTGCAGCGCGCCACCGAGCAACTCTTCGTTGCCGCCGACCCCATAGGCCTCCGCCGTATCGAAGAAATTGCAGCCAAGCCCAATGGCGCGGTCAATGGTAGCAAGGGACTCCTCATCGTCCGGCGTGCCGTAGGCATGGCTCATCCCCATGCAGCCGAGCCCGATCTCGGAGACTTCTAGCCCCTGCCCGCCCAACTTGCGCTTGTTCAAAATACTGCCCCGTGACTGTCGCGCTGACGCGCGAGCGGACTCGTCAATCCCGGACAACCAGGGTCCGTATATAGTCAGGCCACCTTGCCTTTGAAGTCCGGCACCGCATCGCCCAACACGCGAAACACCGCATTGCGGTCCTCATTGACCAGAGCCTGCTCAAGCGTGGCCATCCAGGCTTTCACCGTAGGCAGCGATGCGCGAACGGGCTTGGCCGCGACGACACCGGCGATGCCGATCTCTTCGCTCGGCTCCTCGTGCGAGAACAAAATCTCGTGCAGCCGCTCGCCCGGGCGGACACCGGTATAGGTGATCTCGATGTCGTGACCCGGTTGCATGCCGGCGAGCCGGATCATGCGCTCGGCGAGATCGACGATCTTCACGGGCTGGCCCATGTTGAGCACATAGACCGAGACGTCCTTCCGCTCGGGCCCGAGCGCGTGGCTCGTCGCCGTCACGACGAGATCGCAGGCTTCGCGGATGGTCATGAAGTAACGCACCATATCCGGATGCGTGACAGTCACCGGCCCACCGGCTTCGATCTGCGCCTTGAACTTCGGCACCACCGAGCCGTTGGAGGCGAGCACATTGCCGAAGCGGACGGAGATGATACGCATTGGCTTGGCATCGCCCTGCGCATGCGCGGTGACGTCTTCATCAAGCGCCTGACAATACATCTCGGCAAAGCGCTTGGTCGCGCCCAGCACCGACACCGGCTCGATCGCCTTGTCGGTGGAGATCATCACCATCGCATTCGTGCCTGCGGCTGCGGCTGCGTCGGCAACGTTGATCGAGCCGAAGATGTTGGTCTTGACGCCCTCACCCCAGTCCTTTTCCAGAAGCGGCACATGCTTGAGCGCGGCGGCATGAAATACGATGTCGGGCTTGAACGCCGCCATCAGGCGAAACAGCCGGTCTCGGTCGCGCACATCGGCAAGCCGGCCTTCGATCAGCGCCTTGCTTTCCTTGGCTGCCAGTTTTTCCAGGATGGAATGCAGCGCCAACTCGGAATTCTCGATGACCAACAGCCTGGTGGCGCCGAAGGTTACGATGCGGTCGCAGATTTCGGAGCCGATCGAACCACCGCCGCCAGTAACGACGATGGCGCGACCCTTCACGAAATTCTCCAGCCGCCGATAATCGATCTTCACGCTCGGCCGCAGCAGCAGGTCTTCCACCGCCACCGGCGCGAGACGAAGGGCATCGCTGCCCTCCTCCAGTGACGGCAAGCGGCTGGTGGTCAGCCCAAGCCGCCGCGCCTGCATCAGCATGGCTTCCGGCTTTGCCTCTGGCGCGAGCGCCGACTGCGTCAGCACGATGCGGTCGATCCGCGTGCCACGCGATGCGAGATCCTCAATCGTGCCCTTCAGGTCGGAGAAGTCGCCGAGCACGCTGATGCCGCGGATAGCCTGTCCGCGATCGGCATTCGACGGCGACAGGATGCCGACCGGCCAGATCTTGTGAACGGCGCCGCTTTCGATCGCCCGCAGCAGCACTTCGACATCGGCAGCCCGGCCGAGAACCAGGATCGGGATCGAGTCCGCCTTCTTGGCGTGCAGGCGCGTGCGCGAATAGCGGAAGTAGCGATAGGCGATGCGCGGCCCGCCGAGAAACGACATCTGCAGCAGCCAGTAGAGAGCAATGGTGATCTTGCCGAAGAAGAAGTCGCCAAAGAAATCGCGCGACACAAGGATGTAGTCGAGCACCAGCAGCGATAGCGCCAGCACGGTCGCGGCGCGAAAGATGTTCTGAAGGTCGGGCAGCGACGCGAAGCGCCACTTGGCGCGGTAGAGCCCGAAGAAGAAATAGACCACTGCTGCGTAAAGCAGGAAAAATGGCAGGAACCGCCAGAGCCCATCCCAGCGCTCGGGCAGGCCCTTTTCCGCAAAGCGCACGTAGAAGCTGGCAAGGATCGCAGCCGCGGTAGCGACCAGATCATGCACCACAATCAGCATCTGGCGCGGGGTGAGTTTGGGCAGTCGAATCATGGGCCTACGGGGTGTGTTGTCAGGCGCTGTCATACCGGCCTTTGGCTACCCGCGCCACTGCGCGCACCGGCCCGCAGCATTGCGCCACCCGCCACGCCGACGCCCAGAACATAGGTCCAGCCCTGGCTGAAATCGAACAGGTGGGAGTTGAACAGCGAACTGACGATGTTCTGCACCACGACCATCAGGCCGACCCAGGCCATCAGCCCCGGCTGGCCAACGAAAAGCAGGAAATGCGCAAGCCAGAGCGCGAACAACACTGCAATTCCTATGACGCCGAGCTGGATGCCCACCGCCAGCGTCTGGTTATGCGGGTTGGCGGTCTGCCACTCCTTGCCCTCACCGACCGAGGCCTCCTGGAACAGCTGCCGGATGGTGCCGGTGCCGTGACCCATCACGGGCGCTTGCCTGATGAAACCCGCAGCCTTGGTCCAGTAGCTCAGGCGCTGCCCGGATGACGTCGCCTCACCGCTATCCTCGTAACCTTGAATTTCCTGCACGATGCCAGTGATGCGGTCGCGCAGATGTGACGACGACATCCAGATGATGCCGCCGAGTACGAGGCAAACGATTGCCAGGATACCCGTGCCCTTCCAGCCGAAAGACCGGATACCCCACAGCAACAGCAGAACGGGAATGACCAGCAGCGCCGTCCGCGACGCGGCGATATAGAAGACGTTGGCGAGGAAAGCCGCAGCGAGCAAAGCCAGCGCCAGTGCAAGAACCCGCCGCCCGTTGCGGAAACAATCGGACGCGAAATAAAGCGCACCGAAAGCGCAGAGGACGAATTCGCCGCTCTGCACGATACGGTCGCGCACCGGAATGCCGTGGGTGTTGAGCCGCCACCCGAACGGACGCGGAAAGGTAATCAGCGCGAACGACGCGAGCAGCAGCAGCGAGCACGACAGCAGGAACGCGGCAAACACCCAAAGCCCCCGCTCCGAGCGGCTGAAATGAACGAACAGCAACGGAATGACGAGAAGCTTGAGGAACGGCGTCAGGCCCTGAAAGGCGCGCTGCCAGGTGGCTTCGCTCCACAACATCCCGAGCGCCGCAAGCGCGACGAATCCAATCACGATAGCAGCTGCGGGCTTGCGAAGCGTATCGCGCAACAGCGCTCCGTCGAGCGTGGGCAATACCGCAAGCACCCACAGCCCCACGAAGATCCCGGTGGCGGAAACAGACCACGGCAGCGATGCCGCCAGTGCGACGGCAAATCCATCGGCAGCGCGCGAGAATTTTGCCTGATGAGGCTGCAGGACGTTCGCTATCACTTCACACCGTCTTGCTTTTTTACCTGCCTATGTTTCAGCCACGCCTTCATGTAACGGTAGAAGGTGGTCTGCGCATGATAGCGCGCGACCAGATAACCTTCCGGCCCATCAAGGAATCCGGCACGCAGGATATAGGTGCGAAAGAAGGTCCAGCCACCATGCGTGATGCCGCTGAAGAAAAACACCCGGCGGCCTGACGCAACCAGCATGTCGGCGCCCGCGGTTGAATACCGATCCACCTTCGACAGCGCATCCTCGATGCTGGTGATGGTGGTGTGCCGCAACGGCTCACGCAGCTTGCCGACGGAGCCATCGCAGATCACGCGCTCATGCACGAGATCATCGGAGAAGCGCGACACGCCCCGGCGGAACAGCCGCAGCACGTAATCCGGATACCAGCCGCAGTGGCGGATTTCCTTGCCGCAGAAGCGCGATAACCGGGGCATGCGGTAGCCGTCGAATGTCGCTTCCCGCGCGGCCGCGTGGATTTCGCGTGCAAGCGCCTTGCTCACACGCTCATCGGCATCAATCGACAGCACCCACTTTCCCCTGGCGTGCGACAGCGCGAGATTCTTCTGCGGGCCATAGCCACGCCACTCCGGCGCCTCGAACACCCGGGCGCCCTTTGCCCTGGCGATTGCAACGGTGTCGTCGGTCGATCCGCTGTCGACAACAATGCGCTCGTCACAGAACATCAGGCCGTCGAGGCAATCGGCAATATTGGCCGCCTCGTTCTTGGTAATGATGATAGCGCTGAGCAAAGCCACGGCCTTACGCCCCGCCGGTGCGCGAACGCTTCACCAGTTCGGTGGTGGAAAATCCCGGCACGAGATCAACCAGCACAACTTCGCCGCCGTCGGCTTCCACCTGTTCGCGGCCGACAACCTGATCGAGCGCATAGTCGCCGCCTTTGATGAGCACC
>CANKHA010000094.1 GCA_947481685.1 Bradyrhizobiaceae bacterium
AAGCGCGCTGCGCGCGCGTCTTGACTTAAAGCTGCGAGCGCCTTCAAGAAGGTTCTGCTGGAGAGGTGGCCGAGTGGCTTAAGGCGCTCGCTTGGAAAGCGTGTATACGGGAAACTGTATCGCGGGTTCGAATCCCGCCCTCTCCGCCATTATCTTTCACAAGTAATTGAAATATAAGAAGATTTTCTTGGCATACATCAGCCGCCCCCATTTCAGTACCCAAATCTGACGTCTGAGCCTCGGCCGCTTGACGTAGGCCTCTTCGGCGTTTTTCAGCCCCTCATATAGGTGCGCTACGACCAGGCGAATCTCCTAAGATGTCGCGGGATAACAACTTCACAGACCTCCTAAAAGAACGATTGCTCCCTTAGGAATGGGTGTCGAAGGCTTTGGTCGCAAAGGCGAGAGTATCCATGACTGCTCATGCAAATTTGTTTTCTCGACATCAAGAAAACCAGGCTTGTCTGCAACGGCGCGGGCGCCGCAGCCATCGCGTGCCTTGATCTCCTGAAGGCCCTGGGCTTCCCGCACGACAATCTCATCCTCTGCGACACCAAGGGCGTCATCTATCAGGGCCGCACCGAAGGCATGAACCAGTGGAAGTCGGCGCATGCGGCCAAAATCTCGGCGCGCACACTGGAAGAAGCCTTCAAGGGCGCCGACGTGTTTTTCGGCCTCTCGGTGAAAGGCGCGGTGACCAAGGACATGGTGAAATCCATGGCCAAGAATCCGATCATTTTCGCGATGGCCAATCCGGATCCGGAAATCACCGCGGAGGAAGTGGCGGAGGTGCGCGACGACGCCATCATGGCCACGGGGCGCTCCGACTATCCGAACCAGATCAACAACGTGCTCGGTTTTCCTTACATCTTCCGCGGCGCGCTCGATGTGCGCGCGACAACCATCAATATGGAGATGAAGATCGCTGCCGCGAATGCGCTGGCGGATCTGGCGCGCGAAGACGTGCCGGACGAAGTGGCCGCCGCCTATGGCGCGCGCCCGCAGTATGGTCCCGAATACATCATCCCGGTGCCGTTCGATCCGCGGTTGATTTCGGCCATTCCTTCCGGCGTCGCCCGAAAGCCGATCGAGGATATGGCCGCCTATCGCGAGCAGTTGATGGGACGGCGCGATCCAATGGCCAGTGTGTTGCAGCAGGTTTATGCGAAGCTGCGCCGGCAGCCCAAGCGCGTGGTTTTCGCCGAAGGTGAAGAAGAGCAGGTGATCCGTGCGGCGGCGAGCTTCGTGGCGCAGGGTTTTGGCACCGCACAGCTTGTCGGGCGCGAAGATCGCGTCCGCGCCACCGCCAAAGACCTCGGCATCGAGCTCGGCGACGGCATCGAGATTTTCAATGCGGCCTTGTCGAAGAAAAACTCGGTCTATGGCGCCTATCTCTACGAAAGGCTGCAACGCAAAGGCTACTTGATCCGCGATACCCAGCGTTTGGTGAATACCGACCGCAATCATTTCGCCGCCTGCATGGTGGCGCTCGGGGATGCGGACGCCATGGTCACCGGCGTCACGCGCAACTTCTCCGTCGCGCTGGAAGACGTGCGGCGCGTGATCGATCCCAAGCCCGGCCACCGGGTGATGGGCGTGTCGCTGGTGCTGGCGCGTGGACGGACCATTGTGGTGGCGGATACCGCCGTCACCGAGATGCCGGAAGCGGCCGACCTTGCCGAGATCGCGATTGAAGCAGCCGGTGTCGCGCGACGCCTGGGTTATGAACCGCGCGTTGCGTTGTTGGCCTTCTCCACCTTCGGTCATCCGCCCGGCGAACGCTCGGCACGGGTGCAGGAGGCCGTGCGCATTCTGGATTCTCAACGGGTCGATTTCGAGTACGATGGCGAAATGGCAGCGGATATTGCGCTCAATCCGGAGTTGGCCGCAGTCTATCCGTTCTGCCGGCTCACCGGCCCAGCCAATGTGCTGGTCATGCCGGCTTTCCACTCCGCGTCGATCTCGACCAAAATGGTGCAGGAGCTGGGAGGGGCCACGGTCATTGGGCCGCTCCTGGTGGGCCTGGATCGCCCGGTGCAGATCGTGCAACTGGCGGCCAAGGATACGCAACTCGTGAATATGGCCGCCCTGGCGGCTTTTAACGTCAGTGGCTGAGCCTTCTCAGGGCTGTTCCGGCGTTGACGCCACGGGGTGACCCCACTATAAGCAACCTCAATGGGGGCGAGGTTTTCGCCGCCCTTTTCCCTTTTAACGGTTCGAAGGTGCCTGCGCCCGAACCGCTATGGATATAAACGAGAGATCCGATGGCTAATACCAAGTCCGCTAAAAAGGCGACCCGGAAGATTGCGCGGCGGACCATCGTCAACAAGGCGCGCCGCACGCGTATGCGCAGCAGCGTTCGCGAAGTTGAAGCGGCTATCGCTTCCGGCGATGCGAAGGCGGCGCAAACTGCACTGCAGGCGGCTGAGCCCGCGCTGATGCGCGCCGCCCAGAATGGCGTGCTGCATAAGAGTACCGCGAGCCGTAAAGTCTCGCGCCTCACGCATCAGATCGCCAAGCTCGGAAAATAATCTCCCCGCATCGCTGTTTTTCGATTGGCCCGCCTTTGCGCGGGCCAAAACTTTTTCTCGGCACCGCTAACTGCACGAATCCGCGCACGAATATGGGCGTCGCGGATCCGCGTGATTTTGTATGCCACTGCACTCAGCGATGGCGCGCGACGATCGAGACGATGTTTGTGCCACGATCTATTTGCTCCGAACCGGCTAGTCTGGATTTTTGATCAGGAAAGTCATCGCGACTCCAAGCCCTTAACTGGAATGTGGCAGCATGCGGTTGAAAAAGCGCATGTGACATGGGTTTCGCGCGGCCGTTTTTAAAAATTTTGTGACATGTCGCAGCGACGCATCGCGTGGATGCGGCCGAAAAGAATCAGTCCACCGATTCAACGTGTTGCCGGCTTGCAGCCCGCGCAAACGCACGGCATCGACGCGGCGCACCGGTGCTCCACGTCTGATTGATTGTGCGAAATGCGTTGAAAGCCTCAGGGGTGTGTGTATTTTTCAACTGTCTCTCGGGTCACTGAGAGTTCTCAGTCAAAGGGTTGCCCTCGAGCTTATCGAGAATGAGAACGGCAGAACTGCGTCTGTAATTCCAGCGCGGAATTCATTGTCGAAGAGCTTGGCGTGGAACACTGGCTGGGATCGTGATGCCTAAGTAGGAGTGCCTGGGCGGCACGAAAGTGCGGGGCTTAAAAAGCAACGTCGAAAAAAGTCAGGACCATCGCGTGATTTGCGGTGGAAGGGGGAGCTATGTCGATTGGAAAGAACGCACCAACAGGTCGAATGACCTATTCGTGCCACGCGCCGTCATTCGGGCGTGATCTCTCGCGAGCGCGGTCTCATGCGCACAGGATCGATCACTATTCCTTGGTGAGTAGATCCAGGGCCGAGACGCCCCCGCCGGGCGGCTGAGCCGCAACCCCTCCATTTGCGGCCCCTGGCTTGGTTTTGGATTGCAAGACCAGACAGGACGGTTGCCTCTCAAGTGAGTGAGTTGCGTGCGTTCTGCGATGAGGCAACGCCTTCTCGCCGCCGTCCCATCACCTTTGATCGAGAAAAAGAACATGACCATGACCATGACAAATCCCGAGCACGAAAGCTGGTCGCGCGTAAAGGGAAGGCTGCGTGCTGAAGTTGGCGATGACATTTATTCAAGCTGGTTCGCGCGGATGGACCTCGAGGGTCTCGACGAACAGACGGTACGGCTGTCTGTGCCGACGCGCTTCCTGAAGAGCTGGATCCAGTCGCATTACGCCGAACGCGTGCTTGCCTGCTGGCAGGCCGAACAGGCGAGCGTCGGCCGTATTGAGCTGAGCGTGCGCTCCGGCGTGCTGCGTCCGCTGGCGCCGAAGCCTGCGCCGGTACAGTCGGTGGCTGCGCATCACAACGGGCAGGCGGTGCGTTTCAATGGGGATCACCGTACGGTCTCTTCGCCGCTGTCCTCTGCGCATGACGCACTGGGCGGTTCGCCGCTCGACCCGCGCCTCACCTTCGAGACGTTCGTCCTGGGCCGCTCCAACACGCTGGCGCATGCCGCCGCGAAACAGGTCGCCAGCGCCCGCCGCGGTGAAGCGGTGATGTTCAACCCGCTCTACATCCATGCCGGTGTCGGTTTGGGTAAAACGCACCTGCTGCAGTCCATCACCTGGGCAGGCAATGCCGCGGGCGAGCACAAGGTGCTCTATCTCACAGCAGAGAAGTTCATGTACGGCTTCGTGTCTGCGTTGCGCAGCCAGACCGCGATCGCGTTCAAGGAAGTGCTGCGTGGGATCGATGTGCTGGTGATCGACGATCTGCAGTTTCTGCAGGGCAAGAACACGCAGGCCGAATTCTGCCATACCCTGAATGCGCTGATCGATGCCGGGCGGCAGGTGGTGATCGCCTCCGATCGTCCGCCATCCGACTTGGAGAGTTTGGACGACCGCGTGCGCTCGCGACTGGCAGGCGGCCTGGTGGTGGAAATGTCCACGCTCGGCGAAGAGCTGCGGATCGAAATCCTGAAGGCGCGCATCGAGGTGGCGAAGCTGCACCATGCTGGCTTCGATGTCCCCGCTCCGGTGCTGGCCTATATCGCCCGCACAGTGACCCATAACGGCCGCGATCTCGAAGGCGCACTCAATCGGTTGCTCGCCCATAGCAAGCTCACCGGCCAGCCGGTGACGCTGGAACTGGCGGAGCGCGAGATGCGCGACCTGATCCGTCCGCAGGAGCCGAAGCGGGTGAAGATCGAAGACATCCAGCGCGTGGTGGCGCGCCAATACAACGTCAGCCGCGCCGATCTGCTGTCGTCCCGGCGCACCGCCAATGTCGTCCGCCCGAGGCAGGTTGCGATGTATCTCGCCAAGACGCTGACCCTGCGCTCTTTGCCCGAGATCGGCCGTCGCTTCGGTGGCCGCGACCACACCACGGTGCTGCATGCGGTTCGCAAGATCGAGGGTCTGGTCGGCAACGATACGGCCCTGGCCGAGGAGATCGAGGTCTTGAAGCGGCAGCTGCAAGACTAGGCTCAGGACCCATTAAAGTTATTGCGGAACACTTGAACGGTTGATTCAATGGCGGTGCGAGGAGGCATCGCCATGACTGATTTGTTCTTGCTGTCTGAGGCGCAGATGCGCCGGATCGAGCCG
>CANKHA010000095.1 GCA_947481685.1 Bradyrhizobiaceae bacterium
AAGCTGTGACCGGCTACAAGGGCGGCAACGAGATCAACATCGCGATGGAACGCGGCGAGATTTTTGGCAGGATTGGACAGTCCTGGAGTGGCTGGAAGCAGACGCGGCCGGACTGGGTCAGGGATAAGAAACTCAACGTGCTCGTGCAGATCGGACGCAAGCCGGCGGATGACCTGCCGGATATTCCACTGTTGAACGATATTCCGACGGACAAGGAGACCCGGCAGCTTGTGGCCTTGTATTCGGACACGATCGCATTGGGACGGCCCCTGATCGCCGGCCCCCAGGTACCCGCCGACCGGATTGCGATCTTGCGAAAGGGCTTCCACGATCTAATGGCCGATGAAGAATATCTCTCTGAAGCCAGGAAAGTGGGCATTGATGTGGAGCCGCTCTACGGCGAAGACTTGCAGGAATTCGTGGCAAAATGGCTGTCCACGCCACCGGAACTGATTTCAAAGCTCAATGCGGCGCTGGCTGCAGATCGTTGAGATTTCATCGACGGCAGGGCACGCGGGGTTCGTCTCTAACAACGAGTGGTAGATGCCTCCAGCTGCTGGCCGTATCGACGTACACGCGCACGCCGTGCCACCGGTGTTTCGCACCGCCCTCGCCGCCGAGCTGCCGCCCGGCAAAGCGCGCTCACCTGCTTGGACGCCTGAACTTGCGCTGGAGGGCATGGACGGCAACGGCATCACATCGGCCTTGTTGTCGCTATCAACCCCAGGCACGCACCTCGGTGACGACGGCAGGGCGCGTCTTCTGTCCCGCCATTGCAACGAGTATTTTGCCGAACTGAGAGACCGCCCCGGCAAGCGCTTCGGCGCCTTCGCGGCTGTCCCGCTGCCCGACGTGGAGGGCGCGTGCCGTGAGGCCGAGCATGCGCTCGACATCCTGAAGCTCGACGGCATCGGCGTGTTCTCAAACTACGACGGAAAGCATCTAGGCGATGCCGAGTTCGATCCCCTTCTCGAGCGCCTGAACGAACGCGCGGCGGTCGTATTCATCCATCCGACCCACAACTGCCTTTGCGAAGCGGTTCACCCGAACGTCCCGCCGACGCTCGTCGAGTATCCGTTCGACACCACGCGCGCGGCAATCAATCTTATCGTGTCGGGTGCTATGGACCGCTTTCCACGGATCAGGTTCATCCTCGCCCATGCCGGTGGCACCTTGCCCTACCTCGCCTGGCGCATATCGCGCACATTGGCCCGGCATTTTTCGTTGTCGCTTTTCCCGGACCGCTACCCGCAGGAATGGCGCGAACGCAACGCAGCAAACGTCACGCCCGACTTCACAATGTCACGGCTTCGCCGGTTCTGGTACGATACCGCGCTTGCGCCTGGGCCCGAGGTATTTGGATCGCTGCTGACTGTCGCCAACCGGGAGCGCATCCTGTTCGGCACCGACACACCCTACGCCGCCGATTTCATGATCAAGGAAGGCATCGAAATCCTTGGTGCGACGGATTTTCTCGACGCCCCGTTGCGCGCGGCTATCGCGCGCAGCAACGCGTTGCAGTTGTTTCCGCGGCTGGGATGAAGTCTAATTTAGCCAAGCATGCACAATAACAATATGCACGGCATGCATCGGAACAATGCGCATCATTTGAAGGCGCCTGGAAGGGGGATGCGTCGATGACTAATATGCCGGAGCTGACACACGCAGAGGCCGTCCAGCGCGCGGCGGCTCTGGTGCCCGAGATCGCCGCGCGCGCCGAGCGCTGTGAGGCCGAGCGGCGCATCCCGCGAGAGTCGATCGATGCCTTCGTCGATGCCGGGCTCGCGCGCATCCTCAAGCCGAAGCGCTGGGGCGGCTACGAGATCAGCCATGACGCCGCCTTCGATGTCTCCGTCGAAATCTCCAAAGCCTGCGGCTCGACCGGGTGGTGCTGTGGCTTCCTCAACATCCATGACTGGTGGGTCGCCGGCTTCCCCGAGGAAGCCCAGCATGACGTCTGGCGCGACGGTCCCGACGTAAACCTCGCCGGCGTCATCGCGCCGCTTTCCGGCAAGGCGCGGATAGTCGACGGCGGCTATCGCGTCAGCGGCAAGTGGAGCTGGGCGAGCGGCGTCGACCACTGCGACTGGTCTATCCTGACGGCCATGGCAGAGGGTGCCGACGGCAAACCGCAAGCCCGCGTCTTTCTGCTGCCACGCAAGGATTACTCAATCCAGGACACCTGGTTCAATGTCGGCATGCGCGGAACCGGAAGCAACGACATCATCGTCGACGACGTTTTCATTCCGGCCCATCGCAGCATTACGATGGATGATCTGCGCGAGGGCACGACTCCCGGCACCAAGATCAACACCGGACCGCTCTACGCCATCCCACTGGAAGCACGCCGGCATGCGCTGTCGGCGCCTGCGCTGGGAATTGCGCGCGCCGCCTTTGCGACCTGGGTCGAGTGGATGCGCAGCAAGGTTTCTACCGCAACCGGAGAGGCAATCGCACAGCTCGTTCCTGCGCAGATCAATCTCGCCAATGCAGAAATCGAGATCGACGCCGCGGAGTTGCTACTGCGGCGCAATCTCGACTTTATCCGGGGGGGTGGGCCGATCAGCGCCGACAATCGCGCCATCAGCGCGGTGGCCGGGGCGCAATCGGTTCAGATGCTCTGCAAGGCCGTCGACATGCTGTTCCAGTCCGCCGGTTCGCGTGGCCTGTATGACGGAAGCCCTTTGCAGCGTGCCTGGCGCGACGTGCATTCGATTTCGTCACACTTTGCGCTCAATCCCGAAATCAGTGCGCAAGCAAGAGCCCGCGTCCTGCTGGGCTTGCCGCCTGCGGGCAAGCCGTAGCCCCTGTAAGAAACGAGGACTTAACGGATGAACGCACTTTCGATCACGATCGCCACCTGGGACTATGACCGCGTGCGCGCGCTCATGGACGGCCGCGTGCGGGTGGAAGGATGCGACATCCGCCATTTCAGCCTGGCGCCTGAGGAATGCTTTCATCGCGCTTACGCCGGTGAATTCGACGTGGCGGAGATCGGCTTCTGTTCCTATCTCGCGGCGGTTGCACGGGGCAGTTCCCCATTTGTGGCAATCCCGGTCTTCACGTCGCGCATCTTTCGCCATTCCGCGATCTATGTGCGCAACGACCGCGGCATCAACGCGCCCGGCGACCTCAAGGGCAAGCGCATCGGGGTGCCGCAATACGAAATGGCGGCCGCTGTGTGGGTGCGTGGTTTTCTCAAGGAAGACTACGGCGTCGCTCCGAAGGACATCAGTTGGCACCAAGGCGGCCTGGAAATCTCCGGTCGGCAATCTCCCATCGCGATCACGCCGCCATCCGGCGTGTCGATCGAAAACATACCGGCAGGCAAAACACTCGCCGCCATGCTGGCAGACTGCGAGATTGACGGCATCATCACCGCGCGCTCGCCGTCGTGCTTTGATGCTGGCCATCCGAAGGTGCGCCGCCTGTTTAAGGATTCGCGCGAGGTCGAGCAGGAGTATTTTCGCCGGACCGGGCATTTCCCCATGATGCATGTCGTCGGCGTGCGCAAACGGTTGGCCGAAGAACATCCGTGGCTGCCGGCGAGCCTGGTCAAGGCTTTCACCGAAGCTAAGGCGATCGCCCAGGCCGACCTGCGGGAAGTCAACGCCCTGAAGATCAGCCTGCCGTGGATCGTCGCCGAGACACGCGCGACCGAAGAACTAATGGGTACCGACTATTGGCCCTACGGGGTCGAAGCTAACCGCAAGACGCTCGCAACCTGTGCGCGCTATCTTCTAGAACAAGGCATCACGCCGCACGAGGTCGCGGTCGAGCAGATGTTCGCGGCCACAACACTGAAGGCGACAAAGATCTGATTCGGCAGACAAGGCTGTTCAGATGCTAGCAAAACGCCACAGATCGCCGCTATCGAACCCGTCTCCACCGAAATGCGAACCTGTCTTCTGGCGGCTCCGCGTTGGCCGCCGGGAAACCGAATTTCAGGGGGCAGAGACAGGCGGCCCAAAAGCCCGGATTGCCGCGTACAGAGACCGAGAAGTGCGCAGACATCCCGGCTAAGTCTTTGAAGTCTTGACTACTAATACGATTATTAGGAGAGATATACAACCTATACGAGTTCCTGGTGGGCCCGGGAGGACTCGAACCTCCAACCAGACCGTTATGAGCGGTCGGCTCTAACCATTGAGCTACGGGCCCATACGCCCGCGAAGCGGTGGGACAGGCGGCAAACTAGCAACGCAGCATGCCCCACCGCAATGCTTCACCGCACCTCCGCCGGGAAATCGGGCATATCCTTCCCCCTTGACCCCGAAGCGCCGCGAGCGTTCCCTTGCGGGACAATCCTGTGACCGGAGGAACCATGGTCGAGACGAGCACGATCTGCAATTTTGGCTGGAAGGCAAAAGACTTCACGCTTTCTGGCGTCGATGGCAAAACGCATGGCTTTTCGGATGCGCGCGGCAAGAATGGCACGCTGGTCATCTTCCTGAGCAATACCTGCCCTTATGTACGCACCGTGATCAGCCGCATCGTTGAGGAAGCCAGGGCGCTGCAGGACATCGGGATCGGTGTGATCGGGATCATGTCGAATGTAGGCGATCCCCGCGATTCCTTCGAGAGCATGAAGGAATTCGCACGCGTGCAGGGCTTCAGCTTTCCTTACGTTGAAGACATCACGCAGGACGTTGCGCGGGCCTATGACGCACAGTGCACGCCGGATTTCTTTGGCTTCAATGCCAGGGATGAATTGCAGTATCGCGGACGGCTCGATGCGTCGCGCAGGGAATTGATCCCGGGCGCACGGCGCGATCTGTTCGAGGCGATGCAACAGATTGCCGAGACCGGCAAAGGACCGCAGGAGCAGATCCCGAGTATGGGATGCGGGATCAAGTGGCGGGAAGCTGCGCTCTAGGCTCAGGACTCATTGTTTATAGCCAGAAGATGACGACGGCCGCGATGCAGATTGCTGACATGAAGGTGTGGGCGCATCGGTCGTAACGGGTATGAATGCGCCGCCAGTCCTTAAGCCTGCCAAACATATTCTCGATGTTGTGGCGTTGGCGGTAAAGCGTGCGGTCATGCTCGATCGGCTTTCTGCGGTTGGATTTTGACGGGATGCAGGCTGTGATGCCCC
>CANKHA010000096.1 GCA_947481685.1 Bradyrhizobiaceae bacterium
GCCGGCAGAGTCACCGGCGAACCCTAGATCTACATTTCGATGCCCTATCGTTCGGCCGATGGCAGAACCGATGACGTTGCGGTGCTGACCCTCAAGCCCGACACGGTGGCAGAGGAATTCGAGGCACGGAAGTGGCCGGCGCAGCAGCGGCTCACGGTCTATGACCGTGATGGGGCGTTGGTGCTGCGCATCCCGCGTCAACAACAAGGCATCATCCGCGACAAGGAAGTCTTCGCGCAAGCGCGCGATGCCAGGGCAGGTACGTTTCCAGGGCAGGTACGTTTATTGTCGAACACGAACCCAGGCACGAAGAAATCGTCGGTTTCGTTCCGATCAAGGATACCGCCGACGGTCTCGTCGTTACGGTCGGGATCAATCGCGATTTCGCCTTGAAACGCTTGCGGACGATTTCGCTGCGGAGCCTGGTCGTCGGACTGATAGCAATCGTTCTTGCCTCCATCATAACCTGGATCGCCGCCCATATTCTGATCCGCCGTCCGGTTCTCGACATGGTACGCACTGCGCACCGGCGCGAAGCGGGCGATACCTCCGCGCATTTTCCGAAACTGAATTCCCAATCAGAGCTGGGCCTGCTCAGCACGGCGCTCTCCGGGATGTCGGACAAGGTCGATCGGCTGCTCGAGCAGAAGGAATTCCTGCTGCGCGAATTGCAGCATCGAGTCATGAACAGCCTAAACATCCTTTCCAGCCTGCTGATGCTGCAAGGCAAGCACACCAGCGAGCCGGCAGTACGCGAACAGCTTATCCGTGCGCAGCAGCGCATCCTCGCCATGGGCGCGGTCTACCGTCATCTCTATAGCGCCGACATAACGAACCGCGTGGAACTCGGCGAATTTCTCCAGATGATCTGCCATAAGAGCGAACGCGCCTATGTCGGCACAGCGCGTCCATCGATCACTTGCGAAAGCGACGTTGTCGAAATCTCCGGCAGTGATGCGGGCTCGCTTGCCGTGATGGCGCATGAGCTGATCACCAATGCGCTCAAATACGCCTATCCCGCAGGAGAGCAGGGTCCGATTATTGTGAAGCTGAAACGTGGCGAAGACGGCCTGCTGGAACTGAGCGTGACCGATCACGGGCGAGGGATGCCGGCGAATATCAATATCGACCGCTCGAACTCCCTTGGCTTCAAGGTGATCATGGCTACGGTGCGGCAATTCAATGCCAGGCTGGAAATTCGAAGACTCGATCCCGGAACCGGGATCGCTGTACGGTTTCCCGCACAGTTCGGCAAAGAATCAGCGCCGGAAGCAGGTGTCATTTCATAAACGGCGGAACATCGGGTCTCGGTTGAACGTTGGGTCAGGGAGAGGAGCGTGCTCCCTCTCGTGAACCCCTTATCAATCGAGGACTCTGCCATGGGCTTGTTTTCAAAAGACATCAAAACGATGGACGACCTGTTCCTGCATACGCTGCAGGACATTTATTATGCAGAGAACCAGATCGTGAAACACTTGCCGGACATGATTGACAAGGCGACGAACCGCGAACTAAGCGCCGGGTTCAAGAAGCACCTGGACGAAAGCAAAGTCCACGTCACGCGGCTTGAGCAGGTCTTCAAGATGCTTGATTAGAAGCCGAAGGGCGTGGATTGCCCCGCGATCGACGGCATTTTGAAGGAAGTCGGCGAAATCGCGGGCGACGTTGCCGACAAGGAAGTGCTCGACGCGGCGCTGATCGGTGCCGCGCAGGCGGTGGAGCACTATGAGATCACCCGATACGGAACGCTTTCGGCCTGGGCGCAGCAACTTGGCCGCGATGACTGCGCGGCGGTGATGCACAAGACACTCGAGGAGGAAAAGACGACGGACAAGAAGCTGACAACGCTGGCCGAGAGCAAGATCAACCGCAAGGCTGCAAGCTAGCTCTGACTGGTGTTTACCTCTTGCCCCTCGTTGGGGTGCGGCTCCGGCAACCTCGCGTTACCGGAGCCGCTTTTTTGTCGCGCCTGTACGGGGAAATTAGCGCCGAGCTGCGAAATACGCGGCGAAGAAGGCCATGAATCCGCCGAGCGCCATGGCGGCAAGATTGGTGATGACGTTCATCGCCGCTCCGCTTCCTGCGGGGGCGGCGGTTTGGTGTCCGGCAACCGTCAGCACGCAGAAAAACGCGGCGGCGATTGTCATCCGCACGATCTGAAGCGGCAGGCTGTTCATCCGTCGTGAGAGGTAGATCGCGGCAAGGCTTCCCAGGCAGCCGGCAATTCCAATCGCCCACCAGGCAAGTGCGAGGCTGATCTGATTCTTGCCGGAGAGAAATGTTTCCGGCGTTGCGCCGGCGATGCCGTAACCCATAGCCGTCAACCCGATGTGTACCGACAGTGCGAGTAACAGGCCGCAGACCAGTGCAGTCGTATAGATCAGGGCGTGCGGCGTGGTGGGCGACATGTCCTAGTCCTGCGAGCCGCTGCTGCCTTCGTCATAGCCGTGACGGTGGCTGTAGAACACCAGAGCCATCAGTCCAACCCCGACCACGAGCGAGAACAAAATCCCAAGCGCCATCGCAACATAGCCGGACGCCGGCATCGGTGCGCCGGTATCGCTGACCCAGGCATAATAGACGAACCAGATGGATGCCGCGAGAAACGCGAGGAGGGGGACGATGATCGCCAGTTTTTGCATGCAGTGCATATAAGCGCTGGCGAAATTTTCGGCCAGTGGGGCGGGCCGTAAAGCGGGCTTTTCCACCTTCGACCCCAAGGGGCTTGTGTGACCGCGAAAATAGGGAGTATTGAAGAAACACCGCCCCATAACCCTGGTTTCCCCCCGCATGACGACTGCGCCCGCTGAAGCACAAATTTCCCTGCTGCGGCACAAACAATTTGCGCTTTATTGGCTCACACGCATTATCTCGACCGGCGGCTATCAGGTCATTTCTGTCGCGATCCAGTGGGAAGTCTATCAGCTCACCGGCAGCGCGCTTCTTCTAGGCGTCATCGGCGGCATTCTTTGGATTCCGGTGATCATCGGCACCTTCGTCATTGGCCATGTGGCCGACCACTACGACCGCCGTGCTGTCATTCGTATCTGCCAGATTGCCAAGGCACTTGGCGCCGCCATTCTGCTTGCTGCGGCTTATTTCGGATTTATGAGCGTCGGGGTGATTTATGCCGTCGTTCTGATCGTAGGTACGGGCCGGGCTTTTGAGGGGCCTACGTTACACACCATCCCTGCCAGCATCATGCCGCAGGAAGTTTTGTCCCGCGCGATCGCAGCCGGCTCTACGGCGCAACAGATGGGGCAGGTTGGGGGTCCTTTTCTTGGCGGCTTGCTGCTGCTGTGGGGAGCAAATTTTGTTTACGCGGTGTGTCTGGTACTTTTTCTCCTGGGCGCCGTTTTTATCAGCCTGGTGGAAATCAAGCGTCCGGCGAAACTGAAGAAGACCATTACGCTTGAGAGCGCGTTTGCGGGCATCACCTACATTTGGAACCGGCCCATCATTTTTGGCGCGGTGATGCTGGATCTTGCTGCGGTTCTGCTGGGTGGCGTCACCGCGCTGTTGCCGATCTTCGCACAGGACATCCTGCATGCCGGTCCTTTTGGTTTTGGGATGCTGCGCGCGTCGCCTGCAATCGGTGCCATCCTGATGGGAATCGTTCTGGCCAATGTCCAGATCGACAGGCATGCCGGGCGCATCATGGTCGGTGCCGTCGTTGTCTACGGGCTGGCAACGGCTATTTTCGGTTTCTCAACGTGGATCTGGCTGTCGATGTTCATGCTGGCGATCACTGGCGCTGCCGACTCCGTAAGCGTCGTGGTGCGTCATTCACTGGTGCAGACCCGCACGCCGAACGAAATGCTGGGGCGCGTGATGGCGGTGAACTCCACGTTCACCGGCACGACCTCAAACCTTGGCCAGTTGGAATCTGGTGCGGTGGCAGCGCTGCTCGGGGCAGGGCCCGCTGTCGTTCTGGGCGGTATAGGTGCCACCATTTGCGCGCTGGCCTGGATCAAGCTCTTTCCTGATTTCTGGCGCGTGCAGAGCGTTATTCCGGAGAAATGAGTTCGCTCGACCAACCCTCGCTGCTGCGCCACCGGCAGTACATGTATTATTAGGCGACGCGTTTCTGCGGCAACCTCGGCTATCAAATGTTGTTCGTGGCGGTGGGTTGGCAGGTTTATGACCTGACCAGCAGCGCCCTCGATCTCGGGCTGGTCGGCCTTCTCCTCTTCATTCCCTCCGTCCCAGGTACTTTGCTGGTCGGTCATGTGGCGGATCGCTGCGACCGCGGGCTGATTGTCCGCCTTGCCTAGATCGGCAAGGCCATTGCCGCCGCGGTGCTCACGGTCGGAAGTTTCACCAACTCGTTGACCGTGAATATCATCTTTTCAACGGTGCTGTTGATGGGGTTTTGCCGCGCCTTCGATTCGCCGACGCTGCACACTCTGGTCCCCGGGATTGTACCAAAGGAAATGATCTCGCGTGCGGTGGCGGGTGGCGCGATGGCGAACCAGGTCGCAACCGTGAGCGGCCCCACAATTGGCGGAATTCTTTACGTATTCGGTCCTGAAGTGGTTTACGGAATCTGCTTCGCGGCGTTCCTGACCGCGGCGGTGATGGTGGGCCTTCTCCGTCTGCAGTATCCGCCACACGAAAAAAAGCCGATCAGTCTCGCGGAGATCTTCACCGGCTTCACCTATTTGCGTCAAAACCGCCTGATTGTCGGCGCCATCTCGCTCGACCTCAGCGTCATCATGCTTGGTGGCGTGCTCGCGCTGCTGCCCATCTATGCCCGTGACATCCTGGAAACCGGGCCGTGGGGCCTCGGCATCCTGCGGTCGGCGCCGGCGGCGGGAGCATTGATTGGCGGGTTTTTCCTGACCCGGACGACGCTCCGCACGAACTCTGGGAAAATAATTTTCGGCGCACTCTTTGTCTA
>CANKHA010000097.1 GCA_947481685.1 Bradyrhizobiaceae bacterium
CTTTGCGCGCTGGCTGGTTGCGGGCCTGACATTTCAGCTCGCCGCCGACATCCTTGGAACATCGATCACCGACGATTGGGAAACGATCGGGCGGATCGCAGCCATCGCCGTGATCCGAACCTTTCTCAACTTCTTTCTGGATCACGATCTGGCCGGCAGCGAGCGGCGGAAATCATCCGCGTAACGATTTCCCAAGGGTCAATGGTACGACCTCTTGGCGGCAAGTTTCCTGCACTGAGGCTGCCCGTTGACGATAGCAGGGCCAATGTAACTTCGCCATCCGGTTAGTTGTGTTGCCGGTTTCCGGGCGATAGTTATCCAAGGATGGCTCAATCCTCCGACCCGGTTCCCGCGCCTACTCCAACGCTGTGGGGCCTGTTCTCCAGTTTCGCGATTGTCTCGATCTTCGGCTTTGGCGGCACCCTGGCCTGGGCGCGCCGGATGGCGGTTGATGAGCGGAAGTGGATGACCGCGGCCGAGTTCAACGAGGTCTTCGCGCTATGCCAGTTCCTGCCGGGACCTAACGTGATGAACTTCGCCGTGGCATTCGGAGCACGCGTACTCGGCGTGCCGGGTTCCATCGTGGCGGGGCTTGGCCTTTGCGGCCCGTCGCTGATCCTGATGATCCTGCTCGGCGCGCTTTATGCGCATTTCGGCGATCTGCCGCAGCTGCAGCGTTTCCTCGGCGGCGTGGTCTGCGCCGCCGCCGGGCTGACGCTTGGCATGCTTGGCCGGATGGCGCAGCCGCTATTCGAAGGCAGGCAATGGGTTTCCATTACGCTGATGGTCGCGGTGCTGATTGCCGTGGGCTTCTTCAAGCTGCCGCTGTGGTGGGCGCTCGGCATCTTCATCCCGCTCGGGATCGCGATCGGGTGGAAGTGGCCGTCGTCATGAGGACCGATTGCGGCACGCTGATCACTCTGCTGCTGCACTTCGGCTTTCTGTCGCTTGCGGCGGTCGGCGGCGGTAATTCCGCGATCCCCGAAATCCATCGCCAGGCGGTGGAAATTTCCGGCTGGATGACCGAGCGGCAATTCGCCGATCTCTTCGCGATTTCGCAGGCGGCGCCCGGGCCGAACTTCCTGATCTCGACGCTGATCGGCTACCACGTCGCAGGTCCCATCGGGGCGATCCTCGCCACCGTCGGCATGTGCGGGCCGAGTTCGGTTCTGGCCTATTACGTCAGCGGAACCTGGGATAAGTTCAAGTACGCGCGCTGGCGCATGGCGGTGCAGGCGGGGCTGATTCCGGTATCGGTCGGACTTATCGGTGCGACCGGCATCATTGTCGCGCAGGCCGCGGATCACACCGTGGTTGCCTATGCGCTGACGGCGGTCACCGCCGTGATTACCTATGCGACACGGCTCAACCCGATCTGGCTGTTCCTGGTCGGCGGGGCGCTTGGCCTGATGGGACTCATATAAAGTATAAGGCGTCGCCTTTGGCGGGCCGTTGTGAGTATGCTATCGGTGGGGCAAGCAATAAAGCCTGCGTGAAGCCAGCGCCGCGGGCAGGGGAGGAAGGCTGGATGTCTGACACGACCCAACCGGCACCACGCCAGCGCAAGCTGACGACGGGCCATCATACACTCGACTGGTGGGCCGCGGGCACGCCGCTCCTGCTGGCGCTGTGTGCCGCCGAGACCGCCCGGCATTTCGACCCGCTTACCCCCATGGGCGCGTATCTCTGGGTGCTTTGCGCCGCGCTTGCGGGCCTCGCCGTGGTGATTCCGGCGCTGCGCGTGCACGTGACGAACCACAAGGACTATTACGGTGGGCTCGCGCTGATCGGGCTGGCCCTTCTGGCCTTCTGGGCCGGCAGCGATCTTGCGCAGATGCGCGGCTTCTCGTTCGGCGCGGGAACCGCGCCAAGGTTGTTTGCCACCGCGCTGGCCTTCACGGCAGCAATCATCACCGTGACCGGGCTCGTGACCGAAGGAGAGCCGATCGGCAAATACGCCGTGCGCGGGCCGTTTTTCGTGTGCCTTGGCATCGTGTGCTTTGCCCTGCTGATCCGCGGCGTTGTCTTCGAGTGGGGCGGCACGGTTATCAAGTTCCCCGCCTTCGGCCTTATCATCGCGAGCTTCATCACCTTCATGGTCTCCGCCATCGCGTCCAAAGAAACGCGCTGGGTCGAAACCACGATCATGGCGGCTGCGATTACTGCCTTCTGCTGGTTCGTGTTTGTCTGGCTGCTCGGACTGCCGTTCCAGTTGCTGCCAACTTTCCTGCTCGCGCGCTGACCCGGACGCCGCACCATGTATGACCTCGTATCCAATCTGGCGATGGGCTTCGGCGTCGTCTTTCAGCTGGTTCCGATCGATTTCGGCATTGCGACAATCCCGATCCCGATGAATGTGGTTTACTGTCTGCTCGGCGCGCTGGTCGGCACGCTGATCGGCGTGCTGCCGGGCGTCGGTTCGGTCGCGACCATCGCGATGCTGCTGCCGATCACGTTTGGACTTCCGCCAACCGGCGCGCTGATCATGCTCGCCGGCATTTATTACGGTGCGCAATACGGCGGCTCGACCACCTCGATCCTGGTCAACATTCCGGGCGAGGCGACATCGGTGGTGACGACGCTCGATGGTCACCAGATGGCGCGGCAGGGCCGCGCGGGCCCGGCGCTCTCCATCGCTGCTATCGGTTCGTTCGCCGCCGGCTGCTTTGCGACAGTTCTCGTTGCCGCGCTCGGCGCACCGCTTACTGCGATGGCATTGAAGTTCGGCCCCGCGGAATATTTCTCGCTGATGGTGCTGGGCCTGATCTTTGCGGTGGTGCTGGCCGCAGGCTCGCTGGTCAAGGCTATCGCGATGATCCTTGCCGGCCTGATGATGTCGATGGTTGGCTCCGATCTCGAAAGTGGCGTCGGACGCATGACCTTCGGCCTTACGGAATTCGCTGACGGCATCGGCTTTGTCGTGGTGGCGATGGGCGTGTTCGGTTTTGCCGAGATTGTGCGTAATCTTGAAGCCACGGCCGAGAGTCGCGACATATTGCACGCCAAGATCACCGGCCTGATGCCGACCAAGGCGGACCTGAAGGCTTCGGCGCCTGCTATTATTCGCGGCACGCTGCTCGGCTCGATCATCGGCATCCTGCCGGGCGCGGGCGCGGTGATAGCGTCTTTCGCGGCCTATACGCTGGAGAAGCGTGTCTCCAAACATCCTGAGCGATTCGGCAAGGGCGCGATCGAAGGCGTCGCCGGACCCGAGAGCGCCAACAACGCCGCGGCGCAGACTTCCTTCATTCCGCTGCTCACGCTCGGCATTCCGCCAAATGCGGTGATGGCGCTGATGGTCGGCGCCATGACCATCCATGGCATCGTGCCGGGCCCGCAGGTGATGACCAAGGCGCCAGACCTGTTCTGGGGCATGATCGCGTCCATGTGGGTCGGCAACCTGATGTTAATCATCATCAACCTGCCGCTCGTGGGCATCTGGGTGTGGCTGCTCCGCGTGCCGTACCGGCTGCTGTATCCGTCCATTCTGGTGTTCTGCGCGATCGGTATTTTCTCGATCAACAATTCGTCGTTCGATGTGGTGCTGGCCGCCGGATATGGCGTGTTCGGCTATTGGCTGATCAAGCACAGTTTCGAACCTGCGCCGATGTTGCTCGGCTTCGTGCTCGGCCCGCTGATGGAAGAGAACCTGCGCCGCGCCATGCTGATCGCGCGCGGTGACGTCACCGTGTTCTTTACCCGACCGATCTCCGGTGGGCTGTTGTTGTTGTCGGCGGTCCTTTTGATCCTGGCTGCGCTGCCGGCGCTGCGGAAGAAGCGCGCAGTGCTGGTCGAGGATTAGCCTTCACCGGCGGCAGGCGGCATCATCTGTTCGCGGGTACCGCGATGCTTTATCTCGCTCTGAAATATCTGCACATCATCGGTGCGGCCGTGCTGCTCGGCACCGGCGCGGGCATCGCGTTCTTCATGGCGATGGCGCATCGCAGCGGCGAACCTGAGCTTATTGCGGGAACCGCCTGCATCGTCGTGATCGCGGATTGCCTGTTCACCGCCAGCGCCGTGGTGCTGCAGCCCATCACCGGCATCGCGATGGCACAACTCGCGGGCTATTCGGTGTTCGACGGATGGATCGCCGTCTCCATCGTGCTCTACATCGTGATTGGCCTGTTCTGGCTGCCGGTGATCTGGATGCAGATCCGCATGCGCGATCTCACCTTTGAAGCGGTGCGGACACACAGTGCCTTGCCCCCCGAATATCACCGGTTGTTCAAGCTGTGGTTTGCCTGCGGAATTCCGGCCTTCGCCGCGATCCTTGTCGTCGTCTGGCTGATGATCGCGCGACCGTCACTTTCTGTGGGGTGAGGTCAGTTTTCCGGCTTCGGTGCTTTTGTCGAACTGTCCGCGATGACCTTGCCCACACGCTCCTGCACGTCATCGTCACCGAAAGGATCGTCGAGATCCTTTGGACCTGCAGCGGCAGGATCATGGATCACCACGCCGCGATCACCGCCGGCCGCGTGATTGGGGCGCGAGCGCCAGACGCGATAGCGCTCGAAGAGGCTGAAGCTCCCGGATCGTCGCGTCATTTCAAACCTGCCCTGCGTTCATCGTATAGCGGAGCCATCCTATCAACGTTCCGGGCCGGTCTTGGTTCAAGTGGGCGCCTTTCACGGTCTGGGAAACCGTCGGCGCGCATTTTGCTGGAACTGTCGGAAGCGACAGGCGTTTTCTATGCGACTGCGGTTACGCGGTTTCCCAGATTATCCGACCAGGAAAAAGCCCATGAAAAAACTTGTTCTTGCCTTCACCGCCGTTAGCCTGCTGGCTGCGCCGGCTTTCGCCCAATCGATGGGTGA
>CANKHA010000098.1 GCA_947481685.1 Bradyrhizobiaceae bacterium
ATGGCGCGCGGTAGCAGCCCCATCGCGACCGCAGGCGATGCACTGATGCGGATCTGTCCGACGCTTGCGCCTTGCGCCGCTTCGACATCGCTCCGCGCGTGCCGCAGTTGCGCATCGATGGTCTTGGCCCGGGCCAGCAGCGCCTTGCCGGCATCGGTCGCCGACACGCCATGCGCGCCGCGATGCAGCAGTACGACGCCGAGTTCCTCCTCAAGCTGCTGGATGCTTTTAGTGATGGAGGACTGCGACAGGTTCAGCGTCCTGGCGGCCTGCCGCACGGCTCCGGCTTCCACCACGGCAGCGAAGTTGTGCAACTGGCTGAGCTTGATCGGCAAAGTTGGCGCCCCGTTGTGATCGTAAAAAGGTATCATCCGGAAGCCAAATAAGCCAGTGGCCGATCACCGGGAAGTGCGCCGCGAACTCTCTGGACCGGTCCGGCCGAAGCTGCGATCATCGCGACCATAACTCGGACCGCCGGTTCAAGGTGGTTCTCCAAGCGAGAGAAACATGCCGACACGTGGTGCAGCCGCGTTGCTGCTCGCTCTCGCATTCTTGGCGTCTCCAGCGCGGGGCGACGCCGTTTCCTACTTCTACAAAGGCAAAACCGTCACGCTGATCTGCGGCTATGGCCCGGGCGGCGGTTATGACGTGTTTGCCCGGCTGTTGGCGCGGCATCTCGGCAAGCACATTCCCGGCAATCCATCCGTGGTCGTGCAGAACATGCCGGGGGCCGGGAGTCTGCGCGCGACCAACGCGCTCTACAACACCGCGCCGAAGGACGGCATAACCATCGGCATGTTCGCGCGCGACATACCGCTGATGGCCATCCTCGGCACCAATCTCGGCATGCAGTTCGATCCGCGCAAATTCATCTGGCTCGGCTCGGCCTCCGACTTCTCCAACGACGCCTACATACTCCTGGTGCGCAAGGACGGGCCGGTGCAGTCGATCGAGGCCGCGCGCCGCCCGGACAGCCAGCCGATCACGCTCGGCACGACCGGCGATGGAACAACCGGCACCGATATCCCCATCATGTTGCGCGATACGCTTGGCTTCAAATTCAAGCTGGTGAGCGGCTATCCCGACAACGGGGCAATCTTCCTCGCGCTGGAGAGCAACGAGGTGAACGGGCGCACCACCGATCTCTCATCGGTGACGTCGCTGAAACCGGATTGGCTGAAGCCCGATGGCCAGATGCGTGTTCTCGCGCCTGATGCGCGCGCCCGGACGCTGATCGAGCTCGCCGAGCAGTCCTACATTATGTTGCGTCCGTTCGTGGCGCCGCCCGGCATTCCGGAAGATCGTGCGAAGGCACTGCAGACAGCATTCATGGCCGTGCACAAGGACCCGGAATATCTCGCCGATGCCGCCAAAATTCGCGTCGAGCTGAGCCCGGTAAGCGGAGAAATCGTCATGCAGGCGATCAACAAGATTGCCAATGCGCCGCTCGACCTGCTCGATTACCTGCGCAAGCTTCACGCCGATGACGCCAAGGGTGGCTGATCGCGCGCTCTGGAAAGGACTTCATGCACGACACCACAGCGAACAAGCACTGGCACGAGCCCAAGGCCGGCACGAATGCCGGCTCCGGCGACTTCAAGCGGCCACAGATGCCCTACGACCGCTTCATGGAAGCGGAAGGCGTGCCGGTGTTCCGCGGTATCGGCGTGCGCCGGGTGCAGGACTTGCCGATGACGCCGTGGAAGCGGCTTGGCGGCAAGGGCAGCTACATCCAGCTCTACGGCACCGAAGGCCTGTGGGGCATGTATATTGTCGAGGTCCCCGGCGCGGGCGCGTTGAATCCCGAGCGGCATGTCTACGAGAAGATCGTGCTGGTGGTCGAAGGCCGCGGCTCCACCGAAGTGTGGAACGACGGCGACAGCAAGCGTCACGTCTTTGAATGGCAGAAGGGCTCGGTGTTCACGATCCCGCTCAATGCGCATCACCGCATCATCAATGCGGCGAGTTCTCCGGCGCTTCTGCTGTGCGGCACGTCTGCGCCGAACCAGATCAATCTCACTGACAATCTCGATTTCGTCTTCAACTGTCCTTACGCGTTCAAGGATCGCTTCGCGGGCGAAGAGGATTTCTTCAAGCCGAAGGACGATATCGAGCCCGATCCGGTGCGCGGGCTCGCCATGCGCCGCACCAATCTCATTCCCGATATCTACACCGCCGAACTGCCGCTCGATAACCGCCGCTCACCGGGCTATCGCCGCGTCGAGCCGCACATGGGCGGCAACCGCTTCTACACCTTCATCGGCCAGCACGAGACTGGCCGCTATTCCAAGGCGCACAAGCATCATTCGACCGCGGTCCTCATTGCGATCCAGGGTAAGGGCTACACTTATACCTGGCCGGAAGCGCTCGGCATGACGCCGTGGAAAGACGGTCACGGCGACAAGGTGTTGCGGCAGGATTACGAGCCGGTCGGCATCGTCTCCGCGGCGCCGATGAGCGGCGACTGGTACCACCAGCATTTCGGCATCAGCAAAGGCGGTTTGCGACTTGCGGCCTGGCACGGCCCGAACAACCATCCGGCGCTGAAGGCGGGACGGCCGGGCGAAGCGATGCGCGATGTCTGGGCGATCGACGTCAACAAGGGCGGTAACGCGATCCCGTATCATCTCGAGTATCCGTATATCCGCAAGGAGTTCGAGGAGACGATGCGGCGCGAAGGCGCGGCGTCCCGGATGGAGCCGGTGCTGTACGACGGCCCGCCGCCGGAAGGTATGGAAGTGCCCGACGTGATGTAAACGGTGGCGACGATCAACGCGGCGTTGTGACGAGGAGAAGATCCATGAACAGCAGAGCAGCCATCCTGCTTTCGGCGTTGCTTGTTTTCAGCGCCGTTGTGAGCTCACATACTGAGCCGGTCCTCACACAGGTCGGGGAGTACAATATTCCAGAGGCGAACCAGGGCATCGGCGTGGATGCAAAATATTTCTACGCCGTCGATAACCAGACCATCGCCAAGTACGACAAAAAAACCGGCACGCTCGTCAAGAAGTGGCAGGGCGAAAAGTCAGGACCCATCCAGCATTTCGACAGTGCGATGGTGATGGAAGGCAAGCTCTATCTGGCGCATTCGAACTATCCCGAATGGCCGATGACCAGTTCGCTGGAAATTGTCGATGCTGAAACAATGGAGCATGTGGGCTCGCACAGCTTCGGCATCCAATGGGGTTCGCTCACCTGGGTCGATTGGCACGATGGGCACTGGTGGATGACGTTCGCCAACTACGATCGCTTACTCGGCCCCAACAAGACGCCGTACGGCCACAAGGCCAATACCGTGATGGTGAAGATACCCCCCGATTTCCGGGCCGTGGAGTCGTGGACGCTCCCCAAGGTGCTGCTCGACAAGTTCGAGGACATGAGCAACTCCGGTGGATCGTGGGGGCCGGACGGGGCGCTTTATCTTAGCGGTCATGACCCTGCCGAGCTCTACCGGATGCGCTTTCCGAAGGCCGGGTCCGTGCTTGACTCGCCGATGTCATTCCGATGAACATCAGGGGACAGGGCATTGCGTGGGATCGCTCCGAGCCCGGCGTTATTTACGGAATCATTCGTGCCACCGCAAAGGAAAAGGCGGCAGGAGGTGAGCACAAGGTGACAGTCTTCAAGATGGGCGAAAAACGTCAGCGCTGAAGCAAGCCAAGGAGATTGACGCGATGAGGACGTTGACTGCTGCTGCTCTGGGTTTGGCTTTGGTTCTGGGGATGCCCGCTGCAAATGCGGACGAAATCGCGAATTTCTACAAGGGCAAGAATGTCGTGATGGTGGTCGGCACGCCCGCTGGCGGCGGCTACGACATCTATGCGCGGCTGCTCGGCCGCCACATAGGACGCTTCATCCCCGGCAATCCCGCCTTCATCGTCCAGAATCGCCCCGGCGCCGGATCGGTGATTGCCGCCAACTATGTCTATGAGGTCGCGCCGCAGGACGGCACCGTCATCCTCGCAGCCACGCGCACTGCGGCTTTTGCACAACTGCTCGGTCAGGAAGGCACGCGTTACCTCGCGACCAAATTCAACTGGCTGGGAAGTCTCAACAACGAAGTCGGCGTCATGGCAGTGCGCAGCACCGCGGGCGTGAAGACCGTCGAGGAAGCCCGCAAGAAGCCGGTGATATTCGGCAGCGCCAGCCCCGGCGGCGACGGCGACATTTATCCCGCGCTTATGAACAACACGCTCGACACCAAATTCCAGATAGTGCGCGGCTATGCCGGAAGCTCCGGCGTCGATCTCGCCATCATGCGTGGCGAGGTCCATGGCCAGTCGGATTCCTATTCGGCGATGGCCAAGCATTTTCCGAACTGGAAAACCGACATCAATGTTCTGGTGCAGCTTTCGCTCACCAAGCATCCGGACCTGCCCGATGTTCCGTTGATCTTCGATTACATCAAGCCGGAATTCATGAAACCCGGCGTTACCGTCGATCAGGCGGAGGAGATGTGGCGGATCATGCTGGTGCAGAAAGCGATGGGGCGGCCGTTTGCGCTCGGGCCCGATGTGCCGCCGGCGCGCGTGAAGGTCTTGCGCGAAGCTTTCCACGCGGTGCTGAACGATCCCGAATTCATCGCCGACGCCGAAAAGACCCAGAGCGAAATCAACGCGGTCGATGGCGACGAGCTTCAGAAGATGCTGCAGACGGTCGCGTCAGCCTCCCAGGAGGACATCGACCGGCTCAACGCG
>CANKHA010000099.1 GCA_947481685.1 Bradyrhizobiaceae bacterium
CCGCCGCCGGCCGCATTCGAGCCTTGACGACGCCACACCCGATCAAGCCTACTTCAACCCGCTGCCAATCCGCTTGGCAGCCTAACCCCGGCAGACGCTCCACTTATCGACGCGGAGAATCTGTTCAGACAACCGGGACCAGCTCTGAATGCCGGAACGGTCGGTAATCACTGGTAACACTAGCTTTTCCGCGAAATGGCTGACGCTGATCATCAGCATACGGAAAACGGTGTGAATTGACCCTAAGTCATTGAAAGGATTGGAGCGGGTGAAGGGAATCGAACCCTCGTATTCAGCTTGGAAGGCTGCTGCTCTACCATTGAGCTACACCCGCATCGGATTCCGGTAACCGGACGCCATTGTTACCGGCAATCCGTTACCGAAACCCGGAGAATGGTGGATGGGGTTGGATTTGAACCAACGTAGGCTAAGCCAACGGATTTACAGTCCGTCCCCTTTAACCACTCGGGCACCCATCCGAACCAGGAAATCTATCCGTGTTTTTTCGGCGTAAGGCAGCAAAAAACACGCCGCCTGAACCGCGACCCGCAGGCCGGGGTTTATGGTGTCCGACCCCTTGAGAGTCAATGGGAAACCGGCGGAGCGGGCTTCCGGCAAATTGCCAAGCCGGTTCCGGCGTGACAAGAACCGCCAATGCGCAAAGGCGAATGGAATTCCCGCCCCAAAAAGTCCGAAGGACGTGGCGACCGGCCCGGCCGACCGCCGCCGCGCGACCGATTCCGCCCCGGGGCTTCGCCGGACGGCCCGGCGATCCTTTACGGCATCCATACGGTCAAGGCGGCGTTGGAGAATCCCAAGCGCCGCATTCGCCGCCTGCTGACGACCGAGAACGCGCTCCGCCGCCTGCGTGAGGACGGCGCGCCGATTACGCTGGAGCCGGAAATGGTACGCCCGGACCAGTTGGCCGCGCGACTTGGGCCCGAAGCCGTGCACCAGGGCGTGCTGGCGGAAGCCGATTCCCTGCCCGCGCTCGATGTCGAAGACATTGAGGAAGGCCTCGTGCTGGTGCTCGACCAGATCACCGATCCGCACAATGTCGGCGCGATCTTCCGCACCGCCGCAGCCTTCGCAGCCACCGCGATCGTCACCACCGCGCGTCACTCACCGGAAGCCACCGGGGTGCTGGCAAAGGCGGCGTCGGGCGCGCTTGAACTGGTGCCGCTCGTCACGGTGCAGAATCTCTCGCGCGGCCTTGCCGAGCTCAAGGAGCGTGGCTTCCTGTTGGTCGGTCTGGATTCCTCGGGCGACAGCGATCTTGCAGCGACATCGTTGCGCGCGCCGCTCGCTCTGGTGCTCGGCGCCGAAGGCAAGGGCCTGCGGCAACTCACGCGAGAGACCTGCGATTACGTCGCGCGGCTCGACATGCCGGGAGCGATCAAGAGCCTCAATGTGTCGAATGCGGCGGCATTGGCGATGTATGTCGCAACCACGCGGCTGAAATGAAAACGGCGGGAGCGCATGATCCGGCGAAGTGGAAACCGGTTCGCCGATAAGATCATGCGCCACTAAGAGTTAGCGCGCGATCGAACGCAAAACCGGTGCCCACTTTTGCTGATCGCGCGCGAGCCCGCCGTCGAAACCATGCTCGCGATCGCCGATCAGCGGCGATAGAGCTTAATATCCATCCGCTCGCGGTTGTAGATCCGCACTTCCGCTTGCGCGCGCACGATCTCCGGCTTGCCTTTGCCCGACGGCGCGCTGCTCTTCACGCTCGCGTACCGCCTGATGGCCGTGCGGCGAACAAGCGGCGCGGGTTGAACCACAAACTGGCCCGGCACATAGGCGTAAGACGGCGACGGAGAATAGGTCGGCTGCGGCGCGATCACCGCCGGCCCATCGTAGCTCGCCCACTGCTGCACCATGTAGTCGCCCTGATAGGCGCATGGCGCGGGGTGGATCCGTTGCATAAAAGCGAACATGCCGGGACGATAATCCTGACAGGCAACATTTTGCGCGCTGGCCGGCGAAGCCGCGCTCAGAACTGCAGTGACAAGCGCGCCGGCAGTCAGAACCTGAGACAGAGTTTTCTTCATCGACGTTCTTTCCCCACTAAGACATGCGTCAGTTATAGCCACGCACCCGCGGCGCCACGATCACCGGCGGCGGCAGCTGCGGATAATCCGTCTGCGCCGGCACCATCGGCCCGTCGTTCGACCAGTAACGATGAAAGCTCTCGGCCTGCGGTGGCAGACGCCGGTTGGCGGGAGGAATGACTTCGAGGCGGCCGGACTTGGGACGCTTGCCGGTGAATGGATAATAGGCAGGGGCGCAATAAGCGGGCGGCAGATAAGGATAGTAGACCGTCACCGGCATCTCGCCCGGCCGATAGAGACCCCAGTCCCCCTCGACCACCGACCAGGACGCGTCCTGCCCATTGATGATCACGGGCGCGCTGGTATTGCCGGGCACCACGATGGCTGGCTGATGGTCGGCGCGCGCCAGCGTGGCACACAGAATGCCAGCGGCAGCGGCGACGAGGATGGCGCGAGAAAGGCGCATGGATGTTCCAGTAGGTGCCTATTCGTTTCGATCAAAATACCCGTGTATTTTAAAGGAAAGACCCTCATCCGAGCGCACATTTAGCCGGTAAGATTAATCGTTCATCAGCCATGTGCTGTGCCGCACCGCCGCGCTCTGCGCAGGCTCATTACACCCTTGGTTCATTAGACCATTGACTGACAGACATGACTCGCCAAGCCGGGTTTTATGCATCCGGGGGACGGATAAAATCATAAATAACTGGCCGTCCCGGGAAACGAGCAAGGGGACGAATGCCATGACAGCCACGACGGTAAATTCGGCGCGTGGGGCCGGAATAAATCAGAACGAGAGATTCGTAATTTTCGCGTCGTCACTCGGCACCGTATTCGAGTGGTATGACTTCTATCTGTATGCGGTGCTGGCGCCGTTTTTCGCCGCTCTGTTCTTCCCCCCCGGTAACGATACCGCAGCGTTGCTGTCGGCCTTCGCGACCTATGCCGCCGGCTTCCTGGTGCGCCCCTTCGGCGCGATCTTCTTCGGCCGCATCGGCGATCTGGTCGGACGCAAATACACCTTCCTTGTTACCATCATGGTGATGGGCGCCTCGACCTTCGCGGTCGGACTGCTCCCGACATACGAAGCGATCGGCTGGCTCGCACCGGTCCTGCTGGTCACGCTGCGCCTGCTGCAAGGCCTTGCGCTCGGCGGCGAATACGGCGGCGCGGCAACCTACGTTGCAGAGCATGCGCAACCCAACCGCCGCGGCTATTCCACCGCATGGATTCAGACCACCGCAACGCTCGGTCTGTTCCTCGCTTTGGTCGTGATCGCACTCACCCGCGTAAATATGGCGCCGGCGGATTTCTCGCTCTGGGGCTGGCGCATTCCCTTCCTGATCTCCATCGTCCTGCTGGCCTTCTCCGTCTACATCCGGCTTAAGCTGAATGAGACGCCGATCTTCCAGCAGATGAAGGCTGAGGGCAAAGGATCGACACAGCCGCTGACGGACAGCTTCTTCCGCTATCCGAACAACAAATACGTGCTGCTTGCACTGCTCGGTGCAACGGCCGGCCAGGGCGTGGTGTGGTACACGGGACAGTTCTACGCACTGTTCTTCCTCACCATCACGCTAAAGCTCGATTACCTGACAGCCTACTACCTGATTGGCCTGTCGCTCCTGATCGGCACGCCGTTCTTCATCGTGTTCGGCTGGCTGTCGGACAAGATCGGCCGGCTGAAGATCATCCTGGCGGGCTGCGCCATCGCGGCGCTCACCTACTTCTGGCTGTTCGCCGCGCTGACGCACTACGTCAATCCGGACCTTGAAGCCTTTGTGCAGAAGAACCCGGTGGTGGTCACCGCCGATCCGACACAGTGCAACTTCCACATCTTCGTGGGACCGTGGTCGAAGTTCACCAACTGCGACCGCGCCAAGGATCTCATCACCAAGCTCGGCGTCTCGTTCAAGACCGTGGATGCGGCAGGCGCCGGCGACAAGGTCACACTGGCGGTTGGCTCGGCCAAGGTGGATGGCTTCGACGCCGCAAAGTGGAACGAGGCCTTCCTGACGGCGGGCTATCCAAACCTGCAGAAGAATGCGGCAGGTGCGATCGTGCCGAAGTTCGCCGACACCAGCAAGATCAACTGGCCAATGACCGAGGTCATCCTGGTTCTGATGGTGATTTATGTGACCATGGTCTACGGGCCCATTGCCGCCTTCCTGGTGGAGATGTTCCCAACGCAGATCCGCTACACCTCCATGTCGCTGCCCTATCACATCGGCAACGGCTGGTTCGGCGGCATGCTTCCGCTGCTGGCAACGGCAATCGTGGCGGCCACGGGCAATATCTACAACGGCCTGTGGTACCCGATCGTCGTGGCGGTGATGACGGTGATCATAGGACTGATCTTCCTGCGCGATACCCGCGGAGTCGATATCGTCACCGGCTCAGGCGTCCAGATCCAAAAAGGATAGGCGCTGCCTTCCACACCACCCACGGAAAACGCCCCCTCACGGGGGCGTTTTTCTTTCCACGGCCTCGCCCGCCCCGAGCCCTCCAGCGGCAGCGCCGCCTTGTTCCCGGCGCCCGACGCTGGTAGCTAAGCGATCCTTGGGCCGACTTAGCTCAGCTGGTAGAGCACCTGATTTGTAATCAGGGGGTCACAGGTTCGAATCCTGTAGTCGGCACCA
>CANKHA010000100.1 GCA_947481685.1 Bradyrhizobiaceae bacterium
ATCGAGCGTTGGCATCAAACGCTCAAGAACCGGATACTGCTGGAGAACTATTACCTGCCCGGTGATCTCGAAGCGCAGATCGGGCGCTTCATCGAGTACTACAACCACCATCGCTACCATGAGAGCTTGGAAAACCTAACCCCGGCGGACGTCTACTTCGGCAGGGGCCAGGCAATTCTGCAGGAACGACACCGCATCAAACGGAAAACCATCGAGCATCGTCGCTTGATTCACCGCAAGCTCGCAGCCTAAGATCGATCAACCAGATGAGGCCAACACTCCGCTAAATCACGCACGCATCTGTCTCAAATGATCTGGCGACGCACATAAAACGATAGAATCTGAGAACCGAAATTTGGTGACGTTCGATGAATTATTTCTCATCGTTTGGGATGTGCTTGGGCAGGGCGTTGCGGTTGGCGAAACTAACGAAGTGTTCCGCGAGTTCATAAAAATGCTCGAGTGGCGATGCCCAGGCTTTCATTTTAACTTTTATCCCGAGCCTTGGGGTGAGTTGGGCATACGCAAGACGCGTTGGGAAAGAGCCTAGCGCCTGTGTATTTCTCTGCTTTGGGGAAAATAGCTCTCAAAACCAAAACGGCCCTCTCACAGAGAGGGCCGTTTTTCGTATCGGGAGTTTTAGGCGGACTTTTAGAAATGGTCGGAGCGAGAGGAGTTGAACCTCCGGCCTCTGCCTCCCGAAAGCAGCGCTCTACCGGGCTGAGCTACGCTCCGACTGAAGGCGAGCTTATAACGGCCCCGGGGCAAGGGAGCAAGCCGGGAAGACGGGCCAGAATGTCATTTGTTCCAATGAATTAGGCGGCGGCCTCCGCCGGGGCGGGGGCCGGGGCGCGCCGTGAAGCGCCTAATACGCCCGCTCGATGCAGAAATCGATGATGTCCAGCAGCACGGTCTTGGTGCGGCTTTCCGGGAAGATGCCCAAGGCGTCGCGCGCCACCGCGCCGTAATGGCGGGTGCGGTTGATGGTGTCGGCCAGGCTGTTGTGCTGTTTCATCAGCTCCATGGCGCGGCCGAGATCGGTCTCGGTTTGCTCCAGGGTTTCCAGCGTGCGCTTCCAGAAGCCGCGCTCGCCTTCGTCGCCGCGCCGGAAGGCGAGGATGACGGGCAGGGTGATTTTGCCTTCGCGGAAATCGTCGCCGATGGTCTTGCCGAGTTCCTGCTGACGCGCGGAATAATCGAGTACGTCGTCGATCAGCTGGAAAGCGATGCCGAGGTTGAGGCCGTAAACGCGTAACGCTTCTTCCTCGACGTCCGGGCGGTCGGCGGCGACGGCGCCGATGCGCGCGGCGGCGGCAAACAGTTCGGCGGTTTTGGCCTGGATGACTTCCAGATACTGGCCTTCGCTGGTTTCGGTGTCGTTGGTGGTCAGAAGCTGGTGCACTTCGCCTTCGGCGATAACAGAAGATGCGCGGCTGAGGATTTGCAGCACTTTCAACGAGCCGTCTTCGACCATCAGCTCGAATGCGCGGCTGAACAGGAAGTCGCCGACCAGCACGCTCGACTGATTGCCCCAGATGGCATTGGCGGAGGATTGCCCACGGCGGAGGTCGCTGTCGTCGACGACGTCGTCGTGCAGCAATGTGGCGGTGTGAATGAACTCGACGCAGGTGGCGAGGCGGATGTGGCGCTCGCCGGTGTAGCCGCAGAGTTTGGTGGCGGCGAGGGTGAGCAGCGGACGCAGGCGCTTGCCGCCGGCGGCGACAATGTGCCCGGCCAATTGCGGGATCAGGGCGACGGGGCTGTGCATGCGCGCGACAATGGTGCGGTTGACGGCCTTCAGGTCGTCTTCCACCAGATCCACAAGAGCGTCCAGCGCCTTCGATTTGGCGCGGCGGCTGGACTCGAGATTTACAACGGTTGCCACTGTCGTCCCACCCTCCAACTCAGCGCAAACTAGGGGGCAAGCCGCGCGAATACAAGGCTTCCGGTCCCGGCCTTGCCGGCCGGACCTCCCTGGTTGCGGGCCTCCCTTGCCAATTCTACGCCGGGGGGTCACGCTCGGGCCACCTCTTTTGGATGTCCAAACACCATGCCCATGGTCGAATTGTTCCATACGCCGGACCCGGTGCTGCTCTCGGCGGTCAAGGCCGCCCTGGCCGAAGCCGACATTCCGGCGGTGGAATTCGACGGACCCATCAACGATATGTACGGTGGCCTGTTTCCGCGCCGTCTGATGATTCTGGACGACGACCTCGCCGCCGCGCGCATGATTGTGCACAGCCTGTGCCCGGAATGCCTGACGTGAACGCCGTGACTGAAGACCGCTTGCTGGGCGGGCGCGTGATTGTGCGCCAGCCGGTGGATGGTTACCGCGCCGCCGTCGATCCCGTGCTGCTGGCGGCAGCGGTGCGCGCGAAGCCGCGTCAGAAAGTGCTCGATGCGGGCTGCGGCACGGCGGCGGCGATGTTCTGCCTCGGCGTGCGCGTGCCGGGGTTGGAACTGACAGGCCTGGAAGTGCAGCCCGCCCATGCGCTGCTGGCGGCGGAAGGTGTGGCGCTCAATAAACTCAGCGACACTTTTATTATTACCGGCGACATCCTGCGTCCGCCGCCGGATTTGCTGAACGTGTTCGATATCGTGCTGACCAATCCCCCGTACGGCGACAGCGGCACCGCGCCGCCCAATGAAAGTCTTGCCGTCGCGCATATGGAAGGCGAGGTCGATGTCGCGGACTGGATCGCGGCGTGTCTTGCATGCCTTAAGCCCAAGGGCCGCTTAGTGATGATTCACCGCGCTGACCGCCTGTCGGACATTCTCGCCGCGCTCCATGGCCGCGCGGGCGATATCCACATCCTGCCGATTTTTCCCAAAGCCGGGCAGGCGGCACGCCGCGTGATTATCGACGCGGGCAAAGGGCGCAAGTCGCCTGACACGCTGCTGCCGGGGTTGGTGCTGCATGAAGAGGGCGGAGCCTATACAGCGGCGGCGGATGCGGTGTTGCGCGCGGCCGAAGCTTTAAGTGCAAGTCGTTGAAAGGCCGAGGCGATTGCTGATCGCTTGATTTGAGATTCCAAAAATCTATGACGGAGTGATGGATTGTTTTGTCATCGCAGCGTTGTAGAGGAATTCTCATGTCCCAGCTTTTTCGCAACTCAAGCCCCGGCGCTCTCACCCGCGCGCAAGCCGTCGCGTTAGAGAAAAAGCGCGCCATCGAACATCGCAAATAAATCCAACAGGCGCGCGAACTCGCAGCGCAGGGACGCGGCAGCGACACTGAAGTGGCGCACGTCACACGGGGCGAGCTGGTGGTGCCGCGCGAACTGCAAAACCCCGAAGTGCTGGCGGCTTTGGGCCGCGCGGCGGCAGTGCAAAACATTCCGCTGGAGATGTTTTGCATAGGCAATGCAATGAATCGTATCAATCCGAACACGGGTATGCCGGAATTTTGGTTCGATGATTGGAAAAATAGAATCTCGAGTTTCTTTGGCGGCGAGGATGCTCAGGCGGCAACTGAGGGAGCCGCGGCGCGGGGTGCGTTTACGGGAATAAAATCCGATATCACACGCGGCATATACGATGATCAAGTATCTAACCTCGATCCATTCGCTAATGCCGAACGTGCGCGCCTAAAGGCAGACTTTCGACAATAGACACCGCCCGAAGTGAACGTATTTATTAAAGACAAACCACTGGATGCGAGGGAAGGATCGATTGGCCGCGCAAATGTTACCAATCCAGCGGCAACGGAAGCCGCGCGTACGCTGGGCCGGATTGGGCGCAGTGCCGGTGTGCTCGGTACTGGATTAGCGATTGCAGATATTGCAACGTCCGATAACCCATATCGTGCTGCGTTTGCTAATTTAGGAGCGCTAGGTGGCGGGGTGCTCGGTGGTGCAGCAGGAGCTGCAGGTGGGGCTTTGTTAACGGGACCTGGGGCGGTGATTGCCGCTCCGGCGGGTGCAATAGGACTATCTGCGATTGGCGGCGATATAGGTTATCACGGGGCAGAACGGCTGTATGATTATGCGGACGAGCAACTCAGACGCTGGAGACGATAAGGAGCATCCATGGATTGGCGAGCCACCGTGACATCGTATGTCACTCTGTTGGTAAAGGTCATTGTCGCGGTTGCTGTGGTTGTAGGCGTCGTAATGGTGATGTTTGGTATCGGCCAGGCGCTGCTTATGAGGCTGCCCTATTTTAAAAAGAAGTGGGGGCCTGACAAATGGGGAATCGCCGTTGGCGAAGATGGTTTTGATGATCTGCCCCCTTCAGGGTGGTCCATCGACTATTTTAGTCTGGACCATGAAGGAGAAGAGAAATGGGCAAGAGGCACAAGCCTGAGGAGATTATCGGCAAGCTGCGTGAGGCCGAGATTATTCTGGCGCAAGGCGGGACGACGGGGGATGCGTGCCGTCGGATCGCGGTCACCGAGCAAACGTACTATCGCTGGCGCAAGGAATATGGCGGCCTGAAGACTGATCA
>CANKHA010000101.1 GCA_947481685.1 Bradyrhizobiaceae bacterium
AATGCGGGCTAAAATGGTGGGCGCTATAGGGATTGAACCTATGACCTCTCCCGTGTGAAGGGACTTCCGGCTTCAACAATATCAACATCTTAGCGCCTCGCCTTTCTGTTTCCCACGTTTAGGCCACCTGTTGGTGTTGGCAACCAGTCCGACCTCCGTGCTTCCTCGCTCGCCATTGTGTGAACGTATCGGAAAGCCGATGAAGGATCTGACCAGCGCCCTGTGCGCGTGAGGCCGTGGGCATCCAATTCTCCCCAGCGATGCATCCACGAGCCGTAGGTGTGGCAAAAAATATGAAAGCCGCCCTGCCGCTTTGGGAAAGACAATCCACAAGCCTTCATGGCGGCCTTCAGTTTGTCCCTGAGCGCGCCGCCGTCATGGAAGCGGAATAACCTTGCCTCCGAATGGCGCTTCAGGAAGGCCACGCCGGCGTCTTCTACGTTCCTGCCAACGCCTCTCCCGCCTTTGACGAATCCCTTAACGCCCTTCTTCGCGGCGGTCACAACCTCGTCCCGCGGCTTGCGAGGCGGCTGATCGATGAATGCCTGCACGAGGTGCGGGGGTAAGTGGCAGCCTCGCGGATTTTCGTTCTTGCTGTCTTCCAGATAGATGAAGGCCCGATCAAGTTTCAGGTCACCAAGCCTCCGGGTCAGCGCCTCGTCCAGCCGCATTCCCGTGTAGAGCAGGAAATGGCAGAGCAGCCCGAACTCAGGCTCTATTTTGTAAGCCGCCTTCAGCAGGGCCATTGCGGGTTCGTGTTCCAGCCATGATGTGCTGCGATTGCCCTTCCAGCCCTTTGGCCGGCGGAATTTCTTCTCGATCCCAGAGTGATGCAAAACGGAAATAACGGGGGTGTAAACCTGCCGGTTGCGGGTCTGCGGGGTACCCTTCGGGTAAAGCCCTGTTGCAATGGTATCGAGAGCGATCTGGTCAATGTCTGCAATCGGCTTGCTCGGCCACCTGAGCAGGATGGGTTCAAGATATTGCCCGTCACCCCCTGACAGCATGTAAGCCTCGGCAGCTACGGGGAATGTGACTGTACCAGTTTTAGGTTCGGCTTCCCGGCAACCGAACTCTCCCCGCTCTGCTTGCTCCCGCCACGTCTTGAGGATGCGCCGCGCCGCGACCGCCTCGCCAGTTCCAGTGCTGCAGTTAATCGCGTGTCCGAGGTATTTTCCCCGGACGTACCAATATGGCGTTTTCCCCGTGCGGGGGGCGACGAGATACCAGGGCATGGCAGAGCCTCGATCAAGCGGGTTACGTCTTCGGCGGTGAATAGCTTAGTGCGCCCAGCCGTCCGATAAAACGGGTGGTCTTGTAAAAATGTCTGCAACCAGCGGCGGCTTTTCCGCATGTCTTTGGCAACCTCGTTCATGGTTCGGAGGGCGGTCACGTTATCTCGCAAGCCTCCTAGCGTGATGGGATCATCTTCTCTCATGGCAACAATCCTGACGGAACTAGGCAACCCGGCTTCCCCGGCGCGGGCCCCCAATACTCGGGCCACGCATTGCCTTGGGCGACCAGGTTGAGCCGCGACGCCCAATCCCGCTTAGTGAAGTTTTCCGGCCTCTGCGTTGGCGCCTCAATCTTGATCGAGCCAGAAGCCTGCGTCATCGCGGTTTCAATTTCGTCCCGATACTCGCCAGAGCCAAGCCAACTCGCCGGGTACGGAATGAACTGCCGCCTTTCGGCTGACTGCGCTTTCCAATGAGTTGCAAACGCAAACGTCTTCGCCATCAGATCGGGGAGGGTAATCACCCCCTCTGCCATAACCTTGTCGAAGGCTTTGCGGGCCGCGTCCGGTTTCTTCTTCCGAGGATAGATTGCGTACCAATCTTCGAAACCCGAAGGGCCATTATCTTTGGTTTCCTTGTTTCCTTCTTCTGTTTTGTGCCCTTTGCGTGCCCCTTGCGTGCCTGATTGAATGCCCGGTTGCGTGCCCCCGGCAATGCCGGTGGTCTGATAAGTCTCATAATTGCAGATGCTTATGAGGGTCTGATGTGTGCCCCTTTGCGTTTCTATTTGAGTGTCTGTTTCGAGCCGGTTCAGGAACGAGCGAACCGCCTTAACCGACCAGCCCCAAGCCTTCGCAAGGTAGCGCAGCGAATATGAAAGCTGCCCGCGCTGAACGGTTGCGCAGGATTCGGTTCGGCCATTGCTGACGTGAACGCGACGCTCTTTCCAGCCAGCTTGATCGCCATTGCCACTGTCCCGGGTGGACTTTATACATCCCGCGATGTGCCCGGTCCTTCGTTCATCAGGCGGGCCGCCCTGACTCTAAAACCGGCGTGCTGGTATCACCCCGCCGCCAATGCACTTTCACCGGACCCCGCGTGAAATATAAATCAAAAACCGACGTTGATCGGGTTGCATTGCTGAAACTGCTGCCGACGATGCTGACTGGCAGTTGGCGTTACGTCTACGCGCTGTTCGCCCTGATCCTTTTCACTGCCATTATGGAAGGCGTCGGCTTATCGCTGATCATTCCGCTGACCCAGACAATGGTGACGCCGTCGGAAGCGAGTGGCGGTGGCAATGCTATTCAGCGTGTGCTGTCGCATATCAGCATGCTGTTTCCGGAGAAGTGGCAACTCCCTGGTTTGCTCGGACTTCTGGCGGTTGTTTTTCTGATCAAGAGCATCGGGCTTGTCGCCTCGTCGGGATTGAGCCGGTGGTTCGTCGATATCCTGCGTGCGAAGTGGGTCGCGGACGTGTTTGTGTCCTATACCCGTATTCCGTATTCTGCGGTGTCCGTTCGCCCGCATGGCGAGATCGTCCAGAATATTGTCGGTGAAACCGAAATCGCCGCGCGCACCATCTTGCTGTTGATCGAATACGCGGCGCGCATTCTCCAGATGCTTGTGCTGTTGCTGTTGTTGTTTTTGGCCAGCGCGGAAGCCACGCTGTTCGTGTTGCTGCTGGGTTTCCTGGGCTTTGGGCTGTCGTGGCGCGCCACCAAGCTGTTCTCGCTCGACAACGGGCTGAAGAAACAGATGTTGCGGCGTGAATACAACGACCTTGTTAGCGAAGGCATCACAGGCCTGCGAACTCTAAAGTTGCTCGACATCGCGGAAACCAGGGCCAAGCGGCTTCGCAAGATTCTGCGGCAGTTTGCGCGGCTGAATACAAAATTCGGCGTGATCAGCGAATTGCCCAGTAACACCACCGATCTGATTGCTGTGATCATGGGCGCGGCCGTGATCATTTTTATGACAATAGGGCTGGGAATGGAGAGCCGGGATGCGATCCCGACAATGGCGCTGTTTGCGGTGGTCTTCCTTCGCATTGCCGGTTCAGCGAGCTTTTTGTTTTCGAAGCGGCTGCAGATCGCCAGCTCGCTGCTGTCCCTGAGTTCGGTCTACACGGTGCTTTCGGCTGCGCCGGAACAGGTGCCCGGTTCGGAGCCTTTCCCCGGCATCAACGGAGATATCGTATTCGAGGATCTGATGTTGCGGCCCCCCGGCCGCCAGACGATTTTCGATGGCCTGCGAATGACCATTCCGCCCGTCGGGCTCACGGCCATCGTTGGACCTTCCGGCAGCGGCAAGACAACTTTGGTGGACTTGATCGTGCGGCTGCGCGAGCCTGACGGCGGGCGCATCCTGATTGACGGGCGGGACATCCGCGACTTCGACGTGCGCTCATTGCGCAAGCGCGTCGGATATCTGTCGCAGGACCCGCAGCTCTTCAATGGGACGGTCGCCGAAAATATCCGGCTGGGCCGGGTCGACGCCACGGACGATGAAATGCACAGCGCCGCTGAGCGGGCGCATGTGCACGATTTCGTCTCTGCCATGCCGCTCGGATACGACACCCAGCTTGGACGAGGTGCGGTCACGCTCTCCGGCGGGCAGCGGCAGCGGCTTGCGCTGGCCCGCGAGCTACTGCGCGATCCGGACCTTTACATCTTCGACGAGCCGACCAGCGCGCTCGATCATGAAGCCGAAACCGTAATCGGCGAACTCGTCAACCAGCTATCGAAAACCCACCCGGTGGTGATCATCTCGCATCGCCCGGACGTGATTTTCGGTGCCAACGTGATCTATCGCATCGAGGA
>CANKHA010000102.1 GCA_947481685.1 Bradyrhizobiaceae bacterium
AAAGAATCAATCCGAGGCCGAGTATCGCTACGTGCTGACCCGGTTGCGTGAAAACGGCGAGAGCATAGCTCTGCTTGGTGGTGAGAAAGAAGAGCTCGCGGGTCTCGATAAATCGCTCAGAAATGTATTGCGTTCCTGGCGCCAGCTCGCCGTTCAACATATGCGGACGACCGTCGTATCGCACGGCAGTCAGCAACTTGCGCCAGTCATTCCTGTATTGATGTGCGCCCCGAAGTTTTTTACCGACACCATATCGCTCGGCGAAGTGATGCAGGCAGCTTCGGCCTTCGTGATCGTGCAGACGGCATTTAGCTGGCTGGTGGACAATTATCCGCGCTTCGCCGATTGGACGGCCTCCGCGCGGCGTGCTGGCTCGCTGCTTTCTTCCCTGGATTCGCTCGCGCGCGCCGAAGAGGCCGGTGTCGGGTACATTCAACGCTCGGAACAGGGCAAGGCCGCGCTAAGACTGTGCAATCTGTCGGTCACGCTTGATGACGGCACGCAGGTTATCCAGGACACCGAGGTCAGCATCGAGCCTGGAGAGAAAGTGCTGGTCGTGGGCGAATCCGGCACTGGCAAAAGCTCGCTAGTCCGTGCGCTTGCCGGGCTCTGGCCCTGGGGTGGCGGTGAGATCCATTTCAAAAAAGGGTCAAAACTGTTTCTGCTGCCGCAACGTCCTTACCTGCCGGCCGGCACGCTGCGTCGCGTGGTGAGCTATCCCTCATCGGAAGATTCCTTTGAGGATGACAAGATAAAAGAGGCCATGGAGCAAGTGGGACTCGGCGATTTTGCAGGCCGCATCGACGAGGACGAGCCTTGGGATCAGATTCTGTCCGGCGGCGAGAAGCAGCGGCTGGCCTTTGCCCGGCTTATTCTGCAGGAACCGGATATTATCGTGCTGGACGAAGCGACCTCTGCATTGGATCCGCCCAGCCAGGATAAGCTAATGCACCTGTTGGGTGACCGGCTGGCGAAGGCAACGGTGCTCAGCGTCGGCCATCGGCCGGAGCTTGAGGCGTTTCATGAGCGTAAACTTGTTATGAAATCGCAAAAAGATGGTGCGCGTTTGGTCCGTGACATTAGTATATTAGCGCCTGCGCGCGCAAAGCGGTCTCGCTGGAAATTGCGAATTCGCCGCAAGAAAAAGCGGGGCAAGGCACAGGCGGCATAAAGCGGGGCAAGGCACAGGCATAATGAAGCTCGTACGACTCTATATGCGTGTGCTGGGGGCGCTGCATCGCGAAGCGCGTCTTGCCTGGATTCTGGCCATCGCCAATCTGGCTCTGGCGGCGGCCCAATTTGCCCAACCTGTCCTTTTTGGCCATGTCATCGACGCTCTGACCACGGTCTCTAGTACCAGCCCGGACGTATGGCTGCCGCGTTTCAAGATCCTTATCGGTATGTGGGTCGGCTTCGGCCTGTTCACCATTGTCTGCAGCACCCTGGTCGCGCTCTACGCCGACCGCCTTGCCCACCAGCAGCGGCACTGCATGCTGAGCGACTATTTCGAGCATGTCCTGCAATTGCCGCTGGCTTTTCATGGCGAACGTCATTCCGGCCGCCTGATGAAGATCATGCTGCAGGGAACGGACGGGCTCTGGGGCCTCTGGGTTGGATTCTTCCGGGATCATTTGGCTGGGTTTGTTTCTTTCTTTGTTCTTTTGCCTCTCTCGGTCTTCCTGAACTGGCGGTTTGCGCTGCTGCTGATCGTGCTGTGCGCGATATTCGCGGTGCTGACGGTTTTCGTGATGCGGAAAACCGAGGAACTGCAAAGCCGTGTCGAAGAGCATTATTCGGAGCTGGCCGAACGCGCCTCGGACACTTTGGGCAATGTGGCGCTGGTGCACAGCTTCGCGCGCGCCGATGCCGAGGTGAAGGGCCTCAAGCATGTCATCGACAAGCTGCTGGCTGCGCAAATCCCGGTGCTGTCGTGGTGGGCCGTCATTTCGGTTTTAACCCAGGCCTCCACCACCATCACGGTGCTGGCAATTATCATTCTTGGCGCCTGGCTAAACTACCAAGGATTGGCGACGGTCGGTGAGATCGTCACGTTCATGGCGTTTGCGCAGATGCTCATTCAGCGTTTGCAGGATGCAGTATCCTTCACCAATCGCATCTTCACCGAAGCGCCGAGGCTCAAAGAGTTTTTCGACATCATGGATACGATCCCCGGCATGCGCGACAGGCCGAACGCGATCGATCCAGGCCGCGTGAGGGGTTCCGTAGAGTTCAAGGATGTCACGTTCTCCTATGACGGCCGCCGTCCTGCGGTGGTCGATGTCAGTTTTAATGCCGAGCCCGGTCAGACGGTCGCGATGGTGGGCTCAACGGGTGCCGGCAAGTCGACCGCGCTTGCATTGCTTCATCGCGCATTCGATCCGCAATCCGGAACGATTCTGATCGACGGCATCAATGTTCGTGACATGAAAGTTGCTGCCCTTCGCCGCAATATTGGTGTGGTGTTTCAGGAAGGGCTTTTGTTCAACCGCTCGATCTCCGAAAATCTCCGCATCGGCAAGGCGGACGCAACGGATGCGGAGTTGCGTGAGGCAGCCACCCGCGCACAGGCTATTACGTTTATCGATGCGGCGCCCGACGGCTTCGATGGGCGCGTCGGCGAGCGGGGCCGGATGCTGTCGGGAGGCGAACGCCAGCGCCTCTCCATTGCACGCGCGTTCCTGAAGAATCCGCCTATCCTTATTCTGGACGAGGCAACCAGCGCGCTTGATGCCAAGACTGAGACCGCGCTGCTGTCTGCGCTGGATGAAGTCATGAAGGACCGTACCACTTTCGTGATCGCACATCGGCTCTCCACGATCCGGAAGGCTGACAAAATTCTCATGTTCGAACATGGACGGATCATTGAAGCCGGGACGTTTGACGAGCTTGTCGCCCAGAACGGTGCCTTCGCCGAACTGGCGCGCGCTCAATATCTGGCTCCGGAGGCAACCGCAGCGGAGTGAGTGCGTTGACACTCGCTGAGGCACTGCGCCTTTTCTCTCATCAGGAGTTCGCCCAATAGCTAGGCAACTGATGAATCCCAAAGCGAAAATCCGCTTTGGCCGTTGATTGTCGAATTGGCGTAAGGTTTGCACTTCCACACTCGGATAGTGAACATTCCGGGTTGGTCACTGAGGTCTGGGGCTTTGCGGGTTGCGTTCGATGAGATGACAGCTGCCGACGGCACCGTTCGCGGGCCTTATGAGCAGCTATCCGGCTGGCTGTCCGAGGTGCCAGCGGACGTTCTGGATAATCGCCGGCGCGAGGCGGAGCTGCTTTTTCGCCGGATCGGCATCACCTTTGCCGTCTATGGTGCAGCGGAGGCGCAGGAGCGGTTAATCCCGTTCGATGTGCTTCCCCGGATTCTTTCGGCCGGCGAGTGGGATCTTTTGCGGCGCGGCCTCGAGCAACGCGTCAAGGCGCTCAACCTCTACATCAAGGACATCTACGGGCCGGGGGAAGTGCTGCGCGCGGGCATCATACTGGTCAGCCCCCATTAGGTGGTCCGGGTTGAATGTTAGTACATGACCAGCCGTGGCGCTACGGCTGGGGTGGCCGGCGAAGCTGGCCCGGGTTGCGAAGCCGGCCATTGTAGAGCCTCTGGGGCCGG
>CANKHA010000103.1 GCA_947481685.1 Bradyrhizobiaceae bacterium
GGGCTGGACAAAAGATCACGGCGTCGAATGGCATTACATCGCGCCGGGCAAGCCAATGCAGAACGGCTACATCGACACCAAGTGGATGAATTGGTCGTTTACCTGTAATTAAAGCGCTATTACGTTCGCGGCTCGAAAACGAGCGTCGTAAGGTTCATTGGATAACCCAAGCATGCCTACCGATATTCGTCTCAAAGTCGCAATTGTGGGGACCGGAATCTCCGGACTTTCTGCGGCCTGGCTTCTGAGCCAGCGCCATGATGTGACTTTGTACGAGCGCGCAGACCGTGTTGGCGGTCATTCTAATACCATCGTAGCATCGGTCGGCGGGAACAGCCTTCCCGTGGACACCGGCTTCATTGTCTTCAACCGGAGAACCTATCCTAATCTGGCCGCTCTGTTCGAACTGCTAAAGGTTCCGACCCAAGTATCGGAAATGTCGTTTGCCGTTTCAATGGACGGTGGTGAACTGGAATACTCAGGAGGCGGCATTTCGGGGGTATTCGGACAGCCCCGCAACCTGATGCGTCCCCGCTTCTGGTCGATGCTCGCGGATATTGTCCGCTTCTATCGGCGGGCGCCGCTCGATACCGAACTCATAAACGACGCACAAATCAGCCTCGGCGAATACTTGGTGAAAGGCCAGTATGGGAATGCCTTTCGCGACGATCATCTGCTGCCGATGGCGAGCGCGATCTGGTCGGCTCCGCCGGCCAAAATGCTGTCGTATCCAGCCGCCGCCTTTGTCCGGTTCCACGAGAACCACGGCTTGCTGCAGCTCAGCCAGCGTCCGGCCTGGGAGACCGTCGTCGGCGGCAGCCGCAACTACGTCAACCGGCTTACTCAAGGTTTCGCAGACCGGATCAGGCTGGATACCGGCGTTCGTGAAGTGCGGCGCGTGAGCAATGGCGTCATAGTCACGGACCTGAAAGGGCAATCGGAACGCTATGACCATGTGGTTATGGCGAGCCATGCGGACCAGACGCTCGCGGCGATTGCCGATCCGAGCTCCGGTGAGCGGAATCTTCTCGGTGCATTTCGCTATAGCCGAAATCTCGCCGTGCTACATACCGACGAAAGCTTTATGCCGAAGCGACGCGCGGTGTGGTCAAGCTGGAACTATATCGGTTCCCGGGACGCTGCAAGGGATGGCATCTGCGTGACTTATTGGATGAACCGCCTGCAGAACATTGAAAGTGAAAAGCCTTTATTCGTTACACTCAATCCGCCGAGGCCGCCGCGCGCTGGAACGCTACTTCACAGTGAGCTCTACGATCATCCGATCTTCGACGCGAAGGCCATGGCTTCTCAACGCAAGTTGTGGCTGTTGCAAGGTAAAAGGAATACGTGGTTCTGCGGTTCCTATTTCGGCGCTGGCTTTCACGAAGACGGATTGCAGGCAGGGCTCGCCGTCGCCGAGCAGCTTGGTGACGTGCGACGCCCCTGGCAGGTGCCAAACGAGTCCGGCCGTATCGTCCTTACGGCAAAAACGACAGGGGCGAAGGAACCGGAGTTACAGGTATGACGCTTCGGTCGTCGATCTATGTCGGCTCGGTCATGCATCGGCGGATTCGTCCACGCATGCATCAATTCCGTTACCGCGCGTTCTGGTTCCTGCTCGATCTCGATGAACTTGACGAGCTTTCCAGCAAGCTGAGATGGTTCTCCTACAATCGGTCCAATATCTTCAGTTTCTATGATACCGACCATGGCGACGGCACCGCAACGCCGCTTCGGGTTCAGATCGAACGCCAGCTAGCCGAGGCCAAAGTCGACCTCGCCGGCGGCCGGATTCGTTTGCTCTGCATGCCGCGCACGCTTGGCTATTGCTTTAATCCAATTAGCATATTCTTCTGCTACCGGTCGGACGCCGCACTCGCCGCAGTGGTTTACCAAGTGCACAACACGTTCGGCGAGCGGCATAGCTACGTTATCCGGGTTGAGGGCCAGAACGCCGCGCTGCATCAGCACTGCCGAAAGCTCTTCTACGTCTCGCCCTTCTTGGAAATGGACATGCGTTATGACTTTCGGATCACCGGTCCGGACGAGCGCCTCGCCGTCGGGATATGTGCCAGTTCATCCACAAAGCCTGTGCTGAACGCGGTTTTGGCGGGTACGCGCAGAAACTTCACCGATCGCAATCTGATTTTTGTTTTTCTAAAGATACCAGCAATGACCATCAAGGTGATCGCTGCCATTCATTGGGAAGCATTGCGATTGTGGGTGAAGGGAATCCGCCTACGCTCGCGACCGAATCCTCCCGAGCGTGCGGCTACGATTGTCACCGCGAATTCAGCGATTTCGGATTGAAACGTCATGTCCATGCAGCACCAAGAAACGATCACTCGATCGATAAATTCGAAACCCTCATTCAATTTAAGTGTTGGCTCCAGCCCATCGTATCCGGCGGTGGTTGAACGAAACATATAACCGGTCGCCGAGTACTTGGCGCCTTGTCTGGAGCCCTTCGATGAATGAAATCGTGCGACTGGACTGGACTTCTGCTCATCCCATCCCACAAGAACCGGTGCTTTCGCAATCTCAGGTCGAGAAGGCGTTTCGAGAGGTGCTGCGCTGGATCGGGGAGGACCCCGATAGAGACGGTCTTCGCGAAACACCGAAGCGTCTGGCTCGCGCTTATCAGGAATACTTTTCCGGCTATCAGCAGGATCCGGAGCAGCTCCTTCTGAAGACGTTTGAGGAGACCGATGGCTATGACGAGATGGTTGTCCTTCGCGGCATTCCGTTTGAAAGCCATTGCGAACATCACGTCGCACCTATCATCGGGCGCGCTTGGATCGCCTATGTACCGGATCGCCGCGTCGTGGGTATTTCCAAAATTGCGCGGGTTGTGCACGCTTATGCGAAACGGCTTCAAATTCAGGAACGCCTCACCGCACAGGTCGCCAACACCATTGAAAAGGTTTTGAAGCCGCAGGGAGTCGCCGTTGTGATCAAGGCCGCCCATCATTGCATGTCCAGCCGAGGCGTTCACATCCATGGCACGGACATGGTGACGAGCCGCATGCTTGGTTGCTTCCGCGAGAATCCGATGACCCGGCAGGAGTTCATGTCGATGGTGCATTCTAGTACGGACAAATGAAGCTGCCCGGACACAGATAAGCCGCACCAGAATGAACCGGCGCGGCCTATCTTCCAGCCCCACCGTGCCTGAACCAAGGCTGCTTCGTCGACAGCCATGAGATTCGGAAGCATCCCGCGGAATCGCTTGGATCTCAATCTGTACATGGCCGTATGCATTCTCAGCGGCACCCGTGCGTTCCAATCCGGGCGCTGAAACGTAACCAAAAAGCCTGTTGAGTTCCTGTGCCCCCAGCGCTCAGCAGGCGGGCCGGACGTCGGGCAGTCCGTGTATGGCCCTTTTTGCTGCAGGCAAGCGGGAGCGCAATTTCGAGCAGCGCAGTGATCCAACTCTGGGGTGCCGGCGTATTGCCAGTATTAACAGATGAGGAACGCAATGAACGCCAATGCGATTTTGGTTGCCTATATGATTGGCAACGTCACACGCGTCGCGCGAGAGAATCTCCAAGGGCGATTTAAGAAGATGCAGAGATACGACTA
>CANKHA010000104.1 GCA_947481685.1 Bradyrhizobiaceae bacterium
CCATGAGACAGTGGGAAAAACGGCTCGATCCGGCGCATCTGCGCCTCAGACAGCAAGAACAAATCAGTCATGGCGATGCCTCCTCGCACCGCCATTGAATCAACCGTTCAAGTGTTCCGCAATAACTTTAATGGGTCCTGAGCCTAGTTCTCATCCGGGGGTGAAGCGATGGACCTGTTTCTAGGTATCAATGTTTTTGTGATCGTTCTTGTCGTTCTCGCCATCCTGACGCTGTTCGCCGGCGTCAAAATTGTGTCGCAGGGCTACCACTGGACCGTCGAGCGCTTCGGAAAATACACCCGCACATTGTCTTCCGGCCTCAATATCATCGTCCCGTTCTTCGACCGCATCGGGCGGAAGGTGAACGTGATGGAGCAGGTGATAAACATCCCGCAGCAGGAGGTCATCAGCAAGGATAACGCGACGGTCACGGTCGACGGTGTTGCTTTCTTCCAGGTTTTCGATGCTGCCAAGGCGAGCTACGAGGTGTCCAATCTCGAGCAGGCCATCATCATTCTGACGATGACGAATATCCGCTCCGTCATGGGCGCGATGGACCTCGACCAGGTGCTGTCGCATCGCGACGAAATCAACGAGCGTTTGCTGCGCGTGGTCGATGCTGCGGTCGCGCCCTGGGGCGTCAAGGTCAACCGGATCGAGATCAAGGACATCGTGCCGCCGAACGATCTGGTGGAAGCCATGGGCCGGCAGATGAAAGCCGAGCGCGTCAAGCGCGCCGACATCTTGCAGGCAGAAGGCCAGCGTCAATCGGACATCCTGCGGGCCGAAGGCGCCAAGCAGGCGCAGATTCTTGAAGCCGAAGGCCGGCGTGAAGCCGCATTCCGCGATGCCGAGGGCCGTGAGCGTCTGGCACAAGCCGAAGCCAAAGCAACGGAAATGGTGAGTCAGGCCGTGGCCAAGGGTGATATCTCGGCGCTGAACTACTTCATTGCGGAAAAATATCTGAAGGCCTTCGGCCAGATTGCCGAGTCTCCTAACCAGAAGATCGTGATGATCCCCTACGAAGCCACGCAGGTTCTTGGTTCGCTCGCGGGCATCGGAGAGATCGCGAAGGCGACATTTGGCGACGGAGGCAGCTCCTCGCCGCTGCGGCGGCCGTCGGTTCCCCCTACTGGGCCGTCGGGCGTAAAGTCATGATCGACTACATTGTCACGCTGGGCGTTTAGAGTTGGTTTATCCTGGGCGCGGCATTTCTGATCCTTGAGCTGCTTGCGCCGGGCGCCTTCATGCTGTGGCTCGGTCTTGCTGCGCTTGTGGTGGGAGTCATCTCTTTCGGCGTCGACTGGTCATGGCAGGCGCAGCTTGTGGCGTTTGCCTTGCTGTCGCTTGCGCTCATTCCGGTGTGGCGGCGTTTCGCGCCGAAGATCGAGCACCCGACGGAATCGCCGATGCTCAATCGACGCGCCGAGAACTATGTCGGGCGTATCTTTACGCTGGAAAAGCCTATTGCCGACGGTATCGGCCATGTCCGTATCGACGATACGATCTGGCGCGTGACTGGGCCGGACGTTGCAGCAGGCAGCCGCGTGCGCATCGTGCGGGTCGAAGGTCCAAACCTGTTTGTGGAGCCAGCTTAGATTGTTAAGTGTCGCATGATCTCTTCCGAAAACCGGTACCCACTTTTCGGAATCATGCGACTCCGGCGCGCAGCAGGTCGTGCAGATGCACGATGCCGACCACCTTGCCGCCGTCTTCCACCATCAGCGCCGTGATTTTCGATGAATTGAGGATCTCGAGCGCCTCGCTGGCGAGCTGCGTGGGGCTGATGGTTTTCGGACGCGCGGTCATCACATCTTCCACCCGCGCTTCCAGCAGATCGGGCCGCATGTGACGGCGCAAGTCGCCGTCGGTGATGATGCCTGCGAGCTTTCCCTTGCCGTCGATGACGCCGACGCAGCCGAAGCCTTTGGCAGAAATCACCACCATGCCTTCGCTCATCAGCGAACCGAGCTGCACCAGCGGAATGGCGTCACCCTTGTGCATCACGTCGCGCACAAATTTTAGCTGCGCGCCGAGCTGGCCTCCCGGATGCAGAACACCGAAATCGACCGCGGTGAAACCGCGGCTTTCCAAGAGTGCAACCGCGAGCGCATCGCCGAGCGCGAGCTGCATCAGCGATGACGTGGTCGGCGCGAGATTATGCGGGCAGGCTTCGCGCGCCTGCGGCAGGGTCAGTACAACGTCCGCGGCCTGGCCGAGCGTTGAATCGGCATTGGATGTCACCGCGATCAACCCGATCCGGAAGCGGCGCGAATAGTCGATCAGGTTCTTCAGTTCGGACGTCTCGCCCGACCAGGACAGCGCCATGATGGCGTCGTCGCGGGTGATCATGCCGAGGTCGCCGTGACTTGCTTCCGCCGGATGCACGAAGAAGGAAGGGGTGCCGGTCGATGCCAGCGTGGCGGCGATCTTGTGCGCGATGTGTCCCGACTTGCCCATGCCGCTGACGATCAGCCGTCCACGGATGCCGCCGATCAGATCCACGGCTTCGACGAAGGACTGGCCGACCCCGTTTCCGAGCGCCGCGACGAGCGCGGCGATGCCGCCGCCTTCCGCTTCAAGTGTTCTGACCGCCGAAGCGATCAGAGGGGCGGCGCGTTCATTCGGTTCGCGACCTTGATGCATCGCTTTCAATTTCGCCATGGGATTCCAGGTTGGGATTTGCTGGCCGCAAGCTATCACGGAAGGAGTCGGCGGGCGAGCGGACCTAAAGCAACGTCTCATTAACCATAACCGTTTTAACTCCGTTAACCAAAGGCCTGCCAAGCGGCGGGCCCGATCGCGTTTGGGCGCTGTGGATAGCCCCAAGATATTGTTTCCGCACCGATTTTCGGGCCCGCTCACCGGGCCGGCGATCGGAGCCAGGAGGTTTAGTGGCGCGGCTTCGCCCAGATCGTGCCCCAGCGACGTTCGGCCTTGGCATCTTCGCCGTGGTCGTCTCGCTCGCTACGGGCGCGTTGGCGCAGACTGCGCCCGGTGATCTGCCGGAAATCGGTATCTTCGATCCGCCGTCTATACCGGGCTTGCTGAGTCCGCCGACGAGCGACGAACCGCCATTATCAATTCGCAAAAGCACGCCGTCGTTCGGAAATCCGCCTGGCTCCGGCGCTTCAAAAACCGGCTTCGACTCCACCAATGCACGCCGGAAAATCCAGGCCGCGGTGGATAAAAAGAAACGGCAGCAACCGTTGCCGCCGGTGGTGCAGACGCAGGTCGTGCGTGTGCCGCCCTTGCCGCCGACGCCGGTGGTTCAGCCTGCGCAAGCGGTGGCCCCCGTGACGACCGGCTCCGTCGGCCCACCCTATGCGCCACCTTACGCCCCGCCGGCCAAGCCTCATCCGCGCCCGAAGGAACTCGATCCCTATGCGCCGCTGGGAATCCGCGCGGGCTCATTCCTGTTGCGTCCGGCCATCGACGTCACCACCGGCTACGACAGCAATCCGCAGCGCGGCACCAAACCGCAAGGCTCGATGTTCTAC
>CANKHA010000105.1 GCA_947481685.1 Bradyrhizobiaceae bacterium
ATCTAGGAAGTTATCTTCGTATTTCAACTTTGGCGGAACGGCGGCATCATACTTCCCAAGGGAATGTTTTGCAGGAATGACTCCCATACTTTCCCGCCACGGTACCCGATCCGGGTTCCAGTCACCCGAAGCGCTCGAATTTGCAGCAGTCTATGCAGACTTTTCGTGCTTGCCCTCGCCGCGCGCGCGGCGGACACTTTCACATCCTTGATGTGGAGAACATGCAATGCCGTTCTGCAAAGCCACCGCCTTCGCCGCGCTCATTATCGGCGGCCTGTTTTCAACGCATCTCGCCGCCGATCCGGTGGCCGACTTCTACCAGGGCAAGCGCATATCGATGATGGTCGGCTCGGAAGCCGGCGGCGGCTACGACGCCTATGCGCGGCTTTTGACGCGGCATCTGGGACGCTTCATTCCCGGCAATCCGGATTTCATCGTGCAGAACATGCCGGGCGGCGGCGGACTGCGCGTCACCAACAATCTCTACAATATCGCGCCCAAGGACGGCACGGCGATGGGCGTGGTGCAGCGCGCGATCCTGACGACGCCGCTGCTCGACGCGCGCAACACCGAGATCAAATACGATCCGCTGAAATTCAACTGGCTCGGCAGCCTGAACACAGAGACTGGCTTGATCGTGGTCGCCACCGATGCCCCGCACAAGGAAATGAAAGATCTGTTTGAGAAAGAGTTGCTGGTCGGTTCCTCCGGTCCTACCACCGACTTCATGCCGCTATTCTTGAATAACGTGCTCGGAACCAAATTCAAGATCATCGCCGGCTACAAAAGCTCGAAAGACGCTTATCTCGCCGTGGAGCGTGGCGAGGTGCAGGGCCGCATCAGCAATGGCTATTCCGGAGACAAGGATATTCTGGATCCGTGGATTGCGCAGAAGAAAGCCCGCTTCCTCGCTCAGCTCACGACAGTAAAGAACCCGATGTTTGCCGATATACCGCTGATCCTCGACTTCGCGCGCAACGAGAAGGAAAAGCAGGCGATGGAGCTGATCCTCTCCGCGCAGCTCTGGGGCCGCCCCTTCCTGTTGCCGCCCGGCGTGCCGGCAGACCGCGTCGCCGCCGCGCGTAAGGGCTTCACCGCAATGATGCGCGATCCGGAATTTCTCGCCGATGCCAAAAAGGCGAATGTCGATATCGACGTCGTGACCGGAGACGAAATCGACACGGTGCTGAAGCGGGTCTATGCGACGCCGCCGGAAACCGTGGAAGCCGTGCGCAAGGCGATCGTAGAGTAGCAACACAAGGCGACGGACTTAATCCCGGCCTTGGCAGTCGCCACAGCTGCATAACCGAATTATTGCCCTTGAATACCTAGGTACTTTCCCGTAGGTGGATCGCGAGTGTGACAAAGCGTGCCAATTCCGCAATTTATGCGGGAATATTTGAGCAATTCAACTCTGGATATTCGCGGCGGCCAATTCGCCTGACAGCCGGTCCAACCTCTCACGAGGCTGCCTACGCTGCGCTTGCTGACTGCAGTGTTCAGAATAAACACCCTTCAAAAACTTAAAAAACGTCTGATCTCAGGGAGATAGACCGTGACGATGCTCGACGCGTTGAGCCAGGGTTTCTTCATCATCATCGAGCCACATCGGCTGCTCCTGCTGTGGGCAGGCGTTCTGTGCGGCCTCGGCCTTGGCATCCTGCCCGGCATCGGCGGCGTCGCCGGCACCGCCCTGCTCCTGCCCTTCACCTATAAAATGGACCCCGCCGCGGCGATGGCCCTGCTGCTCGGTCTCGCGGCGACCACCACCCACGGCGATCCGATTTCCGCCATCGTGCTGGGCGCGCCCGGTCATGCCGCATCGGCCGCGACCACCCTCGACGGTTACCCCATGACCAAGCGCGGCGAAGGCGCGCGCGCACTTGGCGCCGCCTATATGTCGGCGCTGATGGGTGGGCTGTTCGGCGCCGCGTTGATGGCGGTCGCCTTGCCGCTCGCGCGTCCCCTCATTCTCTACATCGGTTCTCCCGAACTGCTCGCGCTCGCAGTGTTCGGCCTTTCGATGGTCGCCGCGCTCTCTGGCGACAGTCCGCTGCGCGGTGTCACGATGGCCTGCTTCGGCGTGATGATCGCGATGATCGGCTCCGATCCGCAGACCGGCACGCTGCGCTGGACCATGGACAGCCTCTATCTGTGGGACGGCATGCCGCTCGTTCCGGTGACGCTCGGCATGTTCGCCTTGCCTGAGCTATGCGATCTGCTGATCGCGCGGACCGCCGTCTTCAAGACGGAAGGCAAGGTGCAGGACAACTGGGCCGGCCTCTGGCAAGGCAGCCGCGACTGCTTCACGCACTGGTGGCTGGTTCTGCGTTGCTCGTGGATCGGCTCCGTGATCGGCGCGATCCCCGGCATCGGCACGTCGGTGATCGACTGGATTTCCTATGGCCACGCGCTGAAAACGGAAAAAGGCGCGAAGGACACCTTCGGCAAGGGCGACGTGCGCGGCGTGATCGCCGCGGAAAGCGCGACCTGCTCGCGTGAAGGCGGCGCGCTGATCCCGACTATTGTGTTCGGCGTGCCCGGCAGCGCCGGCATGGCGATCCTGCTCGGCGCATTCCTGATGCACGGCCTCGTGCCCGGCCCCGACATGCTGACAAAGAATCTGAGCATCACCTACGCGATGGTCTGGTCGATCGCGATCGCCAATATTCTCGGTTCAGGTCTCTGCTATCTGTTCAGCAGTCAGTTCGCGAAGTTCGCAACGCTGCGTTACACGCTGATCCTGCCTTTCGTACTGTCGCTGGTTTACATTGGCGCCTTCGAGGGGCAGCGCGACTGGGGCGATCTTTATTCGCTGCTGATCTTCGGCATCTTTGCCTGGATCACCAAGCATATGAAATGGCCGCGCCCGCCACTGGTGCTGGGCTTCATCCTCGGCAAGATCCTTGAACGTTACATGTTCATCTCGATCGAACGTTACGGCTCCACGTGGCTGGAACGCCCGGTCGTCATCGTGCTGTTCCTGATGGCGGGCCTCAGCCTGCTCGTCCCCTTCCTCAAGGACGTCCGGGCGCATGGCGGCATCCGCGGCATGTTCCTCGACATCCACGCTCCAAAGTTCCACCCGCGGCAGTTATATCCTCTGGCGCTGCTGGCGATTTTCGGTGTGATGATGCTGGAATCGACGCAATGGAACTACAAGGCCGCGATCATTCCCGTGATCGTGGGCATTGGCGCCGTCCTGTTCTGCACGATGTCGTTGCTGAACGACCTGCTGAAATCGGACGTGCACGAAGCCCGTGCGGTGAAGAATGCCGAACTCGGCATCGCACACTCCGATCTTGGCGTGCAGCGACTTCACGTCAATAGCCGGCTGCGCCGCTCCGTTGCCGCCGCCTGGACCAAAAACATCGGCAGCCCCGCCCTCAAGCTGAGCCTTCCATGCTGTGATCTGATTGGGGTGGACGTCGAACTGTTCAGC
>CANKHA010000106.1 GCA_947481685.1 Bradyrhizobiaceae bacterium
CCAGTCCAGATGGTCTGGTCGGGTCTGAGGGATGCATCGAGATCAAGTCTGTCGGCGAGAAGCAGCACTGGGCAACACTGACGAGCAAGCGTTACGACCGTAAATACCACTGGCAACTGATGAACCATCTCGAAGTAAGCGGTGTCGATTGGGTCGATTTTGTCAGCTACTGCAGCAACTTTCCACAGAGTACCTGTCTATTCATAGACCGGTTATATGCGAAAGACTTCGTAGATGAATTAGAAAAGTTACGCCGACGGAGGGCGATCTTTATCGAGCTCATTCAGAGAGAGCGAGAGGATGCGACCTTTTAACGGAACCCATCACCTGAGCGATTGCTCGCAGGGAAAAACTCTACTTTAGAAATATCTACGTGACGGGGAAGCTTACGCGGCGACAGGCTCCCCAGTAAAGTTGGTCAGTACGGACTGGCGACCTTATTGTTCAGTTTATTCTTGCTTAAGTAATCCCAGAGACCGACCCTGCTGCTGATACCGAGCTTTTCATAGATCGAACCCAAATGGTTGCGGAGTGTGCTATCACTGATACATAGTTTTTTTGCGATGGCCTTGCTTGATTCAGAAGCGTTAGAGGTCAAGCAATCAGCAACCTCGATCTCTCGTGTCGTGAGTGTCTTCAATCTCTTCTGAGAAGGGGTATCTTTATCTGAAGATTTCTTGCGAGAGAGCTCAAGAAAGAGCCTGGAGGTACCTGCCCGATCGAGCCAGAATTGATCTGCATGAACACCTTCAATCGCTCTTGTGACCGTATCCACCGGCTCTTCTTTGCGAAGGACACCCCGAGCACCGGCAAGCATGGCTCTATCTCCCACTGTATTGTCGCGAAACCCAGTCAAGACAAGAATCTTTGCTTTGCTGGAAGCATTCAAGAGAGTAATGGCATTAATCCCCTCATCGATATACGTATCCAGATCAAGAACGATCACATCGGGTAACAATATCATTACCTCAGAGATTAAATCACTGCACAGTGAGAACTCTTTAATCACTTCCATTCTGGGATTTTTATTGGAGATCACTCTCTCCAATCCAGACAGCATAATTGGATGGCGACTAACTAGAATGACTCGAATCGTGGCAGAAAATTTCATTGTTATGTACTGAGCCTGAGTAGATTGGGTAAGTTATGAATGATTCATTCTTCAGTGGATTGTGTGTCAATACTTAGTCGGAGATTCCGTAGAAAAATATCAGTGGATGTACTATCCCGAAAGAATGGGACGCAAGGTATCAGTGATTTTATGTAATTTATGAAGGGGATTGAATGGAGTAATGTAGTTAAAAACAGACACAAAACTCTGTAAGCACCATTGGTAGCTGTGATGAGGGATTATTTTGCTCCATCGAGAATGACTTCTTTGAAATGGCTAAAATACATTTTTTCCCAAAAAAAGGATATCGACCACTCTCGGTATATGCCATCCAGATCGATCTATTAAAAGATTCAGTCTCCCGCTAATCATATCTAAATGGGTTGACGCCCCGGGGGGGGTATTTTTTTCAGAACTTGATTCATCCCCAGTGGGAATGATGATGCTAGTGCAAGATGAATACTGATTACTGACTTCTAGTGCCTTGGAAGATAGCATCCGCATATCAAGCACGCCTATTTGCAAGAGTGGATATGGCACGGCACAATCAATGTTTAGTTGGTATAACTGACATCGCTGACACAGCGATGTCAGTAGCACAACAATTTACCAATGAAATATTAGCTAGGCTATCAGTATATAGATAGGGTTTTAGAGGGCGGTCGCGGACTTAAATTCACCGAAAACCGTTTATTCATGAGAATTTAATGGATTTAAGAGTGGCTCTTAAATCTAGGTAATGGCGTCCCCAGCGGGATTCGAACCCGCGTACTCACCGTGAAAGGGTGATGTCCTAGGCCTCTAGACGATGGGGACTAAAAGATTTTTACGCTACCTCTGCTACTGGGTTTTGGCCTGGATATCATGCCCACATCTCACGGCAAGAGTCCCACCAGTAGCCTTTCTAACTTCTCGGCGTATTTTATATACCGCTAAATCTACCGTCATTTGTTAGTGATCAAGCACCAAACTAACAATGCATTAAATCGACCAACCGCGGCAGTATACTCAAATTCACAAAACATCTCAATTGTTAGCCCTTTCCAATGACAGATGATTCATGCCTATACTATAGTTTAACCATACCAAATGCTTGAGATCGTCTCAGTATCAGAAGAGATCACAATCCTTGTGATTACCCCCATTGATGGTTCTTCCCATAAAGATAATGCAAGTCTGACCGACGAATTTTAAGTCTCTCAAAAAGCCATCGGATTTAAGACCTCTCAACCGCATAAATGAAGGGTTTCATACAATGGATAAGCTATCTGTTCATCTTATACAGCAGGAGGATTACAAATTTGAAATTCAGTTCAGCGATGAAATTCCTCCGATCACTGGAGATGAACCACCACCACTGGGTAAGTCTAAAGGTATATCCCCGATCCAGTAACTCGCAGCCGCGGTTGCAAACTGCCTCTCTGATTCATTGCTATTTTCTTTGAGGAAGTTTAAACAAAGACCGGACCCGATCAAGGCCACTGCAATCTGTGAACTCGGCAGGAATCCTGAGAATCATCTCAGGGTGATCGGGATACGAGTTGAGCTAAAACTAGGGGTTGAAGCTGCCAAGCTAGAGTATCTTGATCGGATCTTTAAACAGTTTAGAGACTTCTGCACAGTCTCCTCCAGTGTAAGCTTAGGAATCCCTGTCCTGGTCACGGTCATTGATGCAGATGGAGTTCAAATCTTCGAAGGTGGCTGATTCGACTGATTAGTACGCCGGTTAGATTCCTCCCTTTAACCTAATCAGCCCACCGACAAAGTCATTTTTTATGTCAGCATCATCTACAAAATGGCTATTAATCAGAGCATTATCTATCTACACTAACCTATTGAAAAATATATTAAATACATGTCATCATCATATATTTATATCGTTCAAGAATAGTGTTGCAATCGCTGATGGACTCGTGTTAAATTTAACCGGATAACGATATCTTCTTAGACCGGTTAACCCTAATACCGGTATCGAATGATGAACCTTCATTCGTAAATTAAGAGGATAGATTTTGATCTTGTTTGAAATGATTCTAAACGAGGACGATCCTCTCAATAGTTTCTTAATCAGATATCAAGGAGAATAGTTCATGACTTCCAAGTCTAAAATAATTCGAGTCCTGATAGTCAGTGACTGCCCAATCATTCAGATCGGGCTTAAAGATTTGGTCAA
>CANKHA010000107.1 GCA_947481685.1 Bradyrhizobiaceae bacterium
GTTGAGGGCACCACGGATTATCGTGACCGGCTTAACAAGGTGAGCGTCACGTTGAAGCCTGCCGCGACTGGCGACAGTTTTGCCGCGGAAGGCAGCCCGATCACACTGAAGGTCGAAGACACGATCCTGTTGACCGACGACAAGGGCGAGCCGATGAGCGGCCTCGACCCGGCGGAAGGCGGCGTGAAGCCGGCAGCCGGCAATATTCCGCCGCTGCCGCAGGTCGCGAATGGACGGGTCGCGCTCGATCCGGAAGCCGTCGTTCTGATGCAGGACGGCAGCTTCTTCATCAGCGACGAATACGGCCCCTACATTTATCGCTTCTCGGCCGATGGGAAGATGATCTCGGCGATCCGTCCGCCGGAGGCGCTGATCCCCAAGCGCAAGGGCAAGGATCATTTCTCCGCAAACGCACCGGGACCTGGAGCCAAGGCGCCCGAGCCTGGCAACCCGGAAACCGGCCGCCAGAACAATCAGGGCCTCGAAGGTCTCACGCTGCTTCCCGATGGCAAAACGCTCGTTGCCATCCTGCAGAGCGCCACCCGTCAGGATGGCGGCGACAAGCCGGAAACCCGCAACTTTACCCGTGTGCTCTACTACGACATCAGCAATCCCGATCAGGCCAAGCTGATCAAGCACTTCACGGTGTCGCTGCCGGTGTTCGACGTCGACGGCAAGCCGCGCATCGCGGCCCAGAGCGAATTGCTCGCCATCGATGACAATCGCTTCCTGCTGCTTTGCCGCGATGGCAATGGTCTCGGCCAGAAGAATCCGACGTCGCTCTATCGCAAGATCGAGGTGCTAGACGTTACCGGCGCAACCAACCTTGTCGGTTCGCCGTATGAAGGCCTGACGCCGGTGGCGCCGGGTGGCAAGCTCGTCGCTGATGTGACGCCGGCCAAGCTGACGCCCTTCATCGACATGAACGACAATGAGCAACTCAAAAAATTCGGCCTGCACAACGGCGCGCCGAACGACCGCACCAATCTGTCGGGGGAAGTGGGAAGGCCTGGGCCTGATCCCGGCGTTCGATCCCGCCAATCCGAACGACTACTTCCTGCTCGTCGTCAACGACAACGACTTTCTCACCACCGACGGTTTCCAGGTCGGTGCGCCGTATAAGGGAGAGGTCGACAACGACACGATTATGCTCGCTTACCGCGTGACGGTGCCGAAGAAATAGGTTTCGCGTTACCGCATCATCGAGTGTTCAAGCGCGGCGTGGATTCGGCCTCGTCGCGCTTTTTGTTGCGATGCGTTTCAACTATTGCGTCGCAGCATGCACAACTTGGTTGCACCACCAAAGTCTAGGTGCGTCAGTTGGAGCGCTTTCGAAAAAATATAGTATTATGCATGCCAAGGGCGATGCGCTTTAGTGGCGCGCAGGGGCGAGGCTCTCATGGGGGAGACCACGTCACCGAGCCGGCATAGACCGGCATAAAAATGCAACGGGAGGAAGTCACCATGAAATATTCCAAGCAATCATTGGGTCTTTTTGCTGCCGCGACACTGGTTCTGGGCTCGACATTTTCCGCGCCCGCGCTCGCTGCCTGGGAGCCGACTCGGCCGATCGAGTTCATCGTTCCGGCAGGCACCGGCGGCGGCGCCGACATCATGGCCCGCACCATTCAGGGCATCGTCACAAAACACAGCCTGACCAAGCAGCCGATGGTCGTGATCAATAAAGCGGGCGGCGCGGGTGGCGAGGGCTTCCTCGACGTCAAGTCCTCGCAAGGTAATCCGCACAAGATCATCATCACCCTGTCCAACCTTTTCACTACACCAATGGCTACGGGCATTCCCTTCAACTGGAAGGATCTAACCCCGGTTGCCATGTTGGCGCTCGACGAATTTGTGCTCTGGGTGAATGCCGAAAAGCCGTACCAGACGGCGAAGGAGTATATCGACGCTGTGAAGGCCGGTAACGGCACCTTCAAGATGGGCGGCACGGGCTCCAAGCAGGAAGACCAGATCATCACCGAGGCGATTCAAAAGGCCACAGGCGCCAAGTTCATCTACATCCCGCAACAGGGCGGCGGTGCGGTGGCCGTGCAGCTCGTCGGTGGCCACATCGACTCCAGCGTCAACAATCCCAATGAGGCGATCTCGCAATGGCGCGGCGGCAAGCTGCGTCCGCTGTGCGTTTTCGACTCCAAGAAGCTTCCTTATGACGAGAAGATCGCCGGTGATCTGGCCTGGAGCAGCATTCCAACCTGCAAATCGGCAGGGCTGGATATCGAATATCTGATGCTGCGCGGCATCTTCATGAGCCCGGGCGCCACCAAGGACCAGGTCGATTACTACGTCGATCTGTTCAAGAAGGTGCGCGAGACCGAAGAATGGAAGAAATTGATGTCTGACGGTGCCTTCAACACGACCTTCATGACCGGCAAGGAATATTCCGACTGGGTCGCGAAGGAAGAAAAGGTCCACGCGGACCTGATGAAGGCTGCCGGCTTCATGGCCGCCCCTCAATAAACAATATGGCGCAACAGACGCCGGCAGGGTGACACCTGCCGGCGGTTGATTGCGGGTGGTTTTGGAGTGCATCAATGAAAAAAGCTTTCAACGCTGAATCAGGTCCGTCCCATCGCTCGGTGGAGATCGGCGTGGCGCTGTTCACGGCGGCGTTTGCAATTCTTGTTATCTTTGGAAGCGTAAAAGCCGGCATCAACTGGGACACCGACGGTCCGCGGGCCGGTTTCTTTCCATTCTACATCGCGCTGTTCATCCTGCTGGCGAGCGTGGTCAATCTGTTCTCAGCCATCATGGATATCCCCAGGGACAAGCTCTTCTCCCAATGGAAAGAGCTTGGACGGGTCGTTGCGGTCATCGTGCCCACAACCGTTTTCGTGGCGTTGATTCCGAGCCTGGGCATGTATGTCCCGGCGGCGATGCTGATCGCGCTCTTCATGAAATGGCTGGGCAAATATAGCTGGCTCACTGTCGCCGGTGTTTCGATCGGCGTGCCTATCGGGATTTTTCTGATGTTTGAGAAATGGTTCATCGTCCCCCTTCCGAAGGGGCCGGTTGAGACGATGCTTGGATTCTGATCGCGACGTAGGAGCCGGAAAACGGCCTGGGAAAGCGCAAGGACATGGA